>CALQLO010000001.1 GCA_943331445.1 Akkermansia muciniphila
GCGATTGAGAAGGATTTCGCCAAAATTTAATCATGGCCACTTTCTATCTGGGAGAAACACGGGGAAACCCTTCCATGTCGGTGTTGTCGCCCCGGCCTCTGGCCGAGTTCTTGGTCGGGAATATCCCTCTGCGCCAGCACCAGTTAATGGTCTTGTCGGCGGCCTGTCTTATTCCTGGGGCTGAAACGAAGCATGATATCCTCGTCGATGGTGCGGCGTGGCTGGAATTAGCTGATGTCCTCGCGTTTCTGGCTGCCGACCAGGCGCAGGCCCTGACGACTCCTCTTGGGCAGGTCCTGCTGACCCGATCGTCTGGGCACGGGCCCGCCGTGGTCAGTGGTAGGTCTTTCCACCTTTCGCATCCTTGGGAGCTATTGACCGCTAATGAACGCGTACTCGCGGCTAAGTTGGAATATACGCGCGCGGCTGAATATCACCCGTCCCTCTATGTGGACGGACGGCTGCAGGTCGGTCCGGGCACGAAGATTCTCCCGGGTGTGGTAATCGAGGGCGACGTCATCATCGGAGCTGACTGTAAAATTGGTCCTAACTGCTATATCCGTGGGGCGACTTCGGTCGGCGATGGTTGTCATGTCGGCCAAGCCGTGGAGTTAAAGAACTCGCTCCTCATGACCGGGACTAATGTTGGCCATCTTTCGTATGTCGGCGACTCCGTGCTGGGCATGAAAGTCAATCTGGGGGCAGGAACCGTGACCTCGAATCTCCGACATGATGGCAAGAATCACCGCAGTATGGTTGGGGGCGTCCTCATCGATACTGGGCGACGCAAATTCGGCGCCATCATCGGTGACAACGTTCATACTGGTATTCACACCTCCATTTACCCTGGCCGGAAGCTCGCACCAGGCGCGACCACCCGCCCGGGCATCATCGTGGAGCACGATATTCTTTCCTAATTTATGTGCGGCATCGTCGGATATGTCGGCCGATCTCCGGCCGCTCCCATTCTTATCGCTGGGCTGAGGAGGCTTGAATATCGCGGCTATGATTCGGCAGGCTTGGCGCTACAAGAAGGCGCATCCATTGTGACCGCCCGGGCGGTCGGCAAGGTGGTCCGTCTGGCGGATAAGGTACGACTGGAATGGTCGGAAGTTCGACAGGCTCAATGCACGGCCGGCATCGCGCATACGCGTTGGGCCACGCATGGTGCTCCCACCGAGGCAAACGCTCACCCGCATATGGACGCTTCGCGGCGCATCGCCTTGGTCCATAACGGCATTATTGAAAATTATCGAGTCATCCGGACTAAATTAGAAGCCAAGGGCCACCGCTTCGATTCCGAGACCGACACCGAGGCCTTATCCCGCTTGGTGGGAGAGTTCTATCGGGGGGACTTGCGTAAGGCCGTTATTCAGGCGCTTCGTCAGGTCGAGGGCGCTTATGGCATCGCCGTTATTTCCGCAGATGAGCCAGGCAAGATTGTCGTCGCCCGTAAGGGCAGTCCGCTGGTCATCGGGGTGGGCGACGGTGAATGCTTGGTGGCCTCGGATGCTTCCGCCTTGATCGCGCATACCCGTCGGGTCATCTACCTCGACGACGGCGATGTGGCCGTGGTGACGGCAGATTCGGTCGACATCACCGATCTCAATGATTCGCCGATGGATCGCGATGTCGCCGAACTCGGGATCGAGGTGGGGGCGGTGGAGAAGGGCGGCTTCGAGCATTTCATGCTTAAGGAGATTTTTGAGCAACCGGAGTCGGTGCGTAACGCGCTACGCGGTCGCCTCGATGTCCCGAATGGCACGGCCGTGCTTTCTGGGCTCAGCTCTTCCGCCCGGGAGCTCGTCGAGATGCAACGCATCACCATGGTCGGCTGCGGCACATCCTTGCATGCGGGTATGGTCGGCGATTTTGCCTTTGAGGATGTGGCGGAGATTCCAACGGAAGCCCAACAGGCCGCGGAATTCCGCTACCGCAACCCTTTGGTCGATGGTCGTGACCTGGTGATTGGAATCTCCCAATCGGGCGAGACGGCTGACACACTGGCGGCCATTCGTGAAGCCAAGGACAAGGGGGCGATGGTTATTGGCTTGGTGAACGTCGTGGGCTCCACCATCGCCCGTGAGACGGGGCGGGGCGTTTACTTGCACGCAGGTCCAGAAATCTCGGTGGCTTCGACCAAAGCTTTTACGGGTCAGGTGGCCGTTTTGCTCCTCATGGCCTTAAAATTGGGGCGAGGCCGGCGACTATCCCGCGAGCGGGGTCAGTTTCTCGCGGCTGAAATTGGCCGTCTCCCTGAATTAATCGAGCGGGTGCTCCTGCAGAACGATGCCATCGCCAAGGTGGCCGAAGGGCTGGTGCGGCATGAGCACGCATTTTTCCTGGGTCGTGGTCCGATGTACCCCGTGGCGCTTGAGGGCGCCCTCAAGCTTAAGGAAATCTCATACATCCATGCCGAAGGCTATCATGCCGCGGAACTCAAACATGGCCCGATTGCCTTGCTCACTCCTGGCGTCCCCGTGGTGGTGCTCGCTAATCGTTCTCCGGTGACGGATAAGGTCCTGAGCAACGCCGAGGAGTGCAAAGCCCGTGGCGCCCGCATCATCGCGGTGATTACGGAAGGCGGGGCGGGCGCGGCCGTAGCGGATGATGTCATTTGCATCCCGGACTGCGACCCACTCGTCGCCACTGTGCCGATGGCGGTCGCCCTCCAGCTGCTGGCCTACCATGTGGCCAGGCTGCGAGGTTGCGGGATTGATCAGCCACGGAATCTCGCGAAATCGGTAACGGTCGAGTAGGGGCTTCATACTAGAAATATTACCTAACCTCCTGCGATTGCATGGGCGCTTAGTCGGGACTTGCTGGGGGTGCCATGAAAGACTCCCCCAAGAAGAAATGTCGTTGCTGTCAGAAAGCGCGCCCGTTGGCGCTTTTTCACCGGCTTGAAGGTACTACGGCCATCCATCCGTTCTGTCGCCCTTGCCTGGCGATGACGGTCCGCCAGCGGACGGCGGATCGGGCCACCCGGCGGGTGCTGACCAAGCGCGATTGTGCCCAATGTGGACAGCAGTTGCCGGTTCAGATGTTCCACTGGTTGCGGGCCTCGAACAGCTATCATAGTTACTGTCGGCCCTGCCATGCCGCTTATATGGCCGAACGCTACCGGCGCCTCTCGGAACCCCGAAAGCGCGCTTAAAGTGAATTCCCGCTGGTGGCTGGACCGGGACTTGAACCCGGAACCAATTGATTAAGAGTCAACTGCTCTACCATTGAGCTATCCAGCCAGACAGCGGGATGTGAATGAGTGCAAGACGCGGAGGGGATTTCAAGAGCAAACGCACTTAATTCACGGACACGCCCGAAGGCTTGTAAAATGCATTGTTCAAAGTGGCCGGACCGGGACTCGAACCCGGAACCAATTGATTAAAAGTCAACTGCTCTACCATTGAGCTATCCGGCCAACCGAACAGTGCGATTACGACACGCCCAGCGGCGTGGGTAAAGAAAAATTGAACCTCAGCGGTGGCCGCGCTGTCGCACGGCCTCAAAAAGGCAGACGCCCGCGGAGACCGAGACATTGAGGCAGGGGACGCTGCCAAGCATCGGGATGCGGAGGAGGAAGTCACAGGTCTCGGCTGTCAGGTGACGGATTCCGTCGCCCTCGGCGCCGAGGATGATGGCCAGCGGCCCAGTCAGTTTGGCCGCAAACAAGGATTGGCTGGCTTTGTGGTCAGAGGTGCCCGCAATCCAGACGCCCGCATCCTTGAGCTTGCCGAGTGCATTCCGGAGGTTGTTGGCCTGGACGATAGGCATCGTCTCGGCTGCCCCGACAGCAACTTTGCGGACGGTCTCGGTGACAGGCGCGGAGTTTTTTCGGGTGATAATCACGAAGGTGCAACCAGCACAATCGGCGTTACGGAGACACGCTCCCAAGTTATGAGGGTCCTGGACGCCGTCGAGGACGAGAATCAAGGGGTCCTTTACGTCCTTCAGCAGGGCGGGGATGTCGCCTTCATCGTAAAGCTTCAACGGCCGAAGGAGGTCGGCGTGACGTGGGGCGCGATCGTTGCTCCTGGCCATGGGTTATGCGCGGCGGGCTAACCGACCTTGGGCATGGAGTGTTTCGGCAATCTGAATCGCATTGAGCGCTGCACCTTTCCAGAGCTGGTCGCCGGAAATCCAAAGGGAGAGACCGTTGTCAAAAAGGGAGTCCTTGCGGATCCGCCCCACGCCGCACTTTTCCTTGCCGGCGTAGTCGAGGGGCATCGGATACTTCTTGTTGGCCGGATCGTCGCAGAGTTCCGCTCCAGGAAACGCGGAAATGGCCTGACGGGCGACGGCGATATCAACCGGGCGCTCGAATTCAGCGCTGATGGCGATGGAGTGGGCGCGGAAGACCGGAACGCGTACACAGGTGGTGCTCACTTTGAGTCCAGGGAGATCCATGATCTTGCGGCCCTCGTTAAGCATCTTCATCTCTTCCTTAGTGTAGCCATCCTCGAGGAAGGAGTCCACCTGAGGGATAACATTGAAATTAATCGTGTGCGGATAGACTTTGGCCGGAAGGGTCTCACCCTTAGCCCAAGCACGGGCCTGCCCGTCGAGTTCGCGCATCGCTTCGGCACCGGTGCCGGAGACGGCTTGGTACGTGGAGGCGAAGAACTTCTTTAAACCGAAAGCGAGGTGCAGGGGGTAAAGCCCCATCAAGGCGATCGCCGTCGAGCAGTTGGGATTCGCGATAATACCCTTATGATTGGCCAGATGGTGGGCGTTGATTTCGGGCACCACGAGCGGCACCTCCGGCAGCATGCGGAAGGCGGAGCTGTTATCGATGACGATGCAGCCTCGCTTAACGGCTTCCGGGGCCAAGGCCAGTGAGATGGAGCCCCCGGCGCTGAAGATGGCGAAATCGAGTCCTTCAAAGGCCTCGGGTTTAGCCTCTTGGACGGTCCATTCCCGGCCGCCGTAGGTGACCTTGGAGCCGGCGGAGCGGGCGGAGGCGAGGGGGCGAAGTTCTGCGACTGGGAAGTTCCGCTTGGCCATCAGTGCCAGCAGTTCTTGACCCACCGCGCCTGTCACGCCCACGATGCCGATACGATATGCCATGTTCTGATTTCGAGTTAGGTTTGAAGAAGGAGGTTTCCGAGCGCCTGTCCGGGCTGGGCTTACCTTCCGCAGAACATTGCATCGTTGTGTCGATTGACCAGCAAAAACTATGGCATTTCAGCGGGGATGAGTGCCAATGTTATGTGGTCAGCACGGCCCGGGCGGGCGTGGGATGTGTCCAGGATTCGCACCAGACCCCGGAGGGATTACACGAGGTCTGCGAGCGTATCGGTGCGGGGGCCGCGGCCGGGATGGTTTTCAAGGCCCGGCAACCCACGGGCAAGCTTTCTGCCGAATGGCCGCAGCCGGATGATAATCTGATAACATCAAGAATCCTGTGGTTGAGCGGACTCGAAGCCGGTCTGAATCTTGGGATCGATGCACAGGGGCGCGTGGTCGATACCCGTCGACGCTTCGTTTATATCCATGGGACCAATCAGGTCGCCAAGCTGGGGACGCCGAATAGCCATGGTTGCGTGCTTCTTTCCGACCCCGATGTCATCCGGCTGTTTGAAGCCGTCAGCGTCGGCACGCCCGTACTGATTCGCGCTTAACGGCCAGGTTCTTCGCTGACTGCTTTGGGTGCTTCTTTGGCGAGCGTATCCGCCCAAGCGAGAATCATTTCGCGGGCGACGGGGCCAGCGGTTTTTCCGCCCCAAGTGCTGGTGTCGAGTTGGCCTTCAACGAGTACGCAGAAAGCGACGGCTGGCTTATCCGCCGGGGCGTAGCCGATCATCCATGCAAGGTGGGCTTTCTTCCCGTCTTTAAAATATTCCGCGGTACCAGTTTTGGCTGCATAGGGTAGGCCGGGTATTTTGCCCAATTTTGCAGTGCCTCCTTCTACGCAACTTTCTAAGCCGGCCCGCATGGCGGACATTTGTGGACCGGTCAGGCCGATCGGTTGTGAGCCCTGATGGATCCCGTCGCGCTTGGGGTCATGAATAATGTAGGGGGTCGTCCGGGTTTCGGCGCGCGCCACGGACGCGGCGACGCAGGCCATGTGCAGTGGGGTGGTGAGAAGGTAGCCTTGCCCGATGGCTAAGTTGGCCGTGTCTCCGTCAGTCCATCGACCCTGCCCGATGCGGGTTTTATAGACTTGGTCGGGCACAACTAAGCCGTGATCTGCGGGGGAGGGGAGGGCGGTGCTTTCCTTGAAATCGCCGTTGATTTCTCCCATGGTCTTGAGGAGCGGTGCATTGAGGCCGAAGCGACGGGCTTCCGCCGCGAGATTATCGACACCTGTGCGGATACCGACCTGGTAATTCCAAACATTGCAGGAGATCGATAGCATCTTCTCGACGTCGACTTGCCCGTAGCCGTTCGGCTCGTGTTCTGGAAAATCGCGATTACCCACGCGAAAACTGGGTCCGCATTCTAGGATGTCATCCCAATCGATGATTTTATTACGCATTCCAGCCACAGCCGTGATGATTTTGAAGGTCGAGCCGGGGGCGTAGAGGCCTTGGATGGATCGATTCATCCAACCTCCGGACTTTTCAATCTCATCGTAATAGGCGTAGCTCACATGGTCGGCTAGGCGGTTTGGGTCGAAGGTGGGTTGGCTGGCGAGCGCGAGAATCTCTCCCGTGTTGACGTCCATCATGATCGCTGCGCCAGGGAGGACGGTGGCTTGAGTGTCACGAATCTTGCTGAGGGCGGATTCGGCAGCGGCTTGGATGCGCCAGTCGAGTGATAGTTTAGCCGACGAACCTTGTCGCGGCTCGCTGATCTGTAGCCGACTCTGGTTATACCCTGCGGAAGTTTTAGTCCATAGTTCCCACCCGCTGTTGCCGCGCAAAAGCTCGTCCTGCGTTTCCTCGATGCCGGCAGCGCCCTTCTTGCCTGTATAGTGGAGCTTCTGCAGCGAATCCATTTTGGTATCGGCGAGGTCGTCGACATTGGGCGGGAGCTCGGCGGAATCTTTCACGTAGCCCAGCACATGTGCTGCCAGGGTGCCGTGCGGATAGGTTCGGATGATGTCCGATTCGAGGCGGATGGGGCCGTCGACCGGAAATTGTTCGATGAAACGCGCGACGGCCTTCATGCCTTCTTGAGGTGACAAGGCCTGTCCGGTCCCTGGGAACGCCAAATCGGGTACGAGGGTGAATGGTAACGGGCGGCGCTCGCGAAGGTGTTTACGAAGGGCCTCGAGGTCGACGTGGCGATCGTTAGGCGAAGTGATCGCGGGCACCTTAGTCGGTTTCCGGCCGGACTTCACCGATTTATTGGTTTCATCGATGACAAACCATACTTTTGATAGCCATGCTTCGAGGACGTTTTTCTTTGCGGTCTCTTGGAGGGCTTCGCGATTGATCTGGGTAGCCTCGCGCGCTTTTTCCGCAGCCAATAATTTAAGATACTCCGTACGGAATTCTTTTTGCAGGGCCGCCAGGTCAGCCTTCACACTCCAGCGGGCGCGATTATCGACTAGGATTTCGCCATTGCGGTCATAGATGCGGCCGCGGGCGGGCGGCAGGATGACGATGCGGCGGCTTTGCGATTCGGAGACCTCTTTAAGTTTTCCGGATTCGACGAGTTGGCGTATGCCCAGGCCGAGCGAAACGTAAACGAAACCTAAGGCGAAAAAGAAGAAGACCGCGTAGAGCCGTAGCCGATCGATCGGCGTTGAAGGCAACACTTTCCCCGGGAGCTCTTCTTTCATGGGGTGTCGGCGGCGGGAGGGATGCCGATGCGGTCCATTGCGAAATTTTGGACCAACGAGATTGGGAGATAGGCCGCGGCACCGAGGATGGTCGCGAGGCTCACCTGAAGGATGAATTGTACCCAGGGTGTGGCAGGTCTAGCCCCTTGGCTGGTGTCTAGGGCGATAGTGACCGCAATGCTCCAAGCGATGCAGGCAAGGGTGTTGGTGATAATGGCCGCCCGCAGGAGTCTGGGCGTATTGCGAAGGAGCGGTTTATTGGCTGTCAGGAAGATGCTGGCGGCCACAAGGGTGATGGCTAGGGCGCCGTCGGGGATGGGGCGCCGTGCCTCGAAGAGAAAGCCGATGCATGCAGCGAAGGGCACGGCTTGGATTGGCCGAAGACGGCGGCAGGGGGCGATGATGCAGGCGCCGGAGATGAAGATAATGGCACCGACGCCTGCGAGCATGTCCGTGGCGAGGTCGGCACCGAGCAACCAAGGGTAAGTCGCCAGTAAGAGAATCAGCCAAGCCCAGCCCATCGTTATTGGAATTGGTCGAGCAAGGCTTCGCCCGGATTCTGATGGAGGGGGACGAGCACAGAGACTTCCTGGAGGTTATACAGATCGCGCACCGGATTCAGTCGGCCCTCTTTGAAACTGACACCCGGCTTGGTGGCTTGGGATTCCAAATCGACTGTACCGAGAATGAGATGGCTGGGAAAGACACCGCCCATGCCCGTCGTGTAAACTTTGGAGACCTGCCCGACGCGCTCATCATAATCGACCGGGATCACGCTGATGCGGGCTTGGGGTGCGCGCAGCGAATTGCCGGCCAGTCCGTTGACGAGGACGATGCGGTTTTGTTCGTCACCTTCCAGGAAGGCGGTGCAGCGGAAGCCTGGACTGGTCACGAGATCCACCTCGCTCGTCGTGAGATGAACGGCGGTAACGCGTCCGACAACAGAGTTGCCGAAGACGACCGGTGCCCCGGGGCGAATCCCGTCATTACGTCCTTTGCGGATCACGATTCGGTTCCACCAGGAGGAGCTATCACGGGAGGCAACTCGGGCGACGACCGACATGTAGTCGGCCGGCACGGTATATGAGTCGATTTTTCGGAGTCGTTTATTTTCTCGGCGGACATCCTCGAAGTCCGCCAATTTTAATTCCAGTGCAGCATTCACGCGCGCTAGATCACGTCCGGCTGCGGCCATGTCTTCACTGCTGCGACTCTTGAGTTCCCAGAAGCGAGCCAGGTCGCGACTTTTGGAGACGAGATGCATCGCGGGGGCTTGAAACTCCGTGAAGGCCTCGCGGTTGAGGCGCCGTACCGCGCTGGGCATGAAGATCCAGACGGCGATGAAAATCGTCAGGGCAACGTAAGAGGCTTGGGCTCCTCGGCGATTCTGTTCCATGGCGGGTTGGCCCGCAGGGGCTTATTCGCGTCCGCTCCAGCGGGAGGAGTTGGCGAGGATTTTGCCCGTACCGTTGACGACAGCGCAGAGGGGGTCTTCGGCCACGAAAACCGGCAGGCCGGTGGCTTCGGAGATGGCCCGGTCAATCTTGCGAATAAGCGATCCCCCACCGGCCAGCACGATGCCTCGATCGACGAGGTCGGAAGAAAGTTCGGGAGGGATGCGCTCCAGGGAGCCTTTCACGGCTTCAATGATCTGGTTGATGTTATCCGCCATGGCTTCGCGGACTTCCTGCGAGGTGAGGTGCAGCTGGCGGGGGAGGCCGGTGACATTATCGCGGCCTTTTACTTCGAAGGTGAGTTCTTGTTCGAGGGCATAGGCCGAACCAATTTTGATTTTGATTTCTTCCGCGGTGCGTTCGCCGATGATCAGGTTGTATGAATTACGAATATACTTGATGATGGACATGTCGAACTCGTCGCCGCCGACGCGGATGGAGCGGGCGTGGACGATGCCACCGAGGGAAAGGACCGCGACTTCAGTCGTGCCGCCACCGATGTCGACAATCATCGAGCCCGTGGGTTCTTCGACGGGGAGGCCGACGCCGATCGCGGATGCAACTGGTTCGGGAATGGTGATTACGTCGTCCGCGCCAGCGCGGTAGGCGGAATCCATGACGGCCCGGCGCTCAACAGCGGTGATGCCATAAGGTACCGCGACAACGACCGTGAGATTCGTGAAGAGCGATTTGCGGGCGACCTTACCGATAAAATAGCGGAGCATATGCTCGCTGATTTCGAAGTCGGCGATGACGCCGTCTTTCATCGGACGCAGTGCCTGAATATCGCCAGGGGTTCGGCCGAGCATCATGCGGGCTTCATTACCGACGGCGATGGGCTTGCGGGTGCTGGTCCGAATGGCGACGACGCTGGGTTCGCGCAGGACGACGCCACGATCTTTCAAAAAGACGAGAGTGTTGGCCGTGCCAAGGTCGATGCCGATGGCTTGGGTGAATAGCCCGGGGAAGCGCTTGAACATCAGGGTCGTGTGGTTTCCTTTATGAACATCTTATTCACAGCATAGTCAAAAGGAAAGTGAACCGTCAGCCGTGGTTTACCTAGTCATAAGATACAATCTGACAGGGAGATAGGCGAGGTGGTGTCCCGTCTCCATCCCGGGGTTGGGAGTAACTTTCTTTTCGCCGCGGTCGCCTCTGGCGTTGTTTCGCCGGAGGGCCGAGCTCGGGCGGTCTCATATTGTCGTTATTATTACACATTATGGCGTCTAGGCGACGCGGTCGCCTTAAGTCGGCCCTCTGCGACGATTCAAGGAACTTGCGGATGCCCGCCGCGGTCGTAGACAAGACTCACCCCTAATCCATGACACCCCAACTGAATCGTCGTAGTTTTCTTCGTAATACCGGCATGGCGGCCGCCGCTTTCGCGGTGACTCGCCCCTGGCTTAATTCCGCCGCCCGGACGGTTTCGCCTAATGAGAAACTGAATGTAGCGGCCATTGGTTTCGGTGGCGTGGGCGGCAGCAATGTCCGTAACTGCGCGGAAGAGAACATTGTCGCCCTGTGCGATTTGGATCTCAAGCGCTGCGCCGGCACGATCAAGTCGCAGCCCAAGGCCGCGCTGTTCACCGATTTCCGTAAGATGCTCGACGAACAGAAGGACATCGACGCGGTCATCATCGCGACCCCGGACCATTCCCACGCTTACATCGCGATGGAGTGCATGCGCCGCGGTAAGGCTGTGTATGTGCAGAAGCCAATTGCTCACTCCGTCTTTGAAGCCCGCACACTCACCGAAGGTGCCCGCAAGTACAAGGTCGTCTCCCAGATGGGTAATCAGGGTCATTCCGGTGAAGGGATCCGCCTGACCACTGAATGGATTGCCGCTGGCTTAATCGGTAAGGTGCGTGAAGTCCACGCTTGGACCAACCGCCCGATCTGGCCGCAGAGTCTCGAGATGGATCGTCCGAAGGATGTCCAGTCCGCCCCTGATGGTATGGATTGGAATGCTTGGTGTGGCCCCGCCCCGCTTCGTCCTTTCCACGCCGCTTATCACCCGGGCAAGTGGCGCGCATGGTGCGATTTCGGCACCGGTTCGCTCGGCGACATGGGCTGCCACATCATCGATCCGGTCTTTATGGCACTCCGCCTGCGTTACCCGGAGAGCGTTGAGGGTAATGTCTCCTCTGTTTACGAGACTTTCGGCAAGAAGACCGAAGGTAAGAATGAGTGCTTCCCGCGCTCATCCATCGTCCGTTACAAGTTCCCCGCTCGCGAGGAGATGCCGGCGGTGACCATGACCTGGTGGGATGGTGGCCTGATGCCGCAGCGCCCTGAAGAGCTGGAAGACGATATGCCTTTTGGCGATTCTGACGGCGGTTGCTTGTTCATCGGCGACAAGGGTAAGATTGTCTGCGGCTGCTACGGTAGCAAACCGCGCCTCCTGAATCGTGATCAGCGCGAAGTCGCGAAGAAGCTTGAAAAGACGATCCCGCGCATTGCGGGCGGTCACGAGAAGGATTGGATCCGCGCCTGTAAGGGCGGCATCGCTGCCTCCTCGAACTTCGACTACTCTGGCCCGCTTTCGGAAATGGTGCTGATGGGTAATCTGGCCTCCCGCTTCCCTGATCATAAATTGCTCTGGGATGGTGAGAAGATGGAAGTCACCAATCATAAGGCCGCTAACGCCTATGTTCGCCGCGAATATCGCGCCGGCTTCGAACTCGGCGTCTGATAAGTCGCACAGATTCACTTCATGCCTCGGGGCGTTTTTACGCCGCGAGGCATGTTTATTTCTGCCCGGTAATGAGTACCGCCAGAATAATGGCGCCGAGTGCGATTCGATACCAAGCGAACGGACCCATACCCCGGCGGGAGACAAATCCTACCATCCACTTAACCGCGATGAAGGCGGTGACGGCGGCGATGATCAGGCCGAGCCCGGCGGGCCCAGCAGGGTAGACCTGTGTGAGCGCTGGTCCCAGTGACCACATTTTGTAGACGGATGCGGCGGTCAACGTGAGGAGGCCAACCAGAAAGGAGAATTCGGTAGCGGCGGCATTCGAGAGTCCGGCGAAACGCCCACCGAGGATGGTCGACAGCGAACGACTGGTGCCGGGAATCAGTGCAAAGCACTGACAGAGGCCGACCACCAGGGCTTGGCTGGGTTGGATTTCGGCGACCTCTTGTTCCGTGAATTTTACCTTCGGGAGTAATTGTTCGGCACCGAGAATGACGACGCCGCCAATCATCAAAGCCCCGGCGACGACTTCCACTGAGAACAAGTAAGCGCCGATGGCTTCTTTAAAGAAAAGACCAAGGATGGCTGAAGGGAGGAAAGCGAGGAGCAGGCACATTGCCAGTTGAAGGGCTGGCCGGTCTCCGCGGAGAAGGCCGCCGATCACGCCACGGACACGTCCAAAGAAGACCACCAAGACGGCTGCGATGGCGCCCACTTGGATGATGACAATATAGTCATCGGCGACACGTTCCTGGGTGATGGGCCGGCCTTTGCGGTCGGTGATGTCACTCACGATAATGTGTGGATCATCGGGAACGTTCATCAGTCGGTCGCTGATAATCATGTGCCCGGTCGAACTCACGGGCAGGAATTCGGTGATCCCCTCGACGGTGCCCGTAACCACCGCGCGCGGATAGGTGAAACTGGCTCGTGTTGCCGCCGGCGTCTCGCTCTCTGCGGCCATGCTGCCGGCGACGACGGAGAGGATGAGTGAGACGCAGGCAAGTCGGCGCATGGCTCAGGATTGCCCGAACGTCTGCGCTTCGGCAAGCCTGCGCCACTTGCCCTTGTCGCTTGCCCTTGGGTTGGCTTCCCGCTTTATGGGGGGAATCCTATGTCGGCCTCCAGCCTCATCCCGACCACCGACCCGCGCTTCGCGGTTCCTGATGCACATGGTCGCTTCGGTCAGTTTGGCGGAATGTATGTGCCCGAGACCTTGATGACGCCCTTGCTGGACCTCACTAAGGCCTACGCGGAAGCCCGTCGTGATCCTAGCTTCCAAAAGGATTTCACCGACATGTTGCGCGATTACGCCGGTCGCCCGACGGGTCTCTATTTCGCTGAATCACTGACTAAGCACGTGGGGGGGGCTAAAATCTATCTTAAGCGGGAGGATATGCTCCATACGGGTGCCCATAAGATCAATAATGTGATCGGTCAGGCCTTGCTGGCTCGCCGGATGGGTAAGAAACGTATCATCGCCGAGACCGGTGCTGGGCAGCACGGCACCGCCACCGCCGCCGTGTGTGCACGCTTCGGTCTGCAATGCGTGATTTACATGGGGGCAACAGATATGGAGCGCCAAGCTTTGAATGTTTATCGGATGCGTCTGATGGGGGCTGAAGTGCGCGGGGTTGAGGCAGGCCAGCGCACACTCAAAGAGGCGGTTAATGAGGCCATGCGTGACTGGGTGACGAATGTCCGCGAAACCCACTATATTCTCGGTACCGCATACGGTTCGCATCCTTATCCGATGATGGTCCGCGATTTTCACCGCATCATCTCGATTGAATCAAAGCAGCAGGTGTTGCGCGCCGAAGGGCGCCTGCCCGATAGCGTCGTCGCCTGCGTCGGTGGCGGATCCAATGCCATCGGGGCATTTTTCGAATACCTTGATGAGCCGAGCGTGAAGCTGATCGGCGTTGAAGCTGGCGGTCGCGGCATCTCCAAGGGAGAGCATGCGGCCCGATTCGCCGGAGGGCGTCTGGGCGTGCTACAGGGTTGCATGACGAATATTTTAATGGACGGGGAAGGGCAGATCGAAGGAACGCATTCCGTCTCTGCCGGCCTAGATTATGCTGCGGTAGGTCCAGAGCACGCGTATTATCGCGAACGTGGCCGTATCGATTTCGCCTACGCCACGGACACGGAATGCCTCGATGCCTTCCAGTTGCTTTCGCGTACGGAAGGCATCATTCCGGCTTTAGAATCGAGCCACGCGGTCGCCCACGGTTGCAAGGTCGCAGCGAAGGCGGGCAAGGATGAGGTCGTCATGATCAATCTCTCCGGTCGGGGCGATAAGGACGTGTGGAGCGCCGCCCGCGCCATGGGTACGGAAATTAAACTTTGAACATGGCCGCCTCCTCGATGACGGGATTCGGCCGGGCAGAACTCAATCTGCCGGGCGCCCGTCTTGCCGTTGAGATCGCCTCAGTTAATCAGAAAAACCTGCAGGTTTCAGTGTACGGACCCGAAGCATGGCCAGCATTGGAATCCGCGGCTTCAGGCTGGATTCGGGCACGTCTCCAGCGGGGCAAAGTGACGGCCCGCGTTACGCAGGCCGCCGCCTCAGTCTCGACCCGCCAATGGGATGCCGAAGCCGTTGAGGCTTCCTTAGACGAACTGGCAAAGATTGCCCAGCGGGTTGGGATCAAATTTTCCCCAGATACGGAGCTCCTTCATCGGCTTGCCGAATCCAGCCGGCGCTCGTCCGTGTCTTTGCCCGAGATGGCTGAGGTAGAGTCGCAGATTAAATCCGCGTTTGAATCGGCACTGGCGGCCCTCGTGAGCATGCGCGCCCAAGAAGGTTCCGCCTTAGCTAATGACCTGCGCCTACGGCTTGCCCAGATGGGGCGGATGGTCGAAGGTATGATTGTCTCGGAGCGGGGGTCGGCCGCTCGTCATCGGGAGGCCATGCTCAAGCGATTGAAGGAAGCAGAGCTCAGCCTCGATGTCGGTGATGAGCGGGTGCTGAAGGAACTCGCTTTGTTCGCCGATCGTTCTGATATCACCGAAGAGGTGGTTCGTCTGAAAAGTCACTTTTCTCAGTTTGGGGATGAATTGAACCAGCCTAATTGTGGCAGAAAACTTGATTTCCTAGTCCAGGAACTCCTGCGAGAGGTAAATACTATTGGCAGTAAAGCGGCCGAAATTGCCACGACTAAGCTGGTTTTAGAGGCGAAAACCGAGATCGAGCGTATCCGGGAGCAGGTCCAGAACCTCGAATAAGGTTTTTGGGGTGTGGTGTTGCCACGACCGCTTTCCCATGCCTTTGTCTATCAACACTTACGCAACGTCCATGTCCAACAACCTCACAAAGCGCGACATCGTCCTCAAGATTTTCACGGACAAGGGATACCCGCAGAAGCATATCCGCGATTCCGTCCAGATGACACTCGATGCTATTAGCGAGGCACTGCTATCTGGCCGTGATGTCGAGCTCCGCAATTTCGGTGTCTTTCAGGTTCAGGTGCGTAAGAGCCGTATTGGGCGTAATCCCAATCGCCCCGAAACCGATGTCGTGATCCCCAAGCGTGCCGTCATCAAGTTCAAGGCTGGCAAGGAACTTAAGGCCAAGTTGAAGTCGTACGACGTTGAGAAGCCCGCTCAGTAATTCGCTTCGCGATGTCTGATATCAGAACGCTCCCCGGTTTCCGGGAGTTTTATCCCGAGGACCGCGCTGTCCTGGGTCATGTCATGGATGTGTGGCGGCGAGCCTGCCGACGTTATGGTTTCCGTGAATGGGAGTCACCGGTGCTCGAGCCCCTTGAGCTTTTCACGGAGAAGTCAGGCGAGGAGATCGTCCGGCAGCTTTTTAATTTTGAAGATAAGGGTGGCCGAAAGGTCAGCCTGCGTCCCGAGATGACGCCGTCCTTAGCTCGCATGGTTGGGGCCAAGGCTAATGGGATGCCGAAGCCGATTCGGTGGTTCGCCATCGGTGAAAATTACCGCTACGAGAAGCCGCAGAAGGGACGTCTCCGTGCATTCTACCAATTGAACGCCGACTTGCTTGGTGAAGCCGGTCCGGCCGCAGACGCTGAGATTATCGCCCTCTGTGCCGACTGTCTTATAGGCTTTGGGCTCACTCAGGCTGATTTCCGGATTCGCATTTCTGACCGCACGCTCTGGTTTCGCTATCTTGGCAGTCTGGGTATTCCGGAAGCACAGGCGACCGCAGTGCTCGGTGTCGTCGATAAACTTGAACGTGGCACCCCCAAGGACCTCCTTGACGCCATGACGGCCGCGTTAGTCGGTACATCGGTTGATCCGCTCCAAGCGCTCGAGTCTGCCCGCTCTTTTGCGAACACGAAATCCCTAGCAGACTTGGAGAAAATTGCAGTCGGCGATGAAGCCATGACGCTACGCCTCGCTGAATGGAAGCAATTGCTCGGTACGCTCCAGGCGATGGGTTTCTCCGAATGTGTGGCCATCGACCTTACCATCGTTCGTGGCCTCGCCTATTATACTGGCTTCGTGTTCGAGGCATTCGAGACAGGGGGCGAAGCTCGTGCCCTGGCGGGTGGCGGTCGCTATGATGCGTTGGTGAAGAAACTCGGTGGCCCAGATCTCCCTGCCGTCGGCTTCGGGATGGGTGACGTCACCCTCCGCGATTTGCTGGATTCGAAGAAGTTGATCCCAGCCTATGCCGATGGTCCGGATTTCTACGTTATGATTCTCGGGGATGACGCCCGGAATGCCGCCTTGGAAGACTTGGCCAATCTGCGCCGCGCCGGCTTTCGCGTGGAATATAATCTTAAGGACGGTAAGTTTCCCAAACTTATCCAGGCCGCGGAAATCGCGGGTGCCAAGTATACCCTTATTTATGGTGGCACGGAGGTGGCGAAGGGTGTCGCCAAGGTGCGCAGCCTGCAGGATCGCGCCGAGGCCGAGGTGCCTCGGACGGATTTAGTTCCTGCCTTGCGGGCGGTGCTGGAGGAAGGGATGCGGGCCATTCAGCCCTGATCGACGATGAGCGAGCAGACGCGCCAGTACGGGGATATGGCGAAGACCGCCTCCTGGACGATGGTTTCGCGAGTGCTCGGGCTGGTGCGTGATCAGCTCACTGCCGCCGTCTTCGGCGCTGGTCCGGTCGGAGCCGCTTTTCTCTTCGCTTTTCAAATTCCGAATCTCTTCCGCCGTTTACTCGGTGAAGGCGCCCTCACGGTGGCGATTGTGCCAGTGCTCGCCGATAAGACGGCGAGGGAAGGGAAGGCCTCCGCGTTTGCTTTCCTCAATTATGTCATCCGCCGGGCGCTCCCTTGGATGATGGGGATTACCTTACTCGGCATGGGTATCGCCATTGCGTGGTCTTATCTCGCCATGGATTATTCTAAGGCGAGTCGGGCAGCGGAACTGACGGCCTATTGCATGCCGTACATGCCGTTAATCTGCCTGGCGGCGCTTTTTACCTCCGCCGTTAATCTGAGCGGGCGCTTCGGTTTGGCAGAGTTCGCCTCAGCGATGCTCAACCTATGCATGATTTTCGCCCTGGCGGTCTTGGGGGAAAACTTTGCGTCCGGTGACATGGGCAAGGCGCGCTGGCTTTGCGCCGGGGCGATTGCTGGAGGCGTTTTACAGTTATTAATCCCTCTTTGGGGTCTGCGCCAAGAAGGGTGGCGCCCTCGTCCTGCGATTGCCGATAAAGCCGCCTGGGGCGTTCTGTTGGCCGCTTTTATACCCGCGGCTCTTGGCGCAGGGATTCAGCAGATAAACTTCCTCGTCTCACGTTTTCTGGCTTTCGGGGTCTCGGATGCGTCCCTGACTTATTACTATATCGCCAATCGGATTGTCGAACTTCCCATTGGTCTATTTTCGGCTTCGATCGCGACGGTGATGTTCCCGGCGATGGCGACCGCTTTCGCGGCTCGAGACGAAGCGGCGCTTTCCCGGAACTATGCCCGTGGTATGCGGCTGATTATCGCGGTAAACATCGCTGCGGCTGTGGGACTCATTGTCCTTTCGGGTCCGATTGTTCAGCTGCTTTTTAAATTCCAAAAATTCACAGAGGTTGATTGCGAACACACCCGAATCGTCTTGGCGTTATTTGCCTTCGTCATGCCGTTTTACGCTATGATCTCAATGGTGACGCGTGCGCTCAATGTGGCGGGTAACACCAAGGCCACTTTCAGGGCGGCCGTCCATGCTTTCGGGGTCAATCTCGTGGCCTCGCTGATTGCCGTCTGGATGGGCTGGGGTATCGAGGGGCTCGCGGTCGCGAATGGGATTTCCACCGTCTGGCAGTATCTAGTACTTCGCCGCTTGCTGCAACGTAGTGCGCCCGCTTTCTTGGGTGAAAACCTGCTCATCCCCACGCTGAAGGTGCTGGTCGGATCGGCGGCGTTGGGTCTTGTGGCTTATCAGGGTTTTGCCATCTTGCATGACTTCAAGGGGGCATGGCTTCACCCCAAGCTTAGCCTGTTCTTGGCCATGCTCGTGGCCGCATCGGTTTCCGCCGCGCTCTATGCCTGGATTCTCTGCGTCTGGGGTTACCCGGAGAAAGATTTAGTCCTTTCTTATCGGGATAAATTACTCCGACTATTGCGACTCCGTCGCTGAGGCGGGGCTAAAGCGGTTATATGATTCTGCAGGGTGCCCATAGACCTGATTTACTCCGCCATGAGACGTTGGCTGACTTGCTTGCAGATACGGTGCGACGTCAGCCGGACGCCTTAGCTATCGTGGATGGTTCGATACGTCTTTCCTACAGTGAGCTTTGGTTGCGCTCCCGTAAGGTCGCTCATGCTTTAGCTTCTCGCGGGTGTGGCCCGGGAGCGTGCGTGGGTTTATGGTTACCACGTGGGCACGCTTTGATCCTCGGCCAGGCCGGTATCGCCTTGTCTGGGGCCGCTTGGTTACCTTTTGACGCCGCTGTGCCGCTTGATCGCCTTGCGACGTGCATGCGTGATGCCCGTGCGCATTACGTCTTAACCGACCATGAAGGCGCGAAAGGTATCCGAGCTCGAGGTCTGGAGCCGCTGGTTCTGGCGGAGCTGGAGGGGGAGAATCTGCAGGTTGAACTACGTCGTGCGGCACCCGGTGACATGGCCTATGTGATTTATACTTCGGGTTCCACGGGAGAACCGAAGGGCATCGCGATCACCCAGCGTAATGTCTGCCATTTCATTCGCAGTGAGAATGACGTCCTGGGGGTCACGGCAGCCGATCGCGTCTACCAGGGTTTTTCGGTCGCGTTTGATATGTCACTGGAGGAAATTTGGATCTCCTTTTTCGCCGGGGCGAGTCTCTGGGTGGCACCCGCAGAAATCGTGGCGGACCCGGATGCGCTTCAGGATGCGCTGCTGAAGCAGGAAATAACGGTATTGCACGCCGTGCCGACGTTGGCTGCGTTGATCACGAATTTCCCCCCAAGCCTTCGCTTGCTGAATCTGGGAGGCGAAGCCTGTCCGGACTCTCTGGCGACGAGGTTAACGGGACATTGGTACCGGGTTTTTAATACCTATGGGCCAACCGAGACGACGGTGACAGCCTCCATCGCCATTCTTCAGCCCGGCAAGTCGGTTAATATCGGTATCCCGCTGCCGAATTACGGTATCGGGGTCTGCACCCCCGAGCGTCGGTTATTGGCAGTAGGTGAAACGGGAGAACTGGTTGTGTTTGGGCCTGGCGTTTCGGGTGGTTATCTTGGCCGGCCCGAGCTGACCGCAGCCCGATTCGTGGAAATAGCTGGCCAGCCAGCCTACCTCACGGGAGATCTGGGAAGTGTCGGCCCCGACGGTGAAGTTCGCTGTTTGGGTCGAGTTGATAATCAAATCAAGTTGAGAGGTTTCCGCATCGAGCTCGACGAAATCACCGCTGCCTTGAGTGATCAGCCTGGGGTCGGTACGGCCGCCGCCGTCGTCCGGCCGCTCGCCGGGAGCGATGAAATCGTCGCCTTCGTGGTTTTGTCTTCGGGGGCGGCGAATGCAGAATCGCTGCGCGCGGCACTGATGGCGCGACTGCCAACTTACATGGTGCCAGCAAGATTCGTGTTCATTGAGGAGATGCCGCGGCTGAGTTCTGGGAAGACGGACCTTGGCGCGTTGCGCCGTCGTGAATTGGCGGTGAATGTTGCTAGCTCCGAAGCGTTGCCTCCGCCTCGCGATGAGCATGAGACCGCCTTGCGCGTCATCTTGTGCGAATTACTTCCGGGTCGCCACCTGTCGCCATCGGCCGATTTCTTCGCCGACCTCGGTGGGCATTCGTTACTCGCTGCTCGGCTGGTGACGAGGCTTCGTCGCGATGCCCGCTATGCGGCTGTCGGCGTCCAGCATATCTATCGAGGTCGTTCGCTGCAGGCCATTGCCCTGGCCATGCGTGAGCTAGCGGAGGCTGGTCGAACGGCTGAGGCCGCACCCCATCATGAGTCGGCACCGTTATGGCGACGTTTTGCTTGTGGCTTTGCTCAGGCCAGTTGTCTGCCGTTCCTTGTACTGCTCCAGATGCTGCAATGGCTTTCACCATTCTTTGCCTATCACTGGCTGACGGGTGACCCGGAGGATAGTGCTTTTTTTGCAATCATCGTCGCACTTGGTGCATACCTAGTCGCGTTAGCGCTTTCGTTTCCGCTGGGGGTTTTCTTGCGTCTACTCCTGGTCGGGCGACTGCGACCCGGCAGCTATCCGCTCTGGGGGCTCACCTATTTCCGCTGGTGGCTAGGCGTTCGCCTCGCGGAGATTCCTGCGGTCCATCTTATTTCCGGCACGCCTTTAAAATCTTTTCATCTCCGGATGCAAGGTGCCAAGGTCGGCCGACATTGTACGATTAATTCGGTCACCGCCTCGGTTCCCGAACTGCTCGTCGTCGGTGACGGGGTCTGCTTGGGTACGTTCGTTAACATTGAGAACGCGCGGGTCGAGGGGGGCCGCCTGATCATTGGGCGCGTGGCGATTGGAGATGGCGCATCTGTCGACTCGTATTCCGTGTTAGAGAATGACACCAAAATCGGAGCCGGCGGAAAACTTGGTGGTCAATCGGCCTTGGCCGAAGGGGTGTCTATCCCCGCCGGCGAAGTCTGGGCTGGGGCGCCAGCCCGCAAGACAGGTACGGCCACAAGGCTTACGCCCCCGCCGGGGCTGGGAGTTTGGTCCGCAGGTCTACGTATCCTTGGATTCGTTATCGGTGCGGCGCTGGTCGCGGTGCTGTTTTACATCCCCGTATTCCCAAGTTTCGTCGTTATTGATGCACTCGATACGCGCTGGTTAGACGTGTTTGAAAACTTCGAGCATTGGTGGCTAGCCTTACCAATATTTTTCCTGCTCGCGATTCCTGCTACGGCGATCTTGTTACTCATCACGGTCGGATTGGCCGGTCTACTTCGCCGATGTCTGCCCCGCCAGCAGGCTGGCCGCTTTCCCATTGAGGGCCGCGAATATTTCTGGAAGTGGCAGCTTTCGGCTGTCCTGGATGCATCCCTGCAGGTCCTGCATGGTCTGTATGCTTCGGTTTATGTCGCCACGTGGTTACGCATCATGGGAACAAAGGTCGGTCGTGATGCGGAGGTTTCGACAGCGGAAGGGATTATTCCTGAACTGTTAGAGTTGGGTGATGAGTCGTTTATCGCGGACGGCGCCATGCTTGGGGACGAAGGTCAGCAAGACGGCTGGATGACCTTGAGCCGGACTCGTATCGGCGCTCGTTCCTTTGTGGGGAACGGAGCGTACGTGCCCGATGGGGCGCAGTTTCCCGATGATGTCTTGTTGGGTGTGCAATCCTCCGCGCCTCAAAATGAACAGATGCGTCCTGGGCAGACATGGATGGGTTCGCCCCCCATTTTGTTACCAGCGCGAGAAGTCATCGCGGAACAGGATCCGGCGCTGACCTTTCGCCCATCGCGGAGTCGCCGTTGGGCGCGAGCCTTCATCGAAGGCTTGCGGATTGTTGTCCCGCTAGCGTTTGTCATTGCGGCGGGCTATGTGACCGTCTTCGAAACCATGCCCTACCTGGAGGAGGAGAATTGGCCCGAGTTTTGCCTAGCCTTGACGATTGCCGGCATGCTTTACGGACTGATTTCCTTTGGCCTAGTGCTCGTCGCCAAGTGGATTCTTATCGGTAAGTATCGTCCGAGGTTAGCCCCGATGTGGACGCTTTTTGTCTGGGTTAGCGAGGCAGTGACCACGTTACATGAATCTTTGGCTGTACCGGCACTCCTTAATTTGCTCAAGGGTACGCCGATGTTGCCATGGGCTTTCCGGCTCTTGGGCGTCAAGGTGGGCAAGGGTGTTTGGATGAATTCGACGGACCTTACGGAATTCGACTGCGTGAGTATCGGCGACGAAGCTGAACTGAATGATCACAGCGGACCGCAGACACATTTATTCGAGGATCGGGTGATGCGTATCGGTTTGGTCCGGATTGGAACTCGCTGTACGATTGGCGTCCGCACAACCGTGCTTTATGATGCTTCGGTTGGCGATGGGGCTCACCTTGGGCCGCTGACCCTAGTCGCGAAGGGTGAGCATATTCCTGAAAACACCCGCTGGGAAGGGACTCCCTCTGCTCCGGCTGCACGCGGATGATGAAGGTGCTGACACCCGAGGAGGCCTCGAACTTGAAGGCTGAGCCGATAGATAATATCTGGCTCTTGCAGGTCCCGTCCGTCGGGCGCGGCGCAGGCTCGAAGCTGGCATTGCGCAGAGCCGTCCTGACCGTGGCCAGGGGTTGGCATGGTGGTGCGGTGGCGATTATCGAATCTGCACTTGGTCCGGAATTGCTCGGCGCCCCTTGGCGGGTTTCGTTTTCCTACGATGGGTGCGATGGTTGGGTGGCATGGTCACGCATTGGCCGTATCGGAATCGACGCCGAGAGGATTCGTTTCATCCCCGAGGCCCGTGAATTGACGCAGCAATATCTATCCGGGACCGCTGCCGATGACTTGATGGATCTCGATGCTTCAATCCAATTCACCCGTCGCTGGACGGAGATGGAGGCGTCGCATAAAGCCCGCGGGGGGGTGCTGGGCGAAAAACATCCTACAGCCAACGTCCCGCTCACGATTTGTCACCACCGGCACCAGGATGTCATTGTCACCGTGGCACAGTAGGGCGCCTGATTAGACTTTGGGGAGGCGGGCCCGGCGGAGTTCTTCCGATCGATAACGCCGAACCAGGGCGCGGAGGATCGCGACGGTTTCGGAGTCAGCCACGCCCGTGATCTTGGCGGAACGGAAATGACGCTGAAAGGCTTCGAGGCCGAGTTTCAGGCCGGGTTCACCAGCTTCAAGGTGGTAGCCGTATAACTCTAGAAGTTTTCTGACATCCACGGCGTTCGGGGTTTTGCTTTTCGTCAAGTTCGCTTTCACTTCGTCGGGTAGCGGCCAGGCCCCGATACCCAAGGCGGCTAATTTGGCCCAAGGAAAGAGCGAGCCCGGATCGATTTTACGTCCGACGGCGATATCTGAATGGCCGAGGACGTTCACGGGCTTGATGTCATGGCGGCGAATGATGTCGGCGCAGAGCGTGAACAGGACTTCGGCCTGAGCAGCGGAGTATGGATGAACATTTCCGTCGAGATTGATGATTTCAATTCCTACCGATCGTTGATTGAGGGCGTTCAGTTCAGCCCATCCGCTTTTGCCGGCGTGGAAAGCGGACATGTTTTCAGGGACCATCCGGATGACCCTCGGGGTGGCTTCATCCGTGACCACATAATGAATGCCAACCTTATGAGCATGATCCTTGCCTTGGAGGATATCTAGAGACGAGGGCAGGGTGCCTGCAGTATAGTGAAGGATTAAGTGGGTGACCTTTTCCTTGCGGGGTTCGGCCCCCAGGGAGCTCGGGCCTTGTTCAATGGTTAGTCCCGTAAATTTGCTAACCAGGGCTGCAGGCGCCGTAGGTTTGCTGGGATTCGGGCTCGTTGCGCAGCTGCAAAGGAAAAGCGCCAAAAACAAGGGAACGCACAAACGCACGGAATATGACCATATGGGGTTGTTCATCACTGTAGGGTTGAATACTTAGTTTATTCCACGATTTGCCCCAAGATAATACGGTTTAAATGTATAAAGGGCTGTGTTTATTGGTTAATTACTAACTAGACATAATGTATATTGTGCGAAATATACCTAAGGTACGCGGGGCCAAGAAACAAGGTTATTGATTGCTCGATTGGTTACGCTCATAAATCCGGCTCTTACCCCCTGAGACACCGATTACTTTATGAAAGTCGCCCGACACATCATTGAAGCCCGCCGTGAGGCGATTGCCAAATTACTCTCTAAGGTCGGATACGTACCCGTCCTGGAAATCTGTAAGCAGTTCAACGTCTCGGAGGCCACGGCCCGTCGTGATTTGACGGAGCTGGAGAATCAGCGACGCATCACGCGTACCCACGGAGGCGCTCTCTCTGACTTCAATCGCAACTTTCCGCCGCTCGATGATCGTAAAATCGAAGATGCTGAAGCCAAGCGACGCATTGGCAACATGGCCGCCTCCCGCGTTAAGGCTGGCATGACCGTCTACCTGGATTCGGGCTCCACGATTTTCTTCGCCGCTGAAGCGATTGCCTCTGCCGGAGTCCCCGATTTACAGATTGTCACGACCTGTCTGCCGACGGCGCAGCTGATTTCCTGTCTCCCTGGGGTTGAAGTATATATTCCCGGTGGGCTGTTTCTGACGCGCCACGCAATGGTCGCCGGCGACCGTACGCTGGAGGAAGTTGCCCGCTGGAATTTTGACGTCGCCCTGCTCGGGGCTGAAGGCATCGACGAGAACGGCCTTTGGAATTCGCAACGCGATATCTCCCATCAGCAACGCGAAGTGATTCGGCGGTCGGACGAAGTTTTAATCTGCATGAATAAGGTTAAGCTTGGTCGCGGTGGCCCTTGTGCCGTTACGCGTGATGTCAGCGCACTCTTTTTGGTCACCGATGCGGATGCGGCCGCGGTGCAGAAAGCCAAGGTAAAGCTGCCCGCGGAACGCGTTTTGACAGCTCTCTGAGCGTTGTTCTGTTTGCCTGTGAAGAACCGAACCGTCTATCTTGTGGCGAACGGCGACTTGCGCGCCTCGGCCAATCAAAAGTGCGAAGCTGCTCAATTAGCCATGGAGGCCCTGCTCGCCCAGGCTTTACGTCGTGAAGGCTGGAAGGTGAAGCGCGCCCATGGTTTTCGTGCCGAGGTCGGGCATGGTTTTATCGATTCGCAGAAATACGGCATCGAGGTCTTTCGCGGCATTCCCACAGATGCCCCCTTGGTGGTCGCTGAAGCGGTTTGGCAATACTCCCATCATGTCTTGCCCGGCTTGTTTTCACATCGTGGCCCGATCCTCACCGTCGCCAACTGGTCCGGAACTTGGCCCGGACTCGTTGGCATGCTTAATCTCAATGGCTCCTTGCTTAAAGCAGGCATTAATTTCTCCACGCTTTGGAGCGAGGATTTCACCGACGATAAGTTCCGGATCGGTCTTCGGAAGTGGCTGATGTCGGGGCTGGTGACTCATGCTGTATCGCACGTACGTAAGCTCCGGCCATCTTCATCTAAGGACGCCCTTCTCGGCCGCCGTTTCGCCCAGGACTTCCGTCGCCGTAAGGCCATCATGGGCGTCTTTGATGAAGGCTGCATGGGCATGTACAATGCCATCATCCCCGATGAGATTCTGCATCCGACGGGTGTTTTTAAAGAGCGATTGAGTCAATCAAGCTTGTTTGCCGCGATGCTCACGGTGAAGCCGGCCGAAGCCACGGTTGCCTTGCGCTGGCTTCTTCGTAAGGGTCTCACCTTTGCTTGGGGGAAGAACGAAAAAACTGAACTGACCCGACGGCAGACATTGGAGCAACTGAAGATGTATATTGCCGCGGTGCGTCTGGCGGATGAATTCGGCTGTGCGACCATCGGAATTCAATACCAGCAAGGGCTTAAGGATCTCGCCCCGGCCTCTGACTTGGTCGAGGGTTTGCTTAACAATCGTGAGCGCCCGCCGGTTTTCCACGCTAAGACCGGCAAGGAACTCTTTAAAGGCGACGCCCTCCCCCACTTCAATGAAGTCGATGAATGTGCCGGTCTCGACGGCTTAATTACCTACCAACTTTGGAAGCAACTGGGCTTCGACCCGGAGAACACGCTGCATGATTTGCGCTGGGGTCGGCAGTATCAGGGGCTATCTGGTCGCCGGGTCATTGATGAGTACGTTTGGGTCTTATTGATTTCCGGCGCGGCGCCCGCTCAGCATTTCATCGGTGGCTATAGGGGTGCCCGTTCGGAGCGCCAACCTCCAATGTATTTCCGACTCGGCGGTGGCACGCTCAAAGGCGTCTCCAAGCCCGGCTGGATTGTCTGGTCACGTATTTTCGTGAAGGATGGTCAACTGCATGCCGATCTTGGCCTCGGTGAAGTGGTGGAACTCCCCAAGGCGGAGACTGAAGAACGCTGGAAACTCACAACGTCCCAGTGGCCGATCATGCATGTTGTGCTTCCCGGCATATCCCGGGATCAGATGATGGCTCGTCACCCTTCTAATCATATTCAAGTCGTGTATGCGCCTTCCCGTTCCGCGGCCCAACGTGGCCTCACAGCTAAGGCCGCCGCGTTGGCTGAACTCGGCCTGAACGTCTCTCTTTGCGGAGAAATCTAACCATGTCCGCCGAAGTCATCCAAGGCTTGCTCGAGCTTTCCCATCAATTAGGAGGTGACCGTCTACGCATGGCCATCTTGGGGGAAGGCAACACGTCCGTCCGACTCGATGCCGATACGTTTGCGGTCAAGGCTTCGGGGTCGAATCTTGCGAGCCTGCGTCCGGGTGACGTGACTACCTGCCGTTTCGATCGCTTATTACCTTTGATTGAATCCACGAGCGCGACGGATGCCGAAGTGGATGCCGCATTGTTTGCTGCTCGGGTCGATGGACAGGCCAAGAAGCCCTCGATCGAGGCTTTGTTTCACGCCTATCTACTTACGCTACCTGGGGTGGCTTGCGTCGGGCACGTCCATGCCATCGCCGTTAATCAGATTCTTTGTTCCCCGCGGGCCCGTGAGTTTGCCGAACGGCGAGCTTGTCCTGATGAGATTGTGATGTGCGGTATTGAGTCCGTTTTTGTACCCTATGCCGATCCTGGGCTGGGTCTGTCTCAAGGCATCCGCCAGGAAGTCTTGGCTTTTGTGAAGCGTACGGGTCGTGACCCAAAAATTATCCTCCTTCAGAACCACGGCATCATTGCGGTGGGTCCATCCCCGAAGGCTGTGCTCGGCTCCCTCTTGATGGCCGAAAAAGCCGCGGAGATTTTCATCGGTGCCGCCGCCTTGGGTGGCCCGCTGTTTCTGACCGCGGCCCAGTGCGAGCGTATCGCTGGCCGCCCGGATGAGCATTACCGACAAAAAATGCTTGGATTATAACCCGCTCGTCCTCCCCTCTCTGATTATATGTCCCATTATCTCGCCATCGACCTCGGAGCTGAATCCGGACGCGTCATTCTCGGCACCCTGAAGTCAGGTAAGTTCAGTATGAAGGAAGTGCATCGCTTCTCTAATGGTGCCATCACGGCCAATGGTACGCTGCGCTGGGATATCATCCGCATCTTTCGTGAAATCCGGATTGGCCTAGCGAAGGGTGCCAAGCTTGGGCCGATCAAGTCCGTGGCCTGTGATTCATGGGGCGTCGACTACGTACTCCTGAAGGGAGACGGCCCGTTGCTGTCCTTGCCGTTCACCTATCGCGACGAACGCAGTTTCAAGTCCTACGAACTGGCTATGCGTCGTTTCTCTCAAAAAGAGATTTTCGATGGGACAGGTATTGCCTCGATTTCCATCAACACGCTCTACCAGCTTTTCGATGACGCCCTGAATCGTCCGGAAATGTTGAAATTCGCCGATAAATTTCTCCTCATCGGTGACTACATTACTTGGTTGCTTACGGGGAAAGCACGAGCGGAAGAGACGTTGATTTCCGGAAGTCAGTGTTGGGACACGCGCAAGCGTGCGTGGGCCTTGCCGGTATTAAAGAAGCTGGGCATCCCTAAGCATATCTTGCCGAAGCCAGTCGCACCCGGCGTGAAGCTTGGGAAGATGCTCCCTTATCTGGCCAAGGAAACGGGCCTCGGTAAGACGGAAGTGGTCACGACCTGCGCCCACGACACGGCTGCCGCCGTCGCCGCCGTGCCGGCCACCAAGGGAGATGATTGGGCTTACCTGTCGTCAGGAACTTGGTCACTGCTCGGCGTTGAGCTACCGAAGCCGCTCGTGAACGAGACGGTGCGCAAGGCCAAGTATACCAATGAAGTCGGTTTCGGGGGCACGTCTCGCTTCCTGAAGAATCTCGTTGGCCTCTGGGTGCTCCAAGAGTGCCGTCGGGAGTGGATGGAAAAAGGGGAAGTCTCCGATTATGGCGAGATCGTTAAGCTGGCACTTAAGGCTCCGACGCTACGCTCCTTCATCCGTCCGGATGATATTCGCTTTGCCAAGCGCGGCGACATGGTGGCCAAGGTTCAAGCCTTCTGCCGCGAGACCAAGCAGCCAATTCCGAAGACCCACGGGGAAATCGCCCGCTGCGTACTCGAATCTCTTGCCCTGCTTTACCGTGTCGAGATGGACGGCATGGAGAAGTTGACTGGCCGTAAGTTGAAGCGCTTGCATATCGTCGGCGGTGGTTGCCGAAATGCGCTCCTCAATCAGGCGACCGCCGATGCCACCGGGCGAATCGTTATCGCTGGACCTGTTGAGGCCACCGCCGCGGGCAATATCTTAGTCCAAGCTATTGCTATGAAGGAGCTCAAGAACCTCGACGAACTGCGCAAGGTTGTCCGAAACTCTTTTGAGGTAGTGACTTACAAGCCGAACGTCACGGCCGCCTGGGCTTCCGCCCAATCCAAGTTTAATGGTTTAAAGAAGTCATAAAACCCCTTACTCAACACCCCACTCTTCCACGTAACACCTATGTCCTCCTATAAGTACGTCTCTCATCTCTGGAACGATGCCGAAGCCGCGAAGCTCGATCCGGTTGGCCGTCTGGTCTACCGCTCGAACAAGCTCGGTGCCGATCAGCGCATTACCAATACCGGCGGTGGCAATACCTCCTCGAAGATTGTGGAGAAAGATCCTCTGACGGGCGCCGAAACCCAGGTCCTCTGGGTCAAGGGTTCTGGTGGCGATCTCCGGACGAGCAATCGCGAGAATTTTTCCTCCCTCTATCAGGATAAGCTCATCGGTCTGCAGAAGTCCTACGCCGCTCGCGCCGACAAGGGTCTCAAGTCGCAGGCCGAAGATGACATGGTCGGCATGTATAACCACGCCACTTTTAATCTGAATCCGCGTGCATCCTCCATCGACACCCCTCTGCACAGCTTCCTGACAGGTAAGCACGTCGACCACATGCACCCGAACGCGATTATCTCAATCGCTGCTTCCAAGAACTGCGAAGCCCTCACCCAGCAGATTTTCGCAGGTAAGATGGCCTACGTGAAGTGGATGCGCCCGGGTTTTGAGCTCGGCCTCGCCATGCAGGAGATCGCCGGCAAGCAGCCCGACATCAAGGCTATCATGATGGGCCAGCATGGGTTCATTTCTTGGGCAGATGATGATAAGGCCTGCTACGAGCTCACGCTGGCGATGATCGAGCAGGCTTCGGCCTATATCGATGCTAAGTACCAAGCCAAGGGTGGTGATGCCAAGGCCTTTGGCGGTGCCCTTTACCAGACCCTCGATGCGGAGAAGCGCCATGCGGCCTTCGCCGCTATCTTGCCTTGGCTGCGTGGTCAGGTCTCCCTTGAGAAGCGTTTCATCGGTACGATCCAAGATGACGAAAAGATTCTCCGCTTCGTCAATTCGAAGGACGCTCCTCGTCTGGCCGAGCTTGGCACCTCCTGCCCGGACCACTTCCTCCGCACGAAGATCAAGCCCCTCTACGTGAACTGGAACCCCCAGTCCGAAGACACCGCCGCACTGAAGACCAAGCTCGCCGCCGCCCTTGAGCAGTACCGCAAGGACTACGCCGCTTACTATAACGCCTGCAAGCGAGCCAACTCTCCGGCCATGCGCGACCCGAATCCGACGGTCGTCCTTATTCCTGGCCTCGGCATGATTGCCTGGGGCAAGGATAAGTCCGAATCTCGCGTTACCGCTGAGTTCTATAACTGTGCCGTCGAAGTCATGCGTGGAGCCGAGGCGATTGACCAGTATATCGCCCTCCCCCAGCAGGAAGCGTTCGACATCGAATATTGGCTGCTCGAAGAGGCTAAGCTGAAGCGCATGCCAGCCGAGAAGGAACTGGCCCGCCAGATTATCATCGTCGTCGGCGCCGGCTCAGGCATCGGCAAGGAAACCGCCCATCGTCTGGTTAAAGAAGGCGCCCACATCGTCTGCGTCGACAAGAACGTCGAGGCCGCCCAGGCCACGGCGAAGGAAATTACCGACAAGCTCGGGACGGGTATCGGCGTCGCTGGTACCGGCCTCTCCAACTGCGGTCCGGCCATCGGTCTTTCGGGTGACATCATGGATCGTAATTCCATCCGTAAGATGCTTGACCAGGTCGCCCTCGCTTATGGTGGTTTCGACTCCATTTGTGTGACCGCGGGTATCTTTGTCTCCCCCGATACTACTGGGCATATCCCGGATGATAAGTGGGCGCTCACCTTCGCACTCAATGTGACGGGTAGCTATCTCGTCGCTGATGAGGCTTTCAAGACCTGGAAGGAGCAAGGTTTGCGGGGTAATCTCGTGCTGACGACCAGCGCCAATGCTGCCGTCGCCAAGAAGGGCTCCGTCGCCTACGACACCTCGAAGGCTGCCGCCAATCACCTCGTGCGCGAGATGGCGATGGAACTCTCGCCCCTTATTCGCGTCAACGGCGTGGCTCCGGCCACCGTCGTCCAAGGGTCGGCGATGTTCCCTCGTGACCGAGTGATCGCCTCGCTTGCTAAGTACGGCATTCCTTACACCGATGATGAGGCGACCGATTCACTGACCACGAAGCTTTCCCGCTTCTACGCCGATCGCACGCTAACGAAGAATCCCATCACTCCCGCCGACCAAGCCGAAGCTTACTTCCTTCTCGTGACTAATCGCTTAAGCAAGACGACCGGACAGGTTATCACCGTTGACGGTGGTTTGCACGAGGCGTTCCTGCGCTAAGCTCGTGCGTGTCTCTCTCTTTGTCCCCTGCTTCGTCGATCAGCTGACCCCCAAGGTCGGGCTGGCGACCGCGAAGGTGCTTAAACGCTTGGGGCACGTTGTTGAATTCCGCTCGGCACAGACCTGTTGCGGTCAGCCGTCTTTCAACTCCGGACAGTGGGACGTTGCCCGCGAGGCTGCCATCCGGGCTCTGGGCGTATTTCGTGGCGCCGATGTCGTCGTGGGTCCTTCGGGTTCCTGCGTGGCGATGATGCGTAACTTCTATCCTGAACTCCTCAAGGGGACGCCGCATGCGGCAGAAGCCGATGACCTCGCTGCACGTACGTTCGAGTTCTCGGAATTCCTCGTGAAGAAACTTGGCGTCACGGATGTTGGAGCCAAGTTTGCGAAGAAGGTCACCTATCATGATGGTTGCCACGCTTTGCGGGAACTCCGCCTCAAAGAGGAACCACGCCAGTTGCTGCGTGCCGTCAAGGGGCTCGAACTGATTGAGAGTGAGGAAGGTGAGTCTTGCTGCGGCTTTGGCGGCCTTTTTTCCGCCAAGTTCCCGATGATTTCCACCGCGATGGTCCAGGTTAAGGGCGGCGCACTGGCACGTACCGGTGCCGACTTCGTCGTCTCGTCCGACCCCTCCTGTCTCCTGCAGATCGGTGGCTGGCTGTCCCGCGAAGGTAAACCGATCCTCCCCCTTCACATCGCCGAAGTCTTGGCGAACGACGCCTGAATATGGACAATTCTAAGGCTATTTTCTTAAAAGAGGCCACGGTCAATGCGGCCGATGGCGTCCAGCGTGCCTTTATCAGCAAGGCTCTTGGAGGTTATTATACGAACCGCGACCTCCAGAAGGCGCGTTATCGCGATTGGGAGCGCGCCCGGGACGCGGCCTCGATGGCCAAGTGGAGCGCCGTCAACGACCTCGCCAATGTTCTCGAGAAATTCGTGAAGAATTTTGAACGCAACGGCGGAGTCGTCCACTGGGCAAGAGATGCGGCAGAGGCTCGTGATATTATTCTAAAAATCGCCGAAGACGCGAAGGCTAAGGCCATCGTGAAATCCAAGTGCATGACCTCGGAGGAGATTCATTTAAATGATGCGCTCGAGAAGGCAGGCTTCGGTGTCGTGGAAAGCGACTTGGGCGAATTCATCCAGCAGCTACGAGGCGAAGCCCCCTACCACTTTGTCTTCCCGTGCATGCATGTGAAGCGCGAGGCCATCAGCGAACTCTTCACGAAACATCTCGGCACGGCTCCCACTGACAGTCCTGAAGAATTGACGATGATTGCCCGTCGGCACCTTCGTCAGCTCTACGTCGACGCCGATATCGGCATCACGGGTGCTAACTTCCTCGTCGCCGAGACGGGCCAGATTTCGATCACCGAAAACGAAGGGAATGCCCGGCTTACGGCTGCCCTGCCCCGCATTCATATTGCCCTTTCGGGTATCGAGAAAGTCGTCAACGAGCTGGATGACTTGTCGGTGCTGCTCCCGATGTTGGCCACGGCCGGTGCCGGCCAGCCGATGACCTGTTACAATACGCTCTATTCTGGACCTCGGAAGAAAGGCGAGTGCGACGGTCCCGAGGAATTCCATATTGTCCTACTCGACAATGCTCGCACTCGCCTCCTGGCCGACCCCGAGCAACGCGATGCCTTGCATTGCATCCGCTGCGGGGCCTGCCTCAATGTTTGCCCGATCTTTAAAAATATCGGCGGCTTGGCTTATGGCACAACCTACCAAGGTCCCATCGGCTCGGTGATTACTCCGCACCTGCGTGGCCTCAAGCAGTGGAACCATCTTTCCGGTGCCTCTTCGCTTTGCGGCGCCTGTACGGATGCGTGTCCGGTTCGAATCGACCTGCATCATCACCTGCTGCATAATCGTCGTAACGCCGCCAAGGAGTCGCCGACGCTCTTTGATCGCGTTTTTCATAATGGATTTAATTTCGTCATCAAACGCCCATGGCTCTTCGCTGCCGGCGGCCGCATTTTCCGTGCGTCCTTACCGCTGCTGCAGAAGCTCCCCTTGCCTTACATGGGGGCATGGATGAAGACTCGCGATCTGCCTAAGGCACCCACCCAATCCTTCCGCGAACAGTGGAAGCACGACCATGTCTGACGCTCGGACTGATATCTTTGCCCGCATCCGGGAGGCCTTGAAGGTCAAGGCACCTAAGCCCCATCTTAAGGCTGAGACCTCTTCGCCGAATACTTCGGTCGCCGCCAAGCCATGGCTGCCAGATGGCGGGGAGACCGCCGAGGATAGTCTGCTGATCCTCGCGGAACAGCTCGCCAAGCTCAAGGCGGTGCTTATCCGCGTGCCAGATCATGCCAGCGCGGCCAAAGCTTTCGCCGAACTTGCCACCACCAAGTCTTGGAAGAAAGTGGCCTATCATGGGCATGAGCTCACGCGCCCGCTCGCCGCCACCCTTACTTGCGAGGCCTGGGAGGCTGACGCCTCCTTCGATAAACAGAAGTTGGAGGGCAGCGACGCTGGCCTCACCACCTGCGAATCCATCGTCGCTCAGTTAGGTTCGATTCTCGTGTCCAGTCGGAGCTCAGGCGGGCGGGCCCTTTCCGTGCTACCTCACGTCCATGTCGTTATCGCCGAGGCTTCTCAGGTGGTCCCGGATCTCGGTGCTGCCTTGGCTTTGGTGAAGGCCCGCCATGGTACGGATATGCCCAGCATGCTTTCTTTCATCACCGGCCCTAGTCGTACCGGTGACATTGAACGGATTCTCGTTTTGGGAGCCCACGGGCCCAAGGAGCTATTTCTGATCCTGGTCGGTTGACTTCTATGCGCACGGCCAGCCTCCAGTTTGTGCTGCTTGTTGTTGCGGGGATGGTTTCAGCGGCGGAGGTCACGCCTCGTAAATGGTCGGGCGTACTCAATGTGCCCGACCCTACCGCTTGCACCGTCGATGAGGCCGGGAACGTGTATGTGAGTTCGACCAGCCGACGTAAAGCCGGCGATGTCGACATTCGGGAGCATCCGCTGTGGGTGCCCTTTGATGTGGCTTTGACCTCCCCGGAGGAGAAAGCCGCTTTTTTCCGCCGTGAACTGGCCCCGGGGAAATTCCGGACCCCACGGGGCGGCATTAAAGATTTTAATGGGGACGGAGTAATCGACTGGCAGGATCTGAGTTTCAATAAAGAGAAAATCTACAAGTTGTCCGACACCGATGGGGCCGGCGTCGCCAATAAACTCACCGTCTTTGCGGAAGGCTTCAATCTGCCGAATGCAGGGATTGCGGCGGGGGTGCTTTATTTTGACGGTTGGGTTTACGTGACGGCGTTGCCTAACCTATATCGGCTAAAGGATACCAATGGCGACGGGGTCGCCGATGTTCAGGAGATTGTCGCCAGCGGCTTTGGTTGCCACATCGCCTATGCTGGGCACGACATGCATGGTTTGCGTCTCGGCCCAGACGGGCGGATTTATTGGTCGATCGGTGACAAAGGCCTTAACGTGACGAGCAAGGAAGGTCGCCTATTCTATTATCCACACGAAGGAGCGGTGATGCGTTGCGAGCCGGATGGGGCTAATTTTGAGGTCTACGCCCATGGTGTCCGTAATATTCAAGAAATCGCCTTCGACGATTTTGGTAATGTCCTCGGCGTAGATAACGATGCCGACCAACCGAAGGAGCGCGAACGAATGGTCTACCTACTCGAGGGCTCGGATTCCGGTTGGCGTTGCCAGCATCAGTACATGAAGCTCGAGAGCCGATGGATGAAGGAGAATATCTGGATGCCCGCTGGTCAGCCTGATCAACCCCTTTTCATCACCCCACCGATTGCGAATTACTCCGACGGTCCGGCTGGTTTCCTGCACGAGCCCGGGCATGCGTTGGATGGAACTTTGCGGGGCCATTTCATCTTGGATCAATTTCCGAAGGGCGCGATGGATGCCTTCACCCTGGAGGCAGACCGAGATAGTTTTCGCATGGTCGGGTTGCGCACGATCAACAAAGGCATCATGGGTGTTGGCATGTCTTGGGGGACGGATGGACGGGCTTATTTTGTCGATTGGATGGGCGGGTATCCGCTGAAGCAAAAAGGAGCAGTCTGGCGGATGGAGGTCGCGCCGCAGATTGATGTGACCTCGGAGCAATTTCTGGCTAAGCCTTACAGTGTACCCGTGCCGAAGGAGGAGTTGCTCGGCTTGCTCGGGCACCGCGATCAACGGGTACGAACCAATGCGTCAATCCGCTTGGACCGCTTGGGCGCATGGGATGAGATGCTTCGGATTGCTAAGACCAAGACGTCACCACGCTTGGGTCGGATTCATGCCATCTGGGGGTGCGGTATGGGGTTGCGCCACGGTAAGATTACCGAGCTGGAGCCATATCTCTCTTTGCTGGATGATGAAGATGTCGAGATTCGCGTGCAGGCGCTCAAGGTTTTGAGCGAAGCTAAGGTCACGCCTGCCCTTCAGGCCAAGGTGGTCGGACAACTGGCCCATGATGATCTCCGCGTCCGAACTCAGGCAGGGATTACGTTAGGCCGCATCGGCGGGCTCGCCCCGTTTGCTACTTTCCTTCGGGATCCGGCGTCCGACCTAAGTTTACCTTGGTTGCGCCATGGGTTAGTCTCAGGTCTCGCGGCGACGCAGACCTCGGAACAGTTATACGCCATCGCCCAAAGTAAGCCAGGTGCCGAGGCGATTTTTGCGACGCTCGCCCTCGCTCGGCAGAAGTCTGTGCGGTTGGGCGGTTTGGTGGATCACGCCAATGTTGATGTCGTCAAGGAGGCCGCCCGAGCGATTCATGATGACGTCGGCATTCCTGAGGCATGGGGGGCGCTGGCAGATGTGCTCCAGAAATCTCCTTTGCCGCCCCTGGTTGCCCGTCGGGCCATCAACGCTAATTTGAGACTCGGTACCGAAGGCGCCCTCACTCACCTGCTTGATTGGTACTTTGTCCAGGTTGCCGACACCGCTTTGCGGACCCAGGCCATGCAGGCAATTATCGCGTTCAATCAACCTCCCGTGCTCGATCGAGTGGATGGCACTTCTAAGATTTATCCCGAACGCGATAAGCGTGCCATCGCGGGAGTCTTGCGGCGCTACCAAACGAGACTGCTGGAAATTCAAGAGCCCGGGCAGCGTGCCCTCGCCTTGGAGGCGATGGTGAAGTACGAATTAGACATCCCCCTTTCCGTGTTATTGGCGTTAGCTGGTGACTTGAAAGCCAGCCCGGCGGTTCGTCAGCAGACGTTAAGATTGCTCGGTGCCAAGACGGTCGAGGCTGAATCCATTAACCGAATTTTGCGAAGTGCTGCGGGCGAAGGAAATCCATCGATGGTGCGAATTGAAGCCGTCAATCAACTGTTCGTCCGGGATTTGTCGGGGGCACTGGAGGTCATGCGTAGTATCATTAATTCCAAGTCCGCCCAATTGCCGGAAAAACAAGCCATCATCACTAAGCTGAGGGACAGTACGGATCCGCTGGCTGGACGGATGGTGCTCGAGCTTCTCGACCGTCTCAATGCCCGGAATCTAGATGCAGGCCTCAGGTTCGATGTCTATTTGGCCGCTCATGATTCGACGATCCTCGCCGTAAAAGATGCATGGGAAAAATACCTCGGCACGACGGCGAAGGCCGGCCTCCGCATGGCTTCGCCTGATTTACCATTTGAATTGCTCCTCGACGGTGGCGACGCCCCCCGCGGCCGGGAAATTATTAACGGTCACATTGGCGCAAATTGCACGGCCTGCCACCGAGTCGATGCTGATGAGGGGAGCGAAGTCGGGCCGAAGCTGACCGTTATCGGTGCCACCCGGAGTAAAACCGAGCTGCTCGAGTCGTTAATCGAACCTTCGGCCAAAATCGTCCCGGGCTTCGGACTAGAAACGCTCACTTTGAAGGATGGTTCGTCCCTTTCCGGTAATGTGCTGAACGATGACGGGAAGACACTGGAATTGCGCACCTTGGATGGAAAGACGCGGAAGATCAAATCGGCCATCGTGACTGCGCGGTCTACGCCCCTATCCATCATGCCTCCGATGTTAGGAACCCTCACCGCGGCGGAGATTCGTGACGTCGTGGCTTATCTTTCATCACTTAAACCACGGGCTGCCAAGTCTCCAGAGGCGAAGTCCAAGGATCTTAAAGGAAAGAAATAGCCTGACTGGGAATGAAGGGTTGAGTCACGCCCGGGGGTGGCTGTGATACTCCCATGCTGCTTCGCCTCCTGCTGCTGCTCGCTCCACTGCTTGCCCTCTCCCAGCCGACCTTGGTGCAGCAATGGCAGAAGCAGTATGACGAATGGTATCGCGAGGCTCCGCGGGCCGCCCCGGAAAATCTCGTCTGGTCGGACGATGGTAATCGGATGACGTTTACTTGGGCGGAAGCGACCGGCGTTCATTGGCGCATGGTCGATTGTGCTACCGGCCGAATGGCACCGGCTTTTGATCATGCGAAGGTCGCCTCAGTCTTGTCTGATTTAACCAAACGAAAAATCACGGCCAAGAACTGGCCGTTTATCAGAGTCGTGCCTCTCGCGAACGGAAGCATGAGGCTGGAAGGCAAGGATGTCGCCTGGCTGTTGGAGTCTAATGGCGACCTTGCCGAAACTAAACCCATCCAGGAATTTTCGCGGTCTGCACCGGTCCCGTCGAAGAATGTCCGTTCCGTCGAGAGTAGTCGGTATGTGGGTTTTACCAAGGTGAGTGATGATTCCCCTTTGCGCACGCATCGGGTCGAGGTGCGGGATGGGAACGTTTTTTTACGAAAGTTAGGCGCAACCCCGTCCGAGGTTCAGTTGACCAAGGATGGCTTGCCTGGGAAAGATGGCTGGATTGGGCCCGTGCATTGGTCGCCCGATGGCCAGCACTTCGCGCTTTGGCGTGAGCGGGTCGCGCTAGTGCGTCAGTACACCGTGACGGATTCGGTCAAGAATACCAAGAAAGACATCAATTATGAGAAGCCTGGTGACGATCGCACCGTTCGTACCCCTTGGATCTTCGGAATCGATGGCAAAACAGCGGCGAGTCCGCTGTCGGCGGTTTTGCCCCAGACGTATGATACGGGTCGGCTGGATTGGTCAGCTGATTCCAAGCGGCTCCTGTCGGAGTATATCATCCGCGGATTCACCGGCCACGGCGTGATCGAGTATGATGTGGTGAGGCGTGGGTGGCGTAAGCTTTTCGCGGAAGAAGATCCGAAGTTTGTCTATAGTTTCGCCACGCGGTTTCGGTATGATTTATCCGAAGCTGAGACCCTCTGGGTCTCTGAGCGCTCGGGTTGGAGTCACCTTTACATGGTTAACTTGCGCAGCGGTGAGACGTCGCGAGCGGTGACCTCGGGGGCATGGGTCATGAAGCAAGTTCTCCATGTCGATACCTTTGCCCGCTTCGTCACGTTTACCGCCCTCGGTCGTTATCCAGGCGAGAACCCTTATCACGAGCATATTTGTCGGGTCTCCTTGAGCGGGGGTGGTTTGATCGACCTCACTCCGGGCGACGGGAATCACACGGCGTGGTTTTCGCCGGACCGTCGTTATCTTGTGGACGCGTCTTCCCGGGTGGATGCGGCTCCAGTCTTCACTTTGAGAAGTGGCCACGACGGCCGTGCGATCGCGGAATTGGGGGCAACTTCGCTTGTCTCGTTGCAGAAGGTCGGCTGGTCTGCCCCCGCACCCTTCGTGGCCAAAGATCGCGAAGGACGGTTTGATATCTGGGGTGTCATCACGCGTCCCTACCCTTTCGATCCGAGTAGAAAGTATCCCGTGATCGAAAATATCTATGCCGGGCCGCATGGATCCTTCGCTCCCCATGCTTTTAATCTTTGGAATCGAACCCAACGCGAGCTCTCCTTGATGGGTTTTTATGTCGTCCAGATGGATGGTCGTGGGACGAATAATCGCGGGAAGGAATTCCATCAGATGAGTTGGCGCAACCTCAAGGACGGCGGCTTCCTGGATCGTATTGCGTGGCTGAAGGCCGCGGCCAAAGTTAATCCTTCTATGGATATCAGCCGCGTGGGTATCTACGGTGGCTCCGCTGGCGGTCAGAATACCGCCCACGCGTTGTTACTTCATGGCGATTTCTATAAAGCCGGCGCCGCTGACTGTGGCTGTTATGACAACCGTATCGATAAGCTTTGGTGGAACGAGCAGTGGCTCGGTTATCCGATTGGACCTTGGTATGAGGAGAACTCCTGTGCCCGTTATGCCCGCAATCTGACTGGAAAGCTCTTCCTGACCGTCGGCGAGTCGGATACTAATGTGGACGTCAAGTGTAGCTACGACCTGCGCGATGCCTTGCTTGCTGCTGGCAAGCAGGCGCTCTTTGAGTTTCATGTTGTTCCCGGCGCCAATCACGGTGGCGGGGATAGCAATGATTTCCGTGAAAAGCGCGCCCGCTTCTTCCAGGCAGCCCTCGGTGGACCGCTCCCCTTAAAATGACCCTCCCCACTCCGGCTCCCTCCCCCAGTCTCATTGAACTCCGATTGGCGAATGTCGGTCAGCTGTTCAATACTATGGATCCGTCGCCGTTTCATGAACGCGACTTGGATCATGATGCTGAGGAATTTATCGTCGGTTGGGCGCGGGAGCATGATTCCCTTAGCCAATTAAAGATTCGGATTGTTCTCCCCGGTCCTGCTGAGCCCGCGTTGTCCGACAAGATTGCTGAATCAATTCGCCATTATTTTGATTATCGGGCCAAGATGACCCGACGGGACTTACTGGAGCTCTTCCGCGAGGGCCGGGTCTCCCTGGTCATTGGTCTGGCCTTCTTGGCCGTTACCGTGGCTCTGCGCAGCCTGGTTCCGACTGGCGAGGGCGCCGCCGCTTGGATTCGTGAAGGATTGAACATTTGCGGGTGGGTTGGCCTCTGGAAGCCCATCGATACCATGCTGTATCGTTGGTGGCCGCTACGACGCCAAGGATCGCTGCAAACCCGCCTTTCTAAGGCAGAGGTGGTGGTAATCTTCAGTTCTTAGACCTAGGGTGCTTATCTGCCCTCAATGGGCCGCTACTAGAAGGCGAAATTACCAATTTTTTACAGTGAGGGTTTGACAGGGGGGTGCCATGCCTCAAACCAAACCTTTCGCATGCAGAATTTCGCGAGCCAGTGCCTGGACCAGACCAAGGCCCTCCTCAAACTTAACCTTTCTTCAATCGCTTCCGACGGCTCCGTTACGCCGGTCGCTGGTGAGGTCTCCCGGGCGGATGAGCCCGGACACGCCGCTCTCGCCTTTGGGGAATACTTCCGTGCCACGGGTGAGCTGACGCTGGACCGACATAATATCGCCCAGATCGTCGCTCGTTCGATTACGGCTCAAGTGAAGCATAGTAAGGGCTCTGATAATGGCATGGCCTTCGCGTGTCTTGGCCTGTTGGCCTTTGGGCCGACTCGGGAGCGTAATCCCGTCTGGGAGATTCTCGATGAGTCCACCCGTGCGCTGATTGATGAGCGTCTGGCCATTGAGCACGATCATCATGATCATGTGCAAGCCTTCGATATCGCTAAGGCGGTCTGCCGGTTTTCCTTTGGCCTGACCAAGAAGGACGAAACGGGTCCGCTCGTTGATCGCTTCATGGAGCGGGTCGCCGCCTCTTCGACGGGTGGATTCCACGACGAAGCTTCGCGGGCGGCCGATCCGGCTAATTTCGGTGGGGTCTATGACCTCTATGGGGTTGTGGCGCTTATTTTCATCCGTCAGTCGCTGCAGTTGCACGCGAATATCCAGCTCCGCGATTCCAAGTTACCGAAGTTGCGTGCCTTGGCGGAGAAATATATCCGCGTTATTATGGATACGGTGCGAGATGATGGTTTGGGTTGGTGCTACGGACGAGGCATCGGGGCTTATGGACAGATGCATTGCATCACCGTGCTGCTTCAGGCCTTGCGCGACCGCTGGGTGCCTGTCGATAAGGAGCTACTCGCCCGCGATCTCGTCCGTCGCCTTTATGCCAATTTCTTCACGACATTCTTCGATGCGGAACATGGTCTGATCATCATTCGCGACGGGGAGCGTGACACCATTCCTGGACACACGACCCGGATGGCCAACTTCGACGCCGCCCGCTATCTTTCTCAATGGTCGCGCCTGGCTAAGACCATCGGTGGCTCGCTTGAGGTCGTTAAGCCGGTGAGCAAATTGCCGGTTTGTCGTTATTTCTCTTTCGATAAATCCCCCCGCAAGGAGCAGGGCCTGCTGTCGTACATGGATCCGGCTTCTGGCGTTCATATCATTTTGCCCTTGGTCGCCGCTGGATCCCATCGCTTCAGTGATTCACTGGCTTTCCCGCACATGCCGGGAGTCTTCGATTGGCCGTCCAATGTGGAGTCCTCCCCTTTCATTCCCGAGTTCACCATCGCCGGTAAAGTCTATACGCCCTCTTACTACGGTAAGAACGCCCAGGTTGCGATGGGCACCAAGGCCGGGACCTATCTCTTCCGCTATGAGCAGCCCGATCTCATTGACCGGGAGGAAAAACTTTCCTCGAATATCGGCTCCTTGAAGGTTGAGTGGGAATTCGCCAGCGGGCGGATTGTCGGTCGCTTTACTCTGACGGCTAAATCCGCGGTGTTGCTTGAGGAATTCCGCTTAATCTTGCCCATCGCGGCCACCCATTCGCGCATGACTCCCGGAAATGCGTTGGTCCTCGGGGCCGAATCCCATCGCTGCGAGGTATTGAAGGATGATTTCCATGCGACTTGGGCGGAAACCAAGGTGGTGAGCGAAAACCCCAAGCACCGGAGCTGCTGGGGTAAGATCCATTTTTATCAAACCCTCGAGCGGGATAAGCCGATGCCGCTCCGCGCGGGTTCCTCCTACTCGTTCGAAATCGCTTACCAGCCTCACGTCGTGCGGGCTGGTGACGGGGTCTGATTAGCCGGTAAGTCGGGTAAATGGCTCCTTGGCCGGGCTTCGGGATTGTCCTGCCCCCTGCCTATGCCCTATCCATGGGACTGACCCATGCCTAGTTCGTTCTATATCACCACGGCCATCGATTACGCTAATGGCTCCCCGCACCTGGGGCATGCCTACGAAAAGGTCTTGGCTGACGTCATTGCCCGTCACGCCCGCATGAGCGGCCGGAAGACGCATTTCCTTACGGGTTTAGATGAGCATGGCCAAAAGGTCCAACAGACCGCCCAGAAGCGGGCGATTGAACCGCAGGTACTGGTGGATGAAATCGCTGCCGTCTTCCAGGCCATGCTGGGCGACCTGAATATTTCTAACGACGACTATATTCGGACGACCGAATCCCGGCACAAGGTCGTGGTGCAGGATTTCCTTCAGCGTCTCTTTGATCAGGGTCTTATCTATAAGGGTCAGAAGACCGATTGGTATTCGACCCGCCAGGAGCAATTCCTAACGGACAAAGATCGCGATCCCGATGGCTCTTGGCCGGAAATCTATGGCGAGGTCACGCAGACGACCGAGGAGAACTACTACTTCAAGCTGTCGCAATTCCAGTCCTGGCTCGTTGAGTACATCAAGTCTCATCCTGACTTCATCTCGCCGCGCTTCCGTCAGAATCAAGTCCTCGAGTTCCTCAAGGAACCGATGAATGACCTTTGCATCTCCCGTCCAAAATCCCGTCTCACTTGGGGCATTGAACTACCCTTCGCCAAGGATTACGTCACGTATGTCTGGTTTGATGCGCTGACCAATTATTATTCCGCCGTCGCGACCAAGGGGCTGTGGCCGGCGGATGTGCACGTAATCGGGAAGGACATCTTGTCGCCACCGCATGCGGTTTACTGGCCATGTATGTTAAAGGCTCTGAATATTGAACTACCCCGTCAGCTGTTGGTACATGGCTGGTGGACGGTAAATAATCAAAAGGCTTCCAAGAGTGCTGGAAATGCCACCGATACGCTGGGCTTTGTGGCTTCTCATGGTGCCGATGCCTTTAGGTTTTACCTGTGTCGCGAGATGGTCGTGGGTCAGGATGCGGACTTCTCCGCGCTTACTTTTGAGAATCGTTATAAGGCTGATCTGGGTAATAACCTCGGTAACCTCGTCAATCGCCTGCTGAACATGGTCGGACGAAGTTACGCGGGAGTCATCCCCGCTGCGTCCGCCGATGAAGACCTCGAAAAAGCCCTCCGCACACTTTGGGTCGATACATCCAAGAAGTATGCGGCGGATTTTGCCGAGTTCCAGGTTAGCCATGCCCTTGAATCGCTTTGGGTCTTCATCAGCGCCATGAATGCGTACATCGAAGCCCGGGCTCCCTGGAAGCTGGCTAAGTCGGTAGATCCGCTTGATCGAGCGCGCCTGGATTCCTGTCTGGCCCACGTCGCGGAAGGCCTACGCTTGGTCGCCACGGTGCTCACCCCGGTAATGCCTGGGACTTGCGATAAGCTACTTACTAATATTGGCCGTCCAGTGGCGACTTCCCTGTCCGACCAGTTGGAATGGTCTTCGGTGTGCGCGGGGTCGATGGTTGCGGCCGAATGCATTCTCTTCCCCAAGATTGATCCGCCCCCCGCTCCTCCTGCGGCCTAATTCGACTTTGCGGGGTTTCCTCATAAGTTTCTGACCGTGGCACCCATAAAAGACGTCATTGATGAAGCCAGCCAGCTGGCCGCCGCCGAACTGGCGTCGACCCATACGGGGTTCGTGACTTACTCTTTCGCCGTTCCTGAACTGGATGCGTTGGCCGTTTTGGAGACTTTGGACGAGTCGGCTCCCCGCGGTTATTTTGAAAACCCGTCAAGGAAACGTGCCCATGCAGCGGGCTCCGCTTTATTGCAATGGCGCGGCCGGGGTGAGAACCGTTTTGAGTCTGCCGATCAATGGCTCCGAGCGCTGGATGCTCAGCTTTATTGTGTCGGCCAGCGTCCACGTATCATCGCCACTTTTCCCTTTTATCCTGGCACCATCGAGAGCGGTGCGGATGCGCGACTTTTTTTGCCAGCATGGCAGGTGGTGACGGAAAACGATATCACGATGGTGACGTTGGCGGAAGTCGCCGCTCCCGGGTGTGCGGCCCGCCTGGCACTGCGCGCCGAAGGGTTCCGGAAGTTCGCCTATCGGTCGACCCCCCCTTCTCCGAGGGCCGCCGTGCCCACCGTCTTAAGCGAAGTGGGCGGGGCGTGGTTTCCCTCCGCAGTGTCGCGGGCGACGGAACTGATTAAAGAGGGGTCTTTCGAGAAGATTGTGCTCACTCGTGCCTTTGACTGGCGCCGCAGCGAGCCATTCAGTCTGTATGCGACACTTCATCGCCTGCGTCGGGGGAACCCGCCCTGCCACACCTTTTTAGTGGATGAGCCCGATGGTGCACTGGTCGGGGCGACGCCGGAAACGCTGCTTTCGCTCTTCGACGGCTCCGTGCGTTCTGAATCCGTCGCCGGCACCACCCGCCGAGGTGAATCGGCATCTGAAGATGCGAGCCTCGCGGAGGCCCTGCTTACGAGTGAGAAGGATTTACGAGAACACAGTGCCGTGACCGCCTCTATCCTGAGGCGTTTACGCATGGTGGGGGTGCTCGCGGCTACTTCACGGCACCCGGAGTTACTTCGCTTGGGTAATGTCATGCATCTTCGCACCCCCATCGAGGGAACCATGCCACCGGATCGACGCTTCTTAGAGGTCGCGGGCGAGCTTCATCCTACGCCTGCCGTCGGAGGTAAGCCGCGTGCGTTGGCCTTGCCCTTCATTCCTGGCTTCGAGCCGCATGATCGTGGGCTGTACACGGGGGCGGTGGGCTGGGTTGGATCCGACGGGCTGACTGGGAAACTTTTCGTGGCCTTGCGTTGCGCTCGACTCCGCGGTGCCGAAGCCCGGGCTTTTGCTGGTGCTGGTATTGTCGCCGGGTCCGACCCTGCTGCCGAGTCGATTGAGACCGAGATGAAGTTACGGACGATTCTCGAGGCGCTGATCTGATTCATGAAAATCGTCCTGCAGAGGGTGATGTCAGCGAGCGTGTCCGTGGAGGGCGTGGTCGTCGGCTCGATTGGGCGAGGCTATCTCTTACTGGTAGGGGTGGCCCAGGGAGATGACTTGGGCATTGTTAATCGACTGGCGCTTGAGGTGCATAAGGTGCGCTTGATGGAAGATGACTCCGGCAAGATGGGCGTATCGTTAAAGGACGCTGGGGGTGCGGTCCTCGCGGTCAGTCAGTTTACCTTGCTGGCCGACTTCTCTAAAGGAAATCGGCCGTCTTTTAACGGTGCCGCGAAGCCAGAGGATGCCCGGCCACTGTTTGATCATTTTGTCCGCCAGCTTTCTGCCCACCTTGAGCAAGACGTGCCTACGGGGGTTTTCGGGGCGGACATGAAGGTGGAACTCGTGAACGACGGACCTGTCACAGTCGTTCTGGAGTAGTTTAGGCTTAACCTTCGCCTGTGCCGTCCCTACGGATTCACTCCTGCCATGTTGTCTGTTCGTATCATTCCTTGTCTCGATGTCCATGCGGGTCGCGTGGTCAAAGGGGTGAAGTTCGAAGAACTACGTGATGCTGGCGATCCCGTCGCGGTCGCGGCGGCCTATGAAAAGCAGGGAGCGGACGAACTCGTCTTCCTTGATATCACGGCTTCTAGTGATGAACGCCGGACGATGGTCGACGTCGTCGAACGTACCGCGGATCAGGTTTTCATGCCTTTAACGGTCGGAGGCGGCCTTCGCTCGGTGGAAGATATTCGCACCATGCTTAATGCGGGGGCGGATAAGGTCTCCCTCAATACTTCTGCCATTAAGGACCCGGCCTTAGTTTTAGAGGCAGCTCGCCGTTTCGGGAGCCAATGTATTGTGGTGGCAATCGATGCTAAAAATGTGGGTCCTGGTAAATGGGAAGTCTTCACCCATGGCGGCCGTCATGCGACTGGGCTCGATGCCGTCGAGTGGGCGCGCAAGGCCCAGAGTCTCGGGGCGGGCGAAATCCTGCTCACGAGCATGGACCGGGATGGGACGGCCGCGGGTTATGATATCCCGCTCAATCTTGCCGTTTCCTCTTCCGTGGAGGTTCCCGTGATTGCGTCAGGCGGTGCGGGTACGCTCGACCATCTTGCGGACGTACTTCAGCAAGGCGGTGCAAGTGCCGTGCTCGCCGCCAGTATTTTCCACTTTGGTACCTTCACGGTTCGGCAGGCCAAGGAACATCTCCAAGGTCGCGGGTTGCCGGTTCGGCTTTAAGCCAAGGGTTTACTTTCGGCTTTGGGCATCACGAGGATTTTGTCCAGGCGGTGGCCGTCCATATCGATGATTTCGAAGATGTGTCCGAGGGCTTCGACGCGATCGCCTTCTGCGGGGATTCGACCTAGTGTCCGCATGACGAACCCAGAGAGCGCGGTGAATCGACCCGTGCCTTCGCCGGGAAAACGTCCGATGATGCCGGTCGCCTCACGGAAGTCATCAAGCGACACCACCGCATCTACGACCCAACTGCCATCGTCGCGACGTCGGACGGGCTTAGGCTGAGCCACTGGCGAACCCTCGTTCGGGAGCTCGCCAACGACGGATTCGAGGACGTCGTTCAAGGAGACCACGCCTCGCGTGCGACCGAATTCATCGGTCACCAGAGCAATGTGGATTTTATCTTTCCGGAAGCGATCGAGGAGCTGCGTGCCGGTGCTGAAAGGCGTCACGGTCGGCGATTCGGTCAGGAGGTCTTTAATGGAGGCCGAGCCTGCCAAAGAAAGATTCGCCCAGAGTCGTTTGACGGAAACTACCCCCAGCGGACGGTCCGGAGATCCTCGGTAAACGGGAAACCAGGTATGACCGGAGGCGACGACTTTGCGCCAATTTACTTCGTCGGTATCTTCGAGATTAAGCCAGACGACTCGATTACTCGGGGTCATCAGTTGTTCGGCGGTAATCAAATCCAAGGAGAGCGCTCCGTGCACCATACGGTGTTCGGCCGCATGGAGAACGCCTGAGGCCATGCCTTGGTCGACCATCATGCGTAATTCATCTTCGGACATGGTGTCCTCGGGGGCGCGCTTGCGACCGAAGGCGAGCATCACGATGTCAGCGCACCAGCTCATGGAGTTAACTAAAGGTGAAGACAGTCCTGCGACTACGGCCATGGGGCGAGCCAACGCGGCGGCGAGTTTCTCGGATTCGATCAACGCCAAGCGCTTCGGCACGATCTCGGCGAAGATGACCGTTAAGGCACCGATAATAAAAGAGACGACACCTTCGGAAATGATCGTCGAATGCTCAACGAGTATGGCCCATTTGGAGTCGCTCAGGAATGGTACGAGCTTTTTAGCTAAAGGCGGGCCGCCGTAAATGGCGGCGATGATGCCTCCAAAGGTCATGCCCACTTGGACCGTTGAGAGGAATTTGGAGGGGTCGGCGAGTAGTGCTAAGGCCCTGGCCGCACCTTTGTCCCCGTTTTCAGCCATCTTGGCTAATCGGCGACGATTGGAGGAAACCAGGGCCATCTCTGCCAAGACGAAGACGGCGGTGACCAGCAGGCAGATGGCTATGAGGATGATTTCCACTTTTGGGGGATTTAGGGGGTGTGGCACCCCTCGTCAAATCCGCTTGTTCACAATCCTCGCCCCCCTACGGTCAATGCCTCAATGGCGACCCATTATGAGGCAATCATCGTCGGGAGTGGCATCGGCGGCCTGAGCTTCGCGCTCAATCTGGCGAAGCGAGGCCATGCCGTCGCCATTGTGACCAAGAAGACCCGTTCCGATTCGAATACCAATTGGGCCCAGGGCGGCATCGCCTGTGTTACTGATAAGACCGACGATTTCAATAGCCACGTCCAAGACACACTCATGGCCGGGGATGGTCTTTGCGACATCGAGGTGGTGAAGCATATCATCGAGGCTGGGCCGGAGCGCATCGCTGAATTGATCAGTTGGGGTGTGGAATTTGAAAATGGCGCCGATGGCCGACCCGATCTCGGACGAGAAGGCGGTCATTCACAACGGCGCATCCTCCATGCTCGTGACATGACTGGCCGTACTATCGAGTCCGCACTCTTGCGTGCGGTCGCCGCCCTGCCCTCGGTGTCGATGCTCGAGCATCACTTGGCCATCGATCTTATTACAAAGGCTAAGCTTGGGCAGTGTCAGGTTGGGGCGACGGATGACCGTGTCCTGGGTGTGCACGTCCTGAATACTAAGGCCGGGCGGGTGGAGACGCTTTCCGCATCGGTTGTCGTGCTGGCGACCGGGGGCATGGGGCAGGTTTATCAGTTCACGACTAATCCGGATATCGCCACCGGCGACGGTATCGCCATGGCTTATCGTGCTGGTGCCGAAGTGCGCGACATGGAGATGGTTCAGTTCCATCCGACGGCGCTCAAGGCACCCGACGGCAGCCGGGCGCTCATCTCCGAGGCCGTCCGTGGCGAAGGCGCCATCCTGCGCGATGTCTCGATGCGGGTGTTCATGAAGGATTTCCACCCCCTCGGCGACCTCGCTCCGCGCGATATTGTCGCCCGGGCAATCGATTCGGTCATGAAGCGCGATGGCGCCCCTCACGTCCTCCTAGATGCATCGCATGTTGCCAAGGGGCATTTCGCGGAGCGCTTCCCACATATTTACGAGACCTGCCGAAAAGCTGGCTTCGATTTGACGAAGGAGCCAGTGCCGGTCGTGCCTGCTGCCCATTACCTTTGCGGCGGCGTGGCGACGGACCTTCAGGGGCAGACTACCCTTGCCGGTCTCTTCGCGGTGGGGGAAGTGGCCTGCACGGGCTTGCATGGGGCTAATCGATTGGCGTCAAACTCATTGCTTGAGGCGGTCGTACTCGCGCATGACGGCGCGATTGCGGCCGACCAGGAGATTGCCAAGGTCAAGGGTTTCCGTGCTGATTTACCTGCCTGGATTGACGGTTCGGCGGGCGATCCAGATGAGCGAGTCGTGCTTACGCACAATTGGGACGAGTTGCGGCGCACGATGTGGGATTACGTTGGAATCGTTCGATCGACTAAGCGGCTGCAACGTGCCCGTACGCGGATCGGAACCTTGGCGGATGAAGTCCGCGAGTACTACTGGAATTTCCGGATTGAGCCTAGGTTGCTCGAGTTGCGTAACCTTATTCAGGTCGCTGAACTTATTATCGATTGTGCGTTGCAACGTCATGAAAGTCGTGGGTTGCATTACACTTTAGATTACCCAGCCAAGTTGGAGGCTGCACGGCATACTTCGGTGCGCCGTCCGCAGAGCCGACCATGAAGATTGCCGTCGTCGGCACCGGCGCTCTCGGTGGATGGTATGCTGGCTTGCTCGCTCAGGCCGGCCACGAGGTCCATTGTCTCGCCCGGAGCGATTACACGGTCATTTCCGCCCGAGGTTTATTGCTTAGGAACAAAGGCCACGAGACGACCGTCCGGGTGGCTTCTGCATCGGCCGAGGGTGAGACGGTGGGTCCTTGTGATCTGGTTGTGGTGACGACCAAGTCCACGGCTAATACCATTTTGCCGAGATTACTTAAACCTTTGCTCGGCCCTGCTACGATGCTGGTCACTTTGCAGAATGGGATGGGGAACGTCGAAGTCATCGCGCAGGTGATGCCTTACGAGCGCATTGTCGCAGGCCTCTGTTTCGTGTGTATCAATCGGGTAGCCCCTGGGGTGATCGATACGACCTTGGCCGGTTATGTCCGGATGGCGGCGGGCCGTGGCGACATTAATCCAGCGGTGACGACATGTGTCGAAGTGTTTAAAGCAGCGGGCGTAGATACGGCCGCCGAGGCTTCGCTTGAGTCCGTGTTGTGGAAGAAGCTCTGTTGGAATATTCCTTTTAACGGACTTTCAATCGCGGGAGGGGCTGTTACCACGGATGTCATCCTGGCGGACCCAGTGCTGACGGACCGGGCACGCACTTTAATGAAAGAAGTCCAAGCCGCGTCGGTCGCTCGTGGGCACGGCTTCAATGACCAGCATGTGCAGCGACAATTCGAAGTAACGGTGGGCATGGGGCCGTACCGACCATCCAGCCTGATTGATTTTGTTGAAGGACGCGAAGTCGAGGTTGAGGGTATCTGGGGCGAGCCACTCAAGCGCGGTCAAGACGCCGGCGTAGTGATGCCCGAACTCGTTCGATTGATTAGCGAGATTCGGCTGAAAATCGCGGACCGCCGCGCTTAAGGCTTACTTCTGCAAAGTCGTCGCTCTGCCGAGACGATTCAGCATGTTCGCGATTTCCGTGCTGGCGCGGGACTCATTCCAAAAATTAGCCGGGACGGAGGGGCCGGAGTCGGCGTCGAACAAGCGACGGTTTTTCCTGTCAAAGAGGCTCACGGAAAGAGAAGCGACCTGGAGGTCGTTGCGATTGTCTTCACTCTTTTTGATCCGCCAGCTGCTCTTAAGCACGGCGTCCGCTTCGGAGGTGTTGGTGACCACCACGTAACCCAGGCGGCGTAGTTCGCTGACCGAGGCGTCATGCACGGCATTGGAGGCGCTGGCGGTCTCGGAGGTGCTGGCGCCGACCGTGTCGGCGACGTAAACCCGGGAAATGGTCGAAGGGGAGACGTGGGGACTCCCTCCGGTGGTGCAACCAGAGAGAAAAGCGGCCAAAACAGCTAGGAGAAGTGAGGAGGCCTTAAGCAGGTGGTGCATAACTTGTTTATTACCGATTCTCGCAATTAGACAAGCAGGTACATGTTGTGATTACCCCCGGTGCATACCGCGGCGTTTACCATGGCCAAAATACATGCCGTCACCTTCGACCTCGCAGGTACCCTGCTCTCTCCGACCCCCAGTGTCGGAGCAATCTATGCTGCCTGTGCCCTGAAGCACGGTGTGGTGGTCGAAGCAACGGTGCTCGATGCTGCTTTCCCGCTGGCTTTCAAAGGCGGGCCGAAAGGCACCAAGCCCGAAGTCTTCTGGCGCGAGGTGGTTGAACGTTGTTTTGGGCCAGCGCTCCCTTCGGCTAAAATTGGGCCGGTCTTCAAGGAATGCTGGGAGGCATTTGCAAAACCAGAGTCATGGCGATTGGCACCCGGAGCTTTGAATGCGATCTCGGCCATACGTTTTCTGGGGGTCAAGGTCGCCGTGCTTTCGAATGCGGACTCACGCATGAACGCCGTGCTTGAGGGGCATGGTCTCACCCGCCGTCTTGATGGCATATTCCTTTCCGCGGAAACTGGCTTTGCCAAGCCCGATGCTAAGGCCTTTGCCCATGCTGCGAAGGCACTGGGCGGAACAACCTCCACGTTGGTGCATTTTGGCGATAGTCCGTCTGAGGATGGTGCCGGTGCGCGCGATGCGGGTGCGACGGGTGTCGTCGTAGGGGGTGCACACGCACCGGAGAAATGTATGCGCGCCGAGAAGATTCTCGAGACGCCTTACATCATTCGGGCTTTAATCACGGAGGGTCGTTTAAAGGGTAAATTCTCTCGCACCGTGCAAAATCTATTGGCGAACCTGCGCGGACTGCCGGAAGATCGCGGTCATTCCTCAGATCGTCCCATGAAATCAATGGATGAGGCGGTTTTGGATGCGTTCAAGAAGCTTCGCTTGGATAAGCCTGTCCCCGAAGATGCGATCGTGGCAAGTTGGCATGAACTCCTTCCTGTAAAATTAGCCAAACGGTGTGCGCCCTTGCGCGTCCTCGAAGGAGGCAAGTTGGTGGTGCAGTGTGAGAACTCGATCATCAAATCCGAAGTTCGCTTCCATGAACGAGCAATGCTGGCAAAAATCCGCACCTTGCGCGGCTGCCAGGATGTTCGCTCGATTAGTTTTGTGAACGCCTGAACTCAGTTCGGGCCAGGCTCGAAGGGCTTATGGAAGGCCTCCTTGAAGTCATAGACATTACTGAAAGCCTCGAGATTGTCGTCTTCGGAACGGCCGAAAAGTCCGGTGTCGATGATGTTAAAAACGATGTTCCCGACGTCTGCTGATTTGCGTAGTCCCCAGTTATGAAGCAGCGGGTACGCCATCGGGCCGTAGGTTTCGAGTACGTGGAGTCGGAAGCCCTCGAGGAGTTGGGGGCCCGTGACATGTCGATTGGTGGCACTCCGCCCTTTCTTGGGTTCTCCATGGACGATTTTCTGGGCGTGGTCGAGGCCCTGACGGACGACTTCGTAGGCCTGAGGTTGATAGCGCGGATCCTTGAGTCGGATCATGCGAACGGCTTCGTCGAAGTCCATGAGCTCAGAGTTTGGCAAGTTCGGTTAACAGTCGAGCGTTCTGCTCGGCCGTGCCTACGGTAAGTCGCAACCAGCCAGTCATGCCGTACCCACGGAGGGGGCGGACAATTACGCCGGCTTTCTGGAGCTTCAGGAAGGCCGCTTCGGCCTGCGGAACTTGCGTAGCCAGGAAGTTGGCTTTGCCGTCGATAAATGCGAAGCCGAGTTTTTTAAGTCCGGCGGAAAGCTGGGCGATACCCTCGGCGTTGACCTGACGGGTGCGGCGGACGAAATCCTCATCATCCAATGCTGCTTCGGCTGCGGCTAGGGCAGGTAGATTGACGTTAAAGGGCTGACGTACTCGATTCAATAGGCTGCAGACTTCCGTTGAGCCCATGAGGTAGCCGACTCGTAATCCGGCCAATCCGTAAGCCTTTGAAAAAGTACGAGAAAGCACGACTTTGCGGCCTGACATCATCAAGGGGCGTAAATCCGCCGATGCTTCGAGGTATTCCGTGTAGGCTTCGTCTAGGCAGAAGATGACATCCTCTGGTAGTGAAGCGGCCAAAGCTAGAATATCGGCGGGATCATCTGTTCCGCCGGTTGGATTATTGGGGCTGGCGAGGAAAAGGATACGGGTCTTGGGGGTGACGGCGGCGCGGAGCGCGGCGAGATCATGGCGGTAGCCAGGCATGGGTACCTCCACGGGTTTTGCCCCGAAGAGCATCGTGGCGAGTTTGTAGACGATGAAGGCTTGGGCCCCGAAGACGACTTCATCACCGGGTCGAAGGAAAGCCTGAGCGAGGAGAATCATCACTTCGTTGGAGCCATTACCGATGACGAAATTACCAGGCTCCATCGCCCACTTCCGTGCCAATTTCTCGCGAAGGAAGGTGCAGCCGCCATCAGGATAGAGATGGCAAGTGTCGAGGGCTTTGCGAGCGGCGGCTAGGCCGAGCGGAGAAGGTCCTAGCGGGTTCTCATTCGAGGCGAGCTTGATCACGTCCGCGGGATTGAGGCCAAACTCCCGGGCGACGACTTCAATGGGGCGCCCAGCTTCATAGACGGGCTGAGTGAGGACGGGCCGATTGGCTAGGTCTGAATAAGAAGCCATGAATGTCCCAATCAATGCGACTGTTCAGACGCTTGGCAAGCGTGAGCGACCGCCCTACCCGCTTGCCACTGCCCTAGTCTAAGTCTTAATGTGCAGTATGAAAATCGTCGTAACCGGCGCCTCCGGATTCTTGGGTCGCGAGGTCTGCCTCGCCGCCTTGCGCCGAGGCCACGAGTTGCTTGCGATTGGGGGGACCCATTTACCCAGCATTCCTAATGTGCATCGCACCATGCACTTGGATTTGACCATCCCGGGTAGGCTCGAAGCGGTCATGCTGGATGAGTTTCCCCAGGCAGTCATCAACTGTGCCGCGCTCCCCACCATCCACGATTGTGATCGTAACCCCGACCTGGCGGATAAATTAAACACAGAGGTGCCTCGGCGGATGGCTCAGCTCGCCTTTCATGTTGGCGCCAAGCTGGTGCACTTATCCACAGATATGGTTTTTGATGGTGAGGTCGGCCGTTACCAACACACCGATCAACCCCGCCCGCTTAGCCGGTATGGTCTGACTAAAGCGGCTGGCGAGGTTGAGGTACTGAAGTACGGACGCGAACATGCAGCGGTTATTCGCACCACCCTCTTGAACGGTAATCATCCGCGCGGGGTGCGGGGTCTACATGAGCGGTTATTTATGGATTGGTCTGCTGGAAAGACGACGGCGCTCTTCACCGACGAGATCCGGCAGCCAGTCGGGCTGACTAATCTGGCTGACGTTACCGTGGAACTTTGTGAACGCCCTAATCTTTCTGGAGTTTACCACTGGGCTGGGGCGGACGCTTTGAGCCGCTATGAGATTGGGGTCAGAATCGCTGAACATTTCGGACTAGATTCTGATAAGTTTATTAAGGCTTCCTTGCGTTCGGAGCTTCCCGACCTTGCGGCTCGACCACGCGACCTAAGCCTGCAGTTACACCCATTAGCAGGTAAATTGCGCACCCCGGTTCAGGCTTTTGCGGAACAGCTCGGAGAACTAAGGATTCCACGAGGTTGTGAGGAATGGTATGAAAAAGAGACCGGACGAAAGGTCGTGCGTCTTTTGGAGAAAGGGATAGACTTCTAAACATGGACGTTCTCCCGCGCCAAGCTGCTGATGCTGTCGTCAATATGTCGGCAGACTTGATGCTGCTGGAGCACTACCCCCACCCCGAAAGGGTTCGTTTTCGTCCGTTCGCCTGGTCGGAGCCCGCCTACACTTTTGGCGTTTCTCAGAATTGGAGTAAGTATCGAGCCCAAGTGCCCGCTCAGTTTCCGCTTATCCGTCGCAGTACTGGGGGTGGCTTGGTTTCGCACCTTGATGATTGGACCTTCGCTCTGGTGATTCCGCCGCAGCATTCGCTTTTTGCCGCGGAGGCTTTAGCCAGTTACGCCGCCGTCCATGAGGCCTTGGTCGGTGCTCTGTTGGCGCAATCTTTGCCGGTTAAACTCGTAACAGCTCCAGCTGGTAAGAGGGAGTTCGCCTCACCCGATGACTGCTCTCAGCGAGCTGAGCCCTACGACCTAGTGCGGACGGATGATGGCCGAAAGGTGGCCGGAGCGGCCCAGAAGAGGAACCGCAAGGGCCTGCTCATTGAAGGGTACATCTGGCGGCCATTTCTGGAAGGCTGTGACTGGCTTCGTTTTGAGAAGGATTTCACCGTGGCCCTTGGGAAAGTCCTCGAGAGCCCGCCCGTGACAGTCGCAGAACCGATTTACAATCAGTTCGACCACGAAGGCACTTGGGCGAAGTTTGCTTCGCGTGAGTGGAACGAAAGAATTTAACTGAACAGATCCAACTGCGGGCCTTCGGGCTTTTCGGCGGGTTTGGGGGGCTTCGGTTTCTTGATCTCCGGCGAGGCTTGAATGCTTTGGGTCATCGCGGCCTTGGCGGGTAATCCTGAGCCAGATTCCAGTCCGCCTAGGATTTCGCGGGCACGTTGGACGACGATGGGCGGCATGCCGGCGAGGCGAGCAACCTGAATGCCGTAGGATCGATCAGCGGAACCTGGGACGACCCGTCGGACAAAAACAATCTCATCCTTCCATTCTTTGACGGCTACCGACCAATTGCGAAGGCGGGGCATAGAGTCCGCCAGTCGGGTTAATTCGTGATAATGGGTGGCGAAGAGAGTGCGCGGTCCAGCCTCCCCTGCGCCGTGGAGGTGCTCGGCGACTGCCCAAGCGATGCTAATGCCGTCGTAGGTGCTCGTGCCTCGGCCGATTTCATCAAGTACCACCAGGGACCGGGACGTGGCATTGTTTAGGATGTTGGCCGTTTCATTCATCTCGACCATGAAGGTCGAATTACCACGCGCCAGTTCATCTGAGGCTCCGACTCGGCAGAAGATGCGGTCGATTAGGCCAATGCGGGCGGATTGTGCCGGCACCCAGCAACCCAGATGGGCAAGTAATGCAATGAGTGCGACTTGGCGGATGTAAGTCGACTTGCCCGCCATATTGGGGCCGGTGAGTAAGGCAATCTGCTCCCCCGTCGAGCTCAGGCTGGTGTCGTTAGGGACAAAAGAGCCGGCACCTGGGCGTGATTGTAGCATGCGCTCGACCACGGGGTGGCGACCTTGGATGATTTCGAGTCGATCAGAATCATCGACGATTGGTTTGGACCAATTGGCTTCTCGGGCGAGTTCGGCCCACCCGCGGAGAATGTCGATTTCGGCGATCGCCTGAGCGGTGGAGAGCAGGGATTCGGCACGCGCCAGTACTTCCGCTAAGAGCGATTGGAAGAGTTCAGTTTCACGGGCCAGGGCCTGTTCGTCGGCACGTAAAACTTCCCGTTCTTTAGTCCGGAGTTCTTCGGTGGTGAAGCGTTCGGCGTTCACCATCGTTTGTTTGCGGATATAGTCGACGGGGACGGCCGCGAGATTGGCTTTGGTGATCTCGATGGCGTAGCCGAAGGCGCCGTTATAGCGTACTTTTAACGATTTGATACCGGTACGGGTCTGCTCCTTCCGCTCAAACTCAGCGATCCAGCTTTTGCTGTCAGAGGCCAGACTGCGGAGGCGGTCTAACTCGGTATCGAACCCCGGGCGCAATGCCCCACCCTCGCTGAGGTCAACCGGGAGTTCATCTGCGAGTGCGGCATCAAGTTGAGCAAGCAAGTTAGTCTCGGGGTTTAGACGACCCGCCTGGGCCGACAAGGATCCGCCGGGCAAGGCAGCAAGTTCTTCCCTGATGGATGGAATCGAACGAAGGGTATCGCGGACTCCGCCCAGCTCGCGCGGATTGCGTAGACGATTTTGAAGGCGGGCGATGATGCGAGCGATGTCGCGCACTCCGCGGAGCGATTCGCCAATGCGGGAAGAAGCCCCGGGGTGTTTGACGAATTCGCCGACCGCGGATTGTCTTTGCCCGATGATAGCTAGGTCGGTCGATGGCTCCGCGAGCCAAGATGCCAGAAGCCGTGAGCCCGCCGGTGTACTGGTTCGATCGATGGTTTCGAGGAGTGAGCCATCTCGTGAGCCGTTGGAAGTCGCAAATAATTCTAAGTTCCGGGAAGAGGCCGCATCGAGGAGGACGGAAGAGCCGAGCTTGGCTTCAATCAGGCGGAAAAGATTCTTGGGCCGGTCGCAGAGCGAATCCGTGACATAGCCTAGGACTGCCCCGGCGGTGCCTAGGGCGGGATGGTCGTCGTTGAGTCCAAACCCCGCCAGGCCATGGACGGCGAGCGTTTGGGTCACCAGACGGCCTCCCGCGGAAACATCAAAGTTCCATCCGGGAAGTCTGGAGACTGCCCGCCCCTGGAGGAATACCTCAAGGGCTTCGCGGTGTTCGGGCGGTGGTTCCAGCCCTTCCGGTAGGATGATTTCCCGGGGGGAAACGGAATGCAGTAACGGGAGTAGGCGGGCCGGCGAGGTGTCTGCGGTCAACCGGAAATCAGCGGTTGAGACATCAAGCCACGCAGCCTGCCAGCCATGCTTATCCCACGAGATTGCGGCGAGGAAATTACCGCGCTTGGAATCGAGCTGGGAGTCTTCGAGCGCTGTGCCCGGGGTCAGGATGCGCGTAAGGCCGCGGCGAACCAGTTTCCCGGCGACCGGGGCTTCGAGTTGATCGCAAATGGCAACTTTCCATCCTGCGGCGAGCAATCGGTTGACGTATGCTGGGGCGGCATGGTGTGGGAGGCCGGCCATCGGGGTCTCATGGCGTTTGGTCAAAGTGAGGCCAAGGACTTTAGCGGCCACTTCCGCGTCATCCCCAAAGACCTCATAGAAGTCGCCCAGTCGGAAAAGCAAGATGGTCCCAGCCGAAAGTTTCTCACGAAACTCGCGGTACTGCCGCTGCATGGGGGTCTCTTTTTCCACGAGGAAAAGGGATGCCCTCTCGCATGGTGTGCGCAAGAACGGACTGACTTCACTCCCGCCCCGAAGGCGGGAAGTTGCTCACATGAGCTGGGCGGCGAGTTCGGAGAGGGCGCTGCGGACACCGTGGAGCAGACGGACATTGGCGGTGACGCCATGGCCTTTCATGCGTTCGTGGGTATGAATTAGCCCGTTGGATTTACCGTCCAGGTAAGGGGTGTCGACTTGATCAAGGTCGCCAATCAGCACGACTTTTGAGCCTTCGCCGATTCGGGTGATCACGGTTTTGGCCTCATGGGGGGTCATGTTCTGGGCTTCATCGACAATCATGAAGGCGTGGCCGATGGAGCGTCCGCGGATAAACGTCATCGCCTCAATCTCAATCAGTCCCGAATCGATTAACCATTGGTACGGCTTGCGGGGTTGATTGACTGCCTGAAACTGCGAACCGAAGATCGGTTGAGCCGACTTCATTGCCTGGGCCTTTTTCTGGCGGCGTTGGGAGTCGGTCGCGACAGATTCTTTCGCCGTCGGTGTGGGCGCCGCGCTTCCGTTCTTAGAAAACAGCACTTCAAGATTATCGAAGTAGGGCTGGATGTACGGGGAGAGCTTTTCTTCCTTGGAGCCGGGGAGTGCGCCGATGTCTTTACCGATTTGGACGACTGGTCGGGAGACGTAGAGTTTCTTGTAGGGGGAGAAGTCGCTGAGGACTTGCGACAAGGCAGCGGCGATGGATAGGAACGTCTTGCCCGTACCCGCCCGACCGAAGCAGGTCACGAGTTTGATCTCAGGGTTAAGGAGTGCATCGAGGAAAATCCATTGCTCGAAGTTCTTCGGGATGACGCGCATGCCGCGGGGCATCTGCAGGCCCTTGCGCGCACCGCTGTCCGACGAGAGGAACTCGCGGTAAAGCCCCAGCGGGACAAAGGCCCCCTCGCCGACGTGCCGGGCTGGTTCGGTCCAAGCGTCCGAAGTCAGCATCACGTATTCATTGATGATGAGGGGCGGCTCCGCCTTAACCTTCACCTGGACTTGGGCGAGTTCACGGAAATCTCGCATGGCAGCCGCGGTAACGTTGATGGTGCGATAATCCCCGACATCGCTGGTTTCGACGCGGTCGTTGCGGTAGTCCTGTACGTCCATCCCGAGGGCCTGAGCCTTGAGGGCCATGCAGGCATCTTTCGTTACGAGTACCACGGCTCCCTTGGAAGTATCCCGCAGGTACAAGGCTGAAGCGATGATGCGGTGGTCGGGTGCGTCGACTTGCATGAAGACGGCCCTGAGTCGCTCCGCTTTGGCACCGTTGAAGTGATCGCGGATGAGTGACTCGTTGATGACAATGCGGAGTTCGCCGCCGTCACGCAGCTTCGCGTGAAGTGCACCAGGCTTGGTCGGATCGCCTTCGGCGATTTCTTTCAAGCTTCGGTTTTCGAAAAGACTTCGAATAGAGCGGTTCACTCGACGCGCACTGGCGCCGAGCTGCCCTTGTTGGGTCTTAAGACGATCCAGTTCGGACAAGACCTCGACAGGTACGGCGACAATATGCTCGTCGAACTTGAACAGGGACTCGGGATCGTGAATAAGAACGTTGGTGTCCAGGACGTAAGTCTTTTTCACTCTCTTATTTAAAGCGACATCGACCGACGGGGCAACCCGTAAAAATTAGATACCTTCGGCGAGTGAGGCTAGATAGTCCCAGCTGTAAATGCCCGTTCGATGGCCGTCGCTAAACTCAAAGGTGACGGCATAGTTCCCGATCTTCGTCAGTCCGGTGACAGTGACTCCGGGGAAGCGTCGGGGGCCATCCCCGCCCCAGCGTTGCCCCAGGATATCGACTTCCCCCATGTTCTCTGCACTGGGTGAACGCTCGCGGAGGTGTTCGGCCTTAAAGAGTTGTTTGGAGCCGTCGGACCAGGTGACGGCCACGTAATCTCCGACAATCTGGAGGTCGTGAGGCGCTTGCATGGTCGGAATTTGCGGCTGTCGCCATGATGGTGCAAGCAGGGACAATCGCCGAGGGACGCCTTGACTCCCCCGCCCTCTTATAAAGGCTGTCGGGACTATGGCAGGCGTAGGCAAATTACTCAAACAGGCACAAAAAATGCAACGCGGCATCGCCGAGGCTCAAGAGCGGCTCGCCGCGGAGCGCATCGAGATCTCCCACGGTGGCGGTGCGATCCGGATTGTTGTCAACGGTCACGGCTTGGTCCAATCGCTTGTGCTCGATCCAGAGTTCTTGAAAGAGGAGAAGTCCGTCGTGGAGCTCGCCTTAGTGGCCGCCTTGCAGGAAGCGTCGGTGAAGGCTCGCGAACTTCATGAGGCTACGATGTCGAAGGCGACGGCCGGCTTTTCGCTGCCGGGTATGTAACGCTTGTGACTCCTTCTTTCGACAAGGTTAGACAGTTGCTTAAAATGCTACCCGGGATGGGGCATCGCTCTGCGGAGCGGATCGCCCTCCATCTTTTAGTGGAGCGCCCGGGTAAACTGGCACCGTTGTTGGAATCTTTGCAGGCGGCCGCTTCGGCGGTGCGCCGCTGTAACCGTTGCGGCAGTCTGGCGGAATCGGACCTCTGCGGTGTTTGCATTGATCCTAAGCGGGAGCCTTCATCGGTTTGTGTCGTTGAACAGGTGCCCGATATGATGGCAATCGAGCGGTCGGCCGCGTACCGGGGCACTTATCACGTGCTCCATGGTCGGCTTTCCCCGATTAACGGGGTTGGTCCGGATCAGCTGAACTTAGCGAGTTTTGAGCAACGGCTTAAAGATGAGCCTATCACGGAAGTGGTCCTGGCGTTAGGCAATGACATCGAAGGTGAAGCCACCTGCCATTACATCCGTGAGGCTATCCACGGGATTCGTCCCTCGATTAAAGTTTCACGTATCGGTTTTGGTTTGCCGAGTGGCAGTGGCCTGACTTTTGCCGACCCGGCTACACTCCGGAGCGCATTGGAGGGACGTCGCGATGTCATTAACTGAAGCTTGGTCCGTCTACCCGCGAGTGGCGGAGGATTTCTGGATCGCCAAGGCGGAGTTCGTGACTGCTTCCACGGGCGAGTTGGCCTTGGAGAAGATGATGTCCCCAGTCGGTAGGCTTTCAGATTTATTTACGACCGAACGGCCAGAAAAGAGATTCCCTGATTACTTTGCCGATGATGAATTACTTGCCGGGTACGGCGTATTCTTTTTGCCGCAAAGCTTTATCCGTACATCCTTGGCGTTGGCTCAGGTTTGCGGGTATCGGGGTTGGCGCCCGGCTTCGGCGACCCCGGCAGTGCTGGATCTCGGCTCGGGACCCGGCTCTTGCGGTGTCAGCGCTGCCTATCGCCTCCTCGCGGCTGGTGCGCCTGCGGTTGAACTTACCGGATTGGACAAATCACCGATGGCGCTTGTCGCGATGGAAGAATTTGGACGAGCTGTCTTGGGCGAGCGAGGAACGGTGCGTACCCGCGTCGGTGACGTCGCCGACCCTTCCAGTTGGCCCGAGGGAGACTTTGACGTTATTGTCGCAGGCTTCGTTATGAATGAAATGCCGCACCTTGATGCCGAAGGGTTATTAAAATGGGTTGGGGCACTTAAACGACGTCTTCGCCCCGGTGGGTTAATCTTGATCCTGGAGCCTGCCTTAAAGATTACCGCTGAGCGGTTGCAAAGATTGAGTGATGAGATCGCTGGTGCCGGACTCATCCGACGGGTCGCTCCCGATCTCAATCAGCTCCCCGACCCCCTCTTGAAGATTGGCGAGTATTGGACGCATGAGGCCAGGGCTTGGAAGACGCCGGCCTCCACTGAATTCGTAAATCGTCGGCTGCACCGAGATTTGCGCGAAGTACGTTTCGCTTTCGCGGCTTTTTCCGATGCTCCTTTGGCCGAGTTGCCCGCCTCTTTGTCGCGTTTAGTTTCTGATGTGCAGATTATCAAAGGCTTGTTGCGATTTGTCACGGTGCGTGACGGCAATATGGAATCGGTTGAGGTTCCGACCCGGGGTTTGTCTAAGCATGAAGTCAAGAAATTGGCCGCCTCTTTCGGTCGCGGAGACATCATCCGCCACCCAGCACCGGCTAGCCCGAAGTTGCGTTTGGCAGGCCATGCCGATTTTGAGGTTATTTGGCATCCGGGCGAATTGACCTGAATGTAACCTGTCTGAAACAACGAGTTAACAAGGGGTGAATTGCTAATTTTGGCCAAAAACGTCTCCTTCGTATGCTCCTTGCTGACAAAAAACATTAGGGAGTCATAATCATGGAAACACCGATGTTTAATCGCGAACTCAGCTGGCTTAGTTTTGACCGAAGAGTCCTTGAATTGGCCGAGGATGAAACCCTGCCGCTTTTGGAGCGCGTGCGCTTTCTTTCGATCGCCAGTTCGAATCTCGATGAGTTCTTTGAGATTCGGGTCGCCGGAATCATGCAGCAAGAGGAGTCATCCAGCCATCCCGCTACCCGGGAGTTCCTTCAAGAGGTGCTCGGTAAGGCTCGTCTGTTGGTCGAGGCGGAACAGGCCTGCTGGAAGCGGAGTCTCTTGCCCGCTTTGATTGCGCAGGGAATTAATTTCAAGTCTCGCGAGCAATTGGATGAATTCGACCGCGCGGAACTCTCCCCTCGTTTTGATACGGAAATTCTGCCCGCCTTGACCCCTCTGGCGATTGACCCTTCGCACCCCTTCCCGGTCCTGACCAATAAAGGTCTATACCTCCTCGCCCTTCTGCGGGACCCGACTGATGGCGAAATCCGTCGGGCGGTCGTGCCGGTACCTCGCGTGCTTGCACGAGTTCTGGCGGTGGGTCAGGCCGAGCGCCGTTCCTTTACGTTGCTCAGCCACGTGGTCCAGCTTTTCATTCACCGGCTTTTCCCAGGATTAGAGCTTCAGGGTTCATGGGCTTTCCGCATCACTCGGAATAGCGACCTGTACGTCGATGAAGAAGAGGCGGGGAATTTGCTCGAGGCTATCGAGGAGGAGATCCGCAACCTGCGCAAAGGGGCGCCGGTGCGGCTTGAAATTGAAGCAGATGTGCCTGAAGGAGAGATGCTCTGGCTCTTGAAATCATTGGGGTTATCAGCCGAAAACGCCTTTCGTATCGATGGGCCAGTCAACTTGCTCCGCCTCGGAAGCCTCATCGATATGATTCCCCGGCCAGATCTCTTATTTCCGACCTTCATTCCTGCCCTTCCCCCTGAATTCGCTGATCCAAGTAAGCTTTACTCCCGAATCGCGCAGCAGGATTTACTGCTGCATCATCCCTACGAATCTTTCACGCCCGTGGTGGAGTTCCTCCGTCAGGCTGCTCGCGACGATGCCGTGGTGGCGATTAAGCTCACCCTTTATCGAACGAGCGGCGACTCTCCGGTCGTGGAGGCATTGAAAGAGGCCGCTCGTAATGGTAAGCAAGTGACGGCGCTGGTTGAGCTGCGTGCGCGCTTTGATGAATTAAATAACATCGAATGGGCACGTCAGTTAGAGGAAGCGGGTGCTCACGTTGTTTACGGCCTCTCTGGCTTGAAGACGCATTGTAAGGCCTGTCTTGTGGTTCGTCAGGAAAAGGGCGTCCTGCGACGCTATGCCCATCTTGGGACCGGCAACTATAACCCCAAGACGGCACGCATTTATACGGACTTCTCTCTGTTCACGGCCGACGAGGAAGTCACCGCCGACGTCGGTTTACTCTTCAATGTGCTTACGGGAAATTTGAGCCGCCCGAAATTTAAGCAGCTCCTCATCGCGCCGTTCGATCTTTCCCGTCGTATTGTTGATCTAATCGATGCGGAAACTTCGGCGGCAGCCTCCGGTCGCAAAGCAGGTATCTTTGCGAAGGTAAACAGCCTGGTCGACCCCGACGTCATCAAGGCGCTTTACCGTGCCTCCTCCGCGGGCGTGAAAGTCGAGCTAGTGGTGCGGGGTATCTGTTGTCTTAAGCCTGGGGTGCCCGGTAAAAGTGATAATATCCGCGTCCGGAGTTTCTTGGGTCGTTTCTTGGAACACAGCAGGCTCTTCCGTTTCGAGAACTCTGGGGGTGAACCCATTATCCTTATGGGGAGCGCCGATTGGATGCCGCGCAATTTCCTGCGTCGCGTTGAGTGCGTCTTCCCCATTCGTTCGAAATCCCTACGTAAGCGCATCGATGCAGAGATCATTTCGATCTATATGGAGCGGACGGGGGATGCCAAGGAGTTGCAGGGGGATGGTGCTTACCTTCCCTGTCAGCCCAACGGACGGCAGGCAGCTTGCGCCCAGGATGCGTTCTTATCTTTTTCCCGCCGACTTGCTCCTGAATCGATTATCGCCCCGCCGAAGAAGGCCCGAGGCAGATCCGTTCGACGGCCGCGTTGAAACCCTCAGCGTCGCCGAGGATTTCCACTTCCAGCCGGACATACATTAGCGGAATGGGCGGACGGAAGCGTGACTGAAGTCGGACGGCATCCTTCTCCGTGGTGATGATCATCTCCGCCTTGGCTCTAATTGCCTGATCCAAGACCTCATCAAGGTCTTCATCATTGAAAGCGTGGTGATCCAGGAAGCGACGCTTGGAGGCGAGGATGGCACCGTGGGCGATGAGGGTTTCCTCAAAGCGTTCCGGGGTGGCGATACCGGAGAAAGCCGCCACTCGCTTGCCTTGCAGGGTGGTCATGGGGAAGCGGGTGGTTCCTTCCACTTCGACCAGCTCCTTGGCACTATGGGCGCATGCGATAATTTCCGCCTTGGGGTTATGCCGGCGGATGAGGCTCACGAGGGTTGGGTCAGGTTGCCCTACGGATTTCGTTAGGAAAACATACGAGGCACGCGAGAGATTGGCGATGGGCTCCCGAAGGATGCCACGGGGCAGCAGTGCTCCATTGCCAAACGGATCGCGACTATCGACCAGGAGCAGATTAATCTGTCCGCGTAATGGTAGGTACTGTAGGCCGTCGTCGAGCAGGATGGTGTCCACCCCGAAGCGACGAAGGGCGAAGCGTCCGCCCTCGACGCGATCTCGGTCAACGATGACGACCACGCCGTCCTTGCAGAGATTCGTTGCGAGCATGAAAGGCTCATCACCCGCTTCGTCGGGTCCAGCTAAGACGGTCTTCCCGTCCGAGACGACGAGCGGGTCTGGCCGGCTTCCCTGGGTGAGCCATCGCCAAAAACGTTTTACCATCGAATCGCTCGCACCTTTATAGCCGCGAGAAAGAATGGCTACCCGGCGGCCGCGTCCTGCCAGGACGTGCGCCATCTTGAGCACGATCGGGGTCTTGCCTGTTCCGCCAACCGTCAGATTCCCCACGACGACCACCTTACAGCCCAGTGGGGTGTCCCGAAAGAGCCGATTGCGGTAAAGCCAGAGCCGGAGGCGGACCAGAACCTCAAAAATCCACGAAAGCACCCGGAGCACCCCCCCGAGAACCTTCGCCCCCACCCCCTTGCGGCGTTCGTAGACTACGTCTACGGCGAAGCCCGCAATGGACTCTCCAAGCGAGGAAAGGAACCCTCTGTGCTTCGCTGACATAGACGAATTGATGCAAAGTTGTTTGACGCAGGCAAGCATCCCGATTGAGAAGGACGACCCAGCGCCATGCTTGTTCACCTGTTGCGCACCAAACTTCTCCGAGCCGAGGTCACCGCGGCTCGTCTCGACTACGAGGGCTCTTTGGCCGTCGATCGCGAGCTTATGGCCCTTGTGGGTATGCTTCCCTATGAGAAGATCCTGGTCGGGAATCTGGCTAATGGGGAGCGATTTGAGACCTATGCCATCCCTGCCCCTGCCGGGAGTCGCGAAGTCTGCCTAAACGGCGCCACCGCCCATCTGGGCAAGCCTGGCGACCTGCTGGTGATCATGACCTTTGCCGAGGTTGACCCTGCCCGTGCCCCTTCCTGGAAGCCGAAGACGGCGACCCTGGCCGAGGGTAACCGACGGATTGTCCGCCTCGAGAACCCTGAAGTCCCCGTCGACCTCCTTACCACCTTCCAACGATGAGCTATCGTCTCTATATCCCCGGACCGCTTACTATCTCCGACTCGATCGTCCAAGCCATGGGGAAACCCATGATCGGGCATCGCTCCGGCGATTTCGTCAAACTGTACAACGACATGCAGCCTCGCTTGCAATCGATGTTCTACACGCAGGACCCCGTTTACCTGGGCACCAGTTCTGCCTGGGGTGTGATGGAAGGTGCTTTGCGTAACGTCTGCCAGAAGGGTGTGCTTAATTGCATGAACGGCGCTTTCTCCGACAAGTGGAATGATGTCGCCAAGCGCTGCGGAAAATATGCGGAAGCTCTCAAGTTTGAATGGGGTCAGCCCGTCGACCCTGATGCCGTGCGCAAGGCTCTGGCCACCGGTAAGTTTGACTGCATTACCTTTATCCATTCCGAAACCTCCACGGGTACCCTCTCGCCCATTGCCGACATCATGGCAGTCGTCCGGGAATTCCCAGAAGTTATTTCCATCGCCGACACGGTGAGTTCATTCTCCACGATCCCGATTAAGAAGGATGAGTTGGGGATCGATATCTTCCTGACGGGTTCCCAGAAGGCCCTCGCCCTCCCCCCTGGCCTGGCAATCTTCGCCGTGAGCGAACGGGCCCGTGAGCGCGCCAAGCAGGCGTCCGACCGTGGTTACTATTTCGACCTCATCGAGTTTCATGATAACCACGTCAAGGGCATGACCCCTTCGACCCCGTGCATCTCCCTCTTCTATGGTCTCCAGCAGCGCTTGATTGAAGTTGAAGCCGAAGGATTGGACAATCGTTACGCCCGGCATATCCGCCTGAATGAGCGGATGCGTGCCTGGGGTCTCGCCAAGGGCTTCTCGCTGCTGCCGGAAGTGAAGTTTGGCACCCGCGGCCTCAATTGCTTCAAGAATGACCGCAACGCCGATCTGGAGCGCCTTAATAAGACGCTCAAGTCCCGCCACCAACTGGTCATCGACGGCGGTTATGGTAAACTGAAGGGCAAGACCTTCCGAATTTCCAATATGGGCGACGAATCTGACGCCACTATCGCCACTCTTATCGCCGCCCTCGACGACTCCTTCGCCGAGCAGGGGATGTGACCGGGTTGACATTCGGTTATCATCCTACGCATGCGCAAGAAGCCTTCCCAGTCTAAGTCCACCGAGTCCGCCCCTACTGGTTCGAAGACCCTCGTCATCGCCGAAAAGCCTTCGGTGGCCGCGGATCTTGCCAAGGTGCTCAAGGTGGCCAAACAGGGCGAGATCTTCGAGAACGACCAGTGGGTGATTAGTTCTTCCATCGGGCACGTGGTGCGTTTGAAGGACCCGCAGGATATTGATGAGAAGTTCAAACGCTGGACGCTGAAGGATCTGCCGATTCTTCCTGAGAAGTTTGATGGTTCCGCCAGTTCGGACATCCTTAAGGTCGTCATTAGTGAGCGCAATAACGGCGAACGCTTCAAGCTGCTCAAGAAGCTGCTGGGTCGAGAAGACATCGGCACAGTCGTTAATGCCTGTGACGCAGGGCGTGAGGGTGAGTTAATCCTGCATTATATTTACCAACTGGCGAAATGCCGTCTGCCGCTCAAGCGCCTTTGGCTCACGAGTATGACCAACAGCGCGATTGCGGAGGGCTTCGAGCACTTGCTCGATGAGTCTGCTAAGGCAGGCCTGCTTGGTTCGGCCATCGGCCGTTCGCAGGCGGACTGGCTGGTCGGCATGAATGGTAGTCGTTTCAGTACCATTATCATCGGCGGGGCTAAGCGAGATGTCTTTTCAGTCGGCCGGGTCCAGACTCCGACCCTGATGTTGATTGTGAAGCGCGAGCTCGAAATCCGCGGCTTCGTTCCCAAGACTTTCTGGAAGATTGAAGGAAATTTTGGCGTCACCCTCGGCGGCTATCTAGGTGCCGCCCAAGTTCCTGGCGTCACCGACCGCAAGGAGGCTGAGCGTTTTTACGACGAAGCCCAGGCCCGCAAGGTAGCCGAAGAGTCGCTCAAGATTGGCACCGGCACGGTTTCCGATGAGCGTAAGCCTAAGAAAGAAAGCGCTCCGCGCCTGTTCGATCTCACGACTTTGCAGCGCGAGAGTAATCGGCGCTTTGGTTTTTCAGCCCAGACGACTTTGCGCACAGCACAGGCGTTGTATGAGCGCCATAAGGCACTCACCTACCCTCGTACGGATTCCCAATATCTCCCGGAAGATTATATCCCCAATGCCAAGGCCGCGCTCCAGTCGTTGGAAGGCGCCCACCCCGCTGGGGTTTTTGCCAAGGAAGCCCTCCAGAAGGGCTGGGTAGATAGCTGCGGTCGACGCGTCTTTGATAACCGTAAGGTCAGCGATCACTTCGCGATTATTCCCACGGGTACGGTGCCCCAGGGGTTAGATCCGTTTGAACAGAAGATTTACGATCTGGTGGTTCGACGATTCGTCGGCGTCTTCTTCCCGATGGCCGAATTCGAGGAGACGGTCCGCACCACGACCGTCGGTGAACACTCTTTCCGGACGACTGGCAAGGTCCTCGTCGTCGCCGGGTGGCGCTCCGTCTGGGGGCAAGAAGCCGAAGCCGAAGAAGATAAGGATAAGGAAGGCGCTGCGAGCCTGCCCGCACTCTCCGATAAGGACGGTGCGCCTGCCCAAGCCAAGGTGCACGGGATTGACGTCAAGGAAGACGCGACCAAGCCGCCGGCCCGCTATAATGAAGCTTCTCTACTCGGTGCGATGGAGAATGCCGGCAAGCTCGTCGATGACGAAGCTCTCGCTGAGGCAATGAAGGAACGTGGCTTGGGTACGCCCGCCACCCGCGCAGCCACGATTGAGGAGCTGCTCACAAAATCATACATCGAGCGCCAAGGTAAAGAGCTCGTGCCACTGTCCAAGGCTTTCCAGCTTCATCAGTTCCTACATGCCAAGGGAATGGCTTTCCTCACTGAGCCGCAACTGACGGGCGAGTGGGAGTACAAGTTGAAGCAGATTGAGCACGGCAAGTTGACCGCCGAAGATTTCATCGCCGAGATTAAAGAACAGGTACGCTCTATGGTGGCCGCCGGCGCTCAGAAGCTGCCTTCCGCTGCGCTTGAACCTTCTGTCCTCTCTCCGACCGATGGTAAGCCGCTGCTGACTGATGGGGAGAAGTATTTCTCCCAGGACACAGTGGGAACCACGGATCGTCCGAAGCTGACCATCTACGTGGCCATGAATGGTCATAACATTACTCCGACCGAAGTCGCCGAACTGGTTGAGAAGCGTCGCATCGGTCCCTTTGCCGATTTCCGCTCGATGAAGTCAGGCAAGAACTTCACGGGATTCATCGACCTTGTCGACCCCGACACGATTAAACCCCGCGGAGTCGAAGCCAAGGCAGAGACCCCTCCCCCCGTCGTCGAAGGCGCAGATGCCGCCCCCGTCAAGGCACCCCGCAAGACCAAGCCCAAGGCCCCGAGCGGTAAACTTAAGGCTGTCTTGTTCTTCCCGCCACGCGAAGGTGCCGACGGTAATCCCGATGCTTTCGATACCGACTGGCCTGTGCTGGGCATGTGTCCCGTGAGCGGACTGCCCGTCCAGCATACGCCGACCGCTGGTTATCGCGTCTGCCCGCATAAAGCCCAAGAGGCCGGAGCAAAGAAGACCTTTAGCCTCAATTCGGAGATGCTGAAGTGTCCGATCTCAGCAGAGGACGTATCAAAGCTCCTTAATGAGGGTAAGACTGGCCTGAAGAAATTTGTCTCCAACCGTACCCGACGCGCCTTTGAGGCGTTCCTGGTGGCCGATAAGGACAAAGGCTGGTGGTTCGCCTTCCCTCCGCGCAAGCCGAAGGCGGGCAAGGGCGCCCCGGCTGAGAAGAAGTCCGACAACGAACCGTTCTGATTACTTTTCCCAGGACTGCCGAGGGATTCGACTGAGCAAGGGGAGCCTGAGTTGGTTCTCCATCTCCCTTAGCTCCATCAGGTCGTCTGGTGAACCGTCATCGACGTCTTTCATGCGGACAATCCAGTATTGCCGATACCACGTATAGGCTGCCGGCTTCTTGCCAGCCTCCCATTCTATCCGAGCGTGGAGACGGGCGGCATACCAAGGTGAGTTTGGTAACTCGGCGGCCTGACGATAGTACTCCGAGGCCAGCTGCTTGTCGCCTAGCTTCATGTCGGACATCTGGGCGGCACAGAGAAGGAGGGAGACTTTATTTTTAGAATATTTGAGGCCCTCGTCGATCACGTCGAGACCGCGCCGTGCATAGGTACGAAAGAGCCTATCTTGGGTTTCTTTAGGGACCTTGGCGTACCCTCCCCGCTTGCGGACTTCCCAGTGTGCGAGGTCATAGCCAATGGCGTAACCGGTATTTTCCCAGAAGTATCGGGAATGGGGGTCAAGCGCACAGGCGGTGCGCATCAATGCTTCGCACCCAGGCCGATCCTTACGTTCCCAGAGGACATAACTCCGAATCCAGGTAAGATCTGCCACCACGGTGCGTAACCCGCCCATGATCCCGAGTAAGACCCCCTGCCCCAAGGTGGGCTCTAACTCTTTCCGGCCAATTTCTGGAATACAGGGGCGAACTTTAATCCAGGAGTACTCGGAGAAAATCCCAGCTCCAATCAACAGCGCCAGTGAGGCCAGCCATGGGGCGATTTTCCGCACGATTAGATTTCCCGGCGTCGGAAGATGGCGGACGCGAGCACCAGATAGGCTACCATGTAGAAAATCCCGGATACCACGACCCACTGCACAGCATCAGTGGGGACGGAGGCGGGTTCGAGGACGAGTGCGTCACCGATGTTGAATTGCTGAAGGTTGGGTAGTAGCCGACTGCTGACCCAGAGGAAGCTCTTATAGGCCAGATTGTCAGCGGGCTTTAGGAGTACGTCCTGAGCAATCCACTGAAGTTGTCCGGCCACAACGGCCAGCGCGCCGACGATGACGGCAAAGAGGAAGGTCCGGGCGATGGAAGAGATGGTGAGGACAATTGCGATGACGACTCCTAGGCGCAGCCATTGCAGGAGTGCATAGGCGAACATTCCGCTGGCACTGAAAACCCCCGGTAACAGGCCGCGCTGTTCAGCTTGCACAAGGATTGTCTGCTCCCGCCACCACATTACGCCGCCCAGGAGTAAGGAGAGTACGCCGAGGAAAACAGCCAGTACCGCCCAGGCACCAAAAAATTTACCAAGGAGGAACTCTGTGCGACTAAGCGGCTTCGCTAGCAAGGTCAGTGCGGTGCGGTTATCCATCTCCGAGAAGAATAATTGGGCAGTCATGACGACCCCTAGTACCGATCCGAAGAGAAACATGCCGCCAAAGCCGAAGTCAGCGATGAACTTGAGTTCTCCGTGTCCGAAATCCAAGAAACGAAAAGATAGGGAGGAGAGTACCATCGCGGCTCCGAGGACGACCAAAAAGGCAAAGAAGCGCTGGCGGACGGCCTCGAGGAAGGTTACCCGAGAGATCCAATAAGCACGTTGAAGAGAAGCTTTCATGTTTAGGCGTCGCGGCTGCCGGTCACGAGTTCTCGGAAGAGATCCTCGAGGGAGCGGCGTGGATGGGTGACGGAGGTAACCTTGGCGCCGTGGGCAGCCAGGGCTGTTTCGGCCGCGTCCTGCGCGGCCGGTGTGAGCGCTTCGATGGTCATGACGTGGCGATCTCGGCGCGCGAGTACGTCATCGACCTTGCCTTCAAGGACCAGTTTTCCGCGATCCATGATGGCGACACGGTCGCAGACTTGTTCGACCTGGCCGAGTAAATGGGAGCACAGAACGACGGTCTTTCCCTTATCGCGCATCGCATGGATCATTCTGCCAATCGCGGCAGAGCCGACAGGGTCAACGCCCGCCGTGGGCTCATCGAGGATGACCAATTCGGGATCATGGACAATCGCTTGTGCGAAGCCGATGCGTTGGAGCATCCCCTTGGAATAGGTGCCGATGGGTCGGCTGGCGGCTTCGGTCATCGCAGCTAGCGCAAGGGCTTCTTCGACGGATTGATCAACGCGCTCGGCGGTGACGCCGCTCAGTTGTGCGCAGTAGCGAACCAGCTCCCGGCCGCTGAGGAACTTATGGAAGTAAGGTGCCTCCGGCAGAAAGCCAGTGCGCTCACGGGCGGAAGCCGTGGCTGAGGGTTGGCCGAGGATAGTGATTTCACCAGCGGTGGCAGGAACGAGTCCCAGGATAATCTTGAGCGTCGTACTTTTGCCGCAACCGTTGGGCCCCAGCAGTCCGTAGACTTGCCCGCGCGGGATTTCGAGGGTGAGGTCGTCGACGGCGCGGAGCTTGAGGCCGCGGATACCGATACGGAAATCCTTGGTGAGGTTGCGGACGGAGATCGCAGAGGTCATCGCTTAATTGAAAAATCTTTGCAGGTGCGGAGGCCGGAGAAATTCTTGATTTCTTCCGATTTAATATGCCCATCGAGCGACTTCACAATCTCATCGGTAAAGCCCTCCACTTCCGCACCTTTACCTTCAGCATGGAGGTAAACCCGGCCATCCGGAAGGTTTTGAACATATCCCGTGACATCAAATCCGCGGGCTAAAGCTAGGACTTGGGCTCTGAAACCGACCCCTTGGACATGTCCAGTATACCAGACATCGCGATGGGAGACATGGGTTGACATAGCCGAAACTTATGGAAATGTTCTCTACTCCAACCAATCCCAGCAATCGCAATCTGACCATGCACCTCCCTCTTGCCGTGTTCGACGGTCCCGTTATTTGGGTAGTCCTCTTTGTGGTACTCCTCCTTTTTGGAGGCTCCAAACTCCCTGAGCTCGCCCGTGGTCTCGGTAAGGCTAAGCGCGAATTCAAGAAGGCTTCGGATGAAGTTGAATCTGAGATTCATTCTGCAGGCGAAGAAGATGAACGTAAGAAATACCGTCTGAAGCAGGTTGAAGAAGAAGAGCGTGCGGCAATTCGCGCCAAAATTGAGGCCGAAGAGCGCGCCAAGCGTGGCCAGGACGGCAAACAGAACTAATCCTTCGGGGCCTTTTAAAGGCCCCTTTTTATTTCCAGATGTTTACGGGGCTTGTTCAAGGTGCCGCTCAAGTCGTCAGCCTGAGCTCCCGGGAAAAGGATGGTGCCCGACTTACCTTGGCGCACCCCCTCCTCGCCTCGGCTAAGCCAGGCGATAGCATCGCCGTCAACGGTTGCTGCCTGACGGTCGTCGACCCCCAGGGTGATCATGTGTCCTTCGACCTTCTGGCCGAGACTCTCCGTCTGACCAACCTCGGGGTGCTTACGGCAGGCTCCGTCGTGAATATTGAGCCAAGCTTACTGCCGACTGATCGGCTGGGTGGCCACTTTGTCACTGGCCATATTGATGCCAGCGGTCTGATCACACGCTGGGAAAAAGTCGGGGCTGACTGGCGGCTTGATATTCGTGCTCCTGCCGATTTTTTAAAATATATCGTGGCCAAGGGATGTGTCGCCGTCGACGGCATGTCATTGACGGTCGCCGCGGTCACAGACGATGTTTTTACGATTTGGATTATCCCGCACACGCTAGAGGTGACTAATCTGGGGTCACGGCAAGCCGGTGACGGGGTGAATCTAGAATCCGATTTGCTTGCCAAGTATGCGGAGAAGCTTCTCCGGAAGTAATCCCTTTAGGATACTGCGACGCCGGAGGTCCGATTCAGACTGTTCTCGAGTCGCTGGGCGATAGCCTCGTCGGCTTCGTCTTGATGCGGGGCAGGCTCTTGGACGAATTCCACATCCACCCGGGAGAATGGCACTGGTAGGGCAAAGTTGTCCCAACTACGCAGTCGCCAGCAACGTTGGTAGTGAATGCCCATGACGACGAAGGGACTGCGGGTGAGTCTGGCTAAAGCAATGGCCCCGGTCTTGAACTTATAGACGGGGCCTTTCGGGCCATCAGGCGTGATGCCGGCATTGTTTCCTTTGCGCATGCTGCGCGTCAGGGCGATCAAGGCGGCCGCTCCACGCTTGTTGGAAGAGCCGCGAACTGCGGTCAGGCCCATGACTCTGAAGAATGCCACCAGCCATGCTCCATCCTTACTCGTGCTGATGAGTGCCGTGATGCGTCGGGAAAAATGGCGATTGGCGATTAATGATGATGTGAAAAGCTTGTCATGCCAAAGCAGAATGACGACTGGACCTGCGGTGTCATCAATGCGCCGAACGTTGGAATGGACGCGGAGTGTCGCCAGCCAAAGACGTAAGCCCATTGCGGCAGGCACGACCCAAATCCAGTGATACCAGGGCACCTCGGCGGGGCTGTCGGTCGGTTCTTGGGCGGGGGCGGACACGTGCCTTATATCACACCGCCCAGTAAGGAGTTCAAACACTTATGCAGCCAAGCCCAGCGCACGCCGCACCGTAGGCCGACCCAGCAGGTGTATCAACGGCCGAGCGAAGGCAGTGCTTTGTTCGGCGATCCAGCGCTCCACCTCGCAGGGCGTTCGCCAAAGCACGGTATCCACTTCAAACTGAGCCAAGACGGTCGGGAAATCTCCCCGGAGAAGGTACGACCGGACGAACTCATTGCCGAGTTCGTGGTGATGCGGGGCGTAGTCGATTTCCTTGAGGAGTGAGGCCGGAATGTGGATGCCGAGCTCCTCGCCTAACTCACGGACGGCTGCCGTCAGATAGTCTTCGCCGCTATCGACGTGACCCGCACAGGAAGAACTGAGGAGTCCTGGGCAATTATCCTTGGCGAAAGAACGTCGCTGCAGGCAAAGCATGCCATCGCTCCTAAGCCAGAATATGTGGATGGCCCGGTGGATGAGTCCACGGCGGTGAATCTCGCCGCGAAAGGCCGCTCCGATGACCTGATCGTGCGCATCGACGATGTCGAAAGTCTCGTCAGGATGCTGGCCGACTTCAGGGTGTTTCATCGGCCTAGGTCCATGATGACATTCCACCGCTTGGTCAGTTCGCGGTCATGCTTTTTCCAGTCAGGATCCCATGCTTCCAGCTGACGCCAGAAGCGCTCGGAGTGATCCATGTGCTTTCGATGGGAGAGTTCATGCAAGATGACGTGGTCATGCAGCATGGGTGGCAGCAATATCAGGCGCCAGTTCAGGGAGAGGGTGCCTTCCGTCGAGCAGGAACCCCATCGCGTTGTCTGGTCACGGACGCTGACCTGTTTAACGGTCACGCCTACGCGTTGGCTCAGGCGCTCCACCGCTAGGCTTAACCCAGTCTCAGCGAGACGCCGGATGACTCTCACGGCGACTGTTTCTCGATTATCGGCGGGGAGAGCGAGGGCGACCGTTTCGTTTGCCTGGGAAATACGGGCGGTGCCGCGTGTCCCGACCGTCACCTCAACCTCTAGCAATCGGTCATCCATCGTGATCCAGGGGAATTTCAGAATATGGGAAGTCAGTGAGGGTTGGACGGTACGCGCCTTCGCGAGGACTTTCTCCAGCCAAGGGAGGTTATCCCTCAGGAAAGCCAAGGCTGAGGCCTGTGAAGTGTGTTCGGGGTAGGTCAGAATCACCTTGGGTCCGGGGCGGACGGAGAGGCGGACGCGGGTCGTCCGACTAGAGACTTTGGGCCAGACCTGTAAGGCCCGTCCAGCGGCGTGAATGACGATGGGCGTTTCGGCACTCATGGTCACGCCTTGGGGGCGCGGGACTCAGCTTCGCCGACAACTTGGGCGGTACGGCGCCGCAGTGCCGAGTCAGGGTCGATGCCCGCATCCCGGCATGCCGCGATAAGTTCAAACAACTGTCGGCCAGCGGCTTCTTCGGTGAGGCCGGTCGCGAGTTTGTCTACGGTCGGAATATCGACCGCGAGGTGAGCATCGAGTTGTTTCTTGCGAATCTGTTTCCAGACTTCACGGGCCGTTAGGATTGCGTTCAGGCTCGCCGGCAATTCCTTGAACACTGAAGGAGGCTTGGCGCCTTTCTCTTTTAATTTAATTTGTTCCCACTGGGTGATGACCGCATCGGAACTCCCGAGTTTGACCCCGTCGCCGAAAACGTGCGGATGGCGTCGCACCATTTTCTCGTTCACTTCGCGAGCGACGTCATCAAAATTGAACTTACCCGCTTCGCTGGCCATCTGCGCGTGCAGTACGACGTGAAAAAGGAGATCACCGAGTTCTTCCCGGAGGTTCGCGTCATCATTGCGGTCGATGGCTTGTAGAAGTTCCGCGACTTCTTCAACGAGGCAGTCACAAATGGTGCGATGGTTCTGTTCGCGATCCCATGGGCAGCCGTCAGGGGCCCGGAGTCGGGCGGTGGTCTCAATCAGAAGGTCGATGCCGGGCATAACAAGATGCAGGAGGCAGGCGGCGGTGGAGTCAAAACGATTGCCAGAAGCCCCCGGAGCGTTTCCGTAGGCATCTGTGGATAAGCTCACCGAGATTATGGACGCCAAGCGCAGGGAAATCGCCCCCTATGTGCGGGATGTCTCCGATGCCGAACTGACGGCTTTCGCTGGCCTACACCTGACCCCTGGGTTTCGCCAATCGCTCCTCAATCCCGGACGGCTTAGTGTCATTGCGGAGGTCAAAAGAGCCTCACCAAGTGTCGGTCAAATCCGGGATAACGTGGATGCGGTTGCCCAGGCCCGTGCCTATGCCCTCGCCGGTGCCGACTGCCTGTCCGTGCTCACGGAAACCAAATACTTCAAGGGGGTGCTGGCTGATTTGGCTGATGTCACCCACGACCAGGTGGGCTCTGCCCGTCCCCTGCCCTGCATTCGCAAGGATTTCATGGTGCACCCATATCAGGTTTTGGAAGCCGCTCAAGCCGGTGCCCGCTGCATTCTGATTATCGTGCGTGGCTTGACTGATGTGGAAATTGTGCCGATTCATCGGGCCGCTAAGCTCGCGGGCCTCGATACGCTCTTTGAAGTGCACGACGAGGCGGAGCTTGAACGTGCCATGCATCATTCCCCTGACATTGTGGGCGTTAATAATCGTAATCTTTCGACGATGAACATCGATCTGTCCTTCGCCGAGCGCGTGATGCCACAGATGCCAGCCTCGGTCTTAAAGGTGGCGGAAAGCGGCCTGAAGACTGCCGCAGACGCCGCCCGGATGCGCCAAGCGGGCGCGCAAGCCTTGCTCGTCGGTGAATCACTCATGCGTACCTCTGATGTGAATTCCCTCATGCGGGCCTTCCAAACCGCATGAACGAAGGTCCACTCTCCGCCAATGAGACAAAAGATCTCCTGGCCCGACTCTCCCATATGCCTAAGAAATGGCTCGGGCAGAATTTCTTGATTGATGGTAATATCGTCCGTAAGTCGCTTGAACTGGGTGAGGTCAAGGCTGGTGACACCGTGGTGGAAGTCGGACCTGGTCTCGGCACGCTGACCAGAACCTTGCTGGGGGCCGGGGTGAATCTCTACGCCATCGAGGCCGACCGCACGATGCACTTTCATCTCACGGAGTCACTGTTGCCGCGTTTCCCTCAGACTTTTCACCTTAAGGAGGGGGACGCCGTCGATTTCCCGCGGGCGGGTCTAGAGAGCCCTCCGGATGGATCTTTTAAAGTGGTCGCCAATCTTCCCTATGCGATTTCGACCCCATGGATGGATGGCATCTGTGCCGGCCCACACCCTTCGATGATGGTGCTCATGCTCCAACGCGAAGCCGCCGAACGTCTCACGGCTGAAGTCGGCACGGGTCACTGGTCAGCCGTGACCGCCCAAGTGCACCTCGCTTTCGAGAAGGTCCGGGTTCACCCCGTCCCGGCCCAGTCTTTCAACCCGCCTCCCAAGGTTGATTCATGCCTCTTGGTACTTCGACGCCGCCCTGATGCTCGGCGTCTGTCGGCCCGGGCACGCGAAGTCGCCCGGATGTTCTTCACGCAACGTCGTAAGCAGGTCGGATCTTCGGCCAAGAATCTATTTCCAGATGCTCCCGATGTTTCGGCATGGTTGGCGGATTTGCCCCGCTATGGGCTAACTAGCCTGGCTCGCCCCGAAACCATCCCGGCTGAGGCTTGGTTGACCCTTTAAGCCACGCCAAAGGTTGCTTTCCGGGGGAACTCTGCTCCTTATCCCGCCATGTCCGTCAAAGTAGGCCTCGTTTCCCTTGGCTGTGCCAAGAATCTCATCGATTCCGAGATCATGATCGGCCACCTCGCCAAGGCTGGCATGACGATGACCCCGGATGCCTCCGAGGCTGACGTGGTCATCGTTAACACTTGTTCGTTCATTGATGCCTCGAAACATGAGGCGCTCGAAGCGATTTATGAGATGAGTGATGGTAAGGCCACGGCCCGGAAAAAAGGCCAGAAGCTCATTGTGGCTGGCTGTATGTCGCAACGCTACCAAGGGACCATTCCCACGGTCGAAGGCGCTAAAGGCCGGATTGAGTTACCGAAGGTCGATGCGTTCATTGGCTTAGACCAGGTGACCAATATCGTCCCGGTCATACATAAGGTCATGGGCGGAGAGGCTGGCATGACGGAGTTTCTCGCCAAAACGACGACGTTTATTCCGGACTTTGATACCCCTCGGTTCCGCCTCACCCCCAAGCACTCGGCTTACATCAAGATCGCAGAAGGATGTAACCACCCCTGCACCTTCTGCATTATCCCGCGTATCCGTGGCCGCCATCGTAGTCGCACGGTGGAGTCCGTCGTCAAGGAGGCCCGCCAGCTCGTCGCCGAAGGCGTGAAGGAAATTAATCTGATCTCTCAGGACACCACCTATTTCGGCATGGATCGCTGGACCGACGCCCGTCCGAATCCGCGCAGCAAGGTGGATTCGACGAAGGGCGAATCCTTGGCTTCCCTGCTACGGGAACTTGATAAGATCGAAGGTGATTTCTGGATTCGTCTTCTTTACACGCATCCAGCGCACTGGAGCGATGAGCTGATTGAGACCATTGGTCAGTCCCAACACGTGGTCCGTTACGTGGACATCCCTTTGCAGCATATCTCCGATCGGATGCTCGGGGCTATGCAGCGCGAGACAGATGGCGCATATATCCGTGATCTGATTAAACGCATGCGCGCCGGAATCCCCGAATTGGTGATTCGCACGACTTTCATCGCCGGCTTCCCTGGTGAGACCGAAGAGGATTTTACGGAACTCTTGGGCTTCCTTTCCGAAACCAAGTTTGATCGCGTGGGCGTCTTCAAGTACTCGAAGGAAGAAGGTACCCGTGGTGCAAAGATGGAAGGCCATCTCTCCGATGAAGTAAAGACGGAGCGCCACGGCCGGGCGATGCTCCTTCTGCAGAAACTTTCAAAAGAACGCGGCGAACGCTTTGTCGGCAAGAAGCTCCGCGTGCTCGTCGAGCGTCCGGGCGTAGCCCGCAGTACCGGAGACGCCATGGAGATTGACGGGGTCGTCCAAGTTCCCAAAAAGCTCTTGGTCGGTGAGTTCGCCGAGGTGACCGTTACGGGTGCTTCGGAGTACGACTTGATCGCAAAGTAACTACCCTTCCTGGTCGCGTTCCTGCGAAGCCTCGGAGGCTGCGGCGGAAGCGGGCGAGTCACTGAGACGAATGAGTGCATCGAGGGAGGAGAAGTGTCGGGTCCAGTCGGTCATGTCAGGGATATCGCCGACGACGGTGGAGAAGAGTTCGCGCTTCTCCTGCTTCAGTTCTTCGATGCGTTCCTCGACGGTGCCCGGGGCAATCATGCGGTAAATCAGCACAGGGTTCTTTTGCCCGATTCGATGGACGCGGTCGACCGCCTGCGCTTCGACAGCGGGATTCCACCACGGATCCATCAAGAAGACGTATTCCGCGGTATTGAGCGTGATACCCGTGCCCCCAGCCTTGAGTGAGGCGAGGAAGAGGGCCGGACCTTTGGTTTCTTTGAACTGCTCGACCGGGGCTGAACGATCCTTGGTCTCTCCAGTCAGCTCGTAGATTGGCAGATTGGGCAGGTCCCTCGCGAGTGCCGATTTGACGCGTTCAAGCAGTGAGACGAATTGCGAGAAAACGACGGCCTTGGAGCCGTTGGCCGCGATTTCCGAAAGCTTTGAAACCAAGAGCGTGACCTTGCCGGAGTGCGATGAAGGACAATTGGAGTTGTCAGGCAATAAGCCGGGGTCGCAGCACACTTGGCGTAGACGCATTAAAAGGGTGAGGACCGAGGTCGCATCCTTCGAAAGTAAACTCGCAAGCTCTCCCGAGAGTCCGCTGCCTTGGGTGAGATGCTGATAGAGGGCGCGTTGTTCGTGCGTCAGTGGGCAGGGCAAGACGACTTCCATCTTGGGCGGAATGTCTGAAGCAACATGGCGTTTGAGACGGCGCAGAATAAACGGCGAAACTTGGCGGCGGACCTTACCCAAGGCGATTGAAGCATCCCGCAGCATCATGCGCTCAAAGTTGGCGCGTTTGCCAAGTAAGCCCGGCATGAGGAAACGGAAAATTGTCCACAGATCCGTTGGACGATTTTCGAGGGGGGTGCCGGTAATGGCAATTCGGTGGTCGGCTTGGACAGATACGCAAGTCTGAGTTGTTTTGGATTCTGGATTCTTAATCGCCTGTGCTTCGTCCAGAACCGCGTACCCGAATTGGGTCTTCGGGAGTAGCGAGGCGTGCCGACGGAGTTGAGTGTAGCTAGAAATCCACAGACGCGCCCCAGGGTTCTTGGCGAAGTCGTCTTCGGCGGTGAGCACTGCGGTGCCTGCACTCATCTCTGGGTGGAATCGTTTGATTTCTCCGAGCCAGACGGGAATGACGCTGGCGGGGCAGACGATGATCGAGCGTTCGCCTATTGGTCGGGAGGCCAGCAAGGCGAGCACCTGGACGGTTTTACCTAAGCCCATTTCATCGGCGAGCAATGGATGCGAGCCGAGGTCGCAAAGCCGTCCGAGCCAAGCGACGCCTTTGGCCTGATACGGACGAAGGTGGGCGGGGAGATTGTCTGGTGCGGCCGGCTCATGCAGGAGCTGGTCCTTCCACTCCTTGAGGTCATCATTAAGTTTCAGTGCTCCGACCGCCGCATGGTCGAACAGGGAGAGTAAGAGGTAGCGAGGTACTTCCCCGTCCTTTGCCCGCCAATCTTCTGAAAAGTCGGCTACCGCGGCGTTGTAGGCGACGACCCCCTTCCCTGGCAAGATGACCGGTCGCCCGCCCGCCTTGAGTAGAAGTTTCTGTTCTTCGGCAAGCAGCCGGTGTCCGCCCGCTTTGAGGCGCCAGTTCAGTTTGAAAGATTTACGATCTCCGGCCGATTCGGCCTCGGCATCCACGGCGACTTGTAACTGTTCGTTGCGAAAAATGTTCAAGGCTTCTTCGCCGATGAGCTTGAAGCGCTTGCGCCATTCAGGTAATTCTTCGCGGACGAACCGCTCGATCCGGCCGATATTGTCCATCGCCCAGGTGCCCGCGGTCTTGCTGTAGACAAAGCCTGCGCGGTGTGCGACGGTGCTGAACCGAAAAAGGGTCTGCCGCTGCTCATCGGAGAGTTCGTCGCCGGGGATAGCCCCGGGGCCAAAACAGTTCCAGGAATGACCCCCGCGGCCACCCCAAGCTGCGGCGGTCTTTAATCCGTCTGAAGTAAGATCAAAGGTTACTTGAAGTTTCAGCGCCGTCCGGGCTCCGCTATCCTTGCGCTCAGGTTCTTTCGGGGCGGACGTTTCCGCGCTCGGAGCGGTGTCGTCGATCGCAGGGATTTCGTCGGCGAGCAATTCTTCTACTTCGTAAATTGAGGCAACGGCGAACGGAGCGCCGTTCTCTTCCTCGGGTAAGGACGTGCGCCACTCGATTTTCCCGTTATTAATTTCAATCACCGCCCGAACCGTCTGCGTTTCCGTTCGGGTGAGTGCCTCGGCATTCTCGACCTTTAACTCAACTTGGCGCACCAAGCCTTCGGTGTAGAGCCGACGTCCTTCGACTAAATCTGGTTCGGAGAATCCGGCTTCCCACTCCTCAGGTAGGGACGCAAACCACCTCTCCAGCGCTTCCGTGGAGTAGGAACGATTAGCCGGTCGCGGGGAAGACATCGACGGAACCGCATTAAACCTCGGCGTTTTTGTCCTTACAATCCCCAAAGTCTGGCTTTTTTTCGACAGCGTCTGGGCTTGTGAACAAGCCGCTAATCGTGCAAGGTTTACGTCCCTTTTACAGGCAAAGAAATGAAACATCTTAGTGTCGGAACTCGATGGAATGCGGATCTGGTCGCCGCCTATCACGAACAGTGGTCCAAGGACCCCTCTTCCGTGGATGCGGAATGGCGTGCTTTCTTCGAGGGCTTTGAGCTAGGCGTGAGCCTTCCGCCCAAGCCAGCCAAAGGCGCGGCTCCGCTTGCCGGGGTGGATGCGGTTGCCCAGTGGAAGGTACTCGCGGCCATCCAGGCTTATCGTGCCCTCGGTCACCAGCAGTCGCGCATTAATCCGCTTTTCGACCCCGTCCCCCACTTTGAACTCACGGACAAGGCTCTCGGGTTGGACTCCATCCCGGTCGACCGAGTATTTCATACGGGTGATTTTCTCGGCGGCAAGTTGCTCCCCTTGTCGGAAATTATCTCAAAACTGAAGTCGATTTACTGCGGCCCGATTGGCGTTGAGCTTACCCATATCCAGGATGGTGAACGCCGCCGTTGGTTGCAGGAGCGCGTGGAATCCTGCGGGCTTCGCCCGTCGTATGATATCGCCGCTCGGCGTCGTTTCCTGCGTTCCATTGTTCAGGCCGAGCAGTTTGAGCGCTTCCTGCACAAGACTTTTGTGGGAGCCAAGCGCTTTTCCGTTGAAGGCGGCGAAGTGCTGCTCGCGGCCCTCGATCAGATTATCGAACGCGCCCCCGCGTCGGGTATTTCTGATATCGTCTTAGGGATGGCCCATCGCGGTCGCCTCAATGTGCTCGTCAACATCTGCGGCAAAAAAGCCGAAGCCTTGTTCGGGGCCTTTTCTGAGAATCATATTCCTGACACCACCCATGGTGATGGTGACGTCAAATATCACCTTGGTTATGCGGGCGCCCGCATGGTCGGCGGTAAGGAGGTCAGCATCACGCTCGCTTATAACCCTAGTCACCTCGAGGCGGTTAATCCTGTCGTCTTGGGTCGCACTCGGGCACTGGTCGATCTTCAAGGGGGCGCGGATCGCTCGAAGGCGCTACCGATTTTGATTCATGGCGACGCGGCTTTTGCCGGCCAGGGCATCGTCATGGAAACCCTTAACCTCGCCGGCCTGAAGGGCTACGGAGTCGGCGGTACGCTCCACCTAGTCAGTAATAATCAAGTCGGCTTCACGACCAACCCGGACGAGGCACGTACGGGCCGCCATTGTACGGAAATCGCGAAATTTACGGAATGCCCCATCTTCCACGCCAACGGTGATGACCCCGATGCCGTCATTCTTGCCACAGAGCTCGCCCTCGAGTTCCGACAGAAGTTCGCCGCCGATGCCGTTGTGGATATCGTGTGCTATCGCCGCTACGGCCACAATGAAACGGATGAGCCCGCGTTCACCCAGCCAGTTCTTTACCGCAATATCACCGCCCACCCTTCTGTGGCCGAGTTATATGCGTCCCGCTTGACCGAATCTGGCTCCGCTCCTGACGGCGAATTGATTACGCTGCGGACTGAATTTGAAGTGTTGCTGAATGCGGCGCAGGAACGTGCTCAGGCCGCTCTCGCCGTGGAAGTCGAAAATCACAAAAAGAATCCTCCGGGCGTCCGTCCGTTCAATGCTCCGTACGATCACTTCGTTGATACGTCCGCTCCGTCCGAACTTCTGACGAAGGTAGCCCCGGTCCTGTGGCAGATGCCGCCGGATTTCTCGCCTAACCCGAAGATCAAGCGCTTACTCGATATCAAAGCCGAAGCTTTTAAGTCCGGGGCAAACTTCGATTGGAGCTTGGGTGAAGGGCTCGCCTTTGCTTCGCTCCTCGCCGAAGGTTATCCTGTACGTATTTCCGGTCAGGATTGTGAGCGCGGAACTTTCTCCCACCGTCATGCGGTCTTGCATGACCCTTCTAATGATGCCGAATATTGCCCGCTGGGCTCAATCTCCGGGGCCGAAATCGAATTAGTGAATTCGTCGCTGTCGGAGTATGCCGTCCTGGGTTTTGATTATGGCTACTCACTGGAAGCGAAGGATTCTCTCGTCATCTGGGAGGCTCAATTCGGCGACTTCGCCAACGGTGCGCAAATCATGATCGACCAGTTTCTGGCCTCGGCAGAATCCAAGTGGGGTCAGGATAGCGGGCTCGTGTTGTTGCTGCCGCACGGCTACGAAGGACAGGGTCCCGAACACTCCTCTGCTCGGATTGAACGCTTCCTGCAGCTTTGCGCTGAGAACAATATGCAGGTCGTTCAGCCCTCCACGCCGGCCCAGCTATTTCACGCCCTTCGACGTCAGGTGAAATCGGAACTTCGCAAGCCACTCGTCGTCATGACGCCTAAGAGTCTGTTGCGTCATAAGTCCTGTGTGAGCACGTTGAACGATTTCACTACTGGTCATTTCCAGGCAATTTTGCCGGACGCGACCCCTGCGACAAAGACCGAACGCCTGCTACTCTGTTCTGGTAAGGTCTTCTACGAACTCGATGCCGAGCGGGTCGCACGAAAGGATGCCACCACAACTATCCTGCGTATCGAGCAGTTCTATCCGTTCGATGCCGCGTCGCTTAAGAAACTTCACGCCGCGGTCGGATCGCCTTCCAGGGTTGTCTGGGTGCAGGATGAAGCCCGCAATATGGGCGGCTGGACTTTTGTCTCTTCGATGATTGAAGACGCTATCGGTATCCGCCCGGTCTATGCTGGTCGGGATGCGGCTGCCTCCCCGGCGGTGGGTTCGCTTGCCGTCCATAAGATTGAGCAGGCTGATGTCCTCCGGCAGGCTTTTTCAGCCTAATAGGGCCTAGTAGCACAATTTGTCCCTTAAACGAGGGGGGCTACTATCCCTTGGGTGACCGCTTAAGGTCGATTAAAGGGTTATTTCCCCGTTGAAACGGGCCGTAAGGGATTCCAAGGTCTGACCTACCTAATTTTCATGGCCGTCGAAGTCAAAATCCCTCCCATGGGCGAATCCATCACCGGGGGCCTCCTTGCCACTTGGTTGGTCAAAAGCGGTGACGCTGTCCGCAAGGGCCAGCCGCTCTTCTCCTACGAAACCGATAAGGTTACCTCTGAAGGCACTGCCGAGGTAGACGGACGGATTACCCTTACGGTGGAAGCTGGCACTGAAGTGCTCGTCGGTCAGGTTGTCGCTTCCATTGAGGCTGGCGCCGCTGGTACCGCCCCTCCTCCGTCTGCTGTTGCTGCGCCTGCGGTTAAGTCCGCAGTGACTCCGGTTGCCGCCAAGGCTCCCGCGGCCCCTGTTGCGGCGAAGCTTGGTGCGGCCGCAGAAGTTTCTCCTGCCGTTCGGCGGCTCTCGGCTGAGACTGGATTGAATCCTGCTGGCATCGAAGGTTCGGGCAAAGCGGGTCGCGTGACCAAGGGCGATATGTTGGCTGCGCTTGCTGGCCAGACGCCGATCCAGGCTCCCGTTACCGCCGCCCCCGCCCCTTCTGCCGTTGCTCAGGTATCTTCCCCTGCTGCCCCAGTTGTCATTCCTTCCCGCGATGGTCTTACCTCACGCAAGCGGATGTCTCCTTTGCGCCGCAAAATCGCCGAACGTCTGGTGCAGGCCAAATCCGAAACGGCGATGCTCACGACCTTCAACGAGGTCAATATGGCGCCGGTGATGGAACTGCGAAAGCGCCATGGCGAGGAATTCCTCAAGAAATACGGGGTGAAACTCGGTTTCATGTCCTTTTTCGTTAAGGCCGCCGTCCAGGCTATGAAGGAAGTTACGGCGATTAACGCCCAGCTTGACGGCGAAGATATCGTCGAGAATCACTTCTACGATATCGGTGTGGCCGTGGGCACGGATAAAGGCCTGATGGTTCCCGTCGTGCGCGACTGCGATCAGTTGAACTTCGCTGGGATCGAGAAAGCGATTGGCGATTTCGGTAAGCGTGCCCGCGACGGCAAGATTCAGCTGCCGGAACTTCAAGGCGGCGTCTTCACGATTTCCAACGGCGGTATTTATGGCTCGATGCTTTCGACGCCGATTCTCAACCACCCGCAGGCCGCGATCATGGGGCTGCACAATATCGTCGAACGTCCCGTTGCCGAAAACGGACAAGTCGTGATTCGGCCGATCATGTATCTGGCTCTGTCGTATGATCACCGCATCATCGACGGTAAGGAAGCCGTGACCTTCCTGGTGAAGGTCCGCCAGTTTATCGAAGACCCGCAACGGCTGCTCTTCGGCGTTTAATTTAACCTCCTCAACTCTACCGCAATGTCTCAATTCGATCTCGTCGTAATCGGCTCCGGCCCTGGTGGCTATGTCGCCGCCATCAAAGCTGGCCAGCTTGGCCTGAAAGTAGCCCTTGTGGAGAAGGACAACTCCCTCGGTGGCACCTGTCTCAATGTTGGGTGCATCCCTTCCAAGGCGCTCCTGCACTCTACCGAGGTTTATCAGCATGCTTTGCATGGCAAAAAGCATGGTCTGGTCGGCACGGAGAAGCTCACTTTTGACGTGGCGGCGATGCTCGCGAATAAAGACAAGGTTGTCGCCCAGCTGAACATGGGCGTCGGCGCCCTGCTTAAGAAGCGTAACGTTGAGATTGTGCGCGGTCTCGGTCGTCTCGCTAAGGCGGGTGAAGTTCTCGTCCGCAGTACGTCTGGCGATCGTACGCTCGAAACAAAGAACATCCTCATCGCTACGGGTTCCGTGCCGATCGAGCTGCCTTTCATGAAGTTTGACGGCGAGACCGTCATTTCTTCCGATCACGGTATTTCCCTGAAGGCTGTCCCTGAGAAGATGGTCGTGGTTGGTGCTGGTGCCATCGGCCTCGAGCTTGGCTCCGTCTGGGCCCGCCTTGGATCCCAAGTCACCGTCGTGGAAATGCTGCCGTCCATCGGAGGCCCGAGTTACGATGCCGACGTTGCCAAGGCCGCCCAATCTGCTTTCGAAAAACAGGGTATCAAGTTCGAGTTGGGCGCCAAGGTTACGGGCGTCAAGAAGACCTCTGGTCGTTCCGCCCTGACCGCCGAACGCGACGGCAAGCCCCTCGAATTTGCCGCCGATAAGATTCTCGTCGCCGTGGGCCGCAAGGCTAACACGACCGGCTTGGGTGCCCAGGAAGCGGGCCTGAAGCTCGATGAACGTGGTCGGATCGTCATTGATGGCCACTTCCAGACTAACTTGCCTGGTGTCTATGCCATCGGCGATGTCGTCGCCGGTCCAATGCTCGCGCACAAGGCCGAGGAAGAAGGCGTGGCGGTCGCTGAAAATCTCGCTGGTAAGCATGGCCATGTGAATTACGCCATTATCCCCGGAGTTATTTATACCGACCCTGAGGTGGCTTGCGTCGGTCTCTCTGAAGCCGACGCTAAGGCGAAGAATATTGAAGTGTTGATTGGTAAGTTTCAGTTGGCAGGCAACGGACGTGCCATTGCCTCCGACGGTACGGCTGGCTTCGTCAAAGTCATCGCCTGTGCCAAGACGGACAAACTTCTCGGTGTTCAGATGGTCGCCAAGGGTGCCTCAGAAATGATCGCGGCAGCTTGTGCGCACATGGAATACGGCGGCAGCGCGGAAGATGTCGCTCGCACCTGCTTCGCCCACCCCACGGTGAGTGAATCCTTCAAGGAAGCCGCGATGGCCGTCAGTAAGACGAGCATCCACTCGCTCTAAACTTCAGATAAGTTTTTCGAACGAAAGGGTGCGAATAGCACCCTTTCTTATGCCTATTCGGAAAGCCAAACGACCGCTTGGCATCGTGAAAAGATAAGGGGCCAGGCTTACCACGGCACACGAGTGAACTGACTGCCGTTGCTTCCTTCCGGACCTGGCGGGGTTCGTCAGTCACCCATTGCATGGGGCCTGGCTTACCTATCTTCATGCCTCCCTAATACGCTCTTTTCAATCCCGAACTTAACCCCTAATCATTCACCTTCCCGATGGCTGAAATACCCAAATCTTATGAACCCCAAGGGGTCGAACAACAGTGGTACGACCGCTGGGTCGCCGCGGGATGCTTCAAGGGCAAGGTTGACCCCAGCCGCGAATCTTTCGCGGTGATGATTCCGCCGCCCAACGTGACTGGGGTGCTCCACATGGGGCACCTGCTCAACAATACCCTTCAGGATATTATGGTGCGGCGGGCGCGGCAGGAAGGTAAGTCGGCCCTCTGGCTCCCGGGTACCGATCACGCTGGTATCGCCACGCAATCGCGCGTCGAAAAAGAACTTCGCCAGAAGCACGGCCAGACCCGCCATGATCTCGGCCGCGATAAGTTCATCGAGGTCGCCTCCGAGTGGCGCGATAAGCACGGCGGTATCATCCTTGGTCAGTTGCGGAAGCTCGGCGCATCTTGCGATTGGGATCGTACGGTACACACGCTCGACGCCGGTTACTCGCAGGCGGTGTTGCAGGCTTTCGTCACGCTTTATGAACGCGGCTACGTCTACCGCGGTAAGCGGATGGTGAATTGGTGCCCAGTATCGCAGACCGGCCTCTCCGACGAGGAAGTGATCATGAAGCCCTCGAAGGGCTCGCTGTACCGGATGCGCTATGAAGTCGCCGAAATCCCAGGTACTTTCCTCGAGATATCCACGACCCGCCCAGAGACGATTCCCGGCGACGCTGCCGTGGCGGTCCACCCGGAGGATGAGCGTTATAAGCACCTCATCGGCAAGCATGTTTGGCGGCCCTTCCCTCGTGCCCAGATTCCGATTGTCGGCGATACGGCCGTCGAAAAAGAATTCGGTACGGGCGTACTCAAGGTCACCCCCGCCCATGACCGCACGGACTTTGACATCGGTAAGCGACATCAGCTGCCGGTCGTTGATGTCATGAATCCGGATGGCACGATGAACGCCGACGCCGGCCCGCTGGCTGGCCTGGAACGTTTTAAAGCCCGTGGGGTAGCCGAGAAATTGCTCGAGGAATTGGGCGCTCTGGTGAAGACCGAGCCCTATGAAAATACCGTCGGTTACTCGGAGCGTGCGGATGTGCCCATCGAGCCCCGGCTCAGTGAGCAATGGTTCATTCGTTATCCGAAGATCGACGAGGCTAAGCGTGCGGTCACTTCGGGGATTATTAAATTCCACCCGGAGCGCTGGACTAAGACCTATTTGCATTGGCTCGAGAACATCCAGGACTGGTGCGTTAGTCGCCAGTTGTGGTGGGGGCATCGTATCCCCGTCTGGTATCGCAAAGGCGCGGATCGTAACGAGGCCGTTAATCGCCACGTTTCCCTGACCGCCCCAGCCGACCCGCAGAATTGGGAGCAGGACCCTGACGTGCTTGATACGTGGGCTTCCTCCTGGCTGTGGTGTCTCGCCACTATTGGATGGCGTAAATCGGGTGAGACGACCGAAGAGTTGAAGCACTGGTATCCCACTGGCGCACTCGCGACGGGCCCAGATATCATTTTCCTCTGGGTTGCCCGGATGATTATCGCTGGGCTGGAGTTACACGGTCCGGAAAAGAAGACCCTCACGGATGAAGAAATCCGTCAGCGCGTTCCCTTTAAACGCGTCTATTTTAATGGGATTATCCGCGATAAACTTGGTCGCAAGATGTCCAAGTCGTTAGGCAATTCCCCTGAGCCGCTCGATCTGATTGCCAAGTTCGGTGCAGATGGTCTCCGGTTTGGCCTGCTTTCCATCGCCCCTAAGGGACAAGATATCCTCTTCGATGAAGACCGCGTCTCCCAAGGACGTAACTTCTGCAACAAGCTTTGGAATGCGGCGCGCTTCCGTCAGATGTCCGGCCCGATGTCGGATAACTCCTCGCTCGTTGCTGTCGCCTCCCGGATTCAAGCTTCGTTGTTGGATGATGACGACTTTGCGATTCTGCAAGGGCTCGCTGAACTGACGGATAGCACGACGAAGAACCTCGAAGAACACGAATTCACTGCCTACGCCCAAGGGCTCTACGCCTTCTTCTGGGGGGATTTCTGTGACTGGTATGTCGAAGCGTCCAAGGCCCGTCTGGCCGACCCGGCCCTGCGCGATACTTGTCTCGCTGTCCAGGATCTGGTCCTGCGCCAGTTCCTCCTCCTGCTTCATCCCGTTGCCCCGTTCATCTCAGAGGAACTCTGGCACTTGCTGGGCTATGGCAATGAGCATGATTTCATCCAGAATCACCACACCGGTTCCGGTGGGGATCTCCTGCGAGTGCTCCGGGACCACGGCGTGAAACTCAGTGCCGCTAAGGTCGCCGATGTTGCCCTACTTCGGGAACTGGTGGCTTCCGTTCGGGGCCTCAAGTCACAGGCGAATCAGGCTACCCGCCGGGATTCCGTGGTCACCATTGTCGTGAAGGACGCCTCCGCGAAACTCCTGGTTGAAAATAACCGCGATAAGCTCAGCCGCATGGCAGGCTTAGCTGAGATTAACTTCGCTACCGAAGCTGGGGGACGCACGGGTGCGGTGACCCCGATGGGTACGGTGATGCTCGAACTTTCGGGCAATATTGATGTTGCCGCCGAGAAGGTACGACTCACGAAGGAACTCGAAAAACTCGAGAAGGGTGTGTCGGCCGGCGAAGCCAAGCTCACCAACGAGGCCTTTATCTCCAAGGCCCCCCCCAACATTCTGGAAGGCGCCCGCAAGCAACTCGAAGAGGTCAAAGCGAAGCGTGATGAGATTGCTCGCATGATTGCCACTTTAGGCTGAACCGATGATCGCCCCCCGGCTGCACCCCGATAAACACATCGCCGCTCTGGTGGTTGCCCGGGAGATAGCCGACCTAATCCAGATACGCTCGAAATCGGGCAAGTGCACGGTACTCGGACTCGCCACGGGGGCTACGCCACTACCCTTATACGCTGAATTAATTAGACTCCACCGGGAAGCTGGCCTGAGTTTTCAAACAGTCATCAGCTTTAATCTCGATGAGTATGCCGGCCTGGGCCCAGCGCACCCTCAATCTTACCGCTATTTCATGGCGGAGCATTTCTTCCGGCATATCGACATCGCCCCGGGAAATATTCATATTCCGGACGGACTCTCGACGAATACGACGCAGACCTGCGCTGATTTCGAAGCCGAGATTCGATCGGCCGGCGGCATTGATCTACAGATTCTGGGCATTGGTCGCACGGGTCATATTGGTTTCAATGAGCCGCCCTCTTCTGCTGATTCACGCACCCGTCATGTCCATCTGAATGATGTTACGCGTCGGGATAATTCCGTTTTCTTCGGAAATCTAGACGAGGTGCCCACCTCCGCACTCACGATGGGCGTGGCGACCATTCTGGCGGCCCGTCGAGTCGAGCTTCTCGCTTTTGGGTCAGGTAAGGCCGCTATCGTTCGCCGGGCAATGCGCGAGCAACCGAGTGCGGATTGCCCGGCCACTTGGCTCCAGCGGCATGGGGCCTGTACTTTCCATCTCGATCCGGAGGCGGCCGCCCTATTGGGCGACTAACCGTGCAGAGCACCCCCCGTCATCGGTCAGCCATTGATCCGGATTTCGTTCCGGCCTCACTCTGGACCCGTGCGTTCCTCGCTCGTTGCAGTCGGGAGGCTGGCGCTTCCGAAATGATCATCGCCTTGACTCGGCCGGATGGCACCGCCTCGGTTCATCGCACCCAATTATTACCGGCAGGCCTGGATGATGCGGCGAATTATCAGCACTTGGAGCGCACCGTTAAGTTCCTCCTTTGGGCCCGCGGCGGCTCAGTGATTCTGCTCAGTGGGTCGCTTGCCGCTGGGATGTCTGCAAAATTAGGTATTTCCTATGCTCCGGGTGGTGAACGGGCGTTTGATGCTGACTTCTTTCAGCGCATTTTCGAGGTACCGCTTTCCTTTCGGGCCATCCCCGCTTGTGAGATTCCCACACCTTCCGCTTCGACGCTCCCGCTTGGCCGCCATCTCGATGGCTGTCGGATCGGTTTCGACTTGGGTGGATCAGACCGTAAGTGTGCGGCGGTAATCGACGGACGCGTCGTTTTCAGCGAAGAGGTTAAATGGGATCCTTATTTCCAAGCCGACCCCGGGTATCATTTAGCCGGCATCCGTCATTCCTTGTCGTTGGCCGCGAAGCACCTGCCGCGCATCGACGCCATCGGCGGCTCAGCTGCGGGAGTTTATATTAACAACAAAGTCCGCATCGGGTCACTCTTCCGCGGAATCACCGACCGGGGGGTTTTTGAACACCAAGTGCGCGGTATGTTCTTGGAAATTGCCGCGGAATATAAGGTGCCATTCGAAGTCCTCAATGACGGCGATGTCACCGCCTTGGCAGCCTCGATGTCCCTGGGGCGTAATGCCGTACTAGGGGTCGCCATGGGGACGAGTGTCGCGGCTGGTTACGTCGACACGGCGGGTAATCTCACCAACTGGCTTTCCGAACTCGCTTTCGTGCCGGTGGACTATCGTCCCGCCGCCCCGGCCGACGAATGGTCCGGTGATCGTGGCTGCGCGGTACAGTATTTTAGCCAACAAGGTATTGGTCGCTTGATGCCTTTAGCCGGCATTATTTCCCCACCGGAAATGCGTCTGCCCGAGCGTCTGGAATTCCTGCAACAACTCATGATCAGCGGCGACCCTCGCGCCATGCAGGTCTATGAGGCGGTGGGGATTGCCTTCGGGTACGCCATCGCCCATTTCGCCCAGTTCTACACCTTCAGCTGCCTACTCATTATGGGGCGAGTCACCTCTGGTCGCGGCGGCGAGGCGATCCTTGAGCGCGCCCGTGAGGTTCTGGACGATGAATTTCCGGAACTTCGCATCGACCTCGTCGTGCCCGATGAGAAAGATAAGCGCCACGGCCAGGCTATCGCGGCCGCTTCCCTGCCCTCCCTTCGATGATGCTTAAACTTAACCCAGCGGCCCGCTTGATGATCCCCGATCGGCTGGATGGTCCGGAGAGTATTCGCCGGACCACCCACTTGGGTATTGGTGCCCATCAAGATGACTTAGAATTTATGGCGTTCCATGGCATCCTGGAATGTTACGAACGCCCAGACCGATGGTTCGGCGGAGTGACGGTCACCGACGGCCGGGGAAGTTCCCGCGCCGGCCCCTTTGCCCAATGGTCTGACGATCAAATCGCCGAGGAACGCGTCCGCGAACAAGAGTCCGCAGCTGTCATCGGTCAATATTCCTTCGTCGCTCAACTCGGCTTCGCGAGTTCCGCGGTCCGCGATGCCTCCCAGGGGGCCGTGCGCGACGAACTCCGCAAGGTTCTTGAGGCGAGCCGACCAGAAGTGGTTTACCTTCATAATCTCGCGGACAAGCATGATACCCACGTGGGGTGTGCCCTGCGGGCGCTTGAGGCAATCCGGCTGATGCCGAAAACGGACCGTCCCAAGATGGTCTATGGTTGTGAGGTCTGGCGTGACTTGGATTGGCTTGTCGACATTGAGAAAACCCCGATGCCTGTGTCTCGTCATCCTGAACTTGCGCAGACCATCAATGCGGTCTTCGCGACCCAGATTGCCGGCGGCAAGCGCTACGATTTGGCGGTACTCGGCCGTCGGGCGGCTAATGCGACATTCGGCAACCCGCACGCTACCGATCAGGAGACATCCGTGCAATGGGCGATGGACCTGACGCCCTTGGTGCAAGATGAGACTCTGGATCCAGTCGAGTATGCCGCCGGGTTCATTGAACGCCTGAAGCAAGATGTTATCCGCCGGCTGCGCCAATCCCTCTGATGATGAAGCCAACTCTTCTCGTTCTCGCTGCTGGTATGGGTAGCCGTTACGGCGGCCTCAAGCAGATTGACCCGATGGGACCATCGGGTGAAACCATCTTGGATTACTCGGTATACGATGCGATTCGGGCTGGTTTCGGCAAGGTGGTCTTCATCATCCGACCAGACTTCGAAAAGGATTTCCGCGAACGTATCGCCGCTAAATTCGAGGGGCGGATTGCAGTCGGCTTTGCTTTTCAGACTATCGATCAATTGCCCACAGGCTTCTTGGTGCCGCCTGGCCGGGATAAGCCGTGGGGGACAACCCATGCGATTCTCTGCGCCCGCACAGCCGTGGATACACCCTTCGCCGTCATTAACGCCGATGATTTCTATGGACGCGATTCCTACGCCAACCTCGGCAAGTTCCTCAGCCTAGCTCAAGGTAGCTCAACGGATTATGCGATGGTCGGTTTCACCCTGCGTAATACCCTTTCAGAACATGGCACCGTGGCCCGTGGGGTATGCCAAACAGATGCGGCCGGGATGCTGACCGATATTCAGGAGCTGACCAAGATCTCTAAACTCGCCTCCGGAGCTGAAAACCTAGCCGACGACGGTCACGTCACGTCACTTAATGGAAGTGAGCCAGTTTCTATGAACATGTGGGGGTTCACCCCCGCAATCTTTCCGCAATTAGCTGACGACTTTCGAAACTTCCTGACCGCTCGTGGTTCGGAAATGAAGAGTGAGGCATACATCCCGATGTCGGTCGGTAATCTGATTCGCGCGCATGCGGCTACGTGTCGAGTCTTACGGACGGACTCTACTTGGTTTGGGGTTACCTACCGCGAAGACAAACCTATCGTGCAGGCTAGCATCTTGGAGCAGGTTGCCTCGGGAGATTACCCGGCTCATCTTTGGTCTTAATTAATGACTCCCACTGCCCCATTTGATCTGGCGAGTATCGCTGGCCGCTTTCAGTTGGGTGGCGACTTCCTCACGGCTTCGCCCTATGGCAGTGGACATATTAACGATACCTTTGCGGTGACGGTGCGACTCCCGGTCGGGGAGGCTCGGTATGTCTTACAACGTATCAATCATTTGGTCTTCAAGCGCCCGGATGAACTGATGGAAAACGTAGAGCGGGTTTGCGCCCACGCTCAGCGTAAATTGACCGCGAGTGGTCAGCCAGATGCCCATCGCCGAGCGCTACGTTTGATTCCGACGACCGACGGCAAGTCTTGGTTTATTGATGCCGCTGGTAATCGCTGGCGCTGTTATGATTTTGTCGAAAAAGCCACGGGCTATGATGTCGTTCGAAATACCAATCAGGCATTTCAAGCGGCCCGGGCATTCGGGGCATTCCAGTCCTTGCTGGCGGACCTGCCTGGGGGCCGCCTGCACGAGACCATCCCTGATTTCCATCACACCCCTGCTCGCTTTGCTCGCTTTCAGGCCGCGTTGGCCAAGGACGCCCATGGACGGGCCGACGCGGCCAAGTCGGAAATTGCTTTCGCTCTAGCCCGCGAGTCCGAAGTTAGCCGCGTGGTTGATGCCCTTCGCACCGGCCAATTGCCAGAACGTGTCACCCATAACGATACCAAGCTGAACAATGTATTGCTGGATGATGTCACGCAGGAAGGCATCTGTGTGATCGACTTGGACACGGTCATGCCGGGTTCGGTGCTTTATGACTTCGGCGATTTAGTGCGCACTTCGACCTCTCCGGCCGCGGAGGATGAGACGAATCTATCATTGGTTACGATGCAATTCCCCATGTTCGAAGCCTTGGTCAATGGCTACTTGAGTTCCGCGCATGGCTTCCTGACTTCCGCTGAGAAACGGCTCCTTCCGTTTGCCGGCAAGCTCATCACCTTTGAAATTGGGTTACGGTTCCTCACGGATTGGCTCGAGGGAGATACTTACTTTAAAATCAAACGCCCAATGCATAATCTAGATCGGTTGCGTTCTCAATTCAAGCTCGTCGCTTCCATTGAAGCGCAGGCCTCGGCGATGCAGAACTTTGTCGACCAAAAATGAAACCCCGCATTCTCATTACGGGCGGGGCCGGCTTCATTGGGTCCCACATCGTTGAACGCTTTCAAGGCCAAGCGGAAATTATCGTCCTCGATGATTTGCGTACCGGCTATCGCCGTAACTTAGCAGGATTAGAATGCCGCCTGATTGAAGGATCTATCCTCGATGATCGTGCCCTGGCTGAGGCCATGCAGGGCGTCGGGCGTGTCTTTCACTTGGCTGCCATGATTTCCGTTCCGGAATCTGTCCAGAAACCCGCCGAATGTGCGGAGCTGAATATCGAGGGAACACGTCGCGTCCTTGCGGCGGCGTCTCGGGCCGGCGTCAAAAAAGTCCTCCTTGCCTCATCGGCGGCCATCTATGGGGACAATCCGTTAGTCCCTAAACTCGAATCCATGCCACCCGAGCCCAAGTCTCCCTATGCCGAGACGAAACTCGCCGGGGAGCACCTGTTAGAGGAATTTCAGAGGGAGCACGGCTTGGCGACCGCCAGCCTGCGTTTCTTCAATGTCTTCGGGCCGCGCCAGGACCCTCAATCGGCCTATGCGGCAGCGGTCCCAATTTTCATCGCTCGTGCCCTGCGCTCCGAAGACATCACTATCTATGGTGACGGCGAACAGACCCGTGATTTTATTTACGTCAAAGATATCGTCGGGGCACTCGATTTCATGTCGCAATCTCCTGCGTCCGTCGGGACCTATAACGTGGGTTATGGCCGCCGCCTTTCGATCAAGTCTCTGGCTCAAGAAATCCTAAACCTGACCGCATCGAAGTCCGCGCTCCGTTTTCTCCCTGGCCGGCCGGGCGACGTGATGCATTCCGTGGCATCGGCAGACAAGCTCAGGCAGACGGGTTGGCTGCCTGCCTATGATGTGCCGGGAGGCCTCGCCGCGACCATCCGCTATTTCCAATCACTCAACGGGTGACCGTGAGCGTTGCGTGCAGCGTGTCGGACTTGCCGTCCGAAATATTGAGCCAGAAGTCGTAAACACCCGGTGCCGGCAGTCGTAATTTGAAAGCCAGGCTGGGCGCTTCGCCGTACTCCCCGCCTTCCAGTGAGGGATGCATGTGTGCGTAGCCCGGTTGCGCCTCCATCGGGCCCATCAGGACTGCGTGACCAAGGGAACCCATGATGGGCTGCAATTTGAGTTTCGCACCCGCGGGCCCTGAGAGCTTTACCCGAATAACGGCGGAGTCGCCGGTGCGTTGAGAGGAGGTTTGCAAACTGACCAACTGATTCCGTGCCGATGGGGTTACGGAGGAGCCGCTCGTGGTTGGTGAGTTCATCTTCGCCTCTGCCAGTAATACTCGCCCCGAACGTTGATCGGCAAAGTCGACAAAGGCTTGGTAGTTTCCGCCGGTGTTTCCGTTGGAAAAATCCGGTGGAAATTGGAAATCCCAAGTGCCATCCTCTTGGGCCTCCGGGTGCAGGTGGATGTAAGCAAGGCGGCCGCCGAGTTGACGTAAGTGCAAATGGACTTTCTCGGTGTGGGTCAGGGCAATCTCATGATTGAGGTAAGCGGTACCATCATCGCGGATGAGTTGGAGCGACCCCTTGTCGCCACTCGGGGCGAGGCGGATATTCAGGCGGACGGGAAACTGCAGTGACTTGGGGTGGTAGTAATTTGCTTCCTCATTAATGCCGCAAAACTCAACATCGCCTACCACGACCGGCTGGTGATCGGAGTGTAGAAAGGCGCACTGGGTGTCCGGTAGCGAGCGTAGCGCGAAATAGCCCAATAAGGCACATCCCGTGATGATCCAGAATTGTCGATTCAAAGTCATTTGTTGGCGTTAGCCTGAACCAATGCCTTGGCCACATCCTCTGGGTCAAAGGAAGCACCCTCGCGTCGTTGGAGAATGCGCCCTTCGGCGCTGATGAGCAGTAACGCGGCGTTGTGCACAATGGTACCGTCGTCACGCAAAGTCTGGATGCCATAGTGGCGCATGAGGTCTTTGATTTGCGCCGGATCACCGGTCAGGAACCGATGGCGTCCATGGTCGATCCCGTACCCATCCGCGTAAGTACGCAGCAAGCCCGGCGAATCGGTTTCGGGATCAAAGGTAATCGTGAGCAGGCGAACCTTCGCGGCAGCCGGTTGCTTCGCGAGTAAGTCGGCGAGTTGCTTCATGCAGGCGGTCGAGGCGGGGCACATTCGAGCGGAGCGACAACTCGTGAAGATGAAATTGAGTGCGAGCGGCGAGCCCAGAAAATCTTTTTTCAGGACGAGGTGGCCGTCTTGATCCCAGAGGGCCATATTAGGCATCAAGTCCGCAGGCATGCGGGTTACTAGCCGACCTTTGTCCAGAGTTTCGCGATGCAGTGAATCGGAGATTTCGGCGATGCGTCGCAAGGATTCCGGTTCGTTCGGGAAGATCGTATCAGCACGTCGAGGGCCCTCCGCGGTGGTAATAAGCTGCAAGGCGATTTCCCGTCCCGCATAGCCTACCTTGATATCGCCTGTTGAAAAGCGAACGACGATGGGGGTAGGTTCGACATCGCTCGACACGGGTGCGCCGACCGGCCGCAATTGCAGTGTGGCCATCCCAGTGGCTGGATCGACTTGGGTGACCTTCCCTGTCCGCACGACGGGCTTATCGGCCGCCTGGGTCACTAAGCATGCCCCGATGAGCAGAATGGCGAACAGATGCTTCACAGGAGTTTGCCTGATTGACTGAGCATGAGTTCGACCATGCCATGGCGTACGCCTCGATGGCTCAGATGAAATGCTTCCGCACCCGTAAGGTCGGCGAGGACGCAGAGGGTAATGAGTGCGGCTGGCATGATGTCAGCACGATCAGCAGGAATGCCCGGCACCTTCTTACGTTCGTCCGAAGTTAACGCACAGAGGCGGTCCTTGAGTTCGCGAATCCGCAAGACCGGTAGGCGGCCACCGGCAGGAGTTTCCCCGATGGCTTCAAGGTAGAGCGCGATGGCCGCAAAGGCGCCACCTGCCCCGATAATCAAGTAATTCTCGGCGGCCGCGGAGGGGATGACGGTGGTCAGAGCACCGAGGAGATGCGTGCGAATTGAGCTTTGGTCCAAGTCATCCACGACGCCTAATCCCCCACGCAGGTAACCGTGCGTCAGGCGCACTGAGCCGATGCGGAAGCTGCGCGCGAGGATGCAATTTGGGCCGCGGAGGGCGCAGACCTCGAGGCTGCCGCCGCCCAGGTCGAAGGAGAGGATGTTCGTGTAAGCCTGATAGGCTGGGTCAGTCCGCACCCCGGCAATAGCTAGGCGTGCTTCAACCTCGCCGGAGACAATCGTGAGAGGGATGTCGGTTGCCGTTTTCACGCGGCGAGCGAAGGCCTGTCGGCTGGCCGATTCGCGGATCGCACTGGTGCCGAGAATGACGATTTGCTCGGCACCTTTACCGCGGGCAAAGGCGACTAGTCGGACGATGGCTTCCACGGCTTCATTCTGCACTTCAGCGGGGAAGAGTCCTTCGTCGCCATCGGCTTGTTGGAGTCGGACTGATTCAGTCTGTCGACCTAGTTCAGCACGCGAAATGGCATCAACGACCGCTACCTTGATGGAGTTGGAACCGACGTCGATTACGGCGATGGCTGACATGTTCAGAAATTCAACTGGCCTTTGACCCCGCCAAAGAAATGGACGGCTTCCTGGGTTTCGAAATCTTTCGTGCGCATCGCGATAAAATAGGTGGTGGAAAACTTATGGAACTGGAAGGTCGTACCCAGTGCGAGTTGCATCACGATGGGCCGGCGGGTGACCGCTCGCGATTCGCGGAAGTTGGTCCCGTCGGTCGCGTAGTTGCGGGCCACCACTTCGAGTTGGGAATCGGCAAAAGCCCAGTAGGCGAAATTAGGTCGATTATCAGGACTGCTGAGAGCGGTGATCGGGTCATAGCCGGTAGACTGGCGGATGTAGGAATGGCCCCATGACTTATCTAGATTAAGGCCCCATCGTAATTGGGCGCCGACCAGCACCTCGGTTCGCATGGTGCCTAGTTCCACCATCATGCGGGCAATAAGGTCACGATAACCTCGGCCGGTTGAATCTAAGTCGAACCGTCGACGGAACTCTGCGTCAAAATTGACGAGGGGTTCATCTGGCAATTGCGTGCCCCAGCCGGCTGCCGCTGGTGTCCCGATGAGGGTATGGAATTTATTCTGAATGGTCTCGGAGCCGGAGGACGGTCCGATTACCCCGAGTTTGGCTTCAACGGCGAACATGCAGTCCTTGCGTCCGCCGCGATCCAAGATTCGCCCATAACCCCAACCCAGGTAGAGTGCCCCAGAGTAAGGCATGTCTGTCAAAAGCGGGTTCGGGGTGGTGGTATCTGAGGGAGTGTTAATTTCCTGTGTCAGCGAAAAGAAGTTATGTTCACTGGTGTTGACGGCTAGCTTGAGGCCTTGGGTGTAATAACGGTCTTTATTCTTAGGGCCGAATTTATCGTTCTCTTCACTCAGCGAAACCACCCAAGGCTGTGGCGACACGGCGACAGGCAATGGGTCTCCGGCACGGACGACAGCGGTCAGCGAAAGGAAGGCGAATAGGCGCAGCGTGGGCATCGTCGGAGGGTTAGCAAAGAGGGCTTGTTATGCAGGGACAACGCCTTTCTGACTTGTGAATAACCCCTTGCCCAAGTATTTGACTGTCAGGATGTCGCAAACTCCCGCCAGCGCACCGATCGTCCGGTCAGAAATGATGACCGACGGCTTGATGCGGGTCGTGATTGGTGGTGCCTGGCGTCTTGATGACCCTTTGCCGACCATTGCCGTCAAGGGTGACCATGTCCGAATTGAGTCCTTGGACCTAACCTTCTTCGATTCCTCCCTCCCCGCTTGGATTTTTGGTAACTTTAAGAATGTCCGTCAACTTGACCTAAGTTCCTTGCCGCCGCGGCTTCAGTCGCTGGTGCGGATGGCGGAGAAGGCTTCGGTTAATGACCACATGGGGGATGCCCCGGGCGTCCTCGCCCAATTTGGCTCATGGGGGGTTGAGAGCGCGGGTTCCTGGGGGCGTTCGTTTAATCATATTGGCAATACCTTCATGGGCTTTGCCCGTGCCATCGTCGGTCGGGCAAAGGTTAACTGGATGGACTTCGCCCTTCAGCTCCAGACGGCGGGCGTAGATGCCCTGCCCATCGTGGCGCTCCTCGGATTCTTGACTGGCCTTATCATGGCTTACGTGGGGCTAATCCAGCTTCGCCAAGTTGGGGCGACCGTTTACGTAGCCAATCTCGTCTCGCTGGCCATGACTCGCGAAATGGGTGCGTTGATGACCGGCGTGATCGCCTGCGGCCGCACTTCCACGGCTTTTGCCTCTCAGCTTGGAAGTATGAACGTCAGCCAGGAGACGGATGCACTCCGGGCGCTCGGCATCAATCCCATCGAATACCTTGCCGTGCCGCGGATTTTGGCGGTGACCTTGATGGTCCCCCTGCTGGCGACCTTTGCGACGTTTATCGGTGTCTTTGGTGGTATGATCGTCGCATGCGCCGGAGACCTCAGTATCGAGCAATACCTGACCCAGGCTGTCCGCGCGATTACCTTCAAGAGCTTCTTGGTCGGCTTTATTAAATCCATCGCCTTTGGCTTCATCGCGGCATGGGCTGGTTGTTATCGTGGTTCGGTTGCCAAGCGCTCCGCCCTTGGCGTTGGCGAGGCGGCTACTTCCGCCGCGGTGCTGGGTATCACCTTGATCGTGGTGTCCGACGCCCTCTTTGCCGTCATCTTCAACCTATTTAATCTATGAGCGCGGATTCGGCTGACATTCTGACCTGCGAAGCGATGGCCATCGGCCATGGCAATAAGGTGATTATGGATCGACTTACTTTCGGATTGGCTCCGGGCAAAATCTTGGCGGTCGTCGGTCCCAGCGGCTGCGGCAAGAGCACGCTCATGCGAGCCTTGGGCGGTTTAGACGAACCGCTAGCCGGCACGTCTACCCTCTTCGGGATTAATCTGGTGACGGCTTCGTCGAAAGATCGGGCTGCCCTCCTGCGTCGCACGGGCTTTCTCTTTCAGGGTTCCGCCCTGTTCTCCTCTCTTACCCTGCTGGAGAATGTCGAAATGCCCATGCGGGAGTTTTTGAAAGCACCCAAGCGTGAGATTAGGCAACTGGCGGAATATAAATTAGCTTTAGTGGGTCTAGCTGATGCGATGGATAAACTCCCCTCCGAAATTAGTGGCGGCATGGCCAAGCGGGCCGGTATCGCCCGGGCGATCGCCTTAGACCCGGAGGTCATCTTCCTCGACGAACCGAATGCGGGACTCGACCCGATGAGCTCTGGCCGCCTCGACGAGCTTATTCTGCGCATCCGTGAATCCTTTGGTACCACGGTTGTTCTAGTCAGCCATGAGGTGTCCAGTATCCTGCGGATTGCCGACTTATGCGTCTATCTGGACCCCGATGTCGGCACGATGGGTGCCTATGCGGCACCTAAAACATTTCTTCAGGCTGGCAATCACGCCAAAGCCCACGCCTTCTTTACCCAGACCGTTTAGACTGACCATGCGTAGATCCGCCAACATGACCCTCATCGGTGCTTTCGTCGTCGGAGGCATCTTGCTGATTATCGCGGCCGTCGTGCTCCTCGGCGCAGGCTCGTTCACGGGAGCTAAGCCTACCGCCATCGCCTATTTTGACGACTCTGTCAGTGGGCTCGATATCGGTGCTCCCGTGAAATTCCGCGGGGTGAGTATCGGTAAGGTTGCCCAAGTCCTCTTACGAACGGCTAACCAGGCCCCGACCGATTACTCGGTGCCGGTGGTGTTGGAGTTCGCTCCGGACCTGCTGACTCGCCGTGGCTTGGATGAGGCTTTGCTTCAGAAACAAGGTTTGCGCGGCTCGGTCGAGCGCGGCTTGCGTGCCAAACTTCAGCAGCAATCCGTCGTCACGGGCGTCCTGTACGTCGAACTCGATTACTTCCCGGATACGGCTTTCAAACTCCACGAAGTCAAAGGCGAGATGGCCGAGATTCCCACGCAGCCTTCGAACCTTGGAACACTTACCCGGGCGGTCTCGCAGACGCTTGACCAGTTGAGCCGTATCGACTTCGTCGCGATCACCAAGAAGGTGGATTCGATTCTGGGTCGGATTGATAAAGGTGCTTCTGAAATCGAGTTCGCCAAAATCAACGGTAACCTCGTCCAAGCCTCCGCGAATATCTCCAAAATCACCGGCGACCCCGCGATCACTAAAGCGGTGACCGATTTTTCAACGGCGATGCAAGGTATCGATGGCCTGGTGAAGCGTCTGAGTGGCAAAGTTGATCCGGTTGCCCAAGACATCCAGGGGATGGCTGCCGCCGGGCGTAAGGCGCTGGAACGCCTCAACGAAACCTCGGAAAATCTCCGGACGCTGACCAAGCCCGGCTCGCCGGCTCGTCGTGACCTTGACCAAGCGCTCGTGGATGTTTCCGAAGCCGCTCAGGCGATCCGTTCCCTCGCTGATTTCATCGAACGTAATCCCGAGACTATCATTCAGGGTCGAAGTAAGAATCAGACCAAGGAAGCTAAGCCGAAGGAGGAGTCCGCTAAATGAGAAAGATTATCTTGGCAGGTTTGCTGACCGCATTTCTTACGGGCTGCATTATTTTTGATAAGAAGAGTGAAGCGGTCGCTTTCCATCAGTTGAGTGCCCCTCAGATCGCTCCGACTCGGATTGGTCCGGTGATTTTTGTCCCGCGGGCGATTATCCCGTCATCATTACGCCGTGCTAATGTCGTGATGCTCGATGAAGCTGGGTGGGTCCGCGTGGAGGATGCCCACCGCTGGATCAATCCGCTCGACCGGGCGATCGCGGAAACCATCGGGCACCATCTCACCAAGTTGACGGGTTTACCGTCGGCCGTGCAGTCCCCGGCTGGTGCCCATCTCACACTGCTGGTGGATGTGAATCACATGAGCGTGACCGCGAACAAGCAGGCAGTCTTGGAGATTCGTTTCCGCCTGGAAAGTGCGGAGGGTACCCTTTTGCTAGAGAAGGCGATTATCCAGAGCTCCGCCATGGGGGAGACTACCCCTGAGCAATACGTACGCGCTCAATCGGCGAACCTTGCTGCCGCGACCGCGACCTTCTCTCAGCTGCTGCCCGCGGAACTTAAACTTGCCCGATGACCTCCCCTTCCGACCCTAAACCCAATGGCTTCTCTGAAGTCACGGGAGAAATCTGCTACGATTTACCTTCAGCCTACGTCCCTCACCCCGCCACGGGCTTGTTGCACCTGCCCCGCTTTCTGGCCAAGATTCGCAAGCATCTGAAGGGCGAGCTGCCCAAATCCTACCAGCGCAACTTCACCAAGGGGTTCGATCGGTTCCTCTGCTTGCATCTCGGTGTCAATCCCGAGCAGGTGGTGGAGTGCGTCCGGGCGGCCACGGACGACCGCGACCTCGATGCCCGCCTGCTGGCAATTTTTCCTCCCGACCTCCGGGTCCATGTCTGGAATCGCGAACTTGTCCAAAAAGGCATGAGCGAAATGGGCCGCGGGGTCCTCAATGAAGCCAAACACAAGATGGGCGCCGATGCGCGCACCGATGTGATTTCCTTCGCTGACATGATCGACTTCGATGAGGGACGCCTTCTGTGAACACTCCTGACCCCCATCCTAATCGCCTCGTCATCCGAGGCATCCACGCCGTGCTAGCTTGCCTCCGGCATCACCCGAAGGCACTCCGTGAAGTCGTCGCAACGGCGGCCTTTGCGCCTAATCTAGCAGAGCATGATGCGGCTTTCGCTGAGCTGGGTGTTCAGACGCGCATTGTCGGTCCCATCGAGCTCGCCAATACCGCGGAAGGCCCTTGCGAAGATGTCTGCGCCCTGACCATGCGGCCAGATTTCGGCCTAGCCAGGGTCTCTGATTTCTCCGAATGGCGAGAGTCGCGCGAGAGTATCGTCATTGCGGACGGCATTCAGGATCCCGCGGCCCTGGCCTCCATCGCTCGCTCGATGGCCGCCTTTGGCTTGAAGCGCCTCCTGCTCTCCGGCGGCACGGAGAAGATCGCCTTTCACCCCGAAGCGTGGAATCTTTCGCGCGGAGCGATGGAGCAACTCCGACTCATGCGGGCAGCTGCCCTCGGTGGCCTGCTGAAGCTCGTCGAGGATCGTTGCTGTGTGGTGGCCCTCTCTCCTGACATCGGTCGGAAGATCGACCTTGGCACCCCTGTGCGCGTGCCTGCCCGGCATCTGGCTTTGTTGATTCCTGGCGGTAAGTTGGACCCCGATATCCAGCCGCGCGTCGAACACTGCTATCGCTTTCCAGGACAGATGGGCGAGACGCCCCTCACCCTTTCGGAAGTGGCCCCGATGGCAGTCGCTTGGTTTGCCTCGACGCCCATGCCCCGTGCGGATGGCTTCCTGGCCCGTAAAAGGGCTCGCCATGTGAAGGGTAAGGATTCCAATTCCCCTAGTTAATTCCCCATGTCCCAGCCCCAGCCCGGCCCAGGCGAGAACGTCATCTCGCTCCAGAATATCAGCCGTAATTTCTTCACGGCCCTCCAGCGTCAACATGACATGCTGGCCTTCAGCATCGCCGGTTTACATACCGCTGATCCGAAGGCCTACGACCACTTCTCCACGCTCACCCGGGTGATGCCCGTGCCGCAGGCTCACTTGCCGGCGGACCAGATGCTGGCGTATGCGCGAGGCTTGATGCTGCGCACGACCATCAATGATCTGCTCACGCTGTCGGCTGAATGCATGGTGCAATGCCACCTGCTTTGCCTTTTTATCCGCGAGCAAGGCCATCAACGTGAGCGCAACCCGATTATTGAAAAGAATATCGGCGACAAACAGCAGGCCTTCATTCGGATGACCCTGCAGGATCGCTTCACTGAGCTGGAGGAATCCTTTGGTATTGTTTGCGAACTCGAGGACGGCGTCTTCAGCCTCGCCGCCGCTCTTCGCGTTATCGCTCGCGGCGGCCTCGTTACGAATGATGATATTACCCCGGATGGTGCACTGACTTTGGAATTTAAAGCCATGAAGGACTTCGAACTCTCGGCTGAAGAGCTTGCGGCGGCAGCGGCTCAAGCTGGTCCGGGTGAGGCGGTTGAAGGTGTCGTCAAAAATGACGCCCTGGGTGATACCAAGCCGAAGACGGTGGCTCGCCTAACCGACACGCAGCGGACCTTCCGTCCCGGCGAAATGCTCGATTTGTCTGACAATGAATTACTGGGACTGAATATCACCGTCGCCAAATTCGTCGATGGTCTCCTTCGCTCGGTTGATCACTTCGGCCGCGCTCAGCTCGGCGAAGGCTCCTAAGTAATGAACGAGGCGGCGGCACCCCCACGTCGGGCGTGGCTCTGGGTCACTGCGGCTTATTTTTTTCAGGCCATTCCAGCTGCGGTCCGCGATGAGGCCTTGCCGGTCGCATTAAAAAATACGGGTTATGCCGACAAGGATATCACTCGGGTTGTCGCGTGGCTCGGTTTAATCTTTGGCTTTAAAATTCTATTGGCACCGTTGGTCGCAGCCTTCCGGCCGCGCCACTTTATCCTGTGTGCGGAGTTGGCCGTTTCGCTTCTCCTCGGCGTCCTTGCCCTGCAGGTCGCTGCTGAACACCCATCATCCCCCATGATTATCGGGAGTCTGATTCTGCTGTCTTTTGTGGCTGCCGCGCATGACTTCGCCCTCGACGGGTATTTTGTTTCGGCACTCCCGGATCAGATGCGTGCTACCCATGCAGGCTTCCTTAACTTTGCTTCTAAATTAGGCATGGTGTTCGCTGGCCCCGGTCTGATCTGGCTGGCCGGACGCATCATGGATTACGGGCCACAAGCCGCCCAAGCTTGGTCGTGGGCATTAGCCGCCGCTGCCCTTCTCGCCTTGCTGGCCATGATGGCCAATGGTTTGGGCTTACGAAATGAATCAATATTATCGAAGGATGCTGGGACGGTGCGCGAGCGCTTTAGGGAGATGGGCGAGGGGCTGAGCAAGCTCTTTACCGACCCAAGGTTATGGGCGGTATGTGGACTCATTTTATTTTACCGTGCCAGCGAAATTCATATGGCCAAAATCCTTCCGCTTTTTGCGACTTCGACCACGCAGGGCGGACTGGCTTTGACCAATGAGACCTACGCCCTGATGCGTATTGCCACGGCGGTATGTGGCCTCGCCCTTGGCGGAATTATCGGTTCGCAGGTTGTGGCCCGTTTAGGCTTAGGGCGCTCCTTGATTCCGCTCGGTATCGCCATGCATGTACCTTTGGCGGCCATCGCTTGGTTGGCCTCGACGGGCTCGCATGACCTTCGGTTTATTGGAGCCGTCTTTTTCGTCGAATACTTAGCCTATGGCGCCGGATTATGCGCGCTACTGCTCGCCATGATGAAGCTGGCTTCGGGTCCAGGCGCGGCCGTGCGCTACGCAGCACTTTCGACCTTTGCCCTCCTGGCTAACTATCTCCCGGGTCTTTGGGCGGGTTCCCTTTCCGATCAGCTTGGCTACGCCCAATACTTCATGTTTGCGCTGAGCCTTGCGATCCCGGGCATCGTTTCGGCCTGGGTCGCGAAGCGGCACTTCCCAGAGGCCTAATTACTCTTTCGGTACGACGATCAGTTCCTGTTCAAGCTTGGCGTCGAGGTAGCGCTTGGCAAATGCCTGCACCGCCGCTGCGTCTGTCAGGTTCATGCGGCGTTCCCACTCGGCGTCAAAATTAGCGCCCAGGCCGGCGACTTCACGAATGAGTGCACCTTGCATGCGGGCCCCGGCGGACTGTCGTCCTTGGCGGCGGGACACGCGCATGCGGCGCTTGGCATCCTCAATCTCATCCTTGCCGAATTGACCTTTGCGCAGGCGGTCGAGTTCCAGTCGCATCTCTTTGACGACTTCCTGGGCTGAGGCGGGGGCGGTGCCGGCGAAAAGGTAGAACATGCCTTGATCGACAACCTCCACGCGGGAGGCCCCGACAAAATAAGCCATCCCCTTCTCCTCGCGGACACGTCGGAAAAGGCCGCTGGCCATGCCGCTGAGTAGTTCTTCGGTGACATTGGCAGCGACCACGGAGTCCGGACCGAAGCCACAATGCGGAAAGGCAATGGCCACGACCGCTTGCTCGCCCTTGGCATGCTCGAGGAGGCGGCTGGCACCCTGGGGCAGGTGCCGCGGTAGGCCTTTGCGTTGCAAGAGGACTTTAGGCAGGCTGCCGAAGCGTTCCTTGATGAAATCTATGGCCGCTTGTCGGTCAAAGGCGCCACTGATTCCGACAACGAGATTGTCAGCCACCACCAAGGTGCGATGCAGCTCGCTGAGGTGGGCCGGCTGGATGCGGGCGAGGGTTTCGGGGGTGCCGCAGGCATCGACGCCCAATGGGTGCTCGCCGAAGAATTGACGCTGTAAACGGAGGCGAGCCTTCTCGACGATATCATCTTCAGCTTCGCGACAGGCATTGATTGTCGCAGCACGCTCAAGAGCGACGGTTTCCGGCAGGATGCTTGGGCAAAGCACCCCGTCGGCTACGAGCTCAGCGATTCGATTGAAGTCTGAACTGAGCGCCTCGCCCCAGAGCCCGCAGGAGACCTGCGATCCGTGGTCCGCAAAGGTGGCCCCCATGCTATCCACTGCTTGCGCAATTTCCTCTTTACTTCGCTTGGCGGTATCGCGGGCGAAAAGCGTGGAAAGGAGTCCCGTTGTCCCCCGGAAGTCGGCGGCTTCATAGGCCGCGCCTGCTGACAGGAAAACCCCGATGCCAGCCTTCGGAATGGTAGCGTCATGCTGAAGGACGACCCGGACACCGTTATCCAGTACGAGGGTCTCGAACTTATCGGGAGTGTTGGCCGAGGGTGGGGCTGAGACCCCGGCTTCCGTGCGGGCACCCTTCATCGTGCCGTAAGTAACCGCCTCGGGCTTGAACCATCGACGCGCTTCCCTGGTCAGGTCATCCGCGGAAAGTCGGGCTAGGTGTTCCACCCCTCGTTGCGGCCAGTTGATGTCGTGACCAATCGCCGCGGCGTAGGCGTTGCGCGAGGTGATGCCATGGATGTTTTTCTGGCCATTCACCATGCTGACTACGGATTGGCGGCGGACTTTATCAAACTGTGCCGGGGTGACGCCTTTCTGCAGGAGCGAGTCAATGACCTCACCGATGGCTTTTTCAATCGCACTGGCCGACGCGGCCGCCTCTGCCGACCAGCTGCACCAAGCGAGCCCGAACTCGCGAACTCCAAAAGCGGAAGCGTCGATCGACAATACCAGTTTCCGTTTCTCACGAATCTCATCCCAAAGGAGCGAGCTATTACCGGCGCCGAGAACGCCAAGGAAAAGGTCGACGGCGGTGCGACCTTCGTCGAAGAGGCCGGGCACCCGCCAGCACGCCACCCCTTTGGAGGTATTAATCTCGCGGGCTAAATCAGTGCGGCGGATGCCCCCTTGCGGGGGTTCGATCGCCGCCGGGGTTTCAATGAGGGGCTTGCGACCGAAGCGACCAAACCAACGTTCCGCCGCCTCAAAGACCAATTCCGGCTCCATGGATCCACCAATGGAGAGCACGACATTGCTCGGGACGTAGCGTTGAGCGTGGTAACTACGTAAGTCTTCCGGGCTGATGCGCACGAACAAGTCGCGATGTCCGATGACGGGTTGGCGGAAGGCATGTGCGCGTACCGCCTCCTGGAGGACATTCTTGGCGAGAACTTGATCGTGCTCATCATCGCACATGGCAATCTCCCGGAGAATCACTTCCCGTTCCATCTTGGCATCGGCATCGGTGATGAGTGGATCGAAGACCATGTCAGCGATGGCTTCCATGGCGGTCTCGAAGCCCTCTTGCGGTGCATCGATATAATAAACCGTCCGGTCAAAGGTCGTGTAGGCGTTGGAATTGCCTCCGCAGCGATGCACGGCATCGGTCAATTCGCGATTCGTGAAGCGGCCCGTGCCCTTGAAGACCATGTGTTCGAGGTAATGGGAGATGCCGGAGCCCTCCCATCTTCCCTCATGCATACTCCCCGTGCGCACCCAGGCTTGGACGGTGCACAGGCCGATACCCGGACGATGCGAATAAATGACTTCGAGCCCATTATCGAGGACGCGACGCACCGGAAGTGGGCCAGCGATCTCATGGAAACTCAGGCCTTCAAGATGAGACATGGTGCTGGTATGCCACGCTCCCGGCCGGGTGCAAGTGCGAGTGGGTTCAGGCTCGCCGTGGTGAGCGGACTCCTGGCGGCTTTAATCCTGAGGAAAGACTGCCCATCTGGTCGGTGCCCCTCCCTTCGTCGCGCCCAGGGGGCATGGCTTAATCTGACATTGAAAACGGCTTATCGGCACCGTATGTCCAACGCTCGCTTCGGGCTAAACCGACCGCTCACCCTTCCCCTTCCGCTCCATGTACATCCCTCCCGAAATCCGTGCCGACCTCGAGGAAGTCGAACGTCGTGCCGGCTATCTCTGGAAGTTCCTCGATGTCGCGGGGAAGCAGGTCATGATTGCTAAGCTGGAAGAGCAGATGGGAGCCCAGAGTTTCTGGGATAGCCAGAAGGCCGCCCAGAAAGTCATTTCAGAATGTAACGGCTATAAAACTGTAGTCGCCCCACAGGTGGCTTTTCGCCGCCAGATCGAGGACGCCAAAACCCTCGCCGAATTGATTACGGAATCCCCCGATGGTACGGCCGATGCCGAAGTCGAAGAACTCCGCAAGCTGGGCACCGATCTTTTGGCCGCAGTCTCCGAGTTGGAAATCGCCTCCTTCCTCTCTGGCCTGCACGATAAGTCCAATGCCATCGTGACCGTCAAGGCGGGCGCTGGCGGCACGGAGTCCAACGACTGGGCCGATCTGCTTTTCCGAATGTACACCCGCTGGGCTGAGCGTCGCGGGTTCAAGGTTGAGGTCGAAGATATCGCCGAAGGTGAAGGTGCCGGTATCAGCCAAGCCACCTTCCGCCTCGAGGGTCCCAATGCCTACGGCTACGTAAAGGCTGAACGCGGTGTCCACCGCCTCGTCCGTATTTCCCCGTTTGATGCCAATGCCCGGCGGCACACTTCCTTTGCTTCCGTCGACGTAGTCGCGGAAATTGACGACGATATCGACATCGAAATCAATGAAGCCGACCTCCGCGTGGACGTCTACCGTTCCAGTGGCAAGGGTGGCCAGCACGTCAATAAGACGGAGTCCGCCGTCCGCCTTACGCATATTCCGACCGGGCTGGTCGTGGCGTGTCAGCGCGAGCGTTCTCAGGTGAAAAACCGTGCCCTCGCGATGAAGATTCTGCGTGCCCGTATTTACGAAAAGACGCTCGATGATAAGCGAGCGGAGATGGAGAAATACTACGGTGAAAAAGGTGACATCGGCTGGGGTAACCAGATTCGTTCTTACGTCTTCCAGCCTTATCAGATGGTGAAGGATCTCCGGACGGGGGTCGAAACCGGCAACATCCAGGCAGTCATGGACGGCGATATTGACGCGTTCATTAACGGCTGGCTCCGGGCTGGCGGGCCACGCACCCGCAATAAGGATATCAAGATCGACGACTAATCGTCGCCCCGTGCCATGCCTTCGCGGGACACCCTTCGTCACAAGCTTCTCGATACTCCTCTGTTCGCAGAGAAAATCTGGAAGCTTTCGCCGGAGCCCTGGCCCATTACCGAGGCGCAGCTCCGTGACATCAAGCGCATCGGTGCCGCCTGCCTGAGTTATCATCGCGCCCTTGAGCGGCTCTACGTCCGTTCTTTCACCGGCAAAAAGATTCTCCGCAATCGGGAAGTCTATGCCCCGTGGGTCGCCGAATACCTTGATCGGTATAAGCCCGCAGGGCTCATTGCCCATGGTCGTCACCGAGCCGTGAAAGGCCAGTGCCCCGTCGTCTTGCGTCCTGATCTGTTGATCACCGAGCAGGGTTTCACGATGACCGAGTTGGATAGCGTGCCCGGCGGCGTCGGGCTGACGGCTTACCTTAACGAGGTCTACGCCGAGGATTTTTCCCGCGTCATCGGATCATCGGCCATGCCAGATCGGTTCATGGCTTCCCTTGCTCGCCTGACCCCGCAGGAGAAATTCCCGCTCGTGGCTATCGTCGTCAGTGACGAGGCCGCCACCTACCGGCCGGAGTTCGAATGGCTCGGCGAGAAACTTCGCTCGCTCGGTCACGATGTCCATATTATCGCCCCCGCCCAGATCATGCAGATGGGTGACGGTTCGTATATCCCCGTCGATGGGGCACCTCGACGTGTCGATATTCTCTACCGTTTCTTCGAGCTCTTCGATTTGGCCAACGTCAAGGGCGCAGACGGTATTTTCAACGCCGTCGAGGCTGGCACGCTGACCCTCACGCCGCCGATGAAGGCGTTTCAGGAAGAGAAACTCGGGCTCGCCCTCCTCCATCATCCTCAGCTTGCCGAATTCTGGAAAGAAAACTTACCCGAAGACCATCACGAGGCGCTTTTCCGCATCGTCCCGCAGACTTGGATCATGGAGAAGACCGTGTTGCCGCCGACCGCCGTCTTGCATGCCCCGGGAATCGCCGGTCGGCCAATCCGCGAATGGACCGAGCTGGCGGAGGCTTCCCAGAAGGAGAGGAATCTTATTATCAAAGCCAGTGGCTTTCATGAAACCGCCTGGGGTGCCCGCAGCGTGACGCTCGGTAGTGACGTCTCCCGCGAAGAATGGCTCGAAGCAATCGAGAACGCCTTAAACCCCGAGAACGAGACTTTCCATGTGATGCAAGAGTATCACAAGCCGTCACGGTTAACCCACCCGGTCTACGCGGATGACGGGTCGATTGTCCCCGCGGAAGGGCGCGTGCGCCTTTGCCCTTATTTCTTTGTTAACGGCGATAGCGTCGAGATTTCAGGTATCCTTTCGACGTTCTGTCCGGCGGATAAGAAGATTATCCACGGGATGAGCGATGCGGCCTTGCTTCCCTGCCATCTGGTTCCTTGAGGCGTTCCCCGCCTTGCTTCCGGTCGGCTTAATGTCCAAGGTTGGTTCATGCGACTCCTTGCCCTCGGATTGCTCACGCTCACGACCTTGGTCGTCGATCTGGCTGCCGCCGTGCGCACCAAGGTTGACCTCGTCAACCTCACCCCCGAAATCCGCGCGGGCGAGAAAGCCCTGCTCGCCCTGCGTTACCGTTGTGACCCCCATTTCCATATCTATTGGAAGAATCCCGGCGATGCCGGCGCCTCCCCGACCGTCGAATGGTCTGAGAAGTCCGGCACGGCGATCAGCGATTTCATCTGGCCCGGCCCAAAGTTTCTAGATCAATCGGGCGTCTATAATTTTGTCTATGAAGCCGAGACTTTGATTCTACTCGAAGTGGCGATACCTGCAGGCAAGACGGGGCAGGTCACGCTTAAGGGGAAGGCTGAATGGTTAGAGTGCGACGACAAGGGCTGCTGGCCGCATGACTCCTTGGTGGAGCTGACGGTTAACGTTGGGGCGGGGAACGCTGCCCAGAAGTACGACCCCAAGCTTTACCCAACCCTGCGTCCCTCCTTGGCCGTGAATGGCAACAGTGACGGAAAGTTTCTCACGGTGGACCTTCCCTCTGGACGCAAACTGTCGGACATCTGGTTTCCAGACCGAAACTTCGTCACCCCTAACGCCGCGATTAAACAGAAGGTCGTCGACGGAAAATTAACCTTTGAACTTAAGGAAGCGACCGAGACATTGGCCGCCGGCCCCGTGATTTTCACGACTCGCTCCGAAGATGGTGGGTTCGTTGACATTCACGTCAAATTAGACGGTTCGGCTTCGAAAGGGGCTGCCCCGACTGGGTCCGATACTCACAAGGGGTCGAGCGGTGATTGGCTGGCGTGGACGCCAGAAGCCCAGGCTGCCGCTTTGGCTGAGGGCAAGATCGTCTACATCGATTTCACGGCCCGCTGGTGCGCCACCTGTCAGGTTAACAAACGTGTCTATACTCAGGATGACGTAAACAAGGCCTTTGCCGCCAAGGGCATCGTCCGCCTCAAAGCCGATTGGACCAAGAAGGACGATGTCATCGCGACTGAGCTACAGAAGTACGGACGCACGGGTATTCCGCTCAATGTCATTCTGCGCACGGGGCAGCCTCCGGCGATTCTTTCGGAAGCCCTCACCGGCACAGAAATCATTGCAGCCCTGAATGCTGTCTCAGCGGGTAAGCCCTACCAAGCTGTAGCTACCAGCCACACGTTCTTCACCTGGCTCCTGCTCGCTTTTGGCGGTGGAGTCTTGCTCAACTTGATGCCCTGTGTGTTCCCGATGATCGGCTTGAAGGTTCTGGGGTTTGCCCGGGAAGCTGGTTCGACCCGTCGGACGATTGTACTGCACGGCGTGCTCTATTCGCTTGGGGTGATTGTGAGTTTCCTCGCGTTGGCGGGCTTGATTATCGCGTTAAAATCTGGCGGGAGTTCCGTTGGCTGGGGTTTCCAAATGCAATCTCCGGGCTTCGTCCTGGGCACCTGTATCCTGATGATTGTCCTTGGCCTTAGTCTGGCTGGGATTTTTGAAATTGGCACTGGCCTCGCGGGCACGGCCGCCGAGGCGGATGGTAAGGGTGGTTCGTGGGGGGCGTTCTTCTCGGGAGTGCTCGCAACGGCGGTGGCGACCCCTTGTACGGCCCCAGGGCTCGGTGCGGCGCTTGGCTTCGCCTTGGACAAGGATCGGTCCACCGCGGAGACACTCCTATTCTTCACGGTCATCGGCCTGGGGATGGCTCTACCATACCTCTTTCTCTCAATCTTCCCCCGCCTCGCGGCTTTGTTGCCTAAGCCTGGCGAATGGATGGAGACTTTAAAGCAAGCGATGGCTTTCCCCTTATTTGCCTATGCGCTGTATCTGCTCTGGGTGCTCAATGCTCTCGTCGATGACGCGGCGTGGGTGCGCGACGCTTCACTTGGCATGGCTGTCTTGGCTTCGGCTTGCTGGATCTGGGGACGCTGGGGCGCCCCGCATCGCACGGATCGCGAGCGCCTCTATGGTAAAGGCCTCGCGGCCTTATTGTTCGTTGGTACGCTCGGATATCTCTACGCTGGATTGAACTAAGGCGCGTACCGTCGGTGCACAAAAAAGGCCCGCATTGCGGGCCTTTTTATTTTCTAAAGCGAAACGCTTCAGAGTGCGGACTTCGGGGCGGGGGCGTCCGAGCTAGCGGCAGGCGCCGCACGAGACGCGCCAGCCTTGGGGGCGGCCGCCTTGCTGGCACCCGAGGTGATCGGGCCGGCGTAGTTCACATCGACGATGATCGCCTTACGATCCTTGGCACCGGACTGGCGGCCAGCGGCAGCCTTATCAGCTTGCTGGGAACCAAGGGCCATCACTTCAGAGTTAGCCTGATTGCAACCCAACTTCACGAGGTAGTCGCGAGCAGATTGGGCACGACGATCAGAGAGGCCGAGGTTGTATTCATCGGTGCCGAAGTGGTCAGTGTAGCCAGCGATGATGATTTTGGTGCCTTTGGCCTTCGGGGCGACACCATCAAGCTTAGCACGCTCTTTGGATTCGACGGTGTATTTATCGAAGTCGAAGTAGATGGTGGCCAGAATGGCTTCAGGAGGGATGTTGCCCGAGCGAATAGCGTCGGCCATGCGGTCGAAGCCCGAAGGACGACCATCGAGGGAATCCGTGCCGTTGCCGGGTCCGCTATTGGTTGAGAAATCGGAAGGCAGGCGGGAAGGTCCGCAACCGACAAGGAGGGCGGACAGGGCAAGGAGAAGAGAGAGGCGCTTCATGGCTGGTAGGAATTAATTAAGAAGGGGGTCGAGGAGTCGGCAAGCCTTGTCTCGTTCAGTAGCGAGGCACCTTGGGGTCGACTTTAAGCGACCAGGCGTCGATACCACCCTTCACGTTGCTGACCTGGGTATACCCTTTGGACCGGAGGAAATGCGTGACTTTCATGCTCCGCCCGCCGTGGTGGCAATGGATGAGCACGGGGACGTCCTGGGGGAGTTCGGCCAAGCGGGTGGGGATACTGTTCATGGGGATTAACCTGGCTCCCTCGATGTGGCAGAGGGCGAATTCATCGGCCTCCCGGACGTCAATCAGGAGGGGGGGTGTGGCCGTGGCCAGCTGGCGGCTGGCCTCCTCGACGGTGACTTCAATAGGGTGTTCGCTCATGGAAGGGGTTGCGCAGGTGGTGGCGGTGTAGCGGGCGGGAATAAGATCCTTAATGACTGCGGCCGCACCACAGGCCGGGCAAGCCGAGTCGGCGGCCAGTTTCAAGACTCGGGAAGTTCCTGCCTGGGCATCGATGACCAGCATCTTGGATTCTGTCCGCTGCCCGAGAATGACGGCAATGGATTCCGCGGCCATCCATGATCCGACTATCCCGCAGGTGGCGCCAAAGACGCCGGCCTCTGCGCACGTCGGCACGGAGGCCGCATCTGGCATGACCGGGTAGATGCACCGATAGCAGCCTCGGCCGGGAAGAAAGACCCCGACTTGTCCTTCGCCACGGAGGACGCTGCCATGGATTAAAGGCCGACCTGCGAGGACGCAGGCATCAGCCGCCAGGAAGCGCGTGGCAAAATTATCTGTGCAGTCTAGCACGAGGTCATAACGCGAAATGAGCTCGGCGGCATTCTCGGGCTTAAGCCCTTCCGGGTGGAGTGCGATGCGGGCACCTGGATTGATTTCCGAGAGGGCCTCGGCGGCCGAAACGGTCTTGGGGAGGCCAAGCGTATCAAACCCGTGGATAATCTGACGGTGAAGATTAGAGATTTCCACTTTATCGGGGTCGGCGATGCCGAGCTGACTAATGCCCGCCGCAGCGAGGTACAGTCCAGCAGGTGAACCAAGGCCACCCGCGCCAAGAATCAGCACCTTGGCGTCCCTCAGCCTGATTTGACCAGCCTCCCCTACTCCGGGCAGACGCATTTGGCGGGCATAGAGAGCTCGCTCGTGGTCGCTGAGGTGAGGATTCGCCGGCATGGCTCATAGGAAGACCACAAACAAACCCTGTCAAACCTGCCCGCCGACGTGTCGGGTTGAATTCTGCCCCAAGGTCTACCAACTTGAGTCCGTGGCAAAGGTCTTCCTCGGCATCGACTATGGCTCCCGTAGGGTCGGGCTGAGTCATGCCGATGAGCTGGGGTTCGCCTTTCCGCTGCCCGCCGCGGTGGCCGAGGATCCCGAAATGCGTTTCGCCCAGATTGGTAAAGAGATTACACGTTTGAAGGTTACGCAACTGGTGCTCGGCTACCCTCTCTCCGTGGAAGGCGAGCGGACTAAGCGGTGCGATGAAGTCGATGTCTTTGCGGCCGAATTGAACCGGCGCTTCCACTTGCCGATCGAAAAAGTTGATGAAGCCCTGACGAGCCAGGCGGCCGACGATATCGGTGGGCGTAAGCCCCGCTCGGCGAAAGAACGTCAGGAACAAGCCCGTTCAGGCGAGCGCGACTCCCGTGCGGCCGCGGTCCTACTCCAGGATTATCTCAATAGTCGCGGTATCGGTGCCTGAGTATGCCTCCGTCTAAGCCCAAGAAACCTTTTAAGCCGAAGCTGGAACGCTTCCTGGCGACGATCGCCTATGACGGCACGGATCACATCGGCTGGCAGGTGCAGAGCGGCCGCGTCTCCATCGAGGGTGAAATTGAAGCGCGCCTTTCCCGGATTCTGAAGACTCCGATTGATATCCATGGTAGCGGTCGCACGGATTCCGGGGTTCATAGTGTGGGCCAGCGCTTCCACTTCGACGCCTTCTGGCCGCATCCCTGCAGTTACCTTGTCCACGCAATTAATGCCTGCGAGCAGAACGGCTTGTTGGTCACCACGCTGCGCCGCGTTTCGCCTGACTTCCACTGTCGATGGCACGCCACCGGCAAGCGGTACCGCTATGAGATCTGTGATGGCTACCCGCCGCCTTGGGAGGCTCGTTTCTGCCTGGGATTAGGGACCAAATCTGTAGATGTGAAGTTGATGCGCAAAGCCGCGAAGATGCTCCTCGGTAAGCATGACTTCTACGCTTTCGGTGCCAATCATGGTCAGGGGATGGAGCAGGAGAATCCGGTGAAAAACCTCCGTCGCCTCGAGGTTCGCCGTCGGGGTAAGCGGATCACTGTCATCGCCGAAGGGAGCGGTTTTCTTTATAAGATGGTCCGCCGGCTGGTAGGCGGCCTGCTTCGCGTCGGAGAAGGCAAGATGACGCCAGCTCGCCTCATCGAGTACCGCAAGGAGCGGGTCATCACTTCTGAAGTTCCGACCGCCCCGGCGCGCGGATTGTTTATGGAGAAGGTGCTCTATAACGCGGGTGATTTCACGCACCCCAAGCTGCGGAGTGAGCGCGAATCTTAAGCCTATTATTATTGCGAAAGGTGGCCGCCGCCTTGTTGGGCTGTGGCTGGTAACCTATTAAGACCTTAACCTTCGCTTAAGGCGCACTCTGTTATAATTAGCTCACTTCGATGAATACCCGTTACCGACGACTACTCCCATTAGCGCATGTCGCTTTGCTTTCAGCATCCCTGCTCTCCGCCGCACCCGAAGACGGCAAGGGCAAGGGCGGTAAGGGCGGCAAAGGGGGCGAGCCGCCCAAGGGCTCGATCGATCTAGTGGCCGCTGCGAAGCCCGTGCCGAATGCTACTCCGAACTTCGCGTTGACTAGTCCGGCAGTGAAAGACGGTGGTAATCTGCCGCTGGAGTATACCGGCGACGGTGATAGCGCTAGCCCGCCCCTCGCTTGGAACAACCTCCCCAAGGGCACGCAGTCGCTCGCCCTCGTGATGCATCACCTCGACCCGGAAGGTAAAACAAAGATTTATTGGCTGATGTACGACATCGACCCGAAGACCACGAGTGTGGCCAAGAATGCGACCGATTTCGGCAAGATTGGTATGAGTACTGTCCACAATCGGGTGGAGTATGCCCCGCCGCATTCAAAAGGGCCTGGGGCCAAGAAATATGTCCTCACCCTCTTTGCCCTTTCCGCGAAGCCTGACTTGAAGAATGCGGCCGCACCAATCACGGCAGATTTATTGTTGGCCGCGATCAAGGGGAAGGTCCTTGGCGCCGCCGACTTGAACGTGATTTATACGCGTTCAGCTGGCAGTTCGGATGAGGAAGAAAAGCGCCCTGCCCGTAAAGGGCCGCCGCCCGCCCCCAAGGGCGAGTGAGTTTTCATCGCGGTTGCGAATTGCCTGCAACCTCACATCGGGGGTAGGTCTTGGGCGTGCCGATGGTTCGCCTCATTATTCTCTGCCTATCCTTGCTCTGCGGCATCGCGGCCCAGGCCCACCCGGAATGGAAGGAAGCGAACTGTATCGGGGTCATTGATGATCAGGGAGACTTCCGCTTCACCGTTAAATTCGACATCCCTTCTTACCTCATCGGCAAGTTGCCCAAGGAGGCGCCCGTCAAGGAACTGGACGCCTTGATGTTCGGTCAGGGCTCTTTGGCTCCGGCAGTGGAATCAGGCCGAATCCGTTTTGCTCAAGCGGTCAGCGTCTTGGCTGATGGTAAGCCGCTGATGCTTAAACTAGAAAGTTTCCCGTCGTCTGACGATATCCTCCTGACCTCCAAGCGGCAGGGAGAGGCCGATCGCTACCCCGTGCTCCTGAATGGTAAGTTCAGTGCCCGGGTGCCCGCTGGTACGCGCCAGATTGTCATTCGTTTTCCGGAGGAACTGGGGACGGTTTTTACTAATCTCCGCAAAGGAATGGAATTCCAGACCGTGATGGCGGTGACGAAAATGGATCCTGGTGAGTTCGTGATCAGTGACGAGCCCGCGCACCCTGAGGATGGGCGTTGGTGGCAGTCTGCGCTGCGTTACGTGGCGACCCTCTTCGGTGATGGCTTCACCCACGTGATTCCGGAGGGGTGGGATCACTTACTCTTCATGGCGATGATGTTCGCCGGCGCGGCTTCGCTCCGGCAGGCGCTTTACCGCTCACTCATTTTCACGGTGGGTCATAGCATCACCTTAACCGTCGTGGCTTTGGGGTTGGTCGGAAATGTGGGGACGTGGATTGAACCGATGATCGCCCTAACCATCGGGGTCGCTGGGATCATGGCCTACCGCCAAAACTCCACCGAACGCCAGATGCTCATGATTCCCTGTGCCTTTGGCCTCGTCCACGGACTGGGTTTTGCGGCCGCGGTCAGTGATCGACTCGGTAATTGGGATCGCGCCCGCATCGTTCAGCTCCTGATCGGCTTCAATCTGGGCGTGGAGTTGGCGCAGGCGTTGTCTATTTGCCTGCTGGCTGGGCTGCTGTGGGCCTTAGTGCGTCTTGGCCTGAATGAGTCCCGGCTCCGTCGGACCACGTGTCTCCTGGGCGCCGGTGCAGGCTTCGCCCTCATGTTCTACCGGCTGATTGTCTTGAGCCGTTAAGCGACTCAGAGCCGGCCGACGGGACGTTTGCCCGCATCCAGGGCCTTGCGCTCCGCTTCGGCCAATGCCTTTAGTTCCTGGACGATTTCCGGGTGGGCCTCGCGAACATTGGTCACCTCGCCGGGGTCGGTCTGCAGGTCGTAGAGGGAGAGGCCAATCTGACGCTGGTGCGTGGTGGCGGGCAGGCCGTCTTTCGCCGCTGGCACCATGTCGACATAGCTCCGATAGCCATGGGGCAGGTGAAGCTTCCAGCGACCTTTACGGACGGCTTCCAGTCGATCGCCGTAATAATAGGTGAACGTTTCGCGGGCGGAGTCTTTTTCACCTTTGAGCAACGGGACGAAGGACTGCCCATCGATGGGGTTCTTCGGCTTCGGGGCGCTGCATGCTTCGAGCAGCGTCGGGACGAAATCAATATTGGCGGCGAGGGCTTCCGTGGTGGAGCCTGGCTTAGTCACGCCGGGCCAGCGAATGATGCATGGCACGCGCACGCCGCCCTCAAAGGTGGTTCCTTTGCCTTCGCGGAAAGGTCCGGCGGAGCCAGCATGGCGTCCGAAGTTTAACCACGGGCCGTTGTCGCTGGTGAAAATAACGATGGTATCTTTTTCCACATCCCTATCCCGAAGGGTTTTTAGAACCGCCCCGACCGCCCGATCGATGTCGGCCATGGTGTCAGCGAAGGGCGTGGCGTGTTTGCCTTTGAAGTCCGCCGACGAACCCAGCGGCGTGTGGGGCATCGACGTCGCTAAGTAGAGGAAGAACGGCTTACCCTTGCCTGCATTGTCTTGGATGAACTTCACCGCCCGCAGACCTTGAGCTGAAGTGAGCGCATCCATGTCGACCCAATCTTTAATGGTGCCCAGCTGATGTCCGTTCACATACCGCGGAAGTTCGGGATACATTTTCCGGCGCGTCTCATCGCCGAGCACATAGCCGAGCGGCCACATGTCGTTCGAGTAAGGCAGAATCATCGACTCATCGAAGCCGTGGGCAGGTGGCAGGAATTTCTCCGTGTCGCCCAGGTGCCACTTGCCGATGACACCGGTGTGGTAGCCAGCGTTACGCAACAGCGTGCCCATCGTTTGCTCTTCGTTGCTGAGGCCAATCTTGGAAGCCGGACCGAGCGCCATTCCGCCGAGTCCGAGGCGATTGGGATAGCAGCCAGTCATCAAGGCGGCGCGCGACGAGGTGCAAACAGCCTGGGTGGCGTAGAAACTATTAAAGCGAAGGCCTTCGGAGGCCAAGCGGTCAATATTGGGGGTCGGGTTTTGTTTCGACCCATAGCAACCCGGATCCGCCCAACCCATGTCATCGCACATAATGAGCACGACGTTGGGCTGTGCGGCAAAGAGGCAGCCGCACACGAATAGACACAAGGTTGGGGTGAACCTCACCCACACACACTAGGGGGTTTACCCTATACCCCAAGCGCAAACTTTAGGGTTAAAGCGACAATTCGCGGATTAAACCTTCAAACCTAGATCAGCGCAAACGGCGGGGTGCTTGCGGGCCTTATTGATGAACTCATCCACGCCGAAGTCGGCGACGATGAAATCGCCGTAGCGGAAAGACGGGCATTTGGACTGGCCAGTGATGGCCACCATTTGGCGCATCTGGTGCATGTCGGCGATGACGTCCTTGACGTCGAGCTTCACTCCTTGGGTGGCGAAGAACTCAAGGGCCTGAACGCACCAAGGGCATCCAGGTTTGATGTAAAGAATCGGCAAAGGTTGCGGCATGACGGCATCGAACCTCACTCGCACGCGCAAGGCAAGCGGAGACCCATTGCCGCCCTCGTGGCATTGACAGCCGAGGTGGGCTCGCCGCAAATCACCCTCCCCTACCACCATGGAAACCATCCACGGAGCCCCGAGTTATATTTTGCGTACGCCGGAGGTGGCATTGGCTGTCACCCAGACCGCCGGTCACCTCTCTCCGGTCTCCTTTAACTTGAACGGACTCAAGGCCTCCCCTTTCTCGCTCTCCCCGTGGACTCCGACGCAGATTGATCAGTCGCTCCCGAACCTGCTCACCTACCTCCGGGGTGACTTCATGTGTCTGCCCTTCGGCGGGCAAGCGAAGGGTCCGCCCCACGGCGATACCGCCAACGCCCCTTGGCAACTTGTCTCCGCTTCCGCTATGACACTTAAGTTGACGCAGACTGGCACCGACACCGGTGCTACCGTGACCAAACAATTCACGCTTATTCCCGGACACCATGCAATCTATGGCGAACACCTGATTGAGAATCTCGAGGGCCGTTGGAACTATGGCAACCACCCGGTGCTCGACCTTTCCGCTGTGCCCGCTGGATCCGCCCGCATCGCAACCAGCCCTTTTCGCTTCGGCTCCGTCTATGCCGGTGAGTTCTCAAACCCCGCGTCTGGTGAATCCGGCGCACTCCAACCGTTCGCCGAATTCTCGACGCTGAAGTCCGTCCCGATGAAGGACGGCACGAACACGGATCTCACGCGCTACCCAGCTCGTCCAGGCAACGACGATCTCATCATGCTGGTCAACGCACCTGCCACGGAGGCGCAGCCCTTCGCCTGGACCGCCGTGACCTTCCCGGGCTACGTTTGGTTCTCGCTCAAAAACGTCGCTGACTTCCCTGCTACCCTGTTCTGGCTCTCCAACGGCGGCCGGCCCGGCCATCCCTGGGAAAAGCGCCACCTTGGCCGCCTCGGCCTCGAGGAAGTCTGCTCCCATTTCTGCGACGGCGTGGATGTCGCCCGCGAAGACCGTCTCGCGGCCAAAGGTATCCCGACGAGCCGAGTTTTTCGTCAGGACCAGCGCGTCCGCCTTCCGTTGATTCAAGCCGCTGCCGCAGTGTCTGCCGATTTCGGCCAAGTCCAGAGCATCGTCCCCGCTGGCCCCGAGGCCGTCCGGATTACGGGCGAAAACGGCCAGGGGGTTACCTGCCCCATTAATTGGCAGTTTTTGAAGTCGTAAGTCGGCATACTCAATTCTTGTCCCTGCCCAAGGAGTCGCCTAAATCCGAACTCCCTGTCCCTCTTTCCTCCCCCTACCATGTCCTCCCCTAAGATTGTCCAAGATCTCTCCACCAAGAAGAGCGGCGTCGCCTCTCTCGTGGAAAAGGAACTCGCCAAGACCGGCGGGCTCCTGCGCCTCGCTCCGTGCTGGGTGCCGCGCTCCTTCCTGCAGCCGGGTAAGCGCCTTAAGCTCCATCCGGATGATCTCTATGCTTTCGGCCTGAGCCGCGGCGGGATCGATGAACGCTGGTTCGCTTCCACGACCGAGGCCGCCAACGACAACCGCACCCCCGACGAAGGCCTCTCCTACGTCGTGATCGGCAACACCCGTTTCACGCTCAAGCAGGCCGTCAAGGAATGTGGCGCTGCGCTCATCGGTTCTAAGATTTGGAGCAAGTACCAGAAGTGGCCCGTCTACTCCAAGTTCTTCGACAACATGGGTCCGATTCCGCACCACATGCACCAGAACGCCAAGCAGGCCAAACTGCTCGGTCTCGAAGGCAAGCCGGAGTCCTACTACTTCCCTCCGCAGCATAACAACGTCGGCAACAATTTCCCTTACACGTTCATGGGCTTCGAACCCGGCACGACGAAGGCTCAGGTTCGCGAGTGCATCGCCAACTGGGATAAGGGAGACAATAAGATCCTCGCCCTCTCCAAGGCCTACAAACTCGAGCCCGGAACTGGCTGGCTGATTGACCCGTGCATCCTGCACGCTCCAGGTTCGCTTTGCACCTACGAGCCGCAGTGGGGTTCCGACGTATTCGGGATGTACCAGAATCTCGTTGAAGGCCGCGAAGTGCCTTGGGCCTTACTCGTTAAGGATATGCCGAAGTCCAAGCACAAGGACGTCGACTTCATCGTCGACCAGCTCGATTGGGACAAGAACGTCGACCCGAACTTTAAGGACAACCATTACCTCGAGCCGGTCGTCTCCGTCGAGGGTAAGGGCTACTCTGACAAGTGGATCGTCTACGGTAAGGTCGATAAGTTCCAGTACTTCACCGCGAAGGAACTCACCGTTGAGCCGGGCGCCGAGTGCACCATCACCGACAACGGTGCTTACGGCCTCATCTGCGTCCAGGGTTCCGGTTCGATCAACGGACAGGTCCTCAACAGCCCGAAGCTTATTCGCTTCAATGAACTGACCGAAGACGAATACTTCTGCACCGAAGCCGGCGCCAAGAAGGGCGTCACGTTCCGCAACACCTCCACCACCGAGCCGCTCGTTTGCCTGCGTTACTTCGGCCCAGAAGTGAATCCCTCCGCTCCCGCGATGGGCGCCTACAAGAAGGCTAAGAAGTAAGCCCAGCCCCCCACTACCCCTAACCCCACCCCAATCATCATGAAACTGCACAACGCGATGTGGCCCGGCCTCGTCGGCAAGGAGCCCAACACCGATCACCCCCCGATCGCCCTCGAGCGCATGCTCGAGCTCACGGTCGCCGCTAATGTCGATGGCCATAAGTTCGATGGCGTCGATCTCTTCCTGTTCCATCCTCACACCGACCCGGATATCAGCTCGGATGCACTGAAGAAGATGGCCGACCAGATTGCTGGTCATGGTCTCAACGTCGGCTCCCTCGTGGCGCCGGTTTGGGGTGGCACCGTCGGTGATTCGGCGATGGGTACCGATGAGCAGCAGCAGAAGTTCCTCCTCGCGATTGAGAAGGCCTGCCGCATCGCGCAGCAGTTGAATCAGCACGGCGTCCGTAAGTACGGCGTGATCCGCGTCGACTCCGCCGAGTTCGGCGTCGCTAAGTGGCGTGAAAACCCGAAGGCCAACACGGCCCGCATCGTCGACACCTTTAAGAAGGCTGCGAAGATTGCCGCCGACCACGGCGAGCGCATTGCCGCCGAAGGTGAAATCTGCTGGGCCGGGATGCACTCCTGGAAGGCGATGCTTGATACCCTCGAAGGCGTCGGCCAGCCGAAGACCTTCGGTTTCCAGGCCGACCTCGCCCATACCTACCTCTACCTGATGGGTTATAATGAACCCGAAGCCTCGCTGCTGCAGGAAGGCTACACCCAAGAACAGTTCTGGCCCGCCTATCGTGAGATGGTCGGCAAGCTCCGTCCTTGGACCCTCGATTTCCACGTGGCCCAGAACGATGGCACCGTGCACGGCACGGGCTCGCACGAAAAGACCGGTCGTCACTGCCAGGCGGATGACGTCAACGGTAAGCTCGATATCGCGGCCTGCTCCAAAGTCTGGCTCGAAGGCGCAGCTGATCGCGGCATGAAGCACATCTGCTGGGATGGTTGCATGTTCCCGAACGCCACCCTCGAGAGCCCCAAGACCTGGAACACCATCCTCTCTGCGATGGTCAAGGTGAAGAAGGTCCTCTGAGGTTTTGACCTAACCGCTATCCGCCAACCGCTTACTCCTAATAACATGTCTAAAGCCATTCGCATCGGTCTCATTGGTTACGGCTTTATGGGCCGTACCCACTCTAACGCCTACTCACAGGTCGGCCACTTCTTCCCGAAGGACAAGCTGACCGCCGGTCACCACATCGTCCGCCAGGCCGTCTGCGGTCGCGACGAAGCCAAGGTCAAGGACTTCGCTGAAAAGTGGGGCTACGCCTCGCATGAAACCGATTGGCGCAAGCTCGTTGCCCGCGCGGACATCGACGCCATCGATATTTGCACGCCAAACGACTCGCACGCCGAGATCGCGCTAGAGTGCATCAAGCACGGCAAGATGATCCTCTGCGAAAAGCCCCTCGCCCTCAACGGTGCCCAGGGTGAAAAGATGGTGGAGGCCGTCGAGAAATCCGGGCTTCCGAATCTGGTTTGGTATAACTACCGCTTCCTCCCTGCCGTGACGCTCGCGAAGAATATCGTGGCGGCTGGCGAACTCGGACGCGTCTTCCACTACCGCGCCAACTTCCTCCAGGATTGGACTATCTCCACAGAGCTACCACAGGGCGGCGCTGGCCTCTGGCGCCTCGACGCGGCGGCCGCTGGTTCCGGCGTAACGGGCGACTTGCTCGCGCATTGCATCGATACCGCCCGCTGGATCAACGGTGACATCACCGAAGTTTCCGCGATGACCGAGACGTTCATCAAGGAACGCGTGCACACCGCCACCGGCAAGGTTCACCCCGTCACCATCGACGACGCTTGTATCTTCCTCTGCCGCTTCGAAAACGGTTCGCTCGCTCAGTTCGAATCGACCCGCTACGCCCGCGGCCACAAGGCACTCTACACGTTTGAGATCAACGGCGAGAAGAAGTCCCTGCAGTGGGATCTCCATGACCTCAATCGCTTGAACTACTTCGACCACGCCGTCCCCGGCGACCGCCGTGGTTGGGCCAGTATCCATACCTCCGACGGCGATCATCCGTACTCGGGTAACTGGTGGGTCCCCGGCCTTTGCCTCGGCTACGAACACTCCTTCACCCATGCTCTCGCGGAGTTCCTCAAGAGCCTCGACGATCCAAAGGCCCCTAAGGCCTACCCGGATTTCCGCCACGCCCTCGGTACTCAGTACGTCTGCGACGCCGTCCTGGAGTCCGCCAAGACCAAGCAGTGGGTTAAGGTGAAGAAGGCCTAATCAGACCTCCAGAAGCCTTCCAGAGGCCCCGGATCACACGATCCGGGGCCTCTTTGCTTCCCGTGCACCGAGAGGCGCCCTAATGGCCTCCCGCGATGGATACACCCCATCGTTTTTATCGATATACGCAGTTTTCGTTCTTCTGGTATGATGCCTCCCGTCCCCCGCGATTCCCTTTGCACCTAGATCTCGTCCAATTGCCCACGAAACTGACCTTCAGCACATCGTTGACAGTAGGATGTCTGCTTTTAAATTAAACCCTAATACTAACAGTCCTCTTATGGCTCTTAACTCACCCAATCGCACCATGGTCTGTACTTACCAGCTCTATGTGCTCCAGCGGCACCTCTTTATCGACCTGCCCGAGGGTCGCACGCTCATTGATACGGGGGCTCCTTGGAGTGCCTCGGTCACGGGCCGGATGACCTGGCAGAATGAGAACCACGGAGTAAACAAAGGCGGCTACATGGGCTTCACTTTCGATAAACTATCAGCCGAGATCGGCGTGCAGGTGGATGCCCTCATTGGCATGGACCTTTTAGCCCGGACGACCTTGTTCTTCGATGTCGCCAATCGGCAACTCACGGCGGGCGATGATATTCCCGAAGGTTACACGGCGGCACCCTACTCGCTGGTGCCGACCTCCGATATCCCAATGCTAGAAGTCACCCTCAATGGTCGCAAGGCCGTGGTGCTCTGGGATACGGGCGCGCAGTACGGATACTATGCGGACGACCATTTTAGCGAAGGCCTGAAACAGCTGACGGGCTTCAAGGATTTCAGCCCGATGTTCGGCGCCTTGGACATCTCTCGCTCTTACCATATCCCCTTCACTTTCCAAGGTTTGGGGTTGGTGGAACATTGCGGCCCGACTCCTACGCATACTTGCGGGGGGCTGTCTCCGGTCCCGATGCGTACGTTTCTCTCCTTGCTGAACATTGATGCCATCATCGGACCATCCTGGATGCAGCGTGTGAAGATTTGGCTTAATCCGATCGAGCACACCATCGCCCTGTCCGCTTGAAGTGTTTAGAGTCCGCCGTACTCACCCGATCGGCGCGCTCGCCGGCCGTAGGTCCATTCGAAGAGCGGTCCAGCCATCAGCGTGGTGATAATTGCCATGGCTACGAGGACGGAGAAAAGCACGGTACCCACGAGGCCCGCAGCCAGCCCGACATTTAGGAGAATCAATTCCATGAGCCCGCGGGCGTTCATGAGCGATGCGACGCCCCCCGCCGCGGCTGCATCCAGCCCAGCCCAACGTGCGGCGCACCAACACGCCCCGCCCTTGCCAAGTAATGACACTGCGACCACGAGCGTCAGTAGCCAGAGAGCCGAGGGAGCGAGGAGGAAATCCAAGCGGGTTTGGAGTCCGGAAAAGGCGAAGAAAAACGGCAAGACCCAAGCACTGACCATGGGTTCAATCACCCGTAGACGGTGATTCATTTCGCCTTTGGGTATCGCTAAACCGCACAGGAAACCTCCGAAGACGGAATGCATGCCGCACCAAGTGCTAAAGGACACAAAGGCTAGGAAAAGTACGGCCACGGCCAGCATCGTCGACCCGTGTAAGTTTTGCCTTTTTTCGCAGTCAGCGGCGAGGCCGGCCAGCAGTCGCGGCATGAGGTAACGGGCTACCGCGATCATGAGGATGCCGCCGAAGAGGCAGCGGAAAATGACATCGGGGTTACCGCCGAAAGAGGCGAGGACGACAGCGAGGATAATCCACGCAAAGGCATCCCCGATGGCTCCGGCGGAAATCGCAACGAGGCCCATGGGCGAATTTGCGAGACCCTTCGAACGCACAATCCAGACAAGCATTGGGAAAGCGGTGATCGAGAGGGCCGCGCCTAAAAACAAAACTTGCTGCCCCAGCGATGGATTACCCGAAAACCAGCCTGGTACATCCTGGGTCGCAATCGCCAAGGGTATGGCCAGTAAGAACGGGACCATCACTCCGGCCGAAGCCACCGCCACGGTCAATCGGCCGCGCTCCCGCACTTTGGCTAGGTCGAAATCAAGTCCAACGCAGAAGAGATAGCCGCCGACACCAAGTTCCGCCGCAGCTTTTAACCACTCCCGCGTCTCCGGCGGGAACATCCATGCCTGCTCCACCGGCCAAATCAGCCCAAGGAGCGATGGGCCGAGTAACACTCCAGCGATCATCATGCCAACCACGGAGGGTTGCCCGAGTTTGGTCGCCAGCTTCCCGGCAAGGGTGCACACCCCGAGAATAACGAGCGCCTGCAGGCACAGGGAAAGAATGAGTGGGGGCGAACTCATGGGTCATTTGTAGACCGCCAGCAGAGAAAGGGAAGAACGGACGAGGCCGGGACTAGCCCGGCCTCGTGAGGGTCAACTGTCGGCTCTCAATTACTTCTTGGCCGCCGTGGGCGAGTAGAAGCGATTCATCTTATCGAGAATGGCGTTCTCGGTCTCAGCGAGGTCGATGATGCCCGTGTGGCGGTAGACGATTTCACCGCCCGGAGCCACGACGATGGTGTGAGGGATCGGGCCAGCCATGTCCTTGTCCAAGACGGCGGCGAGGTCATCGCCGCTGCCAGCGAAGAGGTAGCTGTTGGTCGTGCGGTGTTCGGCCTTGAGGGAGTTTTCAACTTTCTTGCTGAGGCCAGCCGCGTGCTTAAAGAGGAACGCTTCGGCTTTCGCTTTGTCTTCAGGCTTATCGAGGCTGATCGAGATGAACTCGAAATCACGCATGTCGAACTTGCGGGAGATTTCAACGAGGTCAGGGAATTCCTTGACGCATGGGGCGCACCAGGTGGCCCAGACGTTGATCACGCGGTATTTGTTGGTGGTATTGGCGCGCAGTTTGGCGATGCCCGCCTTGTCGATGAGCTCGACGGTCACCGGGGTCTTAGCCCAGGCTTCGTGTTTAGCATCGTGCATGACCTTCTTTTCGCGCCACTTGGTGGAGCAGCCCATGGGCTTGGTGAGTTCGAGGGCGACGGGCTTGCCCGCCAGGATCGCGTCCACGGCATTCTGGCAATCCTTAGACTTCACGGTGCTGTCATCGTAGAAGCGGGAGTCGTCGAAGCGTCCCTGGTAGCGGAGCTTGAGGTTCTTATCGAAGACGAAGACGTGCGGGGTGGCGAGGCAGCCATAAGCGCGCGCGATGGCCTGCTTGTCGCCGTCATAGAGGTAATCAAAGGTCCACTTGTTCTTCTCAGCGTAGGGCTTCATTTCCTCGTAGGAGTCGCCGAACTCACCGTAGCCGAGCTCATCTTTGCTGAGGCCATCCGGGTGGTTGGGATTGATGGCGACGAGCTTCACGCCCTTGGCCTTATATTCTTCATAGAAGCGCTGAAGGCGGCGCTCGATGCTATGGGAGGTCGGGCAATGGTTAGAGGTAAAGAGGACCACGAGGGCTTCGCCACCGGTGTACTCAGCGAGTTTGTGCATCTTTCCATCGGTGCCGATGAGCGTGAAGTCGGGCGCCGCATCCCCGCTCTTGAGGGTGTGCATATCGGGCGGGTTGCCGTTGACGAGGCCAGGGAGGTCGGCCGCACGGACGCCGGTGATGGCGGCCAAGACGGCAAGGAGAGACAGGAGTCGCTTCATGAGGGTAAGGGTTACGGGTGAGAGTCCCGATTTCCGCGGGTGTTCCAATCCGAAAATATTCAGAAAGCCCTCAGGTGGCGCCCCATGGGCTCGCTGGAGCCATCCGCACAGTCGACCAGGCTTAATTCCCCCTTGCGGACATAGAACACGGCTAATTGCCCATAGCGACGCCCGAACTCCACCGCCCCGGCCTGACCGAGGGGGGCTGCCCACCTGGGTTCTACATGAGTCTGGTCGGCCGACCCGCCGGTGACCCGATGGAGCGCATAGCCCGCCGACCGCAACTCGGCCGCGAGTTCCGCATCCGCAGCGACGTTGGCCGCAGCCGCGGTCACCCTGCCCTCCGGATCGCAGGCAGTAATAATTGCGAACTCGGCAGGCCAATCCGCCGGGAACGGTTCATAGCGAAAGACGGCTTGTTTGAACTGGTCGCGCTGAGCGGGATCCATGGTCGATAAATAAAACAGGGCGACCGAGGTCGCCCTGTCGAATGATGATAGATATCGTTTACTGAGCGATGAGTTGGAACTCTTGAATCGCCCAAGGCTGACCTTTGGTCGCGTCCGTCAGGGTGACCTTGAGGAACTTGGTCTGCTTGGCTTCGTTGAAGTAAGCCTCCGAGGTAGCGTAAAGCCCGTGGGTGTTGCTGAGTGCGAACCACTTCTTGCCGTCAAGCGAGCCCTCGACCTTGTAATTCTTGGGGAAGGCGCTGGGGCGGCTGCCCACGTCCATGCGAATGCCAGACAGCTTAGCAGCGGTCGGGAACTCAATCTGGTACCACATGCCCTTCTTCTGGTCGGCTTTGGTTTCCCAGCGCGTCTTGCCGTCGGCGTCGCAACCGTTCTGCGCCGTTTCGGACTGATCGCTGGCCGAGACCTTCCAGTCCTTGGAGGCTGGGACGAGTTTCGGCAAGGCAGCGGCGAGGGTCTCATTGGTCCAGGGGGCGGTGATGCCCTTCACTTCTTCGCGAATGCGCGCGACGTCCTTGGCCGTGATGACGGCGCCTTTGTTGCCAAACGAATTGCGGACGTAGGAAGCCACGGAGGCGATCCATTCATCGTTGTTCATGGCCATGGGCACCATCTGCGCGTCATAGGTCTTGCCGCCAATCGGACCAGACATGCCATTGAGAATCGCGCGGACGACGCCATCGCGATGGCCGCGGACGGTCTTGGAGCCGCCCAAGGGAGGCGCGATGGTCATGCCGGGCTTCGGTCCATCAATGGCCATGCCCTTGCCGTCGTAACCATGACAGGCGAAGCAGAGTTCGCGGTAGATTTCCTGTCCTTTGACGAGGAGTTTGTTTTCGTCGCCGGAGTAATCTCGGCCGCCGGCTTGCTCGTTACCGGTGAGGATGATGGCACCGAGTTCTTTCACACCCTTGGAGGTCGAGGTGAGCAGGGTCTTCTGCATGAAGCGGGAGCTATCTGCCCAGGCTTTAACATCATTCGAACCAAGCAGTTTGGCCGTCATGATGGACTGGAGTACGACGGAGGAATCCTTGTCAGCACCGAGTTTCATGAAGTCATCAATGAGGGATTTATCACCGGCCCGCACGAGCGATTCACCGGCCCGGAGACCGTGCTGGCGAAGCTGCGGGTTGGCGTCGGTCAGGAAGGCACGCACGAGCTTGGCATCGAGGGCACCGAGGCCTTCGAGCGTCCAGAGGGCATGGGCGCGAGCGAGCGCGTTCTGGCTATTCAGGGCTAGCTCAGTGAGCGCCGGGACAACAGACTTGTCGCCTTTGAGTACGAGCAGCTTCTGCGCGGTATCGCGCCACCAGCCGTTAGGGTGCGAGAGGTGGGCGACGAGCTGGGCTGGGGTTTCCTCGAGCATGCGCGGCTGAGGGCCGGGCTTGAAGTCATCATGCACCAAGCGCCAGACGCGGCCATGGGCGAAGACTTTATCGAGGTCGTACTGCTGGACGACCTTGCGGAGGTAGCTGCCTTCTTTGACCCAGTTGCCTTCCTGGATGATGCCGCGATACATGTCTACGAGGTACAAGCAGCCGTCTGGGCCGTTGACCATGTTCACGATGCGGAAGTTCGGATCAGTCGAGCGAATGAACTCGGAGTGATCATGAGGATTGGCGATGCGGGTGATGCCATCATCCAAGGTGACTTTAGCACGGCGAATCAGGCGACCCACGGGTTCGGAGATCAAGACGTCACCGCGGAGGTCAGCGGGGAGGCGATCACCACGGACGACTTCTTGGCCGCAGGAGGCGGTGAAGTGATTGAGGGTCTTGTCCAGACGGGTGCGGCCCGCGCCACCCTGGTGGTCGGCGAGTCCGAGTTTGGGCCAAACCTGGACAAAGTCTTCGGGGAACTGGTTCTTAATATCATAAGCGCCATAAAGAATCGGGGTCTGGAAATGCCAGAGGCCTTTTTCGCCACCGGCGTTACTCCACCAGATTTTACCTTGGTCATCCTGGGCGAGGCCCCACTGGCCACCACCATTAGGAATGGTTTCTTTTAACGGCTCCTTGGCGCCGTTCCAGCGCAGACGAAAAGGATTATAGGTCTGGTAGAGCCAGTTATCCATCGTCCAGATAAGGCCGCTCTGTTGGTGCTCGAGGTTGCCGCCCTTAGGGCCGCCGAGGTACCAGAGCTGTTTGCTGTCCGCCACGCCGTCACCCTTGGTGTCGCGGTAGACAAAGATGTCCATGGTGTCGGTTTCGTTGATAAGCACGCGATCATCGAGGGGGAGGACCATGCGCGGGAGCAGCATCTTATCGCGATAGATGATGTGCTTGTCGAAATGACCATCGCGCTTCGTGCTTTCATGGCGAGAGACGACGCCGATGGGGTCGTGCGCATTTGAGCCGTCAATGTCCTGCATGTAGGTGCGGAGTTCGGCGATGTACATGCGGCCGTTACCATCGAAGGTCAGGTTCGCAGGTTCCTTGATGCCGTCGCGTTCGCTGAGCACGAGCTCGAGGTGATAGCCGCGGGGGAGCTCAATGGTCTTCAGCTCTTCTTCGGGAGAGAGCACCTTGACGGCAGGCTGCTTGGTGAAATCGGGCTCATAAGGCTTCTCGTCCGCAGCATAGGCAGCGGCGAAAGTGAGCGCGGTCAGGATAACGGCGTTTCGCATGGGGGGTATGACCCCTAAACTTCCTTAATGTTCACCTAATAACAAGCGGTTTCGCCCGGAGCCGCCCAAAAGGGTTTGGCATCCTCGGGGTAGCCCGCCTTGCTAACCCCATGCGAGTCTTCGCCCTTGGATGCCTGACCCTGCTCTGCCCGCTTTTTACGGCATGGGCGGCCGCCGCTCAGCCCAATGTTGTGGTTATCCTCGCCGATGACCTCGGGTATGGAGATCTCGGCTGTTACGGCCACCCGACGATTCGTACGCCGAACCTCGACCGGATGGCCGCCGAGGGCGCCCGCTTCACCCAGTTCTACGTTGCCGCCGAAGTCTGCACGCCCAGTCGCGCCTCCATCCTCACGGGTCGCTACCCGATCCGCAGCGGGATGGCCCATAACCAATTTCGGGTCCTCCGCAGTATCTCGACAGGCGGCTTGCCCGCCTCGGAAATCACCATTGCTCAAGCGCTCAAGACTCAGGGCTACACCACGGGCATGATTGGCAAGTGGCACCTGGGAGTTTGGACGAACAACCCCGCGCACCATCCGCTGAAGCACGGCTTTGATTTTCACTTCGGTCTGCCGCACTCCAACGACATGAACCCCTCGCCGGGTAATCCCGCTAAGGCTGGCTCCCTCGTTAATCAGGAAGCGGCTTGGTGGAATGCCCCGCTCTTCCGCGGCTACGAACTCATCGACCCCCAGGCCGATCAGACGCAACTCACCCGCCGCTACACGGAGGAAGCGCAAAACTTCATCATCGCGAATAAGGCCAAGCCATTCTTTCTCTACCTCGCCCATACTTTTCCTCATACGCCCCTCTTCGCTTCGGGTCGCTTTAAGGGGAAGAGCAGCCGAGGCATCTATGGCGACGTCGTCGAGGAGCTCGACTGGAGCGTCGGCGAGGTTTTCAAGACGCTTAAGGAGCAGGGTTTAGCGGAGAACACCCTCGTCGTCTTCACCAGCGACAACGGCCCGTGGTTGCTAATGGGCACCGAGACCGGTGGGAGCGCGGGGCTTTTGCGCGATGGCAAGGGTAGCACTTGGGAAGGCGGTATGCGCGTGCCTGGCATCTTCTGGATGCCCGGCAAGATTAAGCCCACCGTCGAGCGCAACGTCGCGTCGACCCTCGATCTTTATCCCACCCTCATACGGTTGGCCGGCGGCACGATGCCCTCGGATCGTCCGATGGACGGCGTCGACCTGTCCGGCCTGCTCTTCAAAGGTGAACCCATCGAGCGCGAAGTCTTCTGCTACTATCGCGGCGAGAAGCTGTATGCCGCGCGCCTCGGTGCGTGGAAGATTCACCTGATCACCCAGGCGCCTTACGGCGAGAAAGCCACCACGCACGAGAAGCCGTACCTCTACAATTTGGAAGTCGACCCCTCCGAGAGCCATGAGATCTCGGCGTCCCATCCCGAGGTCGTGGCCAGGATCGTGGCCGCCGTCGAGAAACACCGCGCCACTGTCACGCCTGTGCGCAGCCAGTTGATCGACGTCGTTAAATAAGCCACCGAATCTTCCTTCCCACCCGACCCGTTTCCGTCTACAAAAGACGCACGGGCCTATAGCTCAACGGTTAGAGCAGGGAACTCATAATTCCTTGGTTCTGGGTTCAAATCCCGGTGGGCCCACCAACTTTCCCCCAATCAGTGTGCGTCACTCCGGCTTCGTGGGCGGAACGGCGGGAGGACGGAAGCACCACTTGAAGCCAATATGCCAAAGGACCATCCAGAAAGGCAGGATGCTGGGGTAAGCTACGATACCCAGCATGTAAATCCCGAGCGCGGCGTCTTTCTGATCCATCCCAGGGACAAAGAGGATGCAATACTGGGGGAAACACAGGAAGAAGAGCACGGTGTATACGATGAGACCGAGGATGAAGATGCCGCAGGAATTAGACGGGGGATCTTCAGATTTTTTTGACGTACTCATGACCACCGACTATAACACACCATGCGCATGACCGTGCATCGATAATCCTGATGCAGGGTATCAGGTGGTGATTAAATGGAGAACAACTTAGGACAGCACGTGGTGCGGCCCCTACCTCGCAGGTGCTTGGACCTTCTGCTCTGCCATCCGAAGGTTAATCTTTTGCTGGAGTTGCTCGGCGTGGGCCTGGGTGCGATGACGGACTTCCGGCGTCATCCCTAGCTCCATACTCGTGACCTTCGCACGATCGGCCACTACGGTCGTGCTCGCGACGCGGTAGTAGGCGTACGCTTCCAAGGCGTCTGGGGGCACGCCCTCCCCATGCTCGTAGCACATGGCGAGATTATGCTGGGCTTTGGCGTAGCCCTGGTCGGCAGATCGCCGATACCAGTCTGCAGCCAGCACGCGATTCTGCACCACCCCGCGCCCCGAGAAGTAACACGACCCGAAATCATTCTGCGCCACCGCATCCCCTTGCTTGGAAGCATCCGTGAGGCGATTCAGTTCACTGACAGTGATGGAGTTTGCCGGGTCTGTGGCGGCATGGGCCGGGAACTTTAAGCCGGTAGTTTCATATCCCTGCCGGACCAATAATCCGAATTCATTGAAAATAATGAAGACTGCAAAAAATGCCCCACCGAGATCGCCGCTGCCAGGGCGCATGCCCGGATTATCGCCTGAATAATAACTACGCTCGGTGCATCCGGTGACGGAAACCATCAGCAGGCAGAATCCTCCACTTCGATAGGCATTTCGGAGAGGGTTCATATCCACCCAGTATAACAGGTAAGTACGAGCTGCGGGCATCGTTAATTATGATACGAGTTATCTACTGATATGATGAGGCGGGCAGTTTTATGGATGAACTTTCTTGCCTCGGGCCAAGCCGGTGTGAGTTTGGTCTCACCCCACCTACCCATCCCATGCGTCACCCTCCCCTGAGCCCTTCCACCCGTTTTAGCGCCCTGCTCTGCTCCCTGGCCATGTCCTGCGTCGCCAGCCTGTCGGGCGCGGCCGAGCTTCCCGTGAAGACCGGCGAGAAGGTTGCCTTCATGGGCGATTCCATCACCGCGGGCGGCTTCGGCAACCCGGGCGGCTATGTCCGTCTGGTCATGCTTGGGTTGGAAGCCAACGGGGTTAAGGCTGGGGTGATCCCCGCGGGTGTGAGCGGTCATAAATCTAACCAGATGTTGGCTCGGCTGGAGAATGACGTGCTCAACAAGAAGCCGCAGTGGATGACACTTTCCTGCGGTGTGAACGATGTCTGGCACGGCGCGAACGGCGTGCCGCTAGATGCCTATAAATCCAATATCAACGCCATCCTCGACAAGTGCCAGCAGGCCGGCGTGAAGGTAATGATTCTCACTTCCACCATGATTGGCGAGACGCCCGGGGATAATAATACGAAACTGATCGTCTATAACGATTTCCTCCGCGCCACGGCCAAAGAACGGCACCTGCTTCTCGCCGATCTTAGTGCCGACATGCAGCAAGCGGTCACCGCTCGCGCCGCCGCCACGGGTGCTAAGCCTGGCTGGCTCTTGACGATGGATGGCGTGCACATGAATCCCGTGGGTGACGAGATGATGGCCACCGGTGTCCTGAAAGCCTTCGGGCTCGATGACGCGCAGATGCAGAAGGCTCGTGCGGCGTGGGCCACCCTGCGCAGTGTCACCAGCATCAATGTTTCGGTGTCCCTTTCCATGCAGCAGTTCCAGCAGCTGTCGCTCATCGCCGGCAAGCAGGGCAAATCAGTGGGCGCCCTACTCGGCCCTGAATTGAACAAGGAGTTGGATGCGGTGATTAAGAATACGGCGGCGAAGTAAACCCCGAGCCGAGCGCCCGGACGCATTGCCCCTTCCGATGTCCGCCACGCCCGATCGCCGATCTTTCCTGCGCACCCTCGCCGGAGGGATAGCGGCCGCCGCGTGGACTTCGGGGTGTGCGTCGATGCCGACTGCGGAACGCATCGTCGACACCCATACCCACTTCTATGACCCCACCCGAGCCCAAGGCGTGCCTTGGCCGGCCAAGGGCAGCTTCCTGAGTCGACCGGTCCTGCCGCCTGACTGGCAGCGGCTGGCGAACCCCCATGGCATCCGGGAAACCGTGGTCATTGAGGCCAGCCCCTGGGTACAGGACAACGATTGGATCCTGCGCTTGGCCGACGCCCATCCCTGCATCGTCGGATGTGTCGGCAACCTGCGACCGGCCGATGGCACGTTCGCCGGTCACCTGCGACGTCTGGCCGCCCATCCACTTTTCAGGGGCATCCGAGTCCCGGCGGGAAACCTCACGCGCGATCTCACGGACCCAGCTTTCCGTCGGAGCCTCTCGCTGCTCACCGATCACGGCCTCGCGCTGGACATCAATGGACTAGGCGATTTTGCGGGGGCAACCCAGCTCGCCCGTGCCTTCCCGGATTTACGTATCGTCGTCGACCATGTCGGCAACGTCCGCGACCCGCATCGGCCTGATGCCACCTGGCGAGATGGCATGAGCCGCCTCGGTGTCGAACCGAACGTCTATTGCAAAATCTCCGAGGTGGTAGAGCAAGCGAATGGCTCGTTCGGGTCCTCCCCGACTGACCCGAATCCCTATCGCCCCACGTTGGATCACGTGAGTACCGCGTTTGGCTCTCAGCGCATTTTCTTCGGCAGCGATTGGCCAGTGTCAGACAAAGGGTCCGACTTCGCTGGCATGTTCCGCGTCATCGCTGGTTATTTCGCCGAACGCAGCCCTGCGGAGCGCGCCGACTTCTACTGGCGTAATTCCTTACGCGCCTACCGCTGGGTCAGTCGCGGGTAGCGGTGGGTGGCCTTTTCAGCGCGGGAGCGTCGCCAGAAAGGCGAGCAAGGCGGTGTTCAGCTGAGCGGGGTCTTCGAGGTGGGGAATGTGGCTCACCCCTTCGAGAATAACGAGTTTACTGCCGACAAAACGGCGGGCGAGGTCCTGACCCTGCGCCAAGGGGGTAATATCGTCCAACTTGCCCCAGACCAAGAGAACGGGTGGCTTGAAGCGGGCGTAGTTTGCATCATTTTTAAAAGCGGCCTCCGCGGGATATATCATGAAATCTCCGGCGAGCCAGTCGCCGACCGCTTGAGAAGAACTTCGCACACCCAGCTGCTGCTTATACATGGCGAGTTTCGCCGGCGTCACGCAGTTATCGTTGGCCGTGAAGCGCAATAACCCACCTCGGGTGAGCATCGGGTTGGCGAAGGTCGCCGAGCCCCAGACGGCGTTTAAAGGGCGCCAGCTCAACCACCAAGGCGCCTGCCCAGGGTGTGCGGGCTTGGCTTCATGTAAACTCATGGCGGCATCCAAGAGGACCAGTGCCTTCACTCGTGATTCGTAACGGAAAGCCGCCTCGACGGTCGCGCAGCCCCCAAACGAATGGCCCACGAGGACGGCTTGCTTGATGTTTAAGGCATCGAGAATCGCCGCAATGCGACGGGCTTGCGGAATCGGCCCATAGCCATCTTTACCCGGGCGTTCGGAAAATCCGAACGGCGGCAGATCGATGGCAACGGTGCGATAGCCCGCGGCGGCTAAAGGGTCGATGCAATCGCGCCAGGTTTCGCTCCAAGCTAGCGAGTTGCTGGAGATGAACATGACCACCGGTCCATCCGCCGGCCCCTTTTCCTGAAGGTAGATGCTTAAGCCATCGGCCTGGACGAATCGTCCCGTCTTTGGCGCGAGCTCTTCCGCCAAATGGGATTCGTTAAAGAAGGCCGAGAGGGGAAACCAGGCAACCACGGCCAGCACGACCAAGAGCAAGATGAGGGAGTACTTCCAGAGACGAGAAAAGAAGGTCAAGAAATAGGGAGATGAGGGGAGAAGAAAAGGGGGACAGACTCAAAGGGCCGCGGGCATCGCAGTCCGGCCAGATTGAAACCACTCCCGAGCAGACTGCCGGTTCACGCAGATCAGCACAACCAGCAAAGGCAGCCAAACGAGGCACCCCATAAAAAGGAACAAGAACACGGTATCGGGGAGCAAGACCTCCAATAGTCGTAGGATATTGAACCCGGTGAATAGGAGCACGATCGGCAGAATGACGTTCAGGGCGATACGCCCACCGTTTTTGCCTTCAGCAATCAACTTGAGTGGTATGCCGAAGAGCAAAGCGCAAGGCAGCCAAAGCAGAAAGTTTCTCCCCATATTCAAGATCGTACCGGGATTGAAGAAGAACAAGGCAAACCATAGCCAACCGACCCAGAGAGCCACGCGGATTGAGCGCGGTCGGCGATGCGCATCTAGGGATTTTTCCATGGCGAAGAGTGTAGCAGGATTCCCGCACCTGCTTTTGCGAGACGAGCAAGGATGTTCATATAATCGAGTAACGCAGTGACCGCAACGGCTGGCTTATTTGCTGGTCGGAGGGACAGCCTTTTTGCCTAAGGTCGCGGCGATTTCGGCGCGGAGCTCGTCCGTGCGCTTGGTAATCGCCAGTAAAGAGTCAGCCGGCAGCTTGCCTTCGGCATACGTCAGATTAATTTGAGCCTTCGGGAAAGCTGGGGCAGCCAGGCGCCAAAGTGCACACGCCTCGATGGGGTCGCCGTGTCCCTCGATGTTGGTATAGTAACACAGCCCAAGATTATTCTGCGCCTCCGCGTGGTCTTGAAGGGCAGAGAGTCGATACAGAGTCATGGCTTGGGCGCGATCCCGCGATACCCCGACACCGTGAAAATAGTTAAAACCCAATTCATTCTGGGCCGCGGCGTTGCCTTTATTCGCCAACCCTAACAACTCATTATTACGGTCAGATTGCAGCAGAGCACCACGCCTAGTAGCTTCAGCGGCATTAATCTTATGATTTTCGTCCACTATCTTAGAAATTAACCCATACGTACCATGAACCACTTCATAAATAAATGTGATTGGATTGGGTCATTACCACCGCCGCCAAGCGGCACTCCGCCACTACCGCCGCCATCCGCCGCATCTGTTCGCGCAGATGTCATTAAGAGTAACCCCATCGCCATACTGGCGGAAAGCGTGCGACGATTTAGCATCAACCCACTATAGCACGGAACGGGCGGGGAGGGTTCATTGATAATAATGATACAAGTTATCGTATCAACGATACTGGGGCCGTTAACCTTATGATCTGACAGGGTGGTAAATATGCCTTCTGGGGAACAAATGGCTGGAATAGCTGACCTAGAAGCACTTGAACTAGCCCGTCATCCGCCCCCATGAAGAAAATCACCCTCCTTGTCGTCCTACTCGGGGTTTCCCTCGGTGGCGCTTACTTAGTTCTGAAGAAACCCGCGGTTAAATCGCCCTATGCGCGCATGGTGGCCGCCAGTCCGGTTGAAACAATCAAGCCAGCCAAGATTACCAACGCGCCCAGCCGGGTCGCGCCAGTGGCGACCAACCCCGAGGTCATCCGCCAGCAGCAACAGGAACGATTCACGGATTTGAAAGAAGAGGGCCGGCGCATCCGCCAAGCGTTGATCGATAACAACCCGCTAGGAGCGAAGGCATCTCAGACCATTGCCCAACTTCCCGAATATCGCCAGTTAGTGGAACGTCGTCACCAAATTGAAGCCGCCTGGGCGGCCGCCCCCGATGGCGAGCGAGACGGGATGCTGACGGAGATCAATCGCCTGCGCGAACAGTCCGTCGGGATGCTCCTCACGGAGATCAATCGACAGAAGAGCCTCCCCGATGTGCCTGCCGTGATTGTTGCGCCTGCAGGAGTTACGGCCGCGGGAGGCGTTCCGGTGGCCGCGCCACCTGCGCCAGTCTTTCAGTAAGGTCCGAAGGTACGGTTAGCTTACTTGAGGAAATCTTCGAGCTTGGTCCGTTCGGCATCCGTCAGGGGCTTGCCCGTCACTTTAACCTTGGGCAGGGCTGCCCGGAGTTTCTCGTAATCGCCGGCACTGAGATCGATATCGTCCAAGCGGAGGGCGGTGAGCTGGGCGAGGTCCTTAAGCTGCAGGAGCGCAGGCAAGGAGAGTTTAGCCTGCATGAGGCCGAGGCTCTTGAGGGACTTCACCTGAACGATGGTCGCCAAGCTGGCATCCGTGAGGCAAAGCTGCCGAGGTTTACCATCATAACGCTTCAAACTGTTACCGAGGCGTAGGGTTTCGAGATTCTTGAGTTTGAGCAAATACGGGTGTGCCGGGTCGCCATATTGCGTATGCCAACTGGAGAAGTCCTTGAGCTGCGAGAGTTCACCTATGGCATTGAAGGCCGCCTCGCGGCCGCCGCTCCCGCCATAGGTCAGCCGCTCGAGCTGGGAGAGCGATTTGAGCTGAGCAAAGCCCGCCCCCGTGAATCCCTCTTTCGCATTGAGCGTATGACCGACGGATAACCAGCGAAGCGATTTCATCGCGGCGAGGTTCGGGAAGCCATCATCGGTTAAGGCCGCGCCATCCAAGACCAGCCCTTCGGGATCCAATTTGGCGAGACGACCAAGCGCCTCATTAGTGACCCCCTTGCCGCCAGTGGAGATGAGGCGTAGGCCGAGCCCTTCGATGGCCTTGAATTGTTCCTCGGTCATGGGCGCCTCAGCCCGGAATGACAGCGTGACGCCCTTCCAGGAGTAGGTGTTGCCAATCTTGGCCTTGAGCGGCTCTAGGGCTGCAGGGACCGGGGTAGACGGCGTCGGTGCGGCCTGTAGGCTAAGACTGAGTAATGCAAGGAGTGCGACGGTGCGAGGGAAGTTTCTCATCGGGGTGGGCAAGCCAACGCGGTCAGACCATGGCCGGCAACCCCAAGATAAGGGAATTACTTCGCACGCCGTTGAATGAGTGCGTTGCCGCCTAGACCGCCGGCTTACGAGCCCCAGCTGAAACGCTCCGGCACCCAGGCATACTGATCGCCCTTGGGCACGACAGTGCCGATTCCCGGCCAAGGCAGATGGAAGCCGAAGGCACGACTCTTCTCCTTGGCCATCCGGGTGAAGAGCTTCTGGCGGGTCTTGACGGCGGTTTCCGGGTCATGATCCATCGCGACCGTCCAGCCAACGTTATCAAACATCAGCACATGGTGGTGCACGACATCACTAATATGCACGAGTGATTCACCTTCCGAGCGGATCTCAAAGCAGGCATGCCCGTCGGTATGGCCGGGGGCGGCAATGACCGTGACGGCGTCATGGAAGAGCTTCTGGCCATCCTTGGTGATCACGAGTTGGTCCTTCAGGATATCAAAATTACGGCGCACCGTCTTCACCATATTCGGCAAGGGCTTCTGATCGCGTTTCGACTTCGAGAAATCCGGATTCGGGCCGCGCCAGAAATCATATTCCTCCTGTAAGAGGTAAATCTTCGCGTTCGGAAAGGCCGGCTTGCCGTTGTCGACAAAGCCATCGAGGTGATCCGAGTGCGAGTGGCTCAGGAAGCCAGTGGTCACCTGTTCGGGCTTGATGCCCAATTGACGGAGCCCTTCGGCGAACCAACCGAAGTTCGGATTCGGGTGACGCTCACCGAAGCCAGCATCAATGAGGGCGACCTCGTCGCCGATCTTCAGACCCATGATGTTGACGTAAAGCGGGAGTGCATCGAGACGCTCGCGATTAAAAATCAGGGCGTCTTTCATTTTCGGCCGATCCGCCTCGGGCCACATGAGGTCGAGGCCTTGCTTGAAGAGCATGTGTCCGTCGCTGATCGAGAACGCCTCGATGTTCCCGATCTTGAATTTATAAACGAACGGATTCGGTGGGCGTTTAACCAGGGCCTTCGGGGCGTCGGCCGCGGCGAGGCGCGCGGACATCGACAGGCCCGCCAAGGCAAAGGCGGCGGAGCCAAGAAATTCACGACGGGAGGAAGGCAGCGGGGCTGAGGCCATAGGGGTAGGTAGATTAACCTAGGCCCGCCCGACCGGTGCTCCAGCCCAAAGGTGGTGACCGGGACGACCATGCCTAGGGGTTAATTTCACGTTGAAGGTTGAAACCACCCCCCGCCGGACCTTGTCTCATCCACGATGCCTAGCCCCCTGCGTCTTGCCCTTGCCCTACCCTTCCTGCTCCCCGCGTTGATGGGCGCTGAAGCGATTCAATTCAATCGCGACATCCGCCCGATCCTTTCGGAAAACTGTTTCAGCTGCCACGGCTCGGATGAGAAGGCACGTAAAGCCAAGCTGCGGCTCGACCTTTCGGAGGAAGCCATCCGGGAGCACAAGAATGGCACCCCGATTGTCCCGGGTAATCTTAAGAAGAGTGCCCTTTGGGAACGAGTCACTTCAAGCGACGCCGATGAGGTGATGCCGCCCCCAAAGTCGCACCTCAAGCTCAGCTTCGATGATAAAGCCAAACTGAAAGCCTGGATTGAACAAGGCGCCAAGTATGAGGAGCACTGGGCCTTCGTGGCCCCCCGTCGCCCAAGCCTGCCCGCGGATAAGAATCTTAATCCGATTGATTACCTCGTCGGTCAGAAACTCGCCGCCGCTGGGCTGCAGCCTTCGCCGTCAGCTGATCGCTACACCCTCATTCGCCGGGTCACGCTAGATATCACTGGACTCCCGCCCACCGCCTCAGAAGTCGAGGCCTTCATGAAGGATACGCAGCCCGACGCTTATGGCCGCTTGGTCGACCGCCTCTTGGCGAACCCACACTTCGGTGAACGGATGGCCCTCGATTGGCTCGATGCGGCCCGCTACTCGGATACAAACGGTTTCTCCATTGATGGCGGTCGCCACCTCTGGCTCTGGCGCGACTGGGTCATTCAGGCCTTCAATGACAATAAGCCTTATGATAAGTTTATCGCAGAGCAGATCGCCGGTGACTTGATGGCGGATACGGATGACGGCAAGCTGATCGCGACGGGCTTCCAGCGTAATAACATGAACACCCACGAAGGGGGCACCATTATTGCGGAGAACCTCCTCAACTATAATGCCGACCGCGTGAAGACCCTCGGCGAGGCCGTCTTGGGGCTGACGCTTGGTTGTGCGCAGTGTCACGACCATAAGTTCGACCCGATCAGCCAGAAGGATTATTACCGGATCTTCGCTTACTTTAATACGCTGGATGACCGCGGCATGGATGGAAACGCGGGCATCAATTCCATGCCCTCCGCGCAGCGCAAGACCGTCCTCAAGGCCGATGATCTGCCAGCGGTCACGGCCCGCATCGCGGAGCTCGTTGCCCGCCTGCGCACCCCTGAACCCAAGCTTCTCGCCGGCTGGGAGGCCGCCCAGCATACGCGTCTGGCGGAGCGTCGACTGGGGTTGAAGCTCATCCCCGTTAATCTCCTGAAGATTTCTACGCCTAACAGCGGGGGTGGCTTTACGGTGGATGGTCATAAGTTCAAGGGTATCGGCAAGACCGCTTACGATATCCTTGGGGAGACGCCCAAGGCGGAGGCTCCCATCGCTGGCTTGCGAATCCAGTTTCCCGCTGCTGCCAAAGCCCCCGCCAAGGGGAATGGCGACTTCCCCGGTTCCTTTGTCCTGACCGCCGTCGATGTGACCGCCGATAAGGTCCCGGGTGATCAGGTGAATATCCATCGCCTGCAGAAGTATGCACGCATCACCGCGAACAGCTGGCTCGAAGATTACCCCGCGGAAGATGTGCGCGCTTTTAATATCATGAGTAAAGGTTGGGGGCCGGATCCCGCTGCCAGCGGCCCGGCTTACATCACGCTCACCTTCGCGAAGCCGATTACGGCCGCCGAGCAACCTTACCTCACCACCCAGATTTATTTCGGTAATCGCTTTGGCGGCGCACCGGGCGAGGGAGAACTCTACGCCTTTACCGGGCATGACGATGGCACGGATTTGCCAGAGTTCGTCCTCCGAATCCTCTCAACCAATGCTTCGCAACGCTCCGCCGAGCAGCAACAGGCCCTTTGGGCTTACTTTGCTCAATGGTCCGGAGAGATGCAGGCCACGCGCACCGACCTTGCGAATGCGACGGAGCGACTCCGGATGATCACTGAGCCGCAATCCACCATGGTCATGAACGTCGCCGCCAAGCCACGTGAAACCTTTATCCTCAATCGCGGCGACTACGCTCAGCCTACCGTCAAGGTCGAGCCAGGGACGCCTGCCAAACTCCCCGCGATGCCTGTCGGGACGCCCGCCAACCGACTCGGCCTAGCGCAGTGGCTGGTGATGAAAGAGAACCCGCTCACCGCCCGCGTAGCCGTCAACCGAACCTGGAAACTGCTTTTCGGGACCGGCATTGTGGCCACCGCTTCGGACTTCGGTTTCCAAGGACAGTGGCCGAGCCACCCGGAATTACTCGATCAGCTCACGGTCGACTTCGTCGATTCCGGCTGGAACCTGAAAGCCTTAATCAAGCAGGTGGTAACCTCCGCGACCTACCGCCAAACGTCGCGCACCAGCCCCGCCCTACTCGAAAAAGATCCGGCCAACCGTCTCTTAGCTCGCGGTCCGCGCTTCCGCCTGCCCGCTGAACTCATTCGCGACCAAGCGCTCCAAGCTGGCGGCTTACTCATCCCCCAGTTGGGCGGACCAAGCGTCAACCCCTACTCGCCCTTCGATCTCTGGCGTGAAGTCAGCCACTACGGAAGCTCACCGGCGACATCCCAGATCTTCGTCCAAGATCATGGAGACAAACTCTATCGCCGCTCCATGTATACCTACTGGAAGCGCACCGCACCCCCGGCGAACATGGTCACCTTTGATGCCCCTAATCGGGAAGTTTGCACCATCAACCGCGGCAATACCACGACGCCGCTCCAGGCCCTCGTGACCCTTAATGACGTGCAGTTCGTCGAAGCCGCCCGCGGTTTTGCTCAACGCATCATCCATCATGGTGGGGACGATGCCGCCCGCATCCGCTGGGCCTTCCTGGAGGCACTATCCCGGCCGCCCGCCCCTTATGAGCTGGAAGTCGTCCGCAAGGCCTTGGCGCGCGAACGTGCACGCTATGCCGCCGATGCCTCACGGGCGGAAAAAGTCCTGACCCCCGGCGATTCGCCCCGCGACACGTCTATCCCCGCAGCCGAACATGCTGCATGGATGCAGGTGGGCACCTTGATTCTCAACCTCAGCGAAACCGTGACCCGCAACTAAGCCATGAACCCTCAACACGAGTTTCAGAATCATCTTACCCGCCGAACGTTCATCGGCCAGTCCGCCCGTGGCGTGGGCGGCCTCGCACTGGGCTCCATGCTTTTCCCCGAGCTATTGGCGGCGGGTGCCAAAACCCGGGAAGGCGGTTTGGCGGGCCTCCCTCACTTTGCTCCTAAGGCCAAGCGGGTCCTTTGCTTGTTCCAATCCGGGGGCATGTCGCACGTCGACTTATTCGACGATAAACCAGCCTTGCATGAGTTTGCCGGGAAGGACTTGCCACCGACGATTAAAGGCACCCAGCGACTCACCGGGATGACCTCTGGCCAGAAAGGGTATCCCGTGCGCCCGCCCCTGCTTGAGGGGAAGGCCTGCGGCAAGCATGGCACCTGGATCAGTAATCTCCTCCCGCACATTCAGACGGTCGCAGATGATATATGCATTATCAAGACGCTGCACACCGAGGCGATTAATCACGACCCCGCGATCACTTTCATGAATACCGGCAACCAGCAGCCTGGTTATGCCAGCATGGGTGCTTGGGCGAGTTACGGTCTTGGGACGGAGAATGCGAACCTCCCGGCCTTCATCGCGATGGTTTCTCAAGGCACGGGTAAGAACCCCGGCCAGCCCGTATTCTCCCGTCTTTGGGGCAGCGGCTTCCTGCCCTCCAATCATCAAGGCGTTGGCCTGCGCCCGGGGGCCAACCCCGTGCTTTATCTCCAGAACCCTCCGAGCATCGATGGGACGCAACGTCGGGAACTACTGGATGACCTTGCCACCCTTAACGAGGAGCGTGCCCGCGAGCTCGGCGATCCCGAGACCCTCACGCGCATCAAAGCCTACGAGATGGCCTTCCGCATGCAGACCTCGGTACCTGAACTGGCCGACATCTCCGGCGAATCCAAGGCGACCTTGGATGCATACGGGCCCGAGGTGACGCGCCCTGGTTCGTTTGCGGCCAACTGCCTGCTCGCCCGCCGCTTGCTCGAACGTGATGTGCGGTTCGTCCAGTTATTCCATCGTGGCTGGGATCAGCACATCGCCCTCGCCCGTCAGCTGCCTAACCAGTGTCATGATATTGACCAACCCACCGCGGCGCTGATCAAGGACCTCAAAGCCCGTGGCATGCTGGAAGACACCTTGGTGATCTTCGCCACCGAATTCGGCCGCACCTCCTTCACCCAAGGCGGCTTCGGCAACCCGGGCAGCGGCCGCGATCACCACGGTCGATGCTTCTCTATCTTCCTGGCCGGGGGCGGCATCAAGCCGGGCTTTGAATACGGACAGACGGACGACTTCGCCTACAATGTGGCGAAGGACGGCGTGCACCTGCGCGACCTCCATGCGACCATCTTACATTGCATGGGCATCGACCACGAACGCTTCACCTTCAAATTCCGGGGCCTCAATGTAAAGCTCACCGGCGTCGAAGAAGCGCACGTGGTCAAAGGCGTGCTAACCTAAAGGGAACGCTTCATGGGAAACCCTACTCAGGGGTTCTGCGTAATTGTGACCGAGTTGACGTCGTTATCCGTCCCCGTGTAACCGAAGCCGGTGAGCGTCATATTGGAGACCGTGAAGGTGTAACTGAGGGAGGCGGTCTTACGCTGTTTCGGCATCGAGATGTAAACCATGCCATTGATGTCAGAGCGGGCGGCGGCCTTGCCATTCAGGGTGCCGGTCACGTTGACATAAACGGAGGCATAGCGGGCTGGCAGGCCGTAGAGGTCAACGCAACGGATCGCAACGGTCGCGTAATTCTCGACATTGGTGACATTCTGCCACGAGGCGGTCATGGTATTGACCTTCAGGCGAGGAGGCGCAATCGCCCCGCTGACGTGCACGAGGACGGTCGAGGGAATGGAGGTGGAACCGGTGCTATCGGAAACCTTGAGTGAAACGAGGTAATCTCCTGGGACGTAATAAGTGTGCGCAGGCTGGGCGAGGGTGGAACTATTGTTGACGGCCAATCCCTTGGTGTCACCGAAGTCCCATAGATAGGATGTGATCGTGGCGCCTGGGCTCGTGGACGACGTGCCATCAAAAGTGGCCGTGAAAGGAACGCCGTTAATATTCGCGGCCGCATTGGTCCAAAGGGGAACCGCGCCTGCGCCGACATAAGTCGGCCAGCTTCCAGTTATGGCATAGCGTCCGAGTGAGCCGTAATCGTTGTAGGAATTTGTCGGCAAGCCCATCCCCACCCCTTCGACCTTCAGGTAATAGATGCCACTTGCGGTGATGGCCTTCGTGATGGCCGCACCCATATCGGTCGTCGCGCCAATGTTTGTCTGCAGCAAGGTGCCGACCGAATCATACAGAGATAAGGATAACTTCAAATCCGGTGATGCCGTACTGACGATACCCTGCAGCATGATGGTGCCCGGGCCAGCGCGGAACTTGAAATAGTCTACATCCGCCTGCGTGCCAATGACACCACCCACCTTATTGGCGCCATTGACGGACAACGGGCTATTGGGAAACCAAGAGGCAGCAGCGGTGGTATCACCATGGTCATCGGCGATGAGTGGAAGGTAGGTGGCGATCACCGCAGTCTCATCTTGAAAAACTCCGGGGGCAGTCGTGCCAGCCCCGTGGCGGGCTCCGGTGTATTGTCCTTTGGACCACTGGGTGATGGTGCTCCAGTAGCTACCACCCATGATGGGTGCCCAGGAATTAGCTCCGGTACCATGACCGCAATAGTACTCACCCGTCGGATCGCGGGCGCCAACTGGCACCGGATTAACGCTGGCATGGTAGAGGCCGACCGTGTGGCCGACTTCATGGGAGATACATTCGCCGATCGCGAAGGTCTGGGCGGCGCTACCAGCGGCCCCGAGTTGGGCCGGGAAAGCGAAGCAAGGGGCGTCATTAATGCCTGCAACATTATAGGCGCTAAACGAACCAATGTGGGCAACGCCACCGGCGGCCGAGCCAACACCCAAGACGGTCGTGCAAGTACCCCCAATCAAACAACGAATGCCCCACTTGGTGTCTGCGCCATCGGTTCGACAGATATTGGCCACGGTCGGGTCCTCGGTCGTCACGTCGACATCGAAGGCGGAGTAATCCTCAGCGACGCGCCGCCAGATGTCTTGAATGTTGGTCTTCTCGGCATTGGAGAAGGTGCCGGGCACCCCATCTACATCGTAGGGTGGAATCACAAAAGACATACCCACCGTGGCATTATTCCACGAAGTCCCGGTGACCGTCCGACCCTTGAAGTCGAGATAGATGACCCGCGCGGCACCGGGACGACTGTGCAAGAGGAACGTCTGAGTCAGCGGATAAGGCGTGCTCACCACATAGCTTGAAGTGTCAGGACCAACCTGGGCGAGCGCATCACATACGAAGAACGGATGTCCTTTCTGTCCGAGGTGAATGGAGCGCGACGTCGAGGCGACCCGCTTGAATTGCTTGGGCTCAACCCCGGCTAAATCAGCCGCCAGGCCGAGCTCGGTATCGGAGGCCAAGCGGGCGGGTCGTCCGTGCTCGGGTGAGCTAACGAAGCCCGGTGTCGACGTGGCTGCCGACAGGAGCGCAGTCCAAAAAAGGAGTAGGAAACGAGCGGGGGTCAGCTTCATGCGGTATGTTAATGGGTTAAGCCTATTTGGCACAATAGAATTGAAGGGTGAGTTTTAGTCTATTGGCTCATTTAAAGTTATATAAATTAATGAATTCTTGTCACCGATTCGCCTTAATCCTGGGGGTTTTTACAGCCGTTTTACTTCCCCGCCTGTCTGCAGCTGAAGCTAAGGCCGTCCGCCCTCCCAATGTCATCGTGATGCTGATTGATGACATGGGCATGACCGACCTTTCCTGCTATGGGAGCAAGTTCTACGAAAGCCCTGCCATCGATCAGTTGGCCAAGGACGGCGTGCGCTTCACCCAAGGGTATTCGGCTTGCACGGTTTGCTCCCCTACCCGCGCCGCCCTGCTGACGGGTAAATACCCTGCCCGCTTACACCTTACCGATTGGATCGCCGGCCACGAACGCCCCCATGCGAAACTGAAGATTCCAGAATGGCAGAAGTTTCTCCCCTTCGAGGAAATTACGCTCGCCGAACAATTGAAGGCCGCTGGCTACGCCACCGCCAGTATAGGCAAGTGGCATTTAACGCCGGGCCTCAAGGCGGGTGACGAGGCGTATTACCCCGATAAGCACGGCTTCGATCTAAACTTGGGCGGCTACCATCGCGGCCAACCGCCCAGCTATGTGTCGCCTTACGGCATCCCCACCCTCACTGATGGCCCCAAGGGAGAATTTCTCACGGACCGTGAGGCGGCCGAAGCAGTGAAGTTCATCGAAACGAACAAGGAGAAACCCTTCTTCATTTATTTGCCGCATTACGCCGTCCATCAACCCATCGCGGGCAAGCCCAATGTCGTCGCGAAGTTCAAAGCCAAAGACACTGCAGATTCCAAACAAAAGAACGCCACGTACGCGGCGCTGATTACTACCGTCGATGATTCCGTCGCAACCATTCGCGCCGCACTTAAACGACTCAACCTCGAGGGTAATACGATTTTCATCTTCACCTCGGATAATGGCGGGCTACTGCCGACAACCAATAATAGCCCGCTCCGGGCCGGTAAAGGTTCCGCCTACGAAGGGGGCGTCCGGGTCCCTCTCATCGTCTATTGGCCGGGTGTGACTAAAGCCGGCACCCTCGAGACTACCCCCGCTATGAGTATCGACCTTTACCCCACGGTACTGGAAATGACTGGCGTAAAACCCCTGCAATCACTCGTCGATGGAATCAGCCTCGCCTCGCTGCTAAAATCCGGAAAGCAGCCAGACCGTGAGGCCATCTTTTGGCATTACCCTCACTATCATCCCGGCGGAGCGACTCCGCACAGCGCCGTGCGCCTCGGTGAATATCGCCTCGTCCACTTCTACGAAGATGGGCACGACGAACTCTACAACCTAGCGACCGATATCGGTGAAGCGCACGACTTGCTGAATAGCGAGGGGGATCGAGCTAAAGCCATGCGGACCCGCCTCGATGCTTGGCTTAAATCGGTCGACGCTCAGTTGCCCACGCCCAACCCTGCGTATAATCAGGCGGCGGATACCGCGGGTGCGGGTAAAGCAAAAGCCAACGCCAAGAAAGTCGGCGAATAGGGGCTACTTCGTGCCCTGAGGAATCGCGTCGAAGCCGGGCAGTTCGCCAGTATGGGTGACTTTGACCTCGGCAATGTACCCAGGGAAACCCGATCCAATCAGGACGCGTGGGGCCGACGCAGGATTGGGTGCTTGAGTGTCTGCGAACAGGAAGTTTAGCGGTAGGGCTAACTTCTCAGAGGCGATCTTACGTCCGTCGACAAAGATGGCAGACTCGCCCTCCTTGATGGCAAAACCAAGACGGAACCATCGCCCTGCGGGGAGGCTAACCTTTGCCCGGATGGTCGCGCTCTTGCTCCTTGCCGAACTGAGTTGGAGCCACAGGTCATCGCCCTGAACCGAGAAGGTAAGCGAAACCCCAGGAGCCTTGGCGGAGAGCAGGCTGCCTTTGCGCTCTGACATCTGAGGGGGAAGCATCACCATGGCTTCGAAGCCTAGATTAACAGCCGACATAACGTGGCCACCCACCTCACAGCCAGACCTGGCCGAAAGAAGGAACGGCAATGTGCCGTCGCGCGAGAAGGCCGGAGTCTCGTCGAGCGCCTTCAGGTGGGATGTCGCAGGATTTTCGGGGATTTGCTTGGCGGCAGCATCGACCAATAGGCCATCCGCGTCGCCGACGAGGTCACGAACCATGGGCGCATGGGTTGGCTCGAACTTCCAATGGGCGTAAAGGCCACGGTTATCTACGACCTCCTTCGGCTTCTTCAAAAGGTCGGCATTGAGGAAGCCGTAGAAAAGGCCGCGGTCAAAACTCGGCGTCTTGCAACCGGAGAAATGCACCTCGAGGTCCTCGGCGAACATGGCGGTGCCCGTCACCTCGGTTGTGGGTGAGAGGCGGACCTCGCCGAAACCGCGAATCATAACGTCCCCCGAGACCGTGCCATCGCCGTCGAGGGTCGCGTACTCTAAGAGCTGGGCTCGCCCAGTGAGCACCGCCTTACCCGAGAGTTTGGCATACCCGCCGACGTGTGCCGATCCGTCGACGCGGGCACGTTCGCCCACTCGGGCGAGGCCACTGACTACGGCGTCGCCGCCGACTTTGGCCGACTGCCTGACGATCGCCTGACCGCAGATGCGAGCCCGCTCGGTGACTTGAGCACCATCGAGTACCTGGGCCCCTTTGGCAACATAGGCCGTGGCCGCTACCTTCGCCGATTTAGCCACAAAACCGCCGCCATTCGCGTGCGGAGCACCGGGGACAGTCGGCACGGCTACGCGCAATGGGGGGGCTGCAGGCAGTGCACCCACGACCGCGATCGAATACGGATAGCGGCGTTTGACCGCAAAGCCGGGTCGAAACTCCTGTGGCGTATAGTTGCTGGGTGTCGCGGCCACTGCCAAGGCGAACTGCTCGCCCGGTCTGACATCAATCGACACCTTGCCCCGACGGACCGTCGGGCTGTAGCGACAAACTCCCTTGGCATCAACGGCGACTAAGGTGACGCGCCAATCGGCGTGCTCGGTGGGATCGACTAACCCTTCGAAATCTACCTCGAATGATTTAGCACCGGGAGTTGGTTCCAGCCAAAGGTGATTCACCCCATATTGCTTAGGTGCATGGGAATGAAGCGGATACCAACGCTGGTCATAACCTTGCTCCAAGATGGTGGCTAGGCTGGAGATTCGGGTGGGGTCGCGTTCAAGTCGGCGAATGTCTTTAAGATGGTAATATTGATTCTGGAAATCCCAGCCGACCATGCGGGCGGCGAGTTCTCCAATGGTATCGCCAAAGCCGTCGACGCCATCACTCCAGATCTTACGCTCTACGCCCAGTCGCATAATCGTCTGCAACGGATCCTCCAGGGCGCCGTCACGGTCGTTGCGTCGGCAGGCTGGCCAGATTTCGTACGGGAAGGACCACCCGAAGCGGGGGTCCTCAGCCAACACCTGAAGGAAAGGCCAGGAGCCGTAGTTATGGCGACTGGAATTTAGCTCGTAGTGCGCGCGCTCGGCGTAATGCCCGAGTACGGGTGGGTAAGCTGGCATGAATTGGTGGGTACTCCAGTTGGCGTGGCACTCCCAGAACCAACCGACGTACGGCGAGTCACGGAAACCCTTCGAATAATACTGCACCGAGTGGGTAAACTCGTGGATGACCACGCTGCTCCCGTCGCCCAGGGCGTTCGGGTGCATGATTACATCAGCGCCGCCGAAGGCGAAGCCATCCTTGTGCTTCGCTAGGCCCGTCCCCGTGACATACACGTTCAGTTTATGGGGCGCAGGATCGGCGTCCATCGGCATGGGGGCGCCAAGCATGTCGAGGTGTGTCCAAACTTTCTCGAACCAGACCTTCTGTTGATCTAAGAATCCAGGACCAAAGGCTTTCTTGCCTGACCCCTCTTTGTCGGGTCCGGTGTAAAAGGCGAAATGCGGACTGACGTCCACGGCCGCTGTCTCGGGAGTGTAGGCTTTCATCACCAAGGGGTATTCCGTGCGAAGTTTGGGTGATTGGGCCGTGCGGCGCTTCACCTCGAGCTGTTCGGCCAAGGCACGGTCAGCTGGGGATAATAATTTAGCAGGGTAACTCCGCAGTCGGTAGTCATCGCGCAATAGAATCAAAGCAGCCTCAGAGAATTGATGATCCTCGCAGCGGAGCTCGACGAAGGCGCCCTTTACCTCCGTCGGCCAATCCTGCATCGGGGGTGGGAAAGAGGCGAAACTCCAAGTCCGCATCGGCTGGCCCACGGCCATCGCTTTCCCCCTCGCGAGGCGCAAGCCTTCTGTCTCTTGGACCGAAGCGAGGACAGGGACAACGGCGAACAGGCCGAGTAAAAAGCCACGGGGTAACATGGGGGCTGTTCTAGTTCGACCCCACCCGCTCGCAAACCCTAACCGCAGGCCTACTTCGTGCCCTCGGCCTGCTTCTTCGCGGCACCGGCCTTCTTGCCCTTGGCGCCGGGTTTGCTGCCACGCTCTCCCGTCGCCATCGGGTCATCCTTTTCCGGGACCTGCAACTCACTGCGGAGGCGCTTGAGACGGGCTTCGAGGTCCGCCTGGATGGTCGCATAATCTTTATCGCCGAAGAAACTCCTTAATTCCAATGGGTCTTTCTCGCTATCAAAGAGATCGGTCGTCACCTCGCCATTGTCGTAATAACGCACGAGCTTATAACGGTCGGTAATAATTCCGTAGTGCGGGGCAACATGGTGGGGTTGGGGATATTCGTAATAGTGGTAATAGAACTCCTTACGCCAATCCGCTGGAATCTGGCCGGCCAGGAGCGGCGTAATGCTACGACCCTGCATCTCGGGTGGCGTCGGCTGGCCGGCCATGGCCAGAAAAGTGGCCGCATAGTCGACATTGGAGACCAAGGATTTATTGACCGAGCCAGGCTTCGTCACCCCGGGCCAGCGGACTAATAAAGGGGTGCGCACCGATTCCTCGAAGATCCAACGCTTATCAAACCAGCCATGTTCACCGAGGTAGAAACCTTGGTCGGCGGAGTAAATAACGATGGTATTGTCGGCCAGGCCTTCATCCTCGAGGTACTTCAAGACCCGCCCCACGTTATCGTCGACCGACTTAACGGTGGCCAGGTAGTCGTGCATATAGCGCTGATAGCGCCAGCGGACGAGGTCCTTCCCTTGCGGGTTGGCTTGGCGATAGGCCGCATTACGCGGTTCGTAATAGGCATCCCATACCCCAGCCTGCTCGGCGTCCAATTGGGGCGGCCGAATCAGCTTCATATCCTTAGGGGTGATGGTCTTCTCGAGGGTCATATCATTTTCGCCCACGGCCTTGGCACGATTAGCAAAGTCATCAAAAAGGGTTGGAGGCTCGGGGTAGACGCGATCCTTGTCGAAATTCAAGTCCTTGATGTTTGGTTCCCATTCGCGGTGAGGCGCCTTGTGTTGGCACATCAGCATGAACGGTTTGGTTTTATCCCGCTTGCGCATCCACTCGAGTGAGAGGTCCGTGATGATCTCCGTGACATAGCCCGTGGTTTTAACGGGACCCTCGGCCGTAAGCATGGGCGGGTTGTAGTAAACGCCTTGCCCGGGAAGAACCTGCCAGAAGTTAAAGCCTGTCGGGTTGCTTCCAAGGTGCCACTTGCCGATGATGGCGGTCTGATACCCAGCTTTTTGCAAAAGCTTCGGGAAGGTCAGCTGCTCTCCGTTGAAGACCGAGTTGGTGTTGTTATAGAACCCGTTGAGGTGGGAGTATTTCCCGGTGAGAATAACCGCCCGACTCGGGCCGCAGATAGAATTCGTCACCAACGCTCGATCAAAGCGCATCCCCTCCTTGGCGATGCGGTCGATGTTCGGGGTCTGGTTGAGTTTGCGAGCATCGCCGTAGGCGCTGATGGCTTGATAGGCGTGGTCGTCGGAGAAGATAAAGACGATGTTGGGCTGCTGGGCGGGAGCTGCGGATAAGAGGCCACCGACCACACAGAGAAGAAGTGCCAGGATGCGCATGGGGTTATGAGGATTAATGAAGGCGTGCCCGCAACGGTCAATCGGCAACCTATTACGATTGAAACCTTCCTTTCGCCAATCTGTCTCCCCCTACATGCGCACGCTGACCATCTTCTGTCTTTGCCTCTCCCTGGCGGCGTCCGCCGCGCCGGACCCGACGCCCTACCCGACCACGAGCAGCCCGAAAGGTATCCAGGTCCAGATGATTCCTGACGCCCTAGAACTCGGCATCCATCACGCCACCCTAAACATCAGGCTCAACGCACTACTGACCCCGGAGGAAGAAGCTAAGCCAGGCCAGCTTACGGCGACCGCGGACGGTTTCACGTTCGCGATCAACCAGAAGAGCGTCGAGGCGATGGATCGACAGATCAAACCCCTGAGCGACAAGGGCGTCGTTGTCTCGCTCATTGTCACAACCTCGCGCTCGCCCAACGAACGCATCCGGAAGCTGACCATTCACCCGAAGGCCGACCCGATTAAAGGTACGACGATGGCCTCCGACACGGTCACCCCCGAAGGACGCGCTTGCTACAAGGCGCTCACGGACTTCATCGCCCAACGATGGTCTTCAGCCGACGCCGCTCATGGGCGCGTCTGGGGCTGGATCGTCAGCAATGAGGTGAACTCGCACCACGAGTGGCACCAGATGGGGCCGTCCACGATTGAGGAGGTAGCCACGCAATACGAAGACCAAGTCCGCCTCGCCTGGGAATCCCTTCGTCGCCACTCGGTAAACGCCCGTATCTATCTCTCGATGGAGCACAACTGGGCGGCTAAGAATCATCGCGATCCGCTCCAAGCCTGCCCGGGCCGTACTTTACTCGAACTGTTCGCGAAGCGCGCCCGTGAACGCGGCGACTTCGACTGGAACCTGGCTTTCCATCCCTACCCTTGGAATCTCCGCGAGCCGCGCACCTGGCTCGACAAGGTGTCATTCAATGACAACACGCCAAAGGTCACATTTAAGAACCTCGAGGTGCTGACCAAGAAACTGGCGACGCCCGAACTACTTTACGTAGGTAAACCGCGCCGCCTCAGCTTCACCGAACAAGGCTTCGACGTCACCCAACGCCCCGACGCCTTAGCCGAACAGGCCGCCGCCTACGCCTATGCCTGGGAAAAAGTCGTGCGCCTTGGCGACGCGGTTGACGCCTTCCACTATCATCGGCACGTCGACCACTCTCTTGAAAACGGCCTACGCTTCGGACTCTGGAGCAACAAGCCCGGCACAATCTCGGAGCCCGACCAGAAGCGCCCGATTTGGTTCCTTTTCAAGTCCGCCGGCACAGCAGAATGGAAAGCCGCCGCCGAACCTTACCTGAAGACCTGCGGGCTTAAGAGCTGGGATGAGTTGAATCCCAAGTAAGAGCGCTGAGGCATCTCGCTTGCTCTTTCGCCGCCCGAAAGACACACCAAGCCTATGCAAGGATTTGTCATTGGCCTCGATGTAGGTACTTCCGGGGTACGTGCCGTGGCCGTCGACGGTGCGGGCACCATCTTAGGTTCGGGCGCGGCTCAGTTACCCGCCACGCGGGTGGAGGGGGCGCGGCGCGAACAATCCCCTGAGGATTGGTGGAATGGCTGCCGGACTGCCTTGGATGAACTGAGCAAAGTTCTCGACCTCGCCGGCACTCGGGCCATCGCCGTTGATGCAACTTCCGGCACCATCCTTCCGGTCGATAATCACAATCGGCCACTGGCGCTGGCTCGAATGTATGATGATGTCGACACCGGTGATCTCGCCGCGAAGATCAAGACCCTTGCCCCGCGGGAAAGCGCAGCGCATGGCGCGACCTCACCCGTGGCCCGCGCGCTTGGCTGGGTGAATCTCCCGCGACTGCACTGCATCATCCATCAAGCGGATTGGATTAACGGCTGCCTCGGGGCGACCAACTGGCAGACCGATGAAAATAATGCTTTGAAAACCGGCTACGATCCGATGACGCGGACCTGGCCAGCGTGGCTGAAAAAGTTCGGTCTGGCTCCTGGCCTGCTCCCGGAGGTTGTCCCCGTCGGCACCCCCATCGGTGAAGTCTCTGGTCAGGCCGGCATCGCCCTCGGTATTCCCGCGGGCATTCCAATTATCGCAGGCACCACGGATGGATGTGCGACTTTTCTCGCCAGCGGTGCTGCTCGTCCCGGCGATGCCTCGACGGCCCTAGGTTCGACCTTGGTGCTCAAGGTTATGTGCGACCGCCCGATTTTTGCCCCAGAATTAGGCATCTACAGCCATCGACTCGGCGATTATTGGCTGGCCGGCGGGGCTTCCAACTGTGGAGGTAAAACCTTGTTGCAGTTCTTCGACCAGAACCAGCTCGCACAACTGGAAGTAAAGATGAATCCAGAGAAAGCAACTGGGCTGGATTACTACCCCCTGCCGTCAGTCGGTGAGCGCTTTCCGGTGGCGGACGCCAAGCTCTCACCCCGACTCACCCCGAGACCGGCTGATGATGCGCAATTCTTGCAGGGGATTTATGAAGCCTTGGCCCGCGTCGAACAACAAGGCTATGCCCGTTTGCATGAACTCGGCGGCCTAGCGTTACTTTCCGTACGTCATGGGGGCGGCGGTGCCCGCAGTGTCACTTGGATGAAACTCCGCGAGGCCTCTCTGGGCGTCGAATTAACGCCTGCCTGGAGCGAAGAAGCTGCCGCCGGGGCGGCGCGGCTTGCGTGGCGTGGTCTCGGTCACGAACTCTCCCTCGCATGAGTGGACTTCAAGCCATCGCCCTCCTCTCCGAGATTGCGCCGCAGTACGGCGTTCTCCTGGTCGACCAGTTCGGCACGTTGCATGACGGCACCACGGCATACCCGCATGCGGCCGAAGCATTGCAGAAGTTTCGTGAAAGCGGCGGCAAAGTCATCGTCCTCTCGAATTCCGCCAAGACGGGGGCGGACAATTGGTTGCGCCTCGCGAAGTTCGGTTTCGATGCGACGCATATTGACCATGTGGTGACCTCAGGGGATGCCGCCCAGGCGGCCATCAAGGCAGGGACACTCGGTGAAGGCTTCCGGCCTGGAGCCAAGGTGCATATTTCAGGCAAACCCGGCGATGATTACGGCTTCGGCGAGATGGGCTTTATCGCTACTTGGCCTGATGAAGCCGATGGCATCATCTTGGCCGCGAGTCAGGAACCTGACCGTAATTGGCGCGAACAGATTCGCGATCTCACTAAAGCGGCGAACCGCGGTGTCACCATCGCCGTTTGTAATCCCGACCTCGAAATGCTCACGCCGAAAGGCATCCGCCCCTCGGCTGGCGCCATCGCCCGCGAACTTGAAAATAAAGGCGCCGTCGTTCGCTACTTTGGCAAACCTCATGGCAGCATCTACCGCACGGCCCTTGCAGCGGCGGGCAATCCGCCCCCGATGACGGTGTTGGCCATCGGCGACAGCCCCGAGCACGATCTCCTCGGCGCCGCTCAAGCCGGCATCGATGGTGCCATTGTCCGAACGGGCATCATGCGGGGAGTCGATGACACGCAACTTATGCTCCGGATGCCCAAGGGTAACCGACGCTGGTTTAGCCTGCCGGAACTCCGCTGGTAAAGCTTAGCTCGTCTCGGCGGTATTACCCCGGCCACGCGGCTTACCATTAATGCAATGGTGGCACGACACCTCGTAGACATATTCTGGGCGACGCTGGTCTTCGACCGTCAGAGGCATCTGGCACTGATAACAGATGACTGAACCCGTCTCGCGCAGATCAGGTCCAACCCCGACGCGTTCATCAAAAACGAAGCACTCACCTTCGAAGTGGTCGCCGCCGACTTCTTCAAAGTATTTCAATATGCCACCGTCCAGTTGCAAGACATCCGTATAGCCGCGCATGGCCATGAACGGACCCGCCTTCTCGCAGCGAATACCTCCCGTGCAGAACATGACCACCGGTTGCGCCTTTAATTCTGCTGGTAACTTATCTGCCGCGGCGGGGAAATCCCGAAAGTTCCAGATACCGGGAACGAGCGCACCTTTAAACGTGCCCATTCGGATTTCATAATCGTTACGGGTATCCAACAGTGTCACCGGCCGACCTTCATCCAGCCATTGTTTCAACTGACGGGCGGAAATCTTCGGAGATGGGTTGCGAGCTGGGTCGACGCCCTCGACTCCGAAAGCGATAATCTCTTTCTTGATCTTCACGAGCATGCGCTTGAACGGTTGCTCGGAGCTCGGACTCTCTTTCGGCAAGACATTTTCCAGCCCGGGAATCGAGCGAATCACCCTTAAGATGGCTTCCAGCTGGGGCTTTGTCCCCGCGATGAAGAAATTGATGCCTTCGGGGGCTAGCAGGATGGTTCCTTTGAGCGCATGCTCTTTCGCGACCTCCTGCAGGCGTTCACGTAACACTTCCAGTTCGGCCAGGGGCGCGAACTTATAGCAAGAAAGATTAATGATCGCGGAGGACATCTTCGACACTCAAGGGCTAGCCCGCTCGAGTCCGAAGACAATGAATCTTTGCCTTTTCGCCGAATCGCCCTAGGCCTTACCCATCTTGGAATCGGGACTCAACATCACGCCCATCGGTTACATCCGCTCGGGGAAGCCATTGAAATTCGATGCCCGTCATCAACCCGATGAGAAGCAGGCGGAGACCAACATCCTCGAGATGATCCCGGGGGATAAGTATCAGAAAGCCCTGAAGGACCTCGCGGGGTTTGATCGCATCTGGCTCATTTGGTGGTTCCACCGGAATACCGACTGGCGCCCCGAGGTCCTCCCCCCACGTGGGCCTTCAAAGCGTCGTGGCGTTTTCGCCACCCGTTCGCCCCATCGCCCGAACCCAATTGGCATTACCCCTGTGCAATTGATTGAGGTCAAAAAAGGAAAACTCATTCTCGGGCCATGCGACCTTGTCGATGGTACGCCTGTGTTTGACATCAAGCCTTACATTCCCGCCTACGACTCATTCCCCGACTCCAAGGCTGGTTGGATTGATGAAGTCGATGCCGCACTGAGCGCTCCGCCCGCCTTTGCGGTCGAATTCACCCCCCTGGCTCGCGAGCACATGAACTGGCTCCAGAATAATTGGGGTATCGATTTCCAGGTCCGACTATTGGAGATTCTCAGCCGGGACCCGAGCCCCCATCGGACCCGACGGATTCGGAGCCGACATGGCGATCTTTTCGATCTCGGCTGCGGAGCTTGGTACGCGGTCTTCCAGGTCGCCGACCAAACCGTGACCGTGTTGCACCTAAAGCCCGCTTTCCCTCTCAAATTCCTGAATGATCCGGCTCGGCCGGTACTCCCGGATCGCGAGGCGCAACTCGCCTTCCGGTCGGCTTGGCCGAAGCTCGTCGACTAAACGAAGCCGCGGTGGGGCTATTTGAGGGTTTTGTCACCGATTGTTGGCAACAACTTTTCGCCCCAAGGGTCGAAAGTCGCCTCGCCACAGCCCCTAAACTCCTTCCAATCCAAACCATGCCCCGCCACTCCGCCTTTGCGGCACTCTGTGCCCTTGCCCTGTTCTGCCTCCCGGCCTCTGGCCAGACCCGTAAGCTCTCTCTGGTGGACGGCGACCGCGTGCTGCTGATTGGGGATGTGCTCATTGAGCGCGAAAACAACTACGGCGAAATTGAGACGAAGATGCGCCAGGAGTTCCCTGGCAAGAAGTTCGCCGTTCGAAATCTTGGCTACAGCGGCGACACCCCCCTCGGTGCTTCGCGTGCGAGTTTCGATCCAGTCGCAAAGGGCCAAGACCAACTCAAAGAACAATTGGCCGTCGTGAAGCCCACGGTGGCTGTGATCGGTTACGGCATGGCAGCTTCCCTGGAAGAACTCACCTATCTTAAGAATGATCCCGTCTTGAATCCCGATCCAGCTCGCTACGGCACCGAGCACACCCCGGCCCGTCTCAAGCGGGAAGTTGCGCAGCTCATGGAGCTCATCAAGGAAGCCAGCCCAGCCGGCAACGTGCGCTTCGTCATTCTCGGCCCGATCCGCCACGAGGATCTCCGTGGGTCACGTCCCGGCCTGCCCGACCCGACTGAACATAACCGGATGCTCGACGCTTACGAAGGTGTCTTATTGGAACTCGCGATGGAAAAGGGTGCTACCTTCCTGCGCTCCGACTGGAAGAACACCGCGGGCATCGACCTCACGCAGGGCACCGATAACGGCATCCACCTCACCGATCGGGGCTACCGTGCCCTCAGCGAAGGACTTGCCTCCCAGCTCGGCTGGAATGTCAATAAAGACGGCTGGGATAAGCCCACGGCGGCAACGGACGCCTTACGCGCCAGCATTCTACGTAAGAACTCCCTGTTCTTCCATCGCAGCCGCCCCGCCAACTACACTTATATCTTTGGCTTCCGTAAGCGCGAACAGGGGCAGAACGCGGTCGAAATTCCTAAATTCGATCCCCTGATCGACAAAGCCGAAGCCGACGTGATTGAAGTCTCGGCCGGCCGAGCCAGCACACTTGCCCCCGAGTCGCAATCCCCGGCTAAGCTCTCGGTGCTCCCCCCGCTACCGGCACCCGACTTCAAACTTTCCGATGGGTTGAAGATGACGCTCTTCGCCGAAAATCCTCTGCTCGAGAAGCCCGTGCACATGAATTGGGATAGTGCCGGCCGACTCTGGGTCGCGACTTCAAACACCTACCCGCAAGTCAACCCCGAGGATCTCGCGGCTCAGATGACCGGGGATGCCTCCAAATTCGGACCTTCGACGGGTAACGACAAAATCATCCTCCTGGAGGATACCAAGCATACCGGCGTAGCGGACACTTCGCGCATCGTCGCCGACCACCTGCTGATCCCTTCGGGCGTTGCCCCAGATAATCGTGGCGGCTGTTTCGTTGGCGCCAGCACCGAGCTCCTCCATCTCACGAATCCGAACGGTGACGGTGTTCTGGCTGACCGCCGGATTGTCCTGAGCGGTTTTGGAACCGAAGACACGCACCACATTCTCCATACGCTGCATTGGGGTATCGATGGCCGCCTATACTTCCACCAGACCATCTATATCCATTCGCACCTCGAAACCCCCTGGGGACTCGTGCGTGCCAACTCCGGCGTCGCTTTCGCGTATGACCCGAGCACCGAACGTCTCGAAGTCCATTCCAAGGGACTCGTCAACGCCTGGGGTCAACAGGAAGACATCAACGGGCAGACCTTCCTGACTTCAGGTGCGGATGGTAGCGGCGTGCACTGGGCCTTCCCCGGTGCGACCTTCCCCCCTTCGGAAGGCGCTCGTCGTCTTATCGGGAGCATCAGCCCTGGAGGATACCCCAAGTTTAGCGGCCTGGAATTACTGCAGAGCCCGCTGTTCAGCGCAGACTGGCAGGGCAATGCCATCACGTGCGATTTCCGTGCGCACCGCATCGTGCGCTTCAGCTTCAGTGATTTCACTGCCGACGCACTGCCGAAATCTGGCTATGTGACAAAGGAAATGCCGGACGTCGTCCGCACCAGCGATGTCTCCTTCCGGCCGATTACCCCCAAGATGGGTCCGGACGGCGCACTCTATGTCGCCGACTGGTCTAACCCCATTATCAATCATGGCGAAGTCGACTTCCGCGACCCTCGCCGCGACAAGTTGCATGGTCGCATCTGGCGCATCGCTCCCGAAGGCAGCAAGCCGCTCGCATGGGAACCGCTGACCGCCAAGCCCGTTGGCGACCTGCTTGCGAAATTACTTTCCGCTAATCGCTGGGACTTCGAACAGGCGCGCCGTGAGCTTGCCAAGCTTCCCTTGGCCGACCTCAAGACTGCCCTGGATGCTTGGGCGAAAGACGATGTCACCCGTCGGCATGCCGCCTGGCTCCTCAGTGGCCGGACGGCGGATACCGCCCATCTCACCACCCTACTCCAGAGCAACGATTCCGTGAGCATTCAAGTCGGCCTCCGCGAGCTGGGCAAATCACTCGGCACCCGCAGCGCGAACGATGCCACGCAATTAGCCCCCTTCCTGACGCACGCTAATCCGCGCGTTCGCCTGGAGGCTTACCGTGCCCTCGCTCGGGTCCGCACATCCTTCAGTGCCTCCGAGGTTTTGAAGCATCTACCCAAGAATTCCGAGGACAGCTTCCTGGATTTTGCGGCCTGGACGAGTATTAATGAGCTGGCCCGCCCTTGGCTTGAAGAGATCGCCGCCAACCCGGCCAAGGTGGAAGGCCAAGAAGCCCTCTTGGATGCCGTCGTCAAAGCCATCGATCCAGGCGTCGCCACACCTTATGTGCAGCGTCTTTTCATCAATCGCAGCATCGACAGTGAAGGTGCTGGGCCTTGGATCGAACTCATCGGCAAAGCGGGCACGGCCACGGAAGCCACCCTGCTCTATCAAGCCCTCATCAATGATGCCTCCCTCAAGCCGACCACGAGACAGCGTGCCGCCGAGGCGCTCATCGATGCCGCCCGCTCGCGCAATGTGCGCCCCAACGGCGACCTTACGGGCATCAATCAATACCTGAACGAGAAGTCTTCGCACGAATTACGCATTGCGGCCATTCGACTTGTCGGGGAATGGAAACTTACCGGGCTCATTGGAAAAATCGGCTACACTTTCGGTGGCGACGCGAAAGACGATGCGCTCCGGACGGCAGCCGTTGAGGCGATGCGCCAGACGGGCTCCCAGGTGTCGCTGGACATCCTGCGCAACCTCACGAAAGAAGACCGCCCTATAGACGTCCGACGGACTGCCCTGCCAGCCCTTGCGGTGCACGGAGCTACCGATGCCTTAAAAGTCCTGCCCTCGATTTTTGCGCAAATCAAGACCCGCCCGCAGGCGGTGCAAACGTGGACTCAACTCTTCCAGGTCGGAAGCTTCACCCCACGGCTTATGAAGGAGTTCCCGAAGGGCCTCAGCCCCGAGACCCTTTCGGCTGCGCTCCAGGCCGCCCGTTCGCTGGGTCGCAACGGACAGGCCCTGGTTAAGGTCATCGAACCACTCGCCGGAGCCAAAGCTTCGACGCGTAATTTCACTGGGGAAATCGCCGGCATGATCAAAGGGATCAAACTAGGCGCCGATCCAGCCGACGGTGAAATCCACTATCGCAAAGCGGGTTGCACGATCTGCCACGCCATTGGTGGTGCGGGCGGCAAACTCGGCCCCGACCTGAGCAGTATCGGTGCGAGCGCCCCGCTTGATTATATCATCGAGAGCGTGCTCAATCCGGCCGCCAAGGTGAAGGAAGGTTACCATGCCTTTTCCTTCAAAATGAAAGATGGTAGCCTGATGACTGGGATTCCCGCCCGCGAAACGGCCACGGAACTCTTCATTCGCCCGGGACCCGGCGTGGAAATCCCCCTCATCAAAGCCAACATCGTCAGTCGCGATAATATCGGTAGCATCATGCCCGCCGGTTTAGTGGACGCCATGGACTACGTGCCTCGTCGTAACCTGATGGCCTTCCTCGGTGAGATTGGCAAACCCGGTCCGTTTGACGCCAGCAAGAGTAACGTCGCCCGCCTTTGGGTCTTCGGTGACCAGCCTCCCGGGGCGCTCGCTAAGTCCGCCGCACCGACGCCCGTCTACACCCTTGTGAACGGCCAGCTGACTAAAGAGTTCAACCCGGGGCGACTCTACGCCACCGCTCGCTTGACCACCGCGGCCCCGACTTCCAAACCGTTGCTATTCACCGGCGTCAAAGCCGCCTGGCTCGACGGCAAGCCCTTGGCGATTACCAACGGTAAGGCTGAAGCTTCAATTCAGGCTGGTAATCATGAACTCACGGTCGAAATCGACGGCGCTTCCCCTTACCTAAAGGCGCAGTGCGACGACGCCAGTTTCCTCGGAGACTGATGACAAGGTGCTGGCTCAGCGCCGCACTCGCTTCTTGGCTTATGCTGGGATGCGTCGGTGACCGTGTGCGGGTTTCACAGATTGAATCCTTACGCCAACAAGCCAGCCAGGCCCGGGCGGCCAACCAGATCGACCAAGCTCGAGCATACTTACGTCAAGCGATCGAAATCTCGCCGGTAAATTCTCGTGATGAACGGGCGGCAAGTGCGGACCTCCGTCGGGAGCTAGCGGGAATCGACGTGTCGCTCGGCGAGCCCTTCGAGGCCGAAAAACTTTATAAAGACGCCCTTGGGCTGCTTGAAACTGCCCCCGCCGGGTCAATGGAAGCGATCATCAATCTGCGCACCCAGCTGGCCGGCCTATGCTACCGACAAGGCAAGCTCCGCGAAGCCTCCGAGCTCTATCACATCGTCCTGAAACTCGAATCATCCTCCCTGGGCGGTGAACATCCAGACGTGCTCGGGACCTTGAGCATCTTGGGTGGCCTTGAACTCAAACTCGGCCATTCTCATGAGTCTGAGGCCCTCTTCCGCCGTCAGTTAGTTGGCGTCCAGAAGCTAGCCGGAGGCGAGAAACGTGAAGTGGCGGCCGTCATGGATAATCTGGCGGACGCCGTTGCCAAGTCCGGTCGACCCGCGGAAGCGGCCGAACTGAGGGCTAAAGCCGCCCAGATTCGTCACAAACTTTGCGACGAGTGCTAAAAGCAGACAGGGGTCAAATAATGCGGACCCCATTGCGTCGGGCGGTGTCATAGGCATAACACCAACTGTGACTCGTTGCCCGATTGGGAATCATTTTCGTTTGCCCCGCCCCACTTGACAGACACCCCTTGACAGCCGTGGCCCGTATTTCTCGCAGATCCATCGACGACCTCCGCCAACGAGCGGACATCGTCGCGCTTGCTGGCGATTATACGCAGATGAAGCAGAGGGGTCGCGACTGGTGGGGGCTCAGCCCGTTTAAGTCAGAGAAAAGTCCGTCTTTCAAAGTGAACCCAGAGACTGGGCTGTGGTATTGCTTCAGCACGCAGCAAGGGGGCGACGCCTTTAAACTCGTCATGAATCGCGAAGGCCTGGACTTCCCTGAATCCATCGAGCGCGTCGCAACGCGTTTCGGCTTTAAGCTCGAGTATGAGAGCGGTGGCGACGGCAAGAGCGAGAAGTCATTTCGCGGTCAACTGCTGGAAATCCACGAACTCGTCGCCGACTATTGGCGGCGCTGCTTCCTCGAAGACCCCGTCCACGGCGAGTGGATCCGAGACTACTGGACCGAGAAGCGCAAGTTCACCCTCGAGGTGGCGGATTCATTCGGCATCGGCTTCGCCCCCGTCGACGATTCTAAGCTCATCCCGGGGCTCATTAAGAAAGGCTACACGCGAGAAGCCTTGGCTCAGACGGGATTATTCTTCGGGGTTGATCGTGTGCCCGATCCGCTGCGCTGGCGCTGTCGTTTCCGTGGTAGATTGATTATTCCCATCCGCGACATTCAGGGGCGAGTCATCGCCTTTACGGCCCGCACACTCGACATCACCCCGCAGGATGACCCCTCCCGCGAAGCCAAGTACGTCAACTCACCGGAAACTGAACTGTTCAAGAAATCACGGACCGTCTTTAATATCGATCGAGCGCGCATGACCCGCAAGGACACCGAGCCTTTTGTCCTCGTCGAAGGTCAGTTGGACGCCATCCGCTGCCATTCCGCCGGCATCCCTGGTGCCATCGCCGCCCAAGGCACCGCGGTCACGGAAGAGCACATGCAGCAGCTCCGACGCTTCACCCAGCGCTTGCTCGTCTTTTTGGATGCGGATGCCGCTGGCCAGAAAGCCGCCCTCCGGCTGCTGCCCATCGGCCTGCGCGAAGGTCTGGATATCCGCTTCCTCTCGCTGCCCGGAGGCAAGGATCCCGATGAGTATTTCTCGACCACCGATGCCTCGCAGTGGGCCGCCCTTGCGGCCGGCGCCCGGAGTGCGATGCAGTTTTGCGTGCAATCCCTCGTGCCGGAAGGTTCGGCCAGCCTTCCCTTGGCGCGCCGCCTGACCTTACTGGAAGCCCTCTTCCCGATTGTCGAACAAGCCGGTGCTGAAGAAATCGTCCGCGAGGCCCTGAATGAGGCCGCCCGCCATGCTGGTATCGGCATCCGCGAGATGCACATGGCCTATGAACGCCATCGGGCCCAAACCTTGGCGCAACGCCCAGCCGCCCAGCTCTCGGGGGGCGAACAGCCGCCTGCCCAGCCGGTTGTCAAGGGGGGGGGCTTGACAACGCCTGAGGAGGATTTGATACTGTTTCTCCTGCGGCATGATTCCTTCTTCGTTACCATGGCACAGTCGCTGCCGCTCGAATGGATCGACCAGTCTGGTCGCGGAGGCTCACTCCTGATGATGCTTCTCAATGAGGCGGCCAACGGCCATTTCAATGGGCTCCGCGAGGCACTGAATGCCCTCGACGATGATTTGCGCACGGAAGCTGCCCGCCTTTCCGCGGAAGGCTTCTCGGGCAGCGAAGAAGAGAAGGAAATCCTACCAAGGGCCAACACCATCCTGAAGGCCTTCCATTCTCGCCATGTGCAGGCACTGACCCGGAGCCTGGATTCGCGCATTGCCTCCACCCCGGTGGATGATGTCGCCCGCCTTAATGCATTGCAGTCGGAGAAGATCGCCCTCCGCAAATCGCACGCCCTTCCGCCAATCCTAACCGCGATTCCCTAATTTCACACACATGCCCGAAAAGAACTCCAAGAAATCCACCGCCAAATCCGCCAAGCCAGCTGCTAAGGCCGTCGCCAAGGCCGCCCAGAAGGCGCCGGCCAAGCCGATAACGAAGCCGGCCGCCAAAGCAGCGACCCCCATCAAGGTGGTCGCGGCCAAGAGCGCCCCGGTCAAGCAAGCCCCCAAAGTCGCGGTCGCGAAAATCGTCCCGGTACCTGCGGGGAAAGCACCGGCTAAAGCCATCGCGGCTACCACCAAGGCCAACGCCCCGGCAGCAAAGGCTCCCAGCGCGGCATCGAAACCCGCAGTCATCTCCAAGCTGCCGGCCGGAAAGCCCGCTGGACCAGCCAAGCAACTGACCACCCCGGCGGTTAGCCATCAGATTAACGAGAAAGTCCAACAGCTCGTGGTGCTCTCTAAGAAGAACGGTTACGTCACGGTCCAGAATATCAACGAAATCATCCCGGACAGCGCCACCGACCCAGAGTTGATCGAGAACATCATGAACATCCTCGACAACCTGGACATCAAGCTCCTGGACGAAGATGAAGTCGAAACGTACCGCAAGAAGGTCGAAGATTCCGAAGAAGAAGCTGCGCGCACCGTCCCGGCGGACGCCCCTTACGATCCTTTCAATGTCTACTTGAAGCAGATGGGCCACAAGCCTCTGCTCACGCGCGAACAAGAAGTCGAAATCTCTAAGCGCATCGAAGACGCCGAGCTTCGCGCCCAGGACTTCCTCTTCTCCTGCTGGCTCACCCTGCCCTATCAGCTCGACCTCGCCCTCAAGGTCCTCCGCAAGGAAGAGCGCTTCGACAAGGTGGTCATTGATAAGAAGGTCGAATCCCGTGATGCCTATTACAAGATGCTCCCCAAGGCCACGGAAGAGTGTTCCAAACTTAAGGCCAAGCTGGACAAGGCCTGGCAGAAGTATCTCGACGAAACGGATGAGTCCAAGAAGCCGAAAGCCCGCGAGGCCCACCGCAAGCTTGAGACCACCCCCAAGGAAGGCGCCAAAGACATCCTCCGGAAGTTCTGCTTCAAGATGAAGTTGTTCGAAGAATGGTTGGAATTGCCCGACATCAAGAGCGACATCGACGACGCCCGAAAACTCATCGAGCCCACCATCGTCGCGCGCGGCCCGGTCCGCGCCAAACTGGCGAGCAAGCCCGAGGTTTCTGCCTCCCGAACCCGCGAAATCGAGCTCCGCTGGCGCCTCACGCCGACCGAGCTCCTGCACCTCTCCCGTAATGTGCGCAAGCACCTCGATGAGGCCCAACGCGCCAAAACGGAGATGGTTGAACACAACCTCCGCCTCGTGATCTCGATCGCCAAGAAGTACCAGAACCGCGGGCTACTCTTCACTGACCTCATCCAGGAAGGCAACATGGGCCTCGTGAAGGCCGTCGAGAAATTCGAGTACCGCCGCGGCTACAAGTTCTCCACATACGCCACCTGGTGGATCCGCCAGGCCATCACGCGCTCCATCGCTGACCAGGCCCGCACCATCCGTATTCCGGTACACATGATCGAGACCCTCAATAAGGTCATGCAGGTCCAGAAGCAGCTCACCCAGGAGCTCGGCCACGAACCGACCGCTGAGGAAGTCGCTAACGAAATGAACATGGCGATCGATCGCGTGCAGCAAATCATGAAGATGGCGCAACAGCCTATCTCCCTCCAGTCGCCTGTGGGCGATGGCGAAGACACCTCGCTCGGCGATTTCATTGAAGATAAGTCGGCCGAAAACCCTTCGGACACTGCCTCGACGCGCCTCTTGCGCGAAAAGATCGACTTCGTCCTGCGTTCGCTCGCCGAACGCGAAAAGGAAGTCCTCATCCTCCGCTTCGGTCTGCTTGATGGCGTCCAGCGCACGCTCGAAGAAGTTGGCCGCCACTTCAAGGTCACCCGCGAACGTATCCGCCAAATTGAAGCCAAGGCCCTCCGCAAGATGCGTCACCCGACGCGCATGCGTCAGTTGCAAGGCATGTTCGAAGGAGAGCTCGACACTTCCGGCCCAGGCTTTGACCAGTTCATTTCCGAAGAAGACAAGGCCGAGCAAACCCCCGGCCCCCTCTCTTCTGGCGGACTCTCTGGTGTACTGCCCCCCAACTCGGCCTTGGCTGCGTTCATCGGTCGCCCACCTGAAGGCCCAGGCAATTCTAACCGCGAGTGAGCCAACCGCGATCAGTTTGTCTGCTGCTCGCGCTGCTGACAGGCTGCGTCGCGCCCGCGCCGGAGGCGACCACGGCTGCCGACCATCCCTTCGCGCTACCCGCGGGCGCACCTCGTAACGTTCGCATCGGTTTCATCGAAGCTGCCCCGGTCGGTAGCCGGCAACTCCCGTGCGCACTTATCCCCGGAACATTGGTCCGGGAGGGCTACATCCTCGTGAGTCGGGATCGCGAACTGCGCCCCACAGCCTCTCTGGTGATTACCCAGATTCAAGGTAGGATTGCCCTGGTAAAAATCCTCCGAGGGGCGCCACACCTGAAGGATGAGGTCGTCCTGCCTTCCACGGATCTCTCGCGGGAAGCCGACAAGCTTCCAGCTTTCCGCACCGACTCTTGACCTTGGCGGGGTGGATGCCCACGGTGCCCTTTCCATGGCAAAGACCCAGGCAGGCATCGTCGGACTTCCCAATGTGGGCAAGTCGACCCTTTTCAACGCCCTCACGCGCTCGCGTAAGGCCGAGGCTGCCAATTACCCCTTTTGCACCATCGAGCCAAATGTCGGCGTCGTCCTCGTGCCCGACAACCGCATGCTGGAACTCCAGCGCATCGCCGGCACCAAGGTAGTGATTCCCGCCACGATTGACATCGTCGACATCGCTGGCCTTGTCGCCGGTGCCTCCAAGGGCGAAGGAAAAGGTAACGACTTCCTCTCTAATATCCGGGAGTGCGACGCCATCATCCACGTCGTCCGCTGCTTTGATAACGACGATATCGTCCACAGTATGGGTAAAGTCGATCCCGTGCGCGATATCGGCGTCATCGAGACCGAACTCATTCTCGCTGACATCCAATCCGCCGAACAGCAACTTGACCGCAACCAGAAGAAGGTACGCAGCCAGGATAAGGACGCCATTGCGAACGTCGACTTGCTGGGTCGCCTCGTCAAGCACCTGAACGAAAACCTCCCCGCTTCTTCCATCGAAGTCAGCGACGATGATCGCGCCCGCCTGAAGACCTACAATCTGCTGTCATTTAAAAAGGTGCTGTATGCCTGCAATGTCTCCGAAGCCGACCTCGCGGACCCTTCCAAGAATCAGCACGTCGCCAACGTACGTGCACACATCGCAAAGCAACATGGCTGCGAATCCGTCGTGATCTGTGCGCAAGTCGAAGCCGAACTCTGTGATCTTTCGCCCGCGGAAGCCACGGAGTTCCTGCAGGCGCTAGGCGTGACCGACTCAGGCGTATCCGATCTCATCCGGGGCGCCTATAAGCTGCTCGGCCTAGCCACTTACTTCACCGCTGGAGAAAAGGAGGTCCGGGCCTGGACTTTCCGGCATGGCATGGCCGCACCGCAGTGTGCCGCCGTCATTCATACCGACTTCGAAAAAGGCTTCGTGAAAGCCGAAATCGTTTCCTACGATGACCTCTTGAAATATGGTTCGGTTTCAGCCGCTCGGGACGCCGGTCGCTATCGTCTGGAAGGCAAATCATACCTCTTCAAGGATGGCGACGTGGCCCTTTTCCGTTTTACGGACTAATCGGCCTTAAACCAGAGGCTTATGAGACCGTAAAGGATACCCTACAGGTGTCCTTTCGCTTTACCTTTGTCGAAGCCGGGGCAACCATCGGGATCAAACCCTGTCCCACCCCCATGCGCCCCCTCTTCCTGCTCTCGGCCACGCTGCTTTTCATCGGATGCAAACCTGCGCCCAAGGTGACCCAATATGAAGTAAAGTCAGAGGCTGTTGCCCCTGCCACGGCCCCAGCGGCCGCCGTCGCCGCCGCGCCGAGCACCCCGGTGGCCGCCCCGGCCGCCGTCCCCATGGCCGCCCCGGCCTCTATGAAAGCCGAAGCTGCCGGCTTCGATGCTCCGAAATGGGGCAAGCTGCCGGCCGGTTGGACCGTCGGACCGGAGAACGCCATGCGCAAGGCGACTTGGATTGTGGCTGGGCCCAATGGATCGAAGGCTGAAGTCGCCGTGACGGTCTTCCCGGGTAGTGTCGGTGGCTTGACCGCCAATGTAAATCGCTGGCGTGGTCAGATCGGACTCCCTCCGGCCAGCTCGGAAGAAGTCGCTGCCTCCGCCAAGCCAGCGAAAGTCGGCAGCATTGCCAGCCAACGCTTCACCCTCGTCTCCGAAGACGGCAAGAAAGCCCTCGAGGCCGTCATGACGCCCAAAGACGGTGCCACCTGGTTCTTTAAAATGAGCGGCGATGCCGCGGCTGTGGAAGCAAACTCCGGTGCGCTCACCCTGTTCCTTGCTGAGACTCAAATCAAGTGAACGAAGAATTTCAAAAGAAAGCCGATAGTGGCCGCGGACTCCTCGACCTGCTTGCCTCGCTCAAGCTAACCGTCTTGCTGCTCGTCTTCTCAATGGTCCTCGTGCTCCTCGGCACGCTGGAACAAGTGCATTGGGGTGTCTGGCATATCCAGAAGCTATACTTCTCGTCTTGGCTTTGCTTCTACCCGATTGAGGCCTCTTCGACCCTGCGCATGCCCCTCCCTGGTGGCTTTCTCATCGGCGCTCTCCTCATCGTTAATCTGGTCTTCGCGCACTTCCGTCACTTCAAGGCGACGGCGGCCAAGATTGGCATCAGCATGATTCACGCCGGGCTAATCCTCCTACTCATTGGCGGATTCATTACCGCGGTTTACCAGGAAGAATCCGCCATGGTGATTCCCGAAGGCGAAACCAGAAACTACTCCGAAGCCTTTCGCGAATACGAATTCGCCTTGGTCGAGAAAGTCGGAACCACCGACCGAGTGACTACCGTGCCGGATGCAATCTTCCGGGTAATCGGCGAAAAGAAAGCCCCATCAACCATCGCACTCGATGGCACGCCTTTCACGCTCAATGTTAAGGCCTACCACCCGAACGCGATCCTGCGTGCTAAATCACAGATGCCCGATGGCCTTGAGATTAAGACCACCCAGGGCATTGGCGCCACCGCCGCCCTGGCCTACAAGCCGATGCCTGAAAGCTATGATGATAATGTCGGCAACGCCCCGACCGCGCTCGTGGAGATCTTGGACTCCAAGCAGAAGTCGCTCGGCACCTGGATTGTGAATCTCAATCTCACCGAATCATTTGCGGCCCAGACCTTGGCCCATGAAGGTAAGAATTACGAAGTATCGTTACGCCGGATGCGTCACTACCTCCCCTTCTCCGTCCAGTTGAATAAGTTCACCCATGAGAAATATCCCGGAACGCAGACCCCGCGTCGTTTCGCCAGTGATGTCAGCGTCCAAGAAGGTGGCAGCAAATTTGAATTTAATATTTCGATGAACCAACCGCTCCGCCACGGTGGCCAAACCTTCTTCCAGTCCAGCTTCGGGAGCACTAAAGACGGGAAGGACATTAGCGTCCTTCAAGTCGTCAAGAACCCCGGCTGGACGCTGCCCTACATCTCGGTCTTGATGATGTCCGTTGGGCTCGTCTGGCATTTCGGCGCCTCGCTTGGGCGATTCCTGCGTGGCCGTGCGGCCAAGCTGGCCGTAACCGCAGCGGTGATTGTATGCTCACTGCAAGCCGATGCCGCCGATACGTCGCAGCCGACAGTGGCAGGATGGAACACTGGTGACTTCGCGGAAATCCCCGTCCAGAGTGGTGGCCGAATCGTTCCCATTGAAACCCTAGCCAAGGGTTCGCTGCTGCAGATGCGCTCCCGCACCTCGATTAGTCTGAGCCCGATTGAACGCATTGCCTTCGGCCAAAAGCCTTCGACTTGGACGGCCGCCGAGAAAAAAGAAATCTTCGCGGAACTACCGAACCTCCAGGACGCCAACCTCCAAGCTGCCCTCGAAAAGCGCCCCGTGCGTGTGACGGGCGGTTCCATCAGTGCGGTTGATTGGCTGATTGAGGTCTCTTTTCGAGCACAAGTCGCCCGTCAGCTCCCGACGTTTCGCGTTGAGCATCCCAACGTCCTTAAGCGTGTCGGCGGAAAGCCGGAGAAAAGCTTATACGTCAGCTGGGATGGCATCCTGAAGAACAGTAAAGAGTTGAGCGAGGCCGCCGAGAAGGCCCGTAACCGCGCCCAGGCTGATCGTGATTCGGAAGACCGCGCACTCCTCCAACTCGAAGGTGCCGCTCGGCAGTATGCGACGCTCAGCATGACGTTCATCCCTGGCGACCTGCCCTCCGATCTCCCGCCCCGCAAAGAATACACGAGCTGGATTAGCTCCCTGAACCGCGCCCTCACCGAGATGGGCAGCAGCAAAGCCGCGGGCGGCTCCGGCAAGGCGTTTGATCCGGAACTCCAGAAGACCGTCAAGGCCTTCGTCGAACGCTATCAGGATTTCGAGCGCGAAGGACTCATTGGCCTGATGCCACCCAAGGAAGCAGACTCACTGGAGCGCTGGGATAATCTCGGGGCTTCCCTGCTCGCGGTCATCAAGGACCAGAAACTACATCGCGCTGGACTGGCAGAAGATGGCATCATCACGCGATACGCCGATTTTGCCATGGCTTGGCGCGAAGGTAAGGACGACGATTGCATCACCCTCAGCCGCGCGATTGCCGCATCCTTGCAAGGCCCCTGGTCAGCTAAAGCCACCTCCGAAGCCTCCTTCGGACGCATGCAGCCCTTCTATTGGCTGCTGATTGTCTACATCATTGTCGTCCTCATGGTCTTCGGCTCTTGGTTAACCTCTTCCGAAACTCTCCGTGGGTCTGCCTACGTCTTACTGGTAACCTGCTTTGTCCTGCACACCGCAGCCCTCGGCTACCGGATGTGGCTGCATGGCCGTCCGCCGGTCACCAACCTCTACTCCTCGGGCATTTTCATCGCCTGGGGCACCGTCGGCTTAGGGATTATCCTCGAGCGGCTCTGGAAGAATGGCATCGGTGCGGCCGCCACGGGCATCTGCGGCTTCGTCTCACTGATCATCGCCCACAATCTTGGTTTATCTGGCGAAGATAACCTGGAAAGCGTTCGGGCCGTCCTCGACTCCAACTTCTGGCTCTCGACGCATGTCACCACGGTGACCCTCGGCTACTCCGCGACATTTGTCGCCGGACTCCTCGGCACGATGCACCTTGGCTTACGCGTCTTCAAAAAGGATTACGCCTGGGGTGATAGTGTCGCCCGTGCCGCCTATGGTATCTTGGCTTTCTCGGTCATCGCTAGTTTCATCGGCACCATGCTGGGCGGTATCTGGGCGGACCAAAGCTGGGGCCGCTTCTGGGGCTGGGATCCTAAGGAAAATGGCGCCATCCTCATCGTACTCTGGTGCGCCATCTGTCTCCACGCCCGCTGGGGCGGCATCGTGCGCCGCGAAGGCCTCATGCAGATGCTTGTCTTCGGCAATATCGTGACCAGCTGGTCATGGTTTGGTACCAATCTCCTGGGCGTCGGCCTCCACAGTTACGGCTTCACGGAATCCGGCTTCTTCTGGCTGATGATTTTCTGGGCGACCCAACTCGCCGTGATCGCGCTTGGCTGGATACCGGTTCGCGCGAAATCCACCGCCGTCGCATGATCGACGGTACCGGCTCGACCTGGTTCTGCCTCAAGGCCAAACCCCGGCAGGAAGCCGTGGCGGCGCAGAATCTTCGGTCGGTCGGCGTCGATGAGATTGTCTTTCCGCGGCTTCGCCGCACCCGCCGGGGTCATGATAAAAATAAAGTCGTGATCGAGCCGCTCTTCCCAGGGTACCTCTTCGCCCGATTCGACCCAACGGAGTTCCAATCAACGATTCGCAGCACCCGTGGCGTGCTTCATCTGGTTAGCCGAGCCGGCCGCCCCGTCGACGTCGAGCAGGCCGTCATTGATGAACTCAACGCGCTGGGACCAGAGGCCATCTTATCGATCCTCGACGAGGAACTGAAGATCGGCGCCAAAGCGCGTGTGATTCGCGGCATCTTCACCGGCTCCGAAGGCGAGATCATCCGCCTCGCGACTCCAGAAAAACGTATCGCCCTGCTCCTCTCGATTCTCGGCTCCGACCAGCCCGTCGAACTCCCCCTCGATGACGTCGAAGGCCTCGCCGACGAAGCCTAGCCCTTCTTCACATGATTCTCGATCAACTCTCCGCTTCTGCCGCCTACGAATCGCTCCATCCGCTCTTCCCGAAGGCGTTCGCCTATCTGAGCACCTTCGACGTGAAGACGGAAGACGGTAAATATGAGCTCCAAGGCCAAGACCTCGTGGCCATCGTCCAGCGCTACCAGACAGCAGCTTCGGCCGATAAGATGTGGGAAGCCCATCAGGTCTACGGCGATGTGCAGGTCGTTTACCAAGGCCTCGAGTATTGCGGCCACACGGAGCAAACCACGTTGACCGTCACGAAACCCTACATCACCGAGAAAGACGTCGAGAAGTATATGCCGCCTGCGAGCGCGTCCACCCTCCTCACCCTCGGCCGAGGTAATTTCGCGGTCTTTTACCCACAGGATGCGCATCAGCCTGGCGTGCAAGTCGGCACTCCGGGCGAAATCCTGAAGGTCGTTATTAAATTCCGGCTAAAAGCCTGAACCTTAGCGGGAGGGAACCTTGCCTCCGTGCTGGGGTCATCTACGGATACCTCATGCTCTCCCGCCTTGCCCTTGCCTGTCTCGCGCTGACCTTTGCGACCTTCCTCCGGGCTGAAGACCCTGAGCGCATTCGCGATGTCATTTACGCTAAACACGACGGCGTCGCACTTACCATGGATATCTACAAGCCGGCCAAGCCTAACGGCGCCGGCGTGATTAAGATCGTGAGCGGCGGTTGGAAATCCAACCATAACGGCATCAGCGATGGCACCTGGCCGAGCCACGGCTTCACGACCTTTGTCGTCGTGCACGGAACCCAGCCCCGCTTCCAAGTCGAGGAGATCGTCGCCGACCTTAATCGTGCCGTTCGTTTTATTCGCGCCCATGCCGCGGAGTATGGCGTCGATCCGCAGAAGCTCGGAGTCACGGGCGGCAGCGCGGGCGGCCACCTCAGCCTCATGCTGGCCACCCGGGGCGCACCTGGTGACGCCAAGTCGGGAGACCCCGTCGATGCCGTGAGCAGCCGCCCAAATGCCGTGGCCTGCTTCTACCCTCCCACCGATTATCTTAATTGGTTTGAGCCAGGCGACAACGCGGTCGGTATCGGTCGCTTGGCGGAATATGCCCCTGCCTTCGGCGTCAAAGCCCGCACGGCAGAAGGCCGCGAAACACTTGGCCGGGCCGTCTCCCCGATCTATTGGGCGCACAAGGAGCAGCCCCCTATTTACATCGTTCACGGCGACGCCGACCCCGGGGTCTCCATTACGCAATCACTTCGCTTCCTGGCCAAATGCCACGAACTGGGCGCGGTCTGCGAAGTCACGATCCGCAAGGGCGCCGGCCATGGTGGCTGGGCCGAGATCCCCCAAGACACGGCCCGGATGGCCGAATGGTTCGAACTCCAACTCTTGGGCAAACAGCCAGCGCAACCCTTCAACCTTGATCAATCTTCTCTGCCCAGCACCCCGGCACCCAAGAAAGCCACCGCGCCGAAGAAGTAATCCCGACTTGCGACCCGTCACATTCATAAGAGAAATATCCCCATGCCCCGCACCCTCGCCCTCCTCCTGGCCTGCCTGGCCGCTGTCCTCGCCAGCGCTCAGGACATCACCCGTACGTCCGACGTCATCTACACCAAGCATGACGGCGTGGCCCTCACCATGGATGTCTTTACCCCGGCCAAGCCGAACGGTGCAGCCATTGTGAAGATCATCAGCGGCGGCTGGAATTCCAACCACAAGGGCATCAGCGACGGTGGCTGGACCAAGTATGGCTTCACCACCTTTGTCGTCGTCCATGGCACCCAACCCCGCTTCCATATTGATGAGATTGTGGCCGACATGCAGCGCTCCGTCCGCTTCATTCGGGCGAACGCCCAGAAGTTCGGCATTGATCCGAATAAGATCGGCGTCACCGGTGGCAGCGCTGGCGGTCACCTCAGCCTGATGCTCGGAACACGGGTTACCCTAGCTAACCCCAAGGCCGTCGATCTCGTTGATCGCGTAAGCTCCGAAGTAAATGCCGTCGCCTGCTTTTACCCGCCGGTCGACTTCCTGAGTTGGAACAAGGAAGGCGACAGCAAGGAAGGCATCGGTCCCTTGAACACCCGCGCTCCCGCTTTCGGCCCCATCGTCGAGACCGCCGAAGGTCGCGCGAAGGCCGGGCACGAACTCTCGCCCCTTTTCTGGATCAGCGACAAGACCCCGCCGACTTACATCGTCCAAGGTGATGCCGACCCGCTGGTGCCCGATTCCCAGGCACGCCGCTACCTCGCACGCGCCAAGGAAGTCGGCGCTAAGGCTGAGGTTCTCATTCGTCTCGGCGGAGGCCATGGCGGCTGGATGGAGACCTCCGAAGACAATGCCCGCATGGCGGAGTGGTTCAGTTTACACCTCTTGGGCCAAGCCCCGACCAAGCCTTTCAACTTCGACATCTCTTCCCTGCCGAGCACACCCACGCCCAAGAAGGCACCCCCGAAGAAGTAATCAGACGGCGGTCGGTTTTACGCTGGCGAACACACCGGGCCTTTTCCATAAAGGTGCATGGCTTCGCCTTGCCGACTGATCCTTGCCCTCGACGTTGAGACAAAAGAAGAAGCGCTCGCCTTGGCCCGCCCGCTCGCGGGAAATCTCGCTTGGGTGAAACTCGGATTACAACTCTTCACCCGTCATGGTCCGGGCATCGTCGATGAATTCCATGCACTGGGCTTCAAGGTCTTCCTCGACCTGAAGTTCCACGACATCCCCAATACAGTTTCCTCTGCCATCAAGAGCCTCAAAGGTCGCCCCTGTTCCCTCCTGACCATCCATGCCTGCGGCGGTCCGGAAATGATTGCCCGAGCCGCGGAAGCCGCGAAGTCCACCCTCCCCGATTGCACGGTCCTTGGCGTCACGGTGCTGACCTCCATGGATCAATCTCAGCTTACGGCGAGCGGTGTCAGCCGGACGCCCGAAGAACAAGTCCGCCTCCTGGGCAAGATGGCCATTCTGTCTGGCATCGGCGGACTTGTCTGCTCGCCCCTGGAGTTGCCCGTCCTACGCAATGACCTTGGCCACGGGCCCGTGCTCGTCACGCCGGGTATTCGCTACCCTGACGCAGCGGGCGATGATCAAAACCGCGTCATGACTCCTGCCCAAGCGGCAGCCGCAGGCGCCAGCTTCATCGTGGTTGGTCGTCCGATTCTTAAAGCCAAGGACCCCGCTGCTGAAACCCTCCGCATCCGCCGAGACATCGGCGAAATCAGTTGAGCAAGGGTGACGACATTCTGGTCTTGCTCGCGGCCGGTTCGGCCCGCCGCATGCAGTCGGTCGTCGATGACAAAATCACGGCACAACTCGCCGGCTCACCCGTCTTTATCCACTCGCTCAAGGCCTTCCTCAGCACCGGTTTGATTGGCCGCATCGTCATCACTTACCGCGACGAACAGCAGTTGATCAAAATCCAGTCACTGATTGCCACCCACCTGCCCACCCCGACCCCTATCAGCTTTGTCGCCGGAGGCGAATCGCGTCAGGATTCAGTGCTGGCCGCCTTGAAAACCTGCGAAGGCCACGTCGGCCTCGTCCATATTCACGACGGAGCCAGGCCACTCGTGTCGGGCGAAGCTATTCAGAAAGTACGCGCCAAGGCTGCCGAAACCGGCGCAGCGATCCTCGCCGGCCGTTCTGCAGATACCGTTAAAATTGCCAAGACCGACTCGTCGTCGGTCGCCACCTCCCCGGATCGCGGACTCGTTTGGACAGCAGAAACCCCCCAGGTGTTTCGCACGGCCATTGTGCTCAAAGCCTACCACAAAGTGGCGGGGCTTCAGCGCAAAGTCACCGATGACAGTTCAGCGGTGGAATTCGTCGGTCAAGATGTCTCGTTGGTCGAGAACCCCTCGGTGAACCTGAAACTCACGCGGCCAGCGGACTTCGTCCTGGCTGAGGCGATTCTGAAAACACGCTGAACGGAATCAGAAGCCGGCAGAACGGAGAGCCGCATCCAACTTAGTCTGGAAGTCGGCGATATCTGGCTGCGAGGGACGGTAGCCCTGCACGCGAGCGACCATGCCAGGCTGACCCTGGTGATCGATATACCAATCGGCGATTTGCCCGTCGGAGAAAGTCACCTTACCGCTGACCATGGCATGGGGCTGGGCAATCGTATCCACCTCGACGGTCACGGCACCACCAGCGGCGGGGGCGGTGGCATCGGCGGGGGCAGGTTCGGCGGGGGCAGGTTCGGCAGCAGCTGCCTCGTCGACAGGCTCCTCGACCTTCTTAGGTTCCTCTTTTTCGATGAGGGCGAGATTCAGGTCATCGACCAAGAAACGCACATCCATGTATGTCATGGAAACTTCCAGCTCGGAGGAAAGTTTTCCTTGGATCTGCGAAAGGGTGGCCCCTTCGGTCACCCATTGGGAAACTTTGGAGATTTGAGCGGGAGTAAGTCTGGCCATGCCCTCAAACTGTGGCACCTATTCTCGTTTTTCAAGCGTCCCCTCGCTTATTCATTGGAAAAAATCCCGGGCAGCACCAACTTGGGGGTATGCAGTCCGACATGAGTTGGCAAAAATGCGGAGACTTTACGGACATCGTCTATGAGAAAGCCGACGGGATCGCCCGTGTGACCATCAACCGTCCGCAGCGCCGGAACGCCTTCACCCCCGATACGGTGGCTGAGATGCTCAAGGCCTTCTCGGACGCCCGGGACGACGCGACGATCGGAGTTGTCCTTCTGCGTGGAGCCAACCCTCAACACGATGGAAAATTCGCCTTCTGTGCGGGCGGTGATCAAAAAATCCGTGGTGATAAAAAAGGTGGGTATGTCGGCAAGGATGGCGTCCCGCGCCTCAACGTACTCGACCTCCAGCGGCTCATTCGCTCGATGCCCAAGGTGGTCATCGCGCTGGTAGCTGGCTTTGCCATCGGCGGTGGCCACGTGTTGCATGTCATCTGCGACCTGACCATTGCCGCGGATAATGCGGTCTTTGGTCAAACCGGCCCGACGGTCGGTAGCTTTGACGGCGGGTTCGGCGCCTCTTATCTCGCGCGAATTGTCGGCCAAAAAAAGGCGAGAGAGATCTGGTATCTCTGTCGTCAATATGACGCGAAAGAAGCTCTCGAGATGGGCTTGGTAAACACCGTCGTACCCTACGCGCAGATGGACGCTGAAGGCGTCAAATGGGCGCGGGAGATTCTCACCAAGAGCCCGCTGGCCATCCGCTGCCTTAAGTCTGCGTTCAATGCCGAACTCGATGGCCAAGCCGGCATCCAAGAGTTATCCGGCAACGCCACCCTTCTCTATTATCTTTCCGAAGAAGGCGACGAAGGTCGCTCGGCCTGGAATGAAAAACGTCCGCCTAACTTCCGAAAATTCCCTTGGCTTCCCTGACCCCTATCCGCGTCACTGAGCGAGCCCAGAAGCTCGCCCAGGAGATTCTCCACCCCGGCGACATCGCCATCGATGCCACCGCAGGCAAGGGACGGGATGCCGCCTTCCTGGCGCAGTGCGTTGGATCGACGGGACATGTCCATGCATTCGATATTCAAACCGTGGCCATGGATGCCAGTCGCAATCTCCTGACCATCGCTGGGCTGATCGATCGGGTGACCCTTCACCTGCGTAGTCATGCCGAAATCACGGAAGCCCTTCCCGTTGAGCAACACGGGCGGGTCGGTGCCGTTCTGTTTAATCTGGGCTACCTCCCGGGCGGCAGCACTTCCATCATCACTCAGCCGCTGTCCACTGCGAAGGCACTCCAAGCAGCGCGGGCAGAATTAAGGGCCGGCGGGCGAATTGTATGCGTCTCGTATACTGGCCATCCCGGCGGAGAACAGGAATCCGACATCGTTAAGCAGTTTGCCGACCAATGCGAAAAGTCGGGTGATGCGGTGCAACGCCTAGGCCTGGATCCCAATCCAGGTCGTCCCTGGGTGCTAACCGTCACTCGTGCCGCCGCCTGAGACTCCCTGACGGAGAAAGGCCCACTCCTGACATGAGCGAAAACCTTAAAGTCATCCTTACTGGGGCGAATGGACTGATTGGCAAAGCCCTGACCTTACGGCTCAAAGATCTCGGCTACACTGTCGTGGCACTACGCTCACGCACCCTCGGCCCTAACGGCATGGACGGCGCGTCAGGCTGGATTGACCGTGCTTCACTCGAAGGCGCCCACGCCGTCATTCATCTTGCGGGTGCACCCATTGCAGGACGATGGACCAAGGCTCGCCGGCAACGCATCACCGCTAGTCGCGTCGATGGCACTCAGCTCCTCGCCTCGACCCTGGCGGAGCTCAGCCATAAACCCGCCATCTTCCTAAGCATGTCGGGCATCAGCCGCTACGGCATTCAGCGCGAAGGGTTCCTCGATGAAGCTTCGCCCGTCAGCGAGGCAGGCTTCCTCGGCAAACTGAGTGCCGAATGGGAAAAGGCGACCGCCCCAGCGCAAGCGGCGGGCATCCGCACCACCGTCCTTCGCTGCGGCGTCGTCTTAGCCGCCTCGGGGGGTGCCTTGAAGCTCATGCTCCCCGCCTTCCGCCTCGGCCTCGGTGGGCGCATCGGCGACGGGCTCCAAAAGTTCTCATGGATACGCCTGGGGGACCTGGTGGAACTCATACTTTGGTGCCTGCGCTGCCCTGTCTGCCCGCCTGTCATTAACGCTACGGCCCCGGGTGTAGTCCGTCAGGGCGAGTTCGCCCGTGCACTTTCGGCTCAACTTCATCGACCTTGCTTCCTGCCCGTCCCAGCGTGGGTCGTCAGGGCCATCTTTGGCCAGATGGGCGTCGAGACCTTGCTTTCCGACCTGCACGTCGAGCCCATGGCCGCTGTTAAAGCCGGCTTCCGGTTCGCCACGCCGACACTGGACACCGCTCTACCCCTGGCACTCGGGGAATGATTTGAGATTGAAGGCATCGGGCCGGACGAGGATTGTCCCGTCATGGTTCGTGCTGCCTTTGCCCTCCTAGTCATCCTTCTCGTCGGTTGTGACGACGCCGTTCGGACGGAAAGTCGCAGCCTCGATGTCGAGGATCCGGAATTCCGCCAAGGCCAGATGTTCACCAAGCAAAACGAGAAACGCCGTGCCTTGGAATGTTACCTCAAAGTCATCGATAACCGCAAAGGTGCCGCCGAAGCCCACCTCGAAGCCGGACGTATGTATAGCGATTTAGAAGACCCCCTGCCGGCTATCTATCATTTTAACCAGTATGTCCGACTTAAGCCGACTTCTGAGCAGACCCCCATGGTCAAAGGGATGATCCGAACGGCCGAAAAGCAATTTATGCAACAGCTGCCGGGACGTCCCATGGAGCCGGATGCACTCGGAAGCGTCGACATCAATGCGCGCCTGCGCGTCCTTCAGATTGAGAACGAAAAGCTGAAGCGCGAAGTTGCCGACCTAAGTCGCAACCAGAAAACACCGGACACTAAAGCGGCGGTCGGCACGGGCGTTCCCGTAGCGACGCCCGATAAAAGCGCACCCGAAAGCCGCAACGGCCGGACCCGCCCATATACCATCGTCAGCGGCGACACCCTCTCCGTCATCTCTAACAAGATGTTCAAGGATAAGAATCATATCAAAGCCATCTTCGAGGCCAATCGCGATAAGATGACTTCACCGAATAACTTGCCGAAGATCGGAACGGTGATTCAGATTCCGGAATAAACCATGCGCCTGACCCGCATACGGGCAGCCGACTTCCGAAACCTCACTTTCGCAGATGTCTCGGTCGATGCTCCCCGCGTTTTTCTGATTGGGGAGAACGGACAGGGTAAGACTAACTTATTGGAGGCGGCGGCTTTGATTTCATCTTTTCGGTCATTTCGAACGACGGAAATTTCACCCCTCATCCGCGCTGGCTGCACAGAGGCTAGACTGCGCCTCGATGTCCGCGTCTCCGCCAACGAACAGGCGGAAGTCGAACTCAGGTTAGCCAAAGGTTCACGCAAAGCCCTGCTCAATGGCTCAGCGGTGACCTCCGTGGCTCAGCATCTAGGGCAATTCCCGACCATCGTCTTCTGTTCCGACGATCTTCGCCTCGTGCGGGGCTCGCCTGCCAATCGTCGGCGCTGGCTCGATGCAGCCATCGGCGGCACCGATGCGGCCTACCTGAATGCCTTACGCGATTACACCCGGGCCCTCGAAGGTCGGAACGCTCTCCTTAAATCTGAAATTCGCTCCGACGAGGAACTCAGGGCTTTCGAGAAAGCGATGTTACCCCCAGGACAACTCATCGCCACCATTCGGGCAAAGGTCATACCTGAACTCGCCGAAACCCTGCGCCTAGCCTGTGCTCGGGCGGGCTTTCCAGATAAAGGGGCCGATCTCATCTATCAACCAGACACCGCCGCTGAAGAGCTGGAGGCAACTTGGACGCGCCTGCGCAATGCCGACCTTGCCAGCGGGACGACCTTAAAGGGACCCCAGCGCGATGATTTCGGTATGATGTTCGGCGGACAAGACGCCGCGGACTATGCCTCCGAAGGCCAGCAACGCCTCCTGGTGCTTGCACTTTGTTTAGCCCGCCTTGAACGCGACACCCAGCGTGCACCCACCCCGCCGGTAATTCTGGCCGATGATGTCTTAGGCGAACTTGACGATGTCCGACGACGGGCCTTCTGGGCTGAGGTCGGTGATTCCCATCAGGTTATCGCCACGGGTACGGTACCGCCTCCTTCCGGAGATTGGCTAACCTACCGTGTTTCCGGGGGTTCCTACGTCCAGGCCTGATTTTGGCGTTGTTTTATGCCCCATCGACCCCTTGGATGAGGGGATGAAGGACTTTCTTCTCTATGCCTCAGTACTGGCCCTCTTCGTCGTCTGCATCTTGGTCGTGTTGGTCATCTTGATGCAGCGCCCAAGCGCTAACGCCGGAATGGGATCGGCCCTGGGTGGCGGCGCTGCTGAATCCGTCCTCGGTGGCGGTGCGGCCGATTGGATGTCGAAGTTCACCACCATCCTCACCGTTTTTCTGTTTGTCCTGAGTTTTGGCCTCTACCTTGGTTTTCTTGCCCGCAATACGAAGACCAAGTCCGCGCTAGACGCTGCTGCGACTGCGGACAGCAAGGCCACCGTCAATAAGGTCGAACCTGCGAAGGCAACCGCCGCCGTTCCGGCCACCACCGCCTCGACCGCTACTCCCGTGGCCACGCCCGGAGCTAAGCCGGCCGCCACCCCTGCAGCCGTACCTGCCACTGTTCCAGCGAACAAGGCGGAGCCGGTCAAGCCCGTCGCCCCCGCTGGGGCTAAGTAAGTCTTGGTGCGAAATGCCTTACTCAGCCTGTCGGTCCGCTGGGTCGCGTGTTTTGCCACCATCCTCACCTTTGCGCAGTCGAGAGACTTCGGCGGGGATGAGTTTGCCCGGCTGAGTCCCGCCCAGGCCGAGAAGACCTTGGTTGATTTCCGTGACTCGCGACTCGCAGGCGACCTTTGTCTGCGCATCGAAATCACCCATAAGCCACGCCAGGGAGAGTCGTCTGCTCCGATCAAAGGTACTCTTTGGGCTGGCTTCACGGAAGAGGGTCAGCAGATGCGCGGAGAAATCCTCGACGCACAGGGCAAGCTTCGACTCGCTTTCACTTCAACCAAGGGCGCCAAGAGCAGTGCCGTCTGGATCTCGCGCGGCGGCCAAAGTGCCACGCCATCAAGTGATGCGCAATTCGCTCAGCCATTGGCCGATGGCCTACTCCTCTCCCCCTTTGATTTGCACCTCCCCTTCACCCATTGGGGGGACACGCGTTACCTGACCACCGAACGCTCGCGCGGCCGGCCCGTGCATCTCTACGAAGCACTCAACCCGCAATCACCCGAACCGAGCAAGGTCATCTTCGCCCTTGATCGGACTTACGGCGCACTGGTGCAAGCAGTCTGCAAAAATGCCAAAGGCGAAGCGATTCGCACCCTGCAAGTCGAAGAGTTTTCCAAGGTAGATGAGCAATGGATCCTGGGTGGCTGCAGTGTCCGCGATGAAGTGTCGCGCGATGCGGATATCCTCCGCGTGACCGACGCCGCCCTCGGCCTGAAGCTTCGGCCCGAAATATTCCGACGGGAGTCACTCACCAGCCCAGCCACCTTGCCGTTGAACTTCAAAAAACTGTGAAAGCCACCGTCACCGCTAGCCAAGTAGCCCGCTTTTGCGACCTTCTGACGAATCGCCAGAATATCGCCGACTACGACGGAGCACGCAACGGGCTCCAACATAAAGGTGATCGCCCCGTTCGCAAGGTCGGTGCCGCGGTCGATGCCGGCGCCCACGTTTTCGCCGAAGCCGCTCGTCGGGGCATTGATTTCCTGATTGTGCATCACGGCATGTACTGGCGTCCAGTCTCGCCCGAAAGCCAAGTCCGCGCCCTCCGCAAGGCCGCCCTCAAGAAAGCAGGCCTGTCGCTCTACTCCAGCCACCTACCCCTCGATGCCCATCCCTTGATTGGCAATAACGCCCTCATCGCCCAAGACCTCGGCCTCAAAGTCGTGGATTGGTTCGTGGACTACGAAGGCCTGCCGATCGCCTGTATCTGCCGCGGAATCTCTCGTTCGACGCTGCGTAAGCGGCTCAAGACCTCCTACCCGCAAACTTACAAGGGCATCGAGTTTGGCTCCGCTAACCCCAAGAAGATCGCCATCCTCAGTGGGAGTGGCCGGAGTGCGCTCGACCACTTAAAAGCGGAAGGCTGCGATACGCTCATCACCGGAGAACTGCGCGAAGAACATTTTAATGAGGCCCAAGAACAAGGCTGGAATCTCTACCCTTGCGGGCATTACGCCACCGAGACTTGGGGCGTGAAAGCCCTCGCCACCGCCGTGGCAGCCGAGTTTGGAGTCAAATGGGAGTTCATCCCCACGGGTAACCCTCTCTGATGTACCGAGGCAGGCTTGCACCGACCCCTACGGGCTTCCTGCACCTCGGACACGCGCGCACCTTCGCTTTAGCGGCTAAACGCGCCCAGGAAGCCAGCGGAACGTTACTCTACCGCACCGAAGACCTGGATGCCAGCCGCTGTCGCCCCGAGTTCGCCGCCGCGGCGCTCGAAGACCTACGCTGGCTCGGCCTGAAGTGGACGGAGGGACCCGACGTCGGCGGCCCCCATGCTTCATACGTCCAGTCGCAGCGCCTTCCGTGGTTCCGAGAGGTCTGGTCGCTCCTCCAGGCGACCGGCGCGATCTATCCCTGCGACAAGTCCCGCAAGGATGTCGAACGCAGCCTCACCGCCCCACACTCCGAAGATGATGCTGAGCCCATCTTTCCGCCCGCGCTCCGCCCCGCTACGGATGCGGGGCGAGCTGCCCTTCAACCTGGTCTGACCAACTGGCGCTTCCGCGTTCCAGACGGGGAAGCGATCGCCTTCGACGATGCTTTGCAAGGCCCCCAGTCATTCGTCGCCGGGCGAGATTTCGGCGATTTTCTCATTTGGCGGAAGGATGGTTTCCCCTCCTATGAATTGGCTGTCGTCGCCGACGACCATGCCATGGGCATCACGGAAGTCGTCCGGGGCAGCGATTTATTGATTTCGACCGCTCGACAACTGCTGATCTATCGAGCGCTCGGCTGGACGCCTCCGACGTGGGCCCATGCCACTCTCGTATTCGATGCTGCGGGGAAACGAATGGCTAAGCGTAGCGCTGGGCTTTCGATTCGGGAACTCAGGGCAAAGGGTAAGACCACCGCGCAGATACTCCACGCTCCGATCAGCGAGCTACTGTCCTGAGCGCTAAGGTCGTTAAATCACTCTTTAAACTTACTCGCATGCTGCGCCCGGACTTCAGGCAGCCACGTAGGAACTAGGCCGTTGCCCGGGATCGAACTGTCCGCCCGACGCTTCAAACCAAATAGATGCCGGTTAAGAAACTCCACGATCGCCCAAAAGCTAATGGCATCAAGGATTGGGTTCACGAGGTTTGTGACCGGACAATAACGCACCTCCTTGGGATTCGTGTGATGAATCGCGTGGTGGGCGGGTGATTGGAAGACCTTAATATCCTGAAAGAAACTGATGCTGAGGCCATTTTCTGTACGACTCCGATGTGCCCACTTGTGTACCTGGTTCGCATTCGTGCCAATGACGGCAAAGAGCCAGACATGCCAGGTCAAGTGCCCAGTCAACTTCATGGTGATCACCAGCAGGGACATCAGTAGCAAGAGATCCCACGAGCTATGCCACCAACTATGGCGAGCCATGTACCTTGGAAGGTGATGGTGAATCATGTTGGGCTTACCCAAAAGGAGCCCGACCAGCGGCGTATCATCCCGAATATAGGCATCTTCCGCCCAGTGAACGATGCCGGCGATGAAATCCGCCAACATGATGGTCAGGATGGCTTCGATTAATAGGGTAAGAAAATGGGGCATGGGGAAGGGGTGACCTACCCTCGGGACGCATGCAGACAGACAAACGGTTTATTTTAAAGACTTAAAATAAAACGCCATTAGAGGGGGCGGCCAACACTTGGCCCGCCCCTCCTTGCCCCTGAGGCTTAGGCGCCTTTCTTCGGGTCAGCGGGGGCCTTCGGCACCGCATTAGCCGGAGCAATCTTGGAACGTAAACCATTAATGTTTTTCGTCATCACCTCATCCCCTTCCGCTAACTTCTGAGCTTCATCAAGAAACTTGAGCGCCTGCGCTTTTGCGGCTGGGTCTACCTGGAGTTGAAGGCGGGCTTTATTGAAAAATAGCAGAGCACGACGGTCACTCGGGGCATCGGCAAAGATTTCCTCCAGGGCGGCGTCGGCGGCCTTGAAATCCTTGGCGGTAATGGCCGCGGTGATCTTGGCATTCAGCTCCCGATTCTTGGCGGAACGCATGGCGTTCTTTTTCAATTCATCATTCAGGGAAGCCCGCCCCTCAGGCGTGTTCTTAAAGGCGGCTAACTTGCTGAGATAAGCCTTGGCCGAGTCGCCGCCAAAACCGACGGTCTTACCGAAGACGTCGCCACTCTTGGCGTCGATTAACAAGACGGTGGGGAAGCCGGTGATCCCGAATTGCTGCTGCAACTCGCGATTCTTGGCCTTCAGCTCCGGGGGTTGCGGAGTGGTGCGAGGGTAATCCAGTTCAACGAGCACATACTTAGAAGCTTCCGCGGCGAATTCCGCTGACATGAAGACATTCTTGTGCAGCGCCTTACAGGGAGGACACCAGTCACTGCCGGTAAAATCCACGAGCACGGGCTTACCCTCTTTAACACCTTTTGCCTTAGCAGCATCGAGATCAGTGAGCCACTCGGGAGCCGCCAGTGCGGAAAGGGCGAGTAGGCAGGGGATGAGACGAAGGAGTAGTTTCATAAAGTAAGCGCAGAGATGTAAATTAAGCGGCCTTCGCCGGGTTAGGCTTGGGGGTCTTGGTATCGGGAGCCGGAGCATCTGCCTCAGCGCCCTTGAATCCACCCATCTTCTCCAGATACACCTTGGGTCCAGACTTCGGGGTATAACCGGTTTGGCGGCCGAGCTCCTCGCCGGCGGCACTCAAGATAATCACCGTAGGGAAACCTTGGACCTCGAATTTATCTTTCACGGCGGCGTTCTTGGCCTTCTTGGCGGCGGCGAGGGGCTTCATCCGAGGGAAGTCGAGTTCAACCAAGACATAATCTTTGGCGAACTTCTCGAACTCGGGTTTTTCAAAAACCTCTTTGTGCAATGCGATGCAGTAACCGCACCAATCACTCCCCGTGAAGTCGACGAGGATGGCCTTCTTATCCTTGGCCGCGACCTTCTTAGCTTCATCAAGATCCGTCAGCCAGGTAGCCTTGGCGGAAGCATCCAGAGCAACCAGCAGGGCCAACAGAAGGAGTAGTTTCTTCATAAAGGTATAAATTATTTCTTGGGCTTATCTTCCGCCTGGGCAGCGACGACTTGGGCTCGGAACTTCTTTAAATCATCCAAGCCAGACCAGTCTCCGGCCGCAGCAATGACTTCATCGATCGCCTTGAGCGTCGCCGCGTGGTCGCCAGGCTTACAGGCTTGAGCGCTGCCGATCCTGGCACCGGCCTCCAAGGTGGTGCGCGCGCCGCCCTTAAGGTCCTTGTCCTTGATGAATTGCGTGATCGCGCCGTTGGCCGCCGTTAGGTCTTTCTTGGCCAGTAACGGATCGAGAATTTTCTCAAGTTCCTCACCGAGGACGCGGGCGCGGGCTTCATCAGCCTTGTTCTGCACGAATGCTTTCCGGCCGGCGGGCGTGTTGGCCTTGGAAAGTTCAGCTAGATGCTCGAGATACTTGGCGGGACCGCCGGCCTGATAACCCGTCTGGGCAAAGGGCTCACCGTGCGCATCCAGCAACATGATCGTGGGGAAGCCCTCGATGTTGAACTTCTTCGCGAGTGCGTCGTTCTTGGCCTTAGCCTCGGGGGCTAATTTCTTTTTCTGTGGAAAATCCAATTCCACGAGGACGAACTTCTTGGAGGCCACGGCGAACTCGGGCTGATCAAAGACTTCCTTTTTAAGTCGGATACACCAGCTGCACCAGTCGCTGCCGGTGAAGTCGACGAGGATAGCCTTCTTCTCGGCGAGGGCGACCTTCTTGGCTTCATCCAAGTCAGTCAGCCAACCATCGGCGGCGGCAAGGGAGGCGACACTCAGGCAGAGGGCGACGACGGCGAGGAAACGGCGGGGCATGACTTAAGGAAACCATCGAGCCGAAACGAGGCAACCCGCAATCAGCCAACCCTGCGTTGCAAATAGGCAGGATATTGCTCACTTAAGCCCTATGGCTGGCACGCGTATCCTTCTCGTCGACAACGGTTCCTACGAACCAGCGGCTACTTTGGCCCTGCGCGGATTAGCCCAGAAAGTCAGCAAACTGCTCTGCCTGGAGGTCAGGCCCGTCTCGACGATGCACTCGACCAAGATCGACCCTGCCCTGCTCGGCGGCGTGCCCGCGGTCATCTTCGAGGGAGCCGTCCAGCAGGCCAAGGCCGACGGCATCGACGAACTCGTCGTCCTCCCCCGCTTCATCGGCCCCAGCCGGGCGATCACGGAATACCTCCCCAAAGTCTTCGCCGACGCCCAGCCGGGCGCGATGAAGCTCACCATCCGTCAGCCGCTCTTCGGTGACGATGGCTTAGAGCTCACCGGCATGCTGGCAGACAACTTGCGCGAGACCGGCTGGACCAAGGGGAGCGGCACCGTGCTGCTCTGCGACCACGGCTCGCCGATTCCCGAGGTCACCGCCTGCCGCAACGCCCTGGCCGCCTCGCTGCGCGAAGAACTCGACCTCAAGCC
>CALQLO010000002.1 GCA_943331445.1 Akkermansia muciniphila
GCGACCTTGATGACGGCCGTCTTGCCGTCGAGGACGGTAAGGCTCGGGGAAGACATCAAGTCGCTCCCAGCGGTCTGCTCAATCGCGCGAATCAGGACCGAGAGATCGAAGCTGCCCATCACGCCGACCTTGCCGGCATAGCTACCGTTGCTGGGGCCGTAATTAATGCCTCCTGGGAAATTCGGCGCCGAATCCGCAATGGGGGCCGGGTCAGTCGCTGGAGTGCCTGAGGTGATCGTCAGGCTCTTCCCGCTGCCGTTATTATTCTTAAACACATCCGAGACGGAACGGAGGTTGGTGTTCGCGCCGGCGGCCGAAAACGTGTTGCTGTTACTAAGTGCACCGCCCGTGGGGCTGAGGTTCCAGTTCACACCGAGCTCATTGAGCATCTTCTGCTCCACTTCCATGAACTTGGCTTCGATGTGGACCTGCTTAATGTCAGAGTAGCGGCGGATGATGTTCTTCACGCGGTCCAGATTCTTGCGGCTCTGGTAAACGATGAGGTTCGTGCCGTCATACGAGAGGGTCGCCGGAGGCTCAAAGGCGACGCCCGAACGGGTGAGGAAATTCTTGATGGCGACTTCTTCGGGACGCTGTCCGTCACCAGAACCAGCACCACCGGCAGCGGCTCCGCCGAACGGATTAGCGGCGGCACCGGCGGCAGGAGCACCGGCGGCAGGGGCGCTACCGCTGGCGCTCAGGCCCGTCATCTTAAGCACGGCAGCCGTCGATAGCGGGTAGATTTCGGTTTCCAGGAGGCTGTCGCCAGAATCCTCGCGGACTTCGATGATGCCACTAGCGCTGACGGAGAAACTGAAGCCAACGCGCTTACAAACGTAGCCAAGGCACTCGTAGACGGAAACGCCACGTAGCTGGATGCTGACGCTCGGGTTCTTGTTGGCCGGATCGAGGAGGACGATGTTCACGCCCTTCTGGTCCTTATCGTAAGTCTGGGAATTCTGGACGAGGCTCTGCAGGGCGCGCTCGAGAGGCTGGTCGCGGACGCTGAAGCCGGGGTCAGGAATCTGAATCGACTTCATCTTTTCAATCACCGGGTCGGCCATGTTGCTGGTGTCGGCCTTGGCGAGTTCGCGATTGAAGACTTCGGGCAGCTTCCAGCTTTCATCGAGGAGCTCCAGGAGTTTGCCCTTGGTCACGCCACGATTCCACTGACCAGAGTTCTCGGAAAGCATCTGACGGATGCGGACCTGATAGGCCTTGGATTCGGAATTGTTGGGCTGGTACTGGAGGACTTCGCGATAGGCATCGAGGGCGCCCTGATAATCGCCGTAGAGGTAGCGAGCGCGGCCCTTCACGAGGAGCTCGGTCACCTTATCATCCTTGGCGCGGAGGCCAGGGGACAGTTCTTCGATATTCCGGTAAGTCGGGTTGGCGCGCTTGGAAGCGAGCTCGTTCTGCAGCCGGATGGCGCTGGGGTCTTCGGCGCCCTTGAGCTTAGCGTAGTCACGCACCAGGGATTCGGCCTTGGTCATCTCGCGGTCTTCCATCGCGACGAGGGCGCGGCGGGCGATGGCGGAAGCCTTGGCGTCGGCGAGGCGCTCCTTGATCGACTTATTCGAAATGCTGATGGCACCCAAATCGCGATCGGCGTCATCAAGCTGAACGATGGCCTTATCCAGTGACTCGGCGCTGCCCTTGCGGATCAGCGACTCAGCAGCGGAAATGGCTTCGTCGCTCTTGTGCAACTTCTCGGCATTCAGACCAGAGAGGCGGGCAACTTCTTCGCGAGCCACGACGGCGCTACCCTTTTCGCCGGAATCGCGCTGGAGCACGATTTCCTGACGAGCAATCGCCAGATTGTCAGCGGCCTTCTTGGCGGCAGGGGTCACGGGAATCTTGGCGAGTTCCTCCGAAGCTTCCTTGATGAGTTTGAGGGCACCTTCAAACTGTCCGTCGGCAGCCTGCTTCTTCGCTACTTCGGCGGCCTGGGCGACTTCGGCGAGCAGCTTCTCGTGCTTGGCGGCTTCGACTTGCAAGGGGGTGAGCAGCTTGGCGGCGGCGGCGTCGTCGTCATCGGCCTTCTTCTTGGCAGCAGCGGCGGCTTCCTCGTCGGTCATCTTCTTGGCGGCGGCAGCGGCGGCTTCCTCAGCGGCCTTTTTCTTGGCTTCGGCGGCGGCAAGGATGTCGTTTACTGAGGCCAGGCCTTCGGAGGCGCCTTGGTCCTTGGAGTCAATCTGGAGGATCTCCTTGTACTTATCTTGGGCGACCTGGAGATTGCCGTCCTCGCGGGCCTTGAGGGCTTCGCCGAGGAGCTGGGTCTTGCGGACCTGCGGATCGCCGCTCTGGGCGATTAAGGAACCGGCAGCGAGGGCGAGGGCCAGTGCGGCCCAGGCAAGCTGCGAACGATGGAGGGATTTCATGGTTGGGGCTTTGAAAGGTTATTTCTTGATGGGGGTTTTCTCGACAGTCGGGGTCTTCGCCTTGGGGGGAGGCGGAGGGGGAGGAGGCGGCACGGTCAGCTCCTCGGTAAAGGTCTTCTTCGGCTTCTTGGGGTTAGGAGCGAAGTGCTTAGTAAAGGTCACCGTCTTGGCCTCCAAGTCAATGCCTTTGACCGTGTAGACGGCCTCCTTGTAGGTAAACTTATCCCCAACAAGATGCAGGGTGGTAGACCAAGAGGGCTCTGAAGTAGAGACCAGCAGGATGTCTGTCTGGCCCTTGTATTCCAGCGGCTTGATATCATCAATCTGGACGGTCTTGCCGAACTGGCGGTCCTCAACCGTGAGGACATTGCGCGTGGTGATAAAGCCGTCCGCATCCTTTTCTTTCACGAACTCGTACTTAAGAATGGTCAGGAAGGGAGCCTCCGCGATGGGCTTGTTGATCTTCGCGTGATCGATGTACTGCTTAGTCTTAACGTTCTGCAGAGAAAACTCCCGGTCCTCTTCCTTGCCCGAGCGAGCCTTAAGGGTGGAGCTGAGCATGAACGTGTAAGTCGGGTGACCGACGGAAACGAGGGCAACGCCGAACGGCGGCATGATTTCAGCCTTACGGCGGCGCGGTACGTAATCCTTCAGGATAGGGTCCCAGACGATGTCGATGGTGGTGAACAGATCGTAATCCCAGCTCTCTTCGTTCTCCTCAGGGCTGAGCCAGTCTTTGACATTATCCTCCAGCGAGGCGCGAGCGGAAGCAGGGTAAACTACGCCTGAGGCCTTCGCTTCGGCGAGATTCTTAAGGACTTTGGCTTTAGTCTCATCATCCAACACGATGGGCTTAATGCCCGGGATTGAGCCCATCTCGAGCCCAGCGAAAGCCACCAACCCGCCAATCAAAAGGGCCGCGGCAAGGGCGATGAAAAGGATGTCCTTACGAGGATTCATGTCCGGAGTGCTTTATTTCTTGGGTTCGCCTTCAGGGGTCGCCGGAGCCTTCGGCTCGGGCAGGAAGAGGTAATCAATCTGCACCGTGAAGGCGGAAGGTGCTTCCTTCATCACGACGGGGCGATCATCCCGCTGGGGGCCGCTCGGCGTGCCCGGCTTACCCGCATTGGTCGGAGCATTGTCGCCGTTGAAAAAGGCGGCGGCTAGGCTGGAGGGGATGCCATTGGCGGACGCTGGCGCGGCAGCAGTCGGAGTGGCGGACGCGGCTGAGACTGCGACCGTCGTCAGCAATTTTTCATTCTCGCGCGTGGTCGGGGTCACTTCGACCGTCGTAATGGCGAACGGGCGACCGGAGTTACGGACCTTGTTGACGAAAGTACGAAGCGTCGGCGTGTAGCCCACGAAACGCACCCGGAAAGAAAGGGTCTCGACCAAGCCGCGTCGGTCAAAAGTCCGCGTCGGCACAAATTCATCGGGCTCATTGCGAGCACCTTCAGCCTCTGGCCCCATAGTGCCGGCATTAGGCTTGCCCTCGGGAATCACCACGAAGGTTTCAATCGGCTCGCGATCGACGGACTCAAAGAGGAGCGGCGAACCAGGCGGGCGGGATTCAATGAGCTGATGGAAGAGGAAGTCCACAATCTGGCGCTGCTGGTCGACCCGCTGGAGATCGCGCTTCGGAGAGGTACCCGGATTACGGATGTAGCGGCGGAAACCGAAGTCAGAGAGCTCGCTGGCCGGCATCTTGACGTCTTGATCCTTGGCGAGCTTGCGCCACTCATCGACGGATTGCTTCAGCTGGGTGGTGAACTCGGAGGAACTGGTGGCGACCTTGCCGCGGATAGCCAGCTCGGCGTTGCCCGCAATGTTGGCCCGGAGCAACTCGATGTGCTTCGTCAGGGCGTCGAGGTCGGCCGTGGCCGCGGTGACATTATCTGTCGTCAGCGAAATCGCCGGGGCGCCAACGGCCAGCGGATGGCCCTGGAGCAGTGCGGCCGCCTCCTTATCCACGGCTACGAACGCCGCGGCTGACTTGCCCTTCGCCAGATACTTCTCCACCGCAAGGACGCAGCCCGCGACGAAGAGGGCAGCGACCAAAACGAGGGCGCTGTAAAAAATCTTATTTTTCTTAAACTTATCCATGGCTCAGAGGGCCTTGTCTGATCGAATGATCAGGGTGAAGGTAATCTTAGGGGTGTTGGGTGAAGTCAGGATCGGCTTAATTTCGTCCTCGGGAATCGAGGCCACGTAAGGAGACTTGCGGACTTCGTCGAGCAACTGCTTCTGCTGACGCTGCAGGACCGAGGCCTTCAACGGGGCCGGCGCAAACTGGGGGCCGACGAGATGGACTTCGGGAAGTAAGAAGCGGGCCGTGACGGTTACTTTAGCCTGGAAGACGGGCGTCGGAGGCGTCGTCGAAGACGGCTGCCCATCGACGGGCGGCGGAGTCGGCAAAGCTTCATAGCGAACGTGCAATTCTTCGATCCAGGTATTCTTGCAATTGCCCACGCGGCCCTGGAGGTCGCCCAAGAAGGCCGGCCAGTTAGAACGATTGAGCACCACTGACTCGAGTTCACGCGTAACACCCTGGAGCTCGAGCGCTTTCTTGTGCGACTCGATGAGGGCGATCCGGTACTGGGTGAGTTCTTTCTTCTTAGCGGTCAGCGTCGTAACCTTCTCGTGGTTCTGGGCATCGGCGGCGTCAAACGCCATCCAGACCGGCCAAGGGGCGAGGGCGGCGAGCAAGGCGGCGGCGATTAACCCCGGCTTGCGAGCATCGAAGGCCATCTGCGAGGCGATATCGCGCGGGACAAGATTGACGCCCGCAGTCTGCGGCAAGATGAGGCGCGCGGCCTCACCGATGACTTCGGAAATCTGGTAGCGGGCGCGCTGGACATGCTCCGTGTTAATCTCCGCACCGAGCGTCAGCACGGAGGATGGATCAAAGGGTTCAACAGGCAGGCGGAGGGTTTCGCACAGTTGCTCCGAAAGCCCGGGCACCTGAGACCCGCGGCCAGTGACAAGAATCCGGGCGGGCTGGCGACCATTCGTGCCACGGCGCACATTGATGAGGCGGCGGTTGATGTCCTGGGCCAGGCGGCGAATGAAGGTCTGCGAGTTGGCCTGCAGAATGGCCACCTGCGGATCGGCCTCGGCCAAGTGAATCACTCCGGAGAAATAGCCAACCTTAATGGCTTCGGCGGTCGCGAAAGGCTGGCCGGTGTTATCCGAGACGCCCTGGGTGAGGAGATTGCCGCCGATGTTCGTGGCAGTCTGGATATTGACGCCGCCGGGACCGACGAAACTCAGCGTGGTCGAACGGGCGCCCACGTTAATAATCAGAACTTCTTCCGTGGCGGAACCTCCGGCCAGACGGAAGGCCTGACTATCCAACAAGGGGGCGGCCTGAATCGAAGACGGGCGGAGGCCCGTGCCAGAAACCAACGTGGCGATACGCGTGGCAATTTCCGTGCGGAGGGCGAAGAGCAGGACTTCCGCTTCCACGCCATCCGAAGACATCACCTGGCTATCCCAGATGACTTCATTCAGCGGATACGGAATCGCATTCTGTGCCTCAAAAGCGACAATCTGAGCCTGGCGCTGGCGCTCCACCTGGGGAACCTTCAACGGCTTCTGGAGCAGCAGGAAGGCCGGGGCGATGACGGTCACGCGTCCGCGCAGCTGGTGGGCGGAGACGAGGCCTGCGAGCGCTGCAATGGCCGCATTCAACCACTCGTCATCACCGGTGAGACCAGGGGTGATTTCCTCGACGTAAAACTGCTCGAGTACGAGGCTGCCGGAATCGGCGGAGAACTGGGAAACCGAGACGTTAGACGCGGCAAGATTGACAATGGTGGCCTTTTTCTGGCTCATACGAAAACAGTGTGGGGAGATTAGCGGGAGCCGGCGTCGTCGCGGATGAACTCAGGCGAAGGCGGAATCGCCGCCTCCACTGGATAGAGCATCAAATACTGCGGACGCAGGATACCTTGATTGGCACCGACTCCGCGATCGGCGCCGTCCTTCGCGTTATCAAAAAACTTCTTATCGGCGATTTGCTTATGTACCGCCAGTTGCTGTTCCGGAAGGATGCGGCCCTTCTCGTCGAAAATCGCCAACTCCGTGCCACCGACCTCGAGTTGCACGAAGTAAAAGTCCGGCTCCTTGCGGAGGCGGTCACGCTTCACGATGTCGCCCGGAAGGTAGAACAATACCGAGCGGGGCTTATTGAGCTCCATCGTCAGGACGGTGGCTGAGGATCGGTAGTAATTATACTCCGTCGCGTCCTTAGCATTCTGGCCCTTATAAATCTGGGTGACAGTGACCTTCACTTTATCCACCCACTGCTTATTCGAGGCCTTTTTGCCTTCCTTGGGATCCTTGGAGTCGGGGTTAAAATTGGCCTGAAGTTCGACGAGCATGCGATTCCAGGCGGTATCCTGACCGCCCAGCTTCATGGATTCAAACTTCACCGCGCGGATGAAAACCGGGGCTTTACCACCCGTCGCACCGCCTTCGGTCTTGGTGGCCTGAGCCAAGGCAACCGTCAAAGAGAGGGCTACCGCCATTACATAGGCAAAAACAGCACGTACTTGGGGCATGGGGATGAATAGTATTTGAGATACCCACCCCCTAGAGCAAATGCAAAAGAGGCGCGGGAACATTTAATTATTGCAACTATGTTGCGTCTAGAGGTTTCATCCTGCCTCCTGTCGTGCTGAGGTTTTTCCTGACCATCTTCTTCGCTATCCTGGGCCTCGCCCAGCTCGGTGCGCAAACCACACCGCCAATCCGGATTGTGGCCAGCTTCACGATCCCCCATGAATGGTGTCAAGTTGCTGTTGGACAATCACTTAATGTTAAATGTCTCGTTCCAGAAAAGAGCGAATTGCATGGCTTTCAACTCAGCGCCAAAGATGCCCAAAGCCTCGACCGGGCCTCGCTCATCATCGGGATGTCGCCCGACCTTGAACCATGGCTAGCGGCTTGGGTGAAAGCCAATCATCGGGAAGCAAAGGTTATCTGGCTTTCACCAGCCTCGCCCACGACAGATCCACACCGGTGGACGGACCCCCAGGAGGCCCTCAAAATGCTCGAGGCCTTGCACCTGGCCTTGGGCCGATTGCTCCCGGGCGTAGCCTCCCCCCAGACGTATGAGCGCCAGGTGGCCGAAATGAAGGCGGTCGACCAAGACCTGAGTCGGCTCTTCAGCTCCCTGCCGGAAAACGCGCGGACGGTGATCACCCAGCATCCTAACCTGAGCTGGTTCGCCAAGCGCTACGGCCTGCGCATCGCTGACACCATCCTTGCGAGTGGTTCCGCTGAAGCGGCCGACCCCTCCGCCCGTCATTATTCAGACCTACTCACCCAAATCCGCACCCAACAGGTGCGCGTCATCATCACCGACGAAGGCCAAAATGAGACCCTCGCCCGTCGCTTGGCCAAGGATGCAGCGATTCCCGCGCCCCTAGCCCTCTCCTTTGAATACCTCGAACCGCGCGGGCAGGATGGGGACTCCTGGGCGTCGATGATGCGACGCAACGCCCAACGACTCCACGCCGCCTTGATGACCCCATGAGCGCCACTCCCTCCTCATGGCCGAGTCGCCTCAGTCGGGCGATGTTCGCACTACTCCCAACCTTACCTTATGCCCCGTCAGAGAAGGCCGGTTGCGGAGGCATTGCCATTCGCGCCACGAACCTCACCGCCCGCGCTCGTGCGGACGGACCCGTGGCGTTCCAAGATGCGAGCTTTGAAATTCCCTGCGGCTGCCGCGCTGCGCTCATCGGACCTAACGGCTCCGGTAAATCCACCCTCCTCCGCGTCCTCGCTGGGCTAACGCGTGCGGAAAGTGGGACCGTGCTCATCGGCGATGCGACCCCGCGGACTGGGCGCCGGCGAATCGCTTACCTCTCCCAGCGCCCGCACCTCACCGCCTATTTCCCGCTACGACTTCGCCGCCTAGTCCAAATGGGCACCTACGCCCACCACGGCTGGCTGGAGGAGTGCTTCCACGGCGACCAAGCCGTCGATCTAGCCCTCGAACGCATGGGCCTTAGCGAACTCTCTGATCGCCCGGTGCACACACTCTCGGGCGGGCAACTGCAGCGCGGGCTCATCGCCCGGGCCATCGTGCAGGGTGCCGAAATCCTGCTACTCGATGAGCCCTACGCAGCGCTCGATCAATCGAGTCGTGAAATCATCGACCGCTTTCTCTTCAGCCAAGGACAACACTTCACCGTCCTGATGGCGACCCACGACCCGGCCGACCTCGCCCGCTTCGACCGTATCCTCGAACTGCGTGATCACGCCGTGACCACGCGACGCGCGTGCGACGGACACGGCCACCACCATGCTTGAATCCCTCCGCGAGCCCCTCGGTGAAGCCTTCTTCGTCCGCGCCCTAACGGCGGTGGTGATTAGCGGGATCACCTGCGCCTGCCTCGGCGCATACGTGGTCCTACGCCGGATGGCCTTCGTCAGCACGGCACTGACCCATTCCATTCTGCCCGGCGTCGTCGCAGCGATGCTCCTGGGCTTCTCTCCATATCTCGGCGCGCTCGGCGCGGCCCTGCTCACCGCCGCCGGAGCCGCCTGGCTCGCTTCACGACGCGACACCAGCGAAGACAGCGCGGTGGGCGTCATGCTCTCGGTGATGTTCGCCGCGGGCATCGCGCTCATGCAGCAAGCCAACTCTTGGCGCGATTTCGCCGGCCTCCTATTCGGCAGCGTCGTCTCCGTCGGCCCAGAAGACCTGCTCGTAATCGGCCTCACGGCGGCGGTGGTGCTCACGGGCTTGCGCTTACTGCATAAGGAACTCGAGCTCGCCTCGTTCGATGAAGAATACGCCCAGCTGCTCGGAGCGCGGCCCGGGCTCATGCGCGTGGTGCTACTCGCGCTCGTTGCGCTCGGAGCGGTCTCGTGCGTGCGCCTCGTGGGAGCCCTACTCACCACGGCACTCTTCGTGATCCCGGCCGCGACCGGCGTACTCCTCGGTCGCACCTTGCCGCAAGTGATGGCCTGGGGCTCCGCCTGCGCCGTCGCCGGCGGCGTGGTCGGCCTTTATCTTTCCTACTATTTCCCAGCCATCCCTTCGGGCGCCGGCATCGTACTCTGCTGCGCCCTGCCCTACCTAGCGGCCCGCCTCATCGCTCCGCGGCGTTAATCAGCAGCGCGGCGGACGAAGTGCGAGCGGCGGGCCCAGCACCTCCCGGGCGATCATCGCGCGGCGCAAGGCGCCCCGGCCGCGAAAATCAGCACACACCTTCGCATGTGCCGGGCGAGTGACCTGCAGATTACTGGCGTCGAGGTGCGTCGCGCCAAGCACGGGCGGCACCTCCGATACAGGCTCGGGACTCGACTTCAAAGCTGGCGGGCGAGTGCGGCGGGTGCGGCGCGGGATAGCGGGCGGCGCGATCGGGGCTGCCACCGTCTCGCGCGCCTTCATCACGTACTCAACCAACGCCTTCACGATGGTGATGACGACAAAGACCAACCCGAGCGTGCCGATGCCCGCCTTCATTAAACTTTAGCGCCCGGGGAAGGATTATCGCCAGCGATGCCCTTACGCATCTCCGTGTCGGAGCGCAGGTTCTCGAGACGCTGGAAATCCATGTAGCCCATGCGTCCAGAGCGCAGCGCATCGGCGAGCGCCTGCGGAATCTGGGCCTCGGCTTCCACGACACGGGCACGCATTTCTTCCACGCGGGCACGCATTTCCTGCTCGAGCGCGACGGCGGCCGCACGACGGATTTCGGCCTGGGCCTGGGCCATGTTCTTGTTGGCGTTGGCCTGGGCCTCCTGGAGCATCGCCCCGATGTTGTCGCCGACGTCGACGTCGGCGATATCGATGGACATGATTTCGTAAGCGGTGTTGGCGTCGAGCCCGCGCTCCAGGACGGTCTTGGAAATGCGGTCCGGATTCTCGAGCACAACCTTGTAGCTCTCCGAGGAACCAATGGTCGTAACGATGCCTTCGCCGACGCGGGCGATAATGGTCTCTTCCTGCGCACCGCCGACAAAGCGATCGAGATTAGTGCGCACGGTCACGCGTGCCTTCACCTTCACCTGAATGCCATCCTTGGCGACCGCATCGATGGTGGTGCGGCCGCTCGCCGGATTAGGCACATCGATAACCTTCGGGCTGACGGAGGTGAGTACCGCCTCGAGCACAGATTTGTTCGTGCCGCGAGTGGCGATGTCGATGGCGCAGGCGCGATTCCAATCAAGGTGGAGGCCGGCTTTCTGCGCAGCAATGAGTGCTTGCACCGTCTGCACGATGTTGCCGCCGGCGAGGTAATGGGCGTCGATCTTTTCGACTTCGACAACTAAGCCGGCCTTGGTCGCGGCGATCTTAGCATCGACGATCACCGTGTAAGGCACGCCGCGCAGGCGCATGCCAACCAGATCGAAAAGCCCGACCTCAGCCCCGGCGAGCCGGGCCCGCACCCAAACCGCAAGGAAGGAGAGCAGGAAGAGGACGAACAACAGGAGCGCACCGGCGGAAAACCAGGCGACGATGGTGAGGAGGGTATTGTCAGGCATGGTGAAAATCAGCGGGAGCGGCGGACCGTGATACGACCCGAGCCAGCCTCGGTCACGACGACGGCGGCGTCACGCTCCACAAATCCATCAGAAGAAAAAGCTTCGACGCGCGTGCCATCGACTTCGACCGTACCAGAGGGCGCGAGCACGGTGACCGCGCGGCCCGTGCGGCCCACATAAAGTGCATAACCCGCCGCGGCGGGGACCGCCGAACCCGCATTACTGCTGGCATTAATCATGGAACGGCCGATGCCCGTGCGCGGCAAGAGCCAGCGAAAACCCACGAATTCCAACGTCAAAACAAGGATGAAAATGCCGCTGAATACCCCGCAGGTCACGACTCCCGCGCCAGCAGAGAGGTAGATGCCCACGAACGAAACGACCGCGCCGGCAAACCCGAGGATGACGGTGGGGAGAAAGAACTCCGCACCAATCAGTACCAGGCCGGCCAGAAGAAGACCGCCCGGTAAAAGTAAGGAGACTTCGCCGGAGTTGGCGGCTAGATACAACATGACGATGACGGTGGGTGGTCGGCCCCATTTTTCAACCTTTCCCAGAACGGAATAACTATAATCCATCCGCCCGCTTATAATCGGTCTCCAGATACTTGCAGAAACAACCGGAAGCCCCCTAGTCTACCGCATGCCCAAGAAGCCCCCCGCCCCGCGCCGGACACACGTTAAAGAAGCCCACCTCGTAATGCAGGAGGCCCTCCTGCGAGCAGGCAAGACGGACGGGGTTGGTGGCGGCCAAGGGACTCAGCTCAAAGCCCACACCGATATTGCCAAGGCACTCGGTGTCTCGACTTCCATGCTCTATAAGTGGCGCGAACCATCCCACAAGGGAAGCGGGCAGCCGAATCCTCTGGAGCGCACCGCTCGCCTGATCGAGGTGACCGGCGATACCCGCATTGTCGACTGGCTGGCTCAACGCGCGGGCGGACAGTTCACCCCCAATGACCCTACCGCCCCCCCAGCTGGACTCGATCGGGCCGCGAATGCGCTAGTCCGGGAATTCGGCCTACTGATTGCCGAAGTCGTCGATGCCACGGATGATCAAAAAATCACCCCGGATGAATCGCAATCCCTCCGCGAGAAATGGAACAGCATGCGGAAACGGGCCGAAGCCTTCGTCCGAGCCTGCGAAAAGGGTGAGTACAGCCCGAAGGGTTGACGCTTTTCGCTTTCCCCGCCCGAGGGAGCGAGTAACCAGAACCCATGGCTGAATTCACCATCCGTCCTTACGGCGACCCGATCCTTCGGGCGAAGGGCGAACCCGTCAGGGAATTCGGCCCGGCGTTGCGTTCGCTGGGCGAAGCTATGCTCGGTGCCATGCGTACCGCGAAAGGCATCGGCCTGGCCGCTCCGCAGGTCGGGCTCTCGTTGCAGCTGTTCGTCATGAATGTGAAAGACGAGGACTTCCAACCGGTACTCGATGGTAAACCCTGTGATCCGTCGGACATCATGCCGATGTTGTTAGCTAATGCCACGGTGACCGTACCGGCCGGCGAGCCAGACATTTATACCGAAGGATGCCTCTCCTTCCCAGGCATCACCGGCGAGGTGGAACGCGTCGAACGAGCGATTGTCCGTTACCGTGATGCCGAAGGTGCGCCGCACGTCCTCGAATGCGAAGGCTTGCTGGCACGATGCGTGCAACATGAGCACGACCATTGCCAAGGCGTGCTTTTCATCGACCGCATGTCCCGCCCGCACCAATTACTCACGGCCGCTAAGGTGAAAAAACTCCAGCGAGCAACGCTCGCGGAGATCAAGGCCGCCCGCAAAAAAGCCTGAGGTTACTTCGCGACGGGCTTCGGAGTGTCGTCGACGCGCAAGACAATCTGGCCGACCTCCACCGCCGCGGCTCCCACCGGCTTGGCGGAAACCTGGAAAATGACTTCCTTCGGATCCGGCTTGCCGGGGATGACCCGCCAGTGGGCGCGCACGCCGTCCAAGCCAGGCGTGCCGGCGCCCGTCACCACCGCAACGTAGGGGCTCGCCGAGATACCGAGTTTCGTCTGCTGAACCGCCACATGGGCGAGCAAGGCGGAGCCGAGGGCGGCGCTCTCGCGGTCAAAGGCAAAAATCCAGTCGCCCGAGGAAGCTAAGCGCGGCACGAAACTGCGCTGATCCTTCAAGGCGAAGGTCGCGGTCTTCGGTGCGGCCGAAGCATCGACCGTGACGGGAGAAGTTAGGTAGGCCTCCGAGCCGAGGATACGCATGGTGTAGGCATCGGCCAAACGAACGACGAGCAGGCCAAGCGACCCTTCGGAGGGCACGGCATAAAACTCCGCCCAGAGTACGGCCTCTTGGCGAGCGGACGTGGCCGGCTTCAAACCTTTCGAGAGAGCGGGAGCGGACTTCTCATCCGTAGCTGGGACATAAGCATAGCCTTCGGCCGGCACCTTGGTGAGGGACTTTTCGTCAGCCTTGATCCAGGCGGCGCGCAGATCGTCCGCCAGCGTGGATGTGCGCACCAGCTTTCCGTCGGCCTGCAACACGATAGCGCCGATTAAGTGGACCTTTGAAAATCCTGCGTCGCGGGCCTGCTTCTGCAGCCGCACCGCGGCGTGACTAACGGAAACATTCCAGGCGGACTGAGGCAGCTCACTCCCAAACTCCAGCGGCTTCGTCTTCTCGGCGAGACGGGCGGCAGCCGCGGCCCGGAGGCGCGTCAGCGATGGCAAGGCCTGTTGAATCTGGACATTGCCTTCGTCGATAATCTTCTGGGCACGGGCCTTGGTCTGCTCTGGGGCCTCCGTGAGGCCGCCCACGGTCGGCGCCTTGATGGCCTTCGGGTCAGGCGGGCGAATCATCGCCATGATGCTATTCCCTTGGCGTGCTCGGGTCTCCCCAGCCTGGGTGAGTCGCTGCGAATTAGCCCACTCGACCAACTCTGGCGGCTTCAAATACTTGACGACCTCCACATCCGGCATGACGGGCACAGGCGGCGTTGCCTCGCCGGCGGCGAGCAAGAGAAAGGAGGCCAGGAGGGCGTGCATGGGAATCAGGATTCGTCAAACTTACGGATGAAGAGCGCATCCATCTCATCAAGGAGAGTGGCGGCATCCTTACCCCGGACGGAGAAGCGGAGCTTCGATCCCTGACCGGCAGCGAGCATCATGAGCCCCATGATGCTTTTGCCGTTCACGGATTCCTCGTCCTTAGAAACCGTGATATCCACCTCGGGGTACCGATTGGCCAAACGGACAATCTGGGCAGCCGGCCGGGTGTGGATACCCATACGGTTCTGAACGGTGAATTCTCGGGCCAAAGCCTCGTGGGTTTCTTCCATGTTAAAAGGGTAGGTCCTGCGACAGGCGTAGGATAGACGAAAAGGGAGGCTGGCCGCAAGGCGGGTCAAGGCAAATTGAGCCCCCGGGAGGGGACGCTTGACCTTCCCGGCTAGACCCCTCCAATCAAACCAAACGAACTACCGTGGCCAAGCCCGCTGTCCTCACCCATCCGGAATCCCTGAAGCGCCCCGCCGGCCCTTCTGAGTACGCCAAAGACCCGGTCAACGCCGCCCTGTCAAAGGCCGAGAAGATCGCCCTTTACACCAAAATGGCTCGTATCCGCCATTTTGAGCAGCGCTGCATCCGCATCTACCAGCAAGGCAAGATCGGTGGCTTCCTTCACCTCTACGTCGGCCAAGAAGCCGTCGCGGCTGGCACCATCTCCCTGCTCGGCAAAAATGACCACCTCATCACGGGATACCGCGACCATGGTCACGGCCTGATGGTCGGCATGGGCATGAACGAGTGCATGGCTGAATTAACGGGCCGGGTAACAGGCTGCTCCCAAGGCAAGGGTGGCTCGATGCACTATTTCGCCCCTGATAAGAACTATTGGGGCGGCCACGGCATCGTGGGCGGCCAAGCTCCGCTCGGCACCGGCTTAGCTTATGCAGTCAAATACATGGGCCTGAAGGGCAGTTGTCTCGTCTACATGGGCGATGGCGCCGTCAACCAAGGCGCGGTACACGAAGCCTACAACCTGGCCTCCCTGTGGGATCTCCCGGTCATTTTCGTCGTCGAGAACAACGGCTACTCGATGGGCACCTCCCAGGAACGCTCCACCGCCCACCCCGGCTGCCTCGCCAAACGGGCCGAAGGCTACAACATGGCGTGGGATGTGATCAACGGCCACGACGTCTATGAAGTCCGCGCCAAGACCGCGATCGCCCTGAAGCGAGCCCACGAAGAATCCAAACCCACGGTCTTGGAAATCTTCACCTACCGCTACTTCGGCCACTCGATGGCTGACCCGGACAAGACCTATCGCGATAAAGAAGAAATCAAGGAGTACCGCGAAAAGAAAGACCCGGTCCTCGCCTTCGAACAGGAACTGCTCCGCGAAAAAGTCCTGACCCCTGAACTCTCCCAGAAGATTAACGAGGAAGCGATGGCGGAGGCCGATAAGGCCGCCATCTTCGCCGATGAATCCCCCGATCCCACGGTGGCCGATATCACCAAACACATCTACTGGGAAGAAGACAACCGCGGGCCCAAGACCACGAGTCGCGGTACCATCATCTTCGAATAATCCTCCTTCGCACATACTGTCATGGCTGTCATTTCCTACCGCGAGGCGCTCCGCGCCGCGATGCGCGAAGAACTTAAGCGCGACGACAAGGTCGTCATCATGGGCGAAGAAGTCGCCCAGTTCAACGGCGCCTATAAAGTCACCGAAGGCCTCCTCAAGGAGTTTGGTCCGAAGCGCATCGTCGACACCCCGATATCCGAAGCGGGCTTCATCGGCCTGGGCATTGGCGCCTCGATGCTCGGCATCCGCCCGGTGATGGAACTGATGTTCTGGTCCTTCTCGTACGTCGCGTTCGACCAAATCGTAAACAACGCGGGCAACATCCGCTACATGTCCGGCGGACTTATCAATTGCCCGATCGTTATCCGCGGCCCCGGCAACGGTGGCACCAACGTCGGCGCGACCCACTCGCATACACCCGAGGCCATCCTCGCCTCCCACCCCGGCATCAAGGTGGTCTGCCCGGCCACCCCGTACGACGCGAAGGGCCTGCTCAAAGCCGCCATCCGCGATAACGACCCGGTGTACGTGATGGAGAACACGATTCTTTATAACGATAAGGGCGAAGTGCCGGACGAAGACTATATCGTGCCACTCGGCGTCGCCGACGTAAAGCGCGTGGGCACCGACCTCACCATCGTGGCCCACGGCCGTGCCGTCATCACGAGCCTCAAGGCCGCCGAGATCCTCGAACAGGAACACGGCGTCAGCGTCGAAGTCGTCGACCTCCGCTCGATCCGTCCGCTCGACGAAGAAACCATCCTCGCCTCCGTCCGGAAGACGCACCGCGCCCTGCTCGTCGAAGAAAATAAGCCCTTCTGTGGCGTCGACGCCCAGGTCGCTTACCTCATCCAGTCGAAGGCCTTCGACGAACTCGATGCCCCGATCCACCGCGTGTCCTCCATCGACGCTCCGCAGATTTACTGCAAGCGCATGGAAGACCAGCAGCTCCCCGACGTGAATCGCGTCGTCCGCGAAGCCCTCAAGGTCCTCGCCTAATCCCCCACCCTCTTAAACCCGATGGCTGAAATTATCGATATGCCGAAGCTCTCCGACACGATGTCGGTGGGGACTTTGGTTAAATGGAACATCAAGGAAGGCCAAGTCGTGGCCTTCGGCGATATCTTGGGCGAAATCGAAACCGATAAGGCGACGATGGAACTCTCGTGCACCGTTCCGGGCACGATCCTCAAACTGTACGCCGCCGCCGGTGCTCAGCTCCCCGTGGGCGCTCCGATCTGCGCCATCGGCAAGAAGGGCGAAGCCGCCCCCGAGCCCACCGCCGCTCCCGCGCCGAAGGCTCCGGCGAGCGCTGTCCCGGCGATTCCGGAAAAAGCCGAAGTGAGCTGCGTACCCGCCGCACCCGCTTCCTCCGGTTCAGTCGCTTCTCAATCTGACGCCTCGCGCACCAAGGCTTCGCCTTACGCCAAGCGCATGGCTGAAAAGGCCGCCCTCAATGTCGCCTCCCTCGCTGGCTCCGGTCCAGGTGGCCGCGTGGTCGGACGAGATGTCGCCGCCGCCGCTTCAGCTCCGGTTACCACTTCCCCTTCTGGTCCGCTCAATGTGGCCGTAGCTCCACCGGCGGACGGCAAAGGCATCCAGCCTGACGCCGATGTCCCCGTGGGCGGCATGCGACAGACCATCGCCCGTCGTCTCCTTGAGTCGAAGATTACCGTACCGCACTTCTACCTCGAAGTCGAAGTCGATGCCGCTCCCCTCATGGCCATGCGCGAATCGCTGAACAAGCGCCTCGCTGAAGCCGGCGGTGAAGCTGCGATTAAGCTCTCGGTGAATGACTTCATTTTGAAGGCCTCCGCGGAAGCCCTCCGCCGCGTCCCCGCGGTCAACGCCTCCTGGGCGGGCACGAGCATCCGGACCCACAGCGCAGTTCACCTCTCCTTCGGCGTCGCCCTCGAAGATGGCCTGGTCACCCCCGTCATCCGCGACGCGCACGCTAAGACGCTCAAGGATATCGCGATCGAAGCCAAGGCCCTCATCGGTAAAGCGCGCTCGAAGAAGCTCACCCCGAATGAGATGTCGGGCTCGACCTTCACGGTTACCAATCTCGGAATGTTTGGCGTCACCGGCTTCTTCGGCATCATCAACGTGCCTAACGCCGCGATTCTCTCCGTCGGCGCGACGATTAAGAAGCCCGTGGTCGACGCCTATGACCGTCTCGTGATTGGGCATCGTATGGTGATCGGCCTTTCTGGTGATCACCGGGTGGTCGACGGCGCCAACGGCGCACAGTTCCTCCAGGCGCTCAAACAGCTCCTCGAGGAACCCGCCTTGATGCTGATCTAAGCGGAACGAAAACTTCCCCGCAAAACCCGGGTCCGCGAGGCATCCGGGTTTTTTGTGCCTTCAGAAAGTGCGCACCGCCGACAGCCCGCCGTCCACGTGGAGCACCTGACCAGTCATGAAGCGTGCGTGCCCAGAGAGCAGATGCACGACAAAGGTAGCGAGATCCTCCGAGCGACCAATCTGCTGCAATGGGTGCCGCTTGGCGGCGGCTTCTTTCTTTAAATCGGAATTAAGTAGCGACGACGCCAATGGCGTATCCGTCAACGAGGGCGCGATGACATTCACGCGGATGGCTGGCGCCCATTCGGCGGCGAGGCTCCGGGCGAGGCCTTCAATCGCTCCCTTCGCCGCCGCAATGCTCGCGTGCATAGGCATGCCTTGCGCGACGGCCACGGTGGAGAAGAGCACGACGGAGGCGTTGCCCGAAGCTTTGAGCGCCGGCAGGGCGGACTGCAGCGCGGCGATCGCCCCAAGCAGATTTACCTGCAGGTCGCGCCGGAAATCCTCCGCGGTCAACCGATGGAAGGGGCGAAGGGAGATCGATCCAGGAAAATAAACGAAGCCATCCAGCCGTTCTGGCCAAACCAAAGGACCTGGCGCGCTCGCATCGAAAGGCTGCGCAACAATGCCGAGATCGGCGAGTTTCTCCGGCGAGCGGCACGCGGCATGCACCTGATGGCCTTCCGCCTGAAGCTGGGCGATGGTCGCACGGCCGATACCGGAAGTGCCGCCAATCAGTGCGATATGCTTAGACATATGCCCAAGGTTGACGGAGCGGCGGGCAGGTCAAATCACCCGCTTCTTTTCTAGACATGAAAAAGGCCGGAGGCGAACCTCCGGCCCGATCCAAGCAACCAAGGGACGCTTACTTCTTCACCGGGGGCTTGCGCGCGCCCTTCGGGTCAAGGTTGGCCTTGAGTTCTTCTTCCGAGAACTTGGTGGCGACGCCATTGGCCGGCACTTCCGCCTTCGCGGTCCAGACAATCGCGTTCAGCGCCAACGTGCGCTGGCTGTCAATCGACCAGCCGGCATGGTAATGGCCACCGGTGAAGCCGAAGCCACGACCGCCATCCTTGCGCGACACAGCCCAAGCGACAACCTGCGGATTCTTGTCTTCGAGCACGGACTTGCGCACTTCCGGGTTACCGGCGTGAGGTCCTTCACCGCGCTTCATGGTCTCCGGAGGCGCGATGGCCTGCAGGATGGGCGTCACGCCTTCCATGTTATCACGGAAGCGCATGTTAAAATACCATTCATCTGAGGACGAATAAGGCTTCACACCGCGGCTCACGGGATGGTCCGGCAGAGTTTTGAAGTCAGCCATCCAATGCGGATTCACGGAGAGGTGTTGCTCGAAGTAGCCACCGAGCCAATCCTTGAACTCTTTGGCTCCCTTGCCGGTCGAGGAACGACCAGGAGGCGCTGGGCTGACGGGCTTACCATCGACGCTCAACCAACCGGCACGCTCATAGGCGGGCTCGACGGCGTAATGGAGACAGACGAAGCCGCAACCGGCTTCCATCTTCTTGGCCAGCTGATCGAGGTGAGCAATTGCCGGGTGTCCGCCACCGCCATCGGAATAAATCACGATGGTGTCGGCCTTGGCAATGCGCTCATCGGACGGCCACTGGCCGCCCAAGGAAACATCCACATTCACGAGGTCCGACGCGCTTTGCTTCAGACCGGCTGCCAAGAGTTGGATACCGGCATTATGCTCGTGCTCGCCCGGACCGTGGCTCGGACGGCCGGCGATGAGGAGGACGTTCTTCTTGTCCGCAGCCGAAACGAAAGCGGCCGAGAGCAGAAGGAGGCTGAGAAATGACTTCTTCATATTACTTAATCTCCTTGAGGACGATATCCTTGAACTGGACGGTCATCGCGGTGCCGGCGTGGAGCTGGAGGGCGAGGACGCCCTTCTTGGCGCCGACGGCAGTCTCATCGGTGACGTCGACGGTCTGGACACCGTTGATGAAGTGCTGAAGGTGGCCGCCTTTCGCGACGATGCGGTATTCATTCCAATCGGCTGGCTTGATCTTAGCCTGGATTTCGGCGGACTTGCCGACTTCACCCGAGACTTCGATCTTCGGCTTATTAGGCGCAGCGCCTTCATGGATGACGACCTTCTGGCCACGCTGGGCCAAAACGCCACGTCCCTGCTCTTCGTACAGAATCCCGGAGTAGGTTTTGCCGCATTCGAAGTCAGCTTGGTAGCCACCGACCACGAACTTCTCCGCGTTAATGAGTCGGCTGCGATACTGGATACCCGAGTTGCCAAACTTCTCGGACTTACCGTCGAGGTCGACGATCTTGTACTGGAGCGTGAGCTCGAAGTCGGCGACTTCACCTTCCCACACGAGGAAGGTATTGCCCTTAGTTGGGTGCTCCTTGGTCGTCTGGCCAGTGATGGCGCCGTCCTTGACGGACCAGAAATCCAGACCCTTCCAGCCGGTCAGGTCTTTGCCGTTAAACAGGTTCTTATCCTCAGCGGAAACCGTCGCGCAAAGCGCGGCGAGGGCGAGGAGGGGGGTCAGGAGCTTCATGTTTTGTTGGGGTAAAGGCTTACTTCTGCTTGCCGAAGAAACGGTTCAGGTTCTTGAGGCCCTTGACGGCGATATCGTCACGGTGTGGCTCCATGGCACGCCAGATGGCGGCCGCACGGGCGATCACCTTAACGTCGGTGGTAAAGGATTCGATGACGACGTCCTTCTGGTAGCCGATCTTCTTGAGGGCGCCGACAATCGGCTTCCAATCAAGGGAGTCATTGCCGGGGGTGCCGCGATCGGTGCCACAGGCATGGAAATGTCCGAGGTGCTTGCCGCACTTGATAATGGCGGCGGCCTGGTTCTTTTCCTCGATGTTCATGTGGAACGTGTCGAGGTGGAGCTTCACGTTGGGCAGGTTGATGGCCTTCACGAGGCGTAGGCCCTGATCGCAGGTATTGAGGAAGTCGGTCTCGAAGCGGTTCAGCGGCTCGATGTCGAGCTCGATGCCCTTCTTCTGAGCGTATTTACCGATGACCTTGAGGTTCTTGACGACCATCTTGAAATGCTTCGCCTTGGTCTTGTCGTCATGGGCACCAATTAGGCCGACGACGGAGTAGAGGGGGCCGATGATGCGAGGGCAGCCGGCGATGGCAGCCTGGTCGATCAGTGCCATGATGTATTTGCTGCCAGCGGCTTGGTCCTGAGCGCTGCCGCGAAGATCGCGACCAGGGCCCATGCAGGCACAGATCGAACCGATGGCGATGCCCGCCTTGGCGGCGGCGGCCTTCAGGACCTTCGGGTCGGTGTGAGAAGGATCCTCGATCGGAATCTCGACCGTCTGGAAGCCCCAGTTCTTGAGCTTCTTGAAGAGATGTACGCTGTCGTTGGTGAACGGCGAGGCATAGAGGAAGGTGTTAAGGCCGAAACGCATAGGTGTGTGGGGGATTGGGGAGAGAGGGACTTTTGGCGGGCGGGCGGGGGCGGTCAAGGCTGGGCGTCTAAACGGGGGCTTTTAAGGGACGAGTTCGCCCAGAATCAGCAGGCCGCCAGGGAAAAAGTTCAACGGGGCGTAACGCTCGGGCTTATCAATGACGTTCTTGTTCTTCGCGAGGACGGCGGCCTTGTCGATTGGGTCGGCCAGCAGCTCGAGGCGCACGGTGTGGACGCCTTCTGGCAGGTCCGTGCCAATGGTGAAAGTACTCAGGCGCGCATAAGTGCAATAGGCGTCAATCCGTGGAACTTTCTTCGTTGTCTTACCGTCCAGGGTGACGGCCACTTGCCCGCCCGCCGGGCCAACGACGTCATACACAGCACAGTGGGTGCCCTTGAATTTAAATTCAATGCTTTGGCCAGGCTGGGTAAGTTTAACCATGGCGGGAAGCCGGTTGGCCCAGCCCTTGGCGAAAGCATCGGACTTCATGTCGACGGGCACCAACCCATCGGAAAGTTTAGCGGACGTGATCGGGGCGAGCGTCGCGCGTTCATAATTCAATGGATCCAGCGAGAGATTGAAGACATGCGTCAGGGGTGCGTTGTAGGCAATGGCGAGCGCCGGCAAGGAGCGCACGATGGCTTCGGTGTAAAGTTTATGGCCGGTGGCTTCATACGGATGCACCCCATCGTTCGCGAAGACTACCTTGTCGCCGACGGCTTGCATCTGCTCGTCGGTCTTAGGCAAAGGCGCCTTCCAGAGCAGTTTGCCTGCCTTGGCTAGCTTCGCGACTTCCATGCCGAGGGTGATCGTCGGGATGCCGTAATGTTCGGCGACCTTCTCCATCGCACTGGCCGAGCGCTGTAGCTTGCCCTCCAACATCGCCGGGGAAAGGAACTCGGTTAGGGTGTAGACGAAACAGATGTCGCACTTCGGATTAGATTTCCAGGTCTGACGCACGATGCCTTCCATACAACGGATGATGCGCTGCGGATCGGCGCCACCGTCGTTCACCGCGAACTCAACGAAGAGAAGATCCGGCTTCTGAGATAGCACGTCCTGCTGCAGACGGAAAACGCCCAAGTCCGAACCCGTGCCGCCGATAGCTGCATTGATTTCCGTGAACTTGGATTGCGGGTAGGCCTTCTTGAAATGGGCGAGCGACTGGATCCGCCAGCCAGCCTGTGCAGTGATAGACCCGCCCAAGTAGCCGACCTTCAGCTCTGAACCTGTATTCTGAGCCTTAAGCAGGAAGTTCGGCAGGCCGCCGCGCGGGCGACACTCCTTGGCCTCAATGAGCGGGTAATCATTCTCGGCGGCGGAGCCAGTGGCGTAAAAGCAGAGCGCGAGGGCGGCAAGAAACAGTCTCATGGGAGTGAGTGATTAGACGGAGGCGGCCCCCTTAAGTTCCAGCCTTTTAAGGTCGGCGGGCCTTAAAAATAAGAAAGTCCGCCTTCCCCCCTGACCATGGAGGCCTAGGCTGGGTCCATGGATAACGTCACCCACGCCGCCCTAGGCATCGCCGCCGGCATCGCCGTGCATCGCCGCGGGGGCTCAGTCTCCGCGGCGGCGCTGGCCGCCTTGCTGGCCGCCGAGGCCCCGGACTTGGACGTCTTCATCCGCTCGGCCGACGATCCGTTGGTATCTTTTCGGTGGCACCGCCACTTCACGCATAGCTTCGTCTTCATGCCCGTCTGGGCCCTGCTCAGTGCTTGGATTTCCGCCTGGCTCTTCCGGCGAACGCATAACGGCGGCTGGAGGTCCCTATTCCTTCCGGGTCTCGTCGGTACACTGACGCACCTGCTTTGCGACGGCTGCACGAGCTACGGGACTATGCTACTCTGGCCGTTCACCGAAGCACGCTACGCGTGGGATTGCCTACCGATCATCGACCTGCTGGCCACCCTGCCCTTACTCGTGCTCGCCATCATAGCCTGGCGCAAGCATTCCGCCCGCCTCGCCATTTACGGCCTCGTCTGGTTCACCGCCTACGCCTCACTCGGCCTCTGGCAACACGCTCGGGCCGAACGCAGCCTCCGCACGTGGCTTGCCCAGAAAAATATCGAGCCGGAGCGACTGGCCCTGAAGCCGACCATCTCTAATCTCATCGTGTGGCGGGCCGTCTGGCTAAACGACGGCCGCTGGCAGGTTGCCGCGCTCCGCAATGTGCCGTTCACTTCAACGCGACTCGTGGTCGGCGAAAGCCGCGCGGCCTGGTCGGCGACTTCCGCTGGCAATCCGCCACCCTACTCCGAAGGGGCCCATGTGATTGCTGATTTCTCTCGCTTCACGGGCGGCTGGAATAGCTACGCTGTCGTGCCCGGTGCAATCACCGTCGGCGATATCCGTTTCGCGATGCTCCCAACCAGCAGCCGGCCACTGTGGTCTGTGCGCTGTGCCCCTGGTGGCGGACTGGCGGACACTTCGCTCATGATGGATCGCGGGCTGAACGACGGCGACTGGACGCGCCTCGCGGCCCTACTCACTGGTTCCGACCCGCGCTTTATTCTCATTAAATAAGATGCGTACCCTCCTCTGCTTATTACTCAGCTCGGCCGGCCTCGCCGCCGAGACGAAGTTCAAATTAGTCCTCGAGGAAAACTTCGAGGGCACCGCTTTAAACGAAAAGATTTGGAATATCGAAACCGGTAAGCGCAAAGACGCCGTGAACTCGGAAAAATCCGTGGACGTCAAGAACGGGCAACTGACTATCACGACCTGGACCGACACCGATGGCACCACTTACTGCGGCTTCGTGACGACGCGAAAGAAGTTCGCGATCACCCAAGGCAAGACGGAGGCACGCTGCCGCTTCGCCGTCGCCCCAGGCACGCAGTCGGCCTTCTGGGCTCAATCCGAGACCTACGGCCAAGGCGGGCCAACCGCGGCCGCGACGGCTGGCGTGGAAATTGATATTCTGGAGACCACTGGCGTCATGAAGGGCACCTACCAGTATGCCCTGCATTGGGGCGGGTATGAAAATCCCGCAACCCACAAGGAGAGCAACCAGCGGTTCACGACCGTCGCTGGGAAATCTTGGCATGTCTACGGCGTCGAGTGGGATGATGCCGGTTACCGCTTCTCTTTTGACGGGAAAGTCGTCGCCACCGACAAGAAGTGCCCCGGCTCCAAAGCCCCCGAGTATCTGCTCCTGACCAGCGAATCTACCGCCAAATCATGGAACGGCGAAAGGCCTAAGGGCGGCTACGGCCCGAAGGAGAAATCGAAAAATACCTTCGAAGTCGACTGGGTGAAAGCCTGGGAGCGCGACGTCGCCGCGAAGTAAATTAGCGCAGCTCGAAGCGATACGTCGCGACCGCTTCGGAAGCCACGGGGCGACCATGGCGCTCCGCGTGCGTGAAGCGGGAGGCTCGCGCGGCGGCCAACGCCGCCTCATCGAGCAACCGACTGCCGGAACCGCTGAGGAGTTCGACCTGTTTGATTTCCCCAGACTCTGAAAGCATGACCTTCACCACGACCTGGCCTTCCGTGCCAGCTCGGCGCGCGCGGGCCGGATAGACCGGCTCTTGGCGCAGTTCAAAAGTGGGCGGCACGTATACCTCCGCCTGCGGAACGAAAACAGCTGCCGGCGTCTGACCTGAGCTCGAGGCCGCGACGGCGGAGGCCGCCGGTGCGCTCACCAAAAAAGAAGGTGTGGCCACGGTTACTGGCGCCGCGGCGACCTTGATTGGTACGGCCACCGGCTCACCCGCACCCGCTGCGACGCCCGCCTTTACTTCTCCTGGCAAAGCAATCGGGTCGGAGACCAGAGAGATCAGCAACATCCCGCCCTCCGGTAGCGGCTCGCGCCCCAGGCCGGCTCCACCGAGTGCCATCGCTCCAAGTGCGACCAAATGCGCCGAGGCCACGGCGCTCCAAATCAGACGATGGCGGCGGCTCTCATTCACGTGGCCAGAGTCGGGCGGGCTGGTCCGTCAGTCAAGAACAGGGCGTGTCATTTCGTCAGATCTGGCGGCACCATCCACAGCAGACTCCACGTCCCGTAAGGCCGGAGCCGCGAGGGCTTGGCGGTGCGCTCCAACGCCATCAGGCCAGCCTTACGAAAACGGATCGCCTGATCGCCGCCAGGGAGGCCGAGCAAGCAGGCCGCCAAAGCGGCGAGGTGCGGATTATGTCCGACGAGCAGACGGCTCCGGCGGGATTTTCCGAGTTGGAGCGCGGTGCGTTGCCAATCACCTTCAGGCTCGAGCCCGGCGAGCACCTTCAGAGGTAAGCCGGATCCCGTGGCGAGGCGCAGTAGCTGGGCCGTGCGCACGGCCCGCACGAGCGGGCTATGCTCGATGGCGGAGACGACCTCGACCGGCACGCGACCGGCTCCCTTCGCGAGCTCCGCCACCTGACGCTGCCCGCGCGGCGTCAGATCGCGCGTTGCATCGGGCAGACCCGGAACGGCTTCAGCATGGCGGAGCAGGAAAACACGCATGCTCCCACCCTGCCCGATTATAATATTTATGCAAATCGGTCTTGCCCCCCTGCGCCCCACGCAAACCAATCGCGCGTGCGCTTCGCGATAGCCACGGCCCTTCTTCTCTGCCTGCTCCCGCCGGCCAGTGCCGTCGTCACCACCCGCTACTCCCCGGCCGGCATGACGTTTGCGGGCACCATCTGCCTCGACGCCGCGACGGGCGCCGTGCTCTCGGAGAACAAGGCGGACTGGCCGGGCCATCCCGCCAGCGTTACCAAGCTCATGACCTTCCTCCTCGTGATGGAGGATATCCGCGACAAGAAGACCTCCCTGGGTGCCCGGGTGATTATCGGCCCGGAGCCCAGCCGGGAAATCGGCTCACGGATCGGCCTCGTACCTAAAGAGAACTTCAGCGTCGAAGAGTTACTCTTCGCCCTGATGCTGCATTCCGCCAACGACGCCGCGGTCGCCCTCGCCGTGCATCGCGAAGGTACGGTCGCAGCCTTTGTGGCCCGCATGAACAAGCGCGCGGCTGAATTAGGGATGACCCGCTCCCGCTTCGTCACGCCGAACGGAATGACCCAAGGGCGCGGCCCCCATGATGACTCCACTGCCCGCGATCTAGGGAAGCTCTGCGTGATGCTATGTAAGATGCCCGAAGCCTTGCGCTTCACGGGGAGCAAGTCCTACACGTTCCGCCGCCCGCTCAAGCCCCTCGACCTTACTAATCATAATCACCTCCTGACGCTTTACCCCGGGTGCGATGGATTGAAGACGGGCTGGACCGTCGCGGCCAACGCCTCGATCGCCACCACCGCCCGGGAAGGCGACCGGCGGGTTATCGCCATTGTCTTGGGTTGCGACAGCCCCGGAGGCTCGAAGGCCGCCCAGCGCTTAAGGGACAAGCTAGCGGCGGACCTGATGACCGAAGGACTCGCCAAGCTAGCCACCCTGCCAGCCCCCGCGCCCAAGCCAACGGCGGTTCCAGCGACCACCCCCGTCGCCCCTAAAAAAGTCGTTATTGTTAATAAAGAGCCAGGTTTCTGGGACTGGCTGAGTGATTTATTTAGCTTCTAACCCCTACCCAAAGGGGGGTAAAAAGAAGTAGTGAACATTTGTTCATTTTGCTTGCAAGACTCCCCTGCGTGGGCAGTTTCCCTTGTGCATACCCAACGCTATGTCCGCCAAATCCGAACCCACCGCTAAGGAAAAATCTGCCACCCAGGCAGCCGAGAAGAAGACCCTCGATCTGGCTCTCTCCGCCATCAACAAGCAGTATGGCGATGGTACCCTGATGCGCATGGGAGACGCGACCAAGATGCAGGTCTCGTCCGTCTCCACTGGCTCGGTCGCCATCGACCTTGCCCTTGGCGTCGGTGGCCTCCCCCGGGGACGTATCGTCGAAATCTTCGGCCCGGAGTCCTCGGGTAAGACGACCCTCTGTCTCTCCATCATCGCCGAAATCCAGCGCCAAGGCGGCAATGCCGTCTTCGTCGACGTCGAACACGCCCTCGACCCCCGCTACTCCAAGGTCGTCGGCGTGGATCTTGACAACCTCCTCGTCTCCCAGCCTGAGTCTGGCGAAGACGCCCTCAATATCGTCGAAACCCTTATCCGCTCCGGTGCCGTAGACGTGGTCGTCATCGACTCCGTCGCCGCCCTCGTCTCGAAACAGGAATTAGACGGCCAAATGGGCGATGCTACCGTCGGCGTCCAGGCCCGCATGATGAGCCAAGCGATGCGCCGCCTCACGGCCGCCATCAGCCGCACGAACTGTATCTGTATCTTCACGAATCAGATTCGCGAAAAGATTGGCGTGATGTTCGGCAGCCCCGAAACCACCCCGGGTGGTCGTGCCCTCAAGTTCTTCTCGTCCGTCCGTATCGACATCCGCCGTATCGGCCAGATCAAGGAACCTTCCGGCAAGGTCATCGGCAACCGCACTAAGGTAAAAGTGGTGAAGAACAAAGTCGCCCCTCCCTTCACGGAGTGCGAGTTCGACATCATGTACACCGAAGGCATTTCCCGCAGCGGCTCCGTCCTCGACCTCGGTATCGAACACAAGATCCTCGAGAAGAAGGGTGCCTGGATCGCTTATAACGGCCAGCTCATCGGCCAGGGCCGCGAGGCCGCCAAGGATTACCTGATCAAGAACCCCAAGGTCCTGGAAGAAATCCAGAAAATCATCATGGAGAAAGTTCAGGTCGTCGGCGGCATGACCCTCGGCGTCGGCGTGGCGGATAACGTCACGGTCGAATAATCAATCGTTGTTGGCTAGCCATAGCCCGGGCCGCACGAAAGTGCGGCCCGTTTAGTTGGTGCCGTTAGCTCAGAGCACTTCCTCGACCTTCAGCGTCGAGTCCACCGGCTTGATGGCATCCTTGAGGACGCCAGCCAGACGGTCATGCTCCAGCTCCGAGCTCTTCACGACCGCAGCCATATCGGCCTTAGCTTCAGGGCTGCGGAAAAGCTTCTGCATCTGCTTGGTCTCGTAGGCCTGCTTTTCGCCGACAGCCTGCCAGATCTTGGCGAACGTAGCGGAGGTCGGGTTCTGAGGGAATTCGGCAGCCAGATTCACGCCCTGCTTGAGTTGCCCCGCGGTAAAGACCTTGGACGCCTCACCCCAGGTGATCTTGACCTTGGCGGCCTTGGCGCCCGCCACTTTCAAGGTGAGGCGATTCAGCTTATTCTGGAAATTGGCCAGCGCCACGCCCGCGGCGATGGTGTTATCCTTGGTGACGTCGCCAGGCTCGAAAGAGAAAGGGAGGCGGGAACTACGTAGAGAAACAGTGCCGCTCTCATACTTCATAACGCGCTGGCCTTCCTTGGCCGTCGCCTTGCCGGCCGCTAGGTCGACTTTAATTTCACCAATGTCTCCATACAGGCCAAGGGCCTCGAGGTAGGCGGTCGCCATCATGACGTGACCAGCCCAGCCGGGGTGCACGCCGTCATTGCCTTCCAATTTGAAGCTGTCGCCATACTTGGCCCGGGACTCCTGCCCCTTGATCAGCATCGGCCAGTAAACATCCGCAAAGGCCACCTGCTCGGCCTCGGCGACTTCGATGTCGATGTTGCGGAAATTAAGCAACGCGAGGTTGAGGTCCTGCCAGGTGCCCTTCGCCGACTTCACCCAAGGCGGGACCGAATGAATGGTGCCCGAAGATCCGAGCACAACGCGCGTGCCGGCTGCCTTAAACGCCTGCACGACCTTAGTTTGGTTCTGACGATAGGTTGCGGCGATGGCGTCGTCCTTTGGGACGTAACGGAAATCATTCATGCCATAGCAGGTAGTCGCGATGGTCGGCTTGAAGCGCAGCACGTCGCTCTCCATCCGCTTCAGGAAACCACCCGCCTGCTCACCGCTCCAGCCATGCTGGCGAACCGTCACGTGCAAGTCTGAGCGAGCCGTCACAATGTACGCTTCCATCATTCGGCTATACATTTTCTGTTCGGTGATGGAGTCGCCGCAGATGGCCAGACGATCACCCTGTCGTAAAAGGAGCTCCGGAATAGCTGGGGCCTGGAGGCCGATATAATCAGCCGGGACGACATCCGGGCGGGCCTGATGCTGCTGACAGCCGACCAAGCAGGCCGACAAAAGGAAGAGGAGAGAGCGGGGGTGACGCATGCCAAGGTTCTACCCTTTGACTTTCGGAAATCTACCCTGTTCTGTCCGATGACTTGCATTTTTGGGATAAATGGCCCATATTGACTGTCCCCTGCGGTGTTCGACACCCGCGGCAGTCTCCTTCTCCTACGAACATATCAAACGGGAGGTGCGACCCGACCGGCCTCGTCCGAGCCGTGGCAACGCCCCACCCACTTTAACTCCAGGAAGTATGGAACTCCAATCGGAACCGGCACAGGTGGGGGACCCTTTAAGAGCAGATGACAGAGCAAAGATGGCGGATGTCAGGTCAGTAATAGGCCGAGGACAGCACCACGTGCTATCCTCGGCCGTACTGCCTTGAGTAGGGTTGAGCGAAGGGGGCAGTATGGGGTCCCTCAACCTAACTTCAGCGGACCGGCCTCACTGAGGCTCGGGTTGCCGAAGGTCTTCAGCTTGTGGCCGAAACCATGCGTGAGCGCCAAGAGTAGGCGATTGTGCGGCTCCTTCGTGAATTTGAGAGCCCGCCCGGTCTTGAAGCCCAGCCCGCCGCCAATGAGCACCCATGGGATGTCTTCATGGGTGTGGCTATTACCCTTCCCGAGTTCATTCGTCCATACGATGGTCGTATTATCCAACATGTTACCTTTGCCGTTCGGCTCCGGCGTTTCCTGCAGGCGCTTGGCGAGGTAGGCAATCTGTTCGGCGAACCAAGTGTTGATCTTAATGAGTTTCTCCGTGGAGCCCGTGTTGAGATCCGGGTCATGCGAAAGCGAGTGGTGCCCCTCCTCGATGCCAATCCACTTCATGCGCGCACTGCCCACGGAATTAGTGAACTGGAACGTCGAGACGCGGGCCATGTCATTCTGGAAGGCGCTGATCAGAAGTTCCGTCTGCATGCGGGTAATCTGCGGGATGCTATCGTTGTCCAACGCCACGCCCGGAACCGGGACCGCCGGCACCTGTAATGCCGCGGCGGCCTGGCTCTCCTTGAGCCCACGCTCCAATTCGCGCAACGCGGTGGTATGCTGATCTAGGAGTGCACGGTCATGCGAATCCACGTTCTTGGCCACCTTGGCAACGTCACCCTTCAGCCCGTCGAGGACGGAAGCAAGGTTTTCACCTTCCTTCATCGAGCCGTAAAGTTTATCGAAAAGTTCGTAGGGGCTGGAAAGCGGCGCGACGGGCTGATTGGCACCAGCGTAACTCCAGCGAGTCCACGGATCCGCACGATTACCCACGGCCACCCCGATCTCCAGCGAGCCCATGCGGGTCTTGGTCTCGGGCTTGGATTGAAGATAATTGCGGATGACTTGGTCAACAGAGGGGCCGCTGGCCCAACCCGCCGGGGCGCCGCCGCCCCCCATGATATTTCCTGGGAAGAGTTCAATCCCCGTGAGCAAGCAACTCATGCCGCGCATATGCCCGTCGCCATCTCCGCGGACGCGGTTGTTGACGCCCTTGAGGGTGAGGATGCGATTCTTGAAGGGCTCAAACGACTTCATGATCGGCTTGAGTTTGAAGTTCGCACCTTCTTCATCGGGCCAGAAGGCGGGCGGCACGGTGCCATTGGGCGAGAAGACAAAGATGACGCGCTGACGACTGGCGACTGGCTCAGCGGCGCCGAGCGAGGTGAGTCCGCCGAGGAGCGGGAGCGCTGCGGCGGAAAGGCCGAGGCGACGGAGGAATTCTCTGCGGTGTTGGAGGGACATGGTCTTAGCGGTTAAGTGGGTTAGGGGGTTGCCTTGAGAGCGGCCACGACCGCAACCTCGATGGCGAGGTTGCGCACGTGGAAATGATCAGCGCGGAACTTGTCCGTCAACTGCCCGAGTAACTCTGGCGAGTAAGCGGCCGGCGGCTGCTTGACGAGCGAGTGGAAAAGATTGCGGACAAACCCGGCCTGCCCGGCCTGGCTTTCGGCGGCATGCACGGCCACATCTCGGGCGCCCTTAAGCTTGATGACCGAACCATCCGTGGCGGTGTAATCTGCGGAAGTGTCGACGGGCTTCTTATTGTCGGTCTCGCGGATACGACCCACGGCGTCAAAACGTTCGAAACTGAAGCCGAGCGGATTAATGGTCACGTGACACGACTGACAAGCCGGCTTGGCGGTAAGCTCGGTGACTTTCTCGCGCATCGTAAAAGAGGGATCGAACTTATCATCCATGAACGCAATCGCCATGGGTGGCGGCTTCAGCATCCGGCCGAGAATATTACGCGTCACGAAAACGCCGCGATGAATCGGCGAAGAGGACTTGGTGTAAGAGAAGGTCGCGAGGACGTAAGGGTGCGTGAGCACGCCGGCCCGCTGATCAGCATCCATCTTCACAGGCTGGAAGCCAGCGTTGCTGACGATCTTCTGGCCGTAGAATTTGGCCAAGCGGTCATTCATCAGAATGGTGTCGCTCAGGAGTAGCTGGCGATAGTCGGAGGCATCCGACCATACCACGCTTTCGGAAAACAGATCTAGCGAGGTGCGCAAATCCATCACGACACCTTGGTCGAAGCCCGGATACTCCTTCTGATCCTTGGCAATTTCGGATCCTTCTTCGACATGCAACCAGTGATGCAGGAAGTCGCGCATCTTGGAGCGGGCTCGCGGGTCCTTCATCATCCGCTGCGCATGGACGCGCACCTGCTTGTCGTCGTGGAGCGAGTTGGCAGCGGCGGACTTCAATAAAGCTTCGTCGGGTACCGAGTCCCACAGGGCGAGGGCGAGGCGGGAGGCGACAGCGTAGTCATCCTGAGGGCCCGCACCTGGATAAAGGAAGTAAGGCGAGGAGAGCGTGAAAATCATCGCCCGCTTGGCCGCCGCCTCGGGCGTAATCTCGCCGGCAAAAATCCGGACGATGTCCGCTTTCTGGACGTCCGTCAGCGGTCGGCGGTAGGCCAACTCGGCGAAGTGCAGGCAGAAGGCCTTGAGTTTGTCCCCACGATCAGGCGCATCCACCTTGGTCGCCGCATAACCGTAGAGTCGGTTGCCCAAGTGCGCAGAAACCTGTAAGGCGCCCTTGGCCACGGCCTCAGTCCACTCGCGCGAAACCGAGGCTCCGCGCTCATAGCCGATGCTGCTATCGTCGGGCGGCAGGGAGACATCAATCACGTCGACCGAGGTTGAGAACTTGGGGGAGAGGTTTTCCGTCGGGATAATCGTCCAAGCACCACCTGGCGGGCGCCACTCGAGCTTAATCCCCGCCGTCTTATCCTTGAACTTGAAGAATTCGATTTTGATGGGATAGCTGCGCCCCCCCAAGAGGAACAGCGGCGACTGAGCGGAGCGCACCATGCCCGAACTGACCCACAGGTCGATGAGCGCATTCTTCTCGCTGCCGCCGTCGGGCGCATTGACATACAGGCGCACCCCATTGGGCGTCGTGATTCGGAATTCGTATTCGCCGGAATCGGGAACAATCAAGGAGCCCGTCCAGTCGATCTTGAACTGGTCGGTATAGGTACCTTTCTCTGGCGGCTTGGAGCCGAAATCGAAATTAATCACCGGGTCGAGGCGGCTATCGAAGCGAACCTCCGGCTTATCCGGGTCGGCGGGCTTGGCCTTGTTCGGTTTCTCCCGATAGCTACCCGTGAGCCCGCCCGAGACGGTCGTGGCACTCGTCCGCCGAAGGGAGCCAAGCAAATCGGCAATGCTCTCGCGGTATTGGCGGTCAGTCAGGTGGGCTAGCTCAATCCGGGGCGGGTGATTACGCGCCCGCGCTTCAGCGGAGTAGAAAGCTTTGTGGATATACTCAGCAGAGGCCGCGGACTCGGCGGCGGAAAGCGAGCCGACATCATCCTCCGGCATTTCCCGGGAGATATACTTAGCCAAAAATGTCGGAGACTTTTCCCCGACGAGGGGCTCGTCGGCCTTGCCGGCGACCCCCTGCCCGACGGGACCGTGGCACCGCATGCATTCCTCCCGGTAGACAACCTCCCCTGAGCGCGGGGCAGCGATATTCTTTTTGTAGTACCGCTTACCCTGTCGGACGCCGAACGCGGCGACGGCGACAAAAAGGATGGCCAAAGAGACCTTGGTGACACGGGCAAGCGACATACTGGGGTAAGACCCCCAACATCATCGGCAAGTTCCTCTAAATCAAGCCTGCCTCGCCGAAACTGAACCAACCTTTGCCCGCGGGATCGGCTTCGGGGCGGCCAATAACGACATGGTCCAGCAATTCGACGCCGACGACCCGCCCAGCGTCCGCCAGCTGGCGGGTGACGGCCCGGTCGGCCGGGCTCGGCGACGGGTCTCCGCTGGGGTGGTTATGAGCCACAATTGCCGCCGAGGCAGCGTGCTTCAGGGCCTGCCGGAACACCTCGCGCGGGTGCAGCAGGGAACTCGTCGCCGTACCCGAGCTCACTTCATGTAAGGCCAACAACCGGTTGCGGCGGTTTAAACAAAGTACCCAACACTTCTCGACCGAGAGGCCGGCGGACACGGGCTCCAGTCGCGCCCAGACCTTGGCCGGCGCATCAAGTTTCTCCCCGGGGTCATGCGCCCGCTCCCGGATACGCCGGGCCAGTTCCATCGCCGCGGCAAGCTCCGCCGCTTTAGCGGGGCCCAGGCCGTGCACCCGACCGAAGTCATGGGTGTCCCAAGTCGCCAACGCTGCTAGCGTGCCAGACTCCGCCAGCAAGGCCGCGGCAACATGTGGCGCGGGCGCACCCTTGGTGCCAGTGCCAATAAGTAATTCAATGAGCTCCGCATCAAGCAGCGCGCGCGGGCCGAGGCGAACGAGCCGTTCACGCGGCCGATCCTGTGGAATCATCGCCGCAGTTTGCCGCCGCCACCCGGCGGCTCAATGCGACCTATCCCCCAGCAGTTCCCCCCATCCGGCGATAATGGGCAAGCACCTTGCCGTAGGCAGGCGTCAACGCCTCAAGGGAGGCGACATTCAAGCCAAGATCCTTAATCAAGCCGTCGCGCAGGCCGTAAATCCAGGAGTGCACCTCGACCTTCTGTCCGCGCGCCCAGGCGTCCTGCATCACGGTCGTTTGACAGACGTTAGCCGCCTGCTCGATGACGTTGAGCTCGCAGAGCGTGTCGAGCTTCGCTGGACCAAGTACTGATTCAACGGTCAGCGCATGCTTATGGTGCACATCGCGGACGTGCCGTAACCAGTTGTCGACGAGGCCAACCTTACGCCGCTCGAGCGATGCCTGCACGCCGCCGCATCCGTAGTGACCACAAACGATGACGTGCTCGACCTTGAGCACATCGACCGCGTATTGCAGCACCGAGAGGCAATTAAGGTCGGTATGCACGACGACGTTGGCGACGTTGCGATGGACGAAGAGTTCGCCGGGGAGCAGCCCGACAATCTCATTGGCGGGCACTCGACTGTCCGAACAACCAATCCAAAGGTAGCGGGGTGACTGCTGCCTGGACAGTGTCTCGAAGAAGGAGGGATCCCGGAGCCGAACGCCCTCCGACCACTCGCGATTCTTGCCGAACAAATTTTCGATGGAGGACATCGAAGCGGTCAGATTGTGGAAAGTCTTGTGCGAGCAAGCCAATAGCGAACAAGTGCCTGAATTTTAAAATCATCACACCCAACCACCGCCGAAATATACTCGGCGATCGGCCGCACGTGCCAGCCGGTGGCCTAACCCTCGCGGCACCCCTGCTCGCCAACGACCACCTCAAAGTTGTCCATGCATGCATAAAGGGGGCATGAGACGCACCCTGGACGGGTTTGCTGAGAGGCGAGAAGTGAGAATTAGACTATTAATAGGCTGTTTTCTACATCTCCGGTTCCGTCGACTTCATTCCCCGGCCCGACAATGGTTGAAACTGCTAAGCGGGTGTGGTGTATTATACACATTATGAAGATTAGCGTTCTTGCCCTCCTCGCCGCTGCCGCCCTGGCGTCGGCCGCCACGAACACCACCACGACGAAGCCCACGTCGAACAAGGTTACGGTCACGCTTGATCCTGGCCAGGCCCCGGTGGACGCAAAGAAGAAGCCGAAGGCTGATGCTAAGGCTGCCATGGCCGAGCCCACCTCCTTGGTCGCTGATTCTGTCGATGCGGCCACCCAGATTGCGCTCGAAGCCGCGAAGGCTGCGCAAGCTGAAGCCGCGAAACTCGCTGCCATCGGTACCGACAAAGCCGCCCCAGCCGCAGGCAAAGTCGCCGAAGCCGCCGTCGCCGGCACCGTTGCCGCCGCCAAGGAAATTAAGAAAGCGAAGAAGGAAGTGGACGCTGAAAACGCCGAGCGCTCCAAGACGCCGGCGAATGAGAAGGCCGACCCCGCTCCAGAGCCGAAAGCCCCGAAGGCCAAAAAAGCGGCGAAAGACGCCTAAGCTAGGTCTTTTAAAAAGCCCCGCCCAGCGGGGCTTTTTTGTGCCCAACTGAAATCTATCACCAGGCTGTTGCAACCTTCTCGGCGCATGGCTGTATCAAGTTCACCCCTATGAATAAAATCTTCCTCGCGTGCCTCTTCGCCGCCACGCTGGCACAGGCCGCCGACACGGCGCCGACCAAAGAAGCGCCAGCCACCCCTAAGCCTTTCTACGATCCAGCCGCCCCCGCCCCAACGGTTGACCCGACCAAAGACGTGCCGCCGCCCGTCATTCCGCCGCCCACCGCACTACCACCTGAAAAGAAGAAGAAGAAGCAGTAAGCTTCCGCTCCGAAAGCAAAGAACCCCGGAACTCGCAGGAGCCCGGGGTTCTTCTTTGGCCGAGCGCCAACCTTAGTCGACGAGGACTTCGCGCGGGCTCGAGCCATTCTCGGGACCGACATAGCCTTTGTCGTGCAGAATATCCATAATGCGCGCGGCCCGGTTATAGCCGAGCTTCAGACGACGCTGCAGTAATGAGACCGACGCCCGGCGTGTCTCCTTGATAATCGCCCAGCTCTGCGCGACGAGGGGATCTTCGCCGTCTTCCCCGTCCACGCCGTCCTCGAGACCGCTTTCAGCGCCATCCTTGATGGCCTTGATGACGTCTTGAGCGAACTCAGGTTTGCCGTTCTTTTCAGCGAGGTACTCCACAATGGCGGCGACTTCGTGTTCACCAACGAAAGCGCCCTGCACACGGTTAAGCGTAGCGCTGCCCGGAGGCACGAAAAGCATGTCACCACGGCCGACCAAGGTCTCGGCGCCACCGCGGTCCAGGATAGTACGCGAGTCGATCTGCGAGGCGACCTTGAAGCCGATACGGGTCGGAAGGTTCGCCTTGATCAGGCCGGTGATGACATCCGTCGAAGGTCGCTGGGTGGCGAGCACGAGGTGGATGCCGGCCGCACGGGCAAGCTGGGCGATACGAGCAACCGAAGTCTCAATATCCTTGGCGGCAACCATCATTAAATCCGCCATCTCATCGATGATGCAGACGATATAAGGGAGTTTCTCCGTTGGGACCTGCACCCCATCGTCCAGCACCTCTTCCGCTGCCGCCGTCGCGGCGGCCTGTTCCTCGGGGCTAAGCGCGAGCTCTTCTTGCTTCGGCGCACCAACTTCCTTGGCCAACTTGGCATTGAAGCCAGTGATGTTCTTCACTCCGCACTTAGCGAAGATTTTGTAGCGCTGCGACATCTCCGCGATGAGCCACTTGAGGGCGGCAGGTACGCGCTGGGCATCGGTCTCGACCGGAATTAGCAGGTGGGGTAGGTTATTGTAAATCTGTAACTCGACCACCTTGGGGTCGACCATGATGAAGCGCAGGTCCTGTGGCGTGCAGCGATAGAGGAGCGAAACGATAATGGCATTAATGCAGACAGACTTGCCCTGACCGGTGGCGCCGGCGATGAGCGCGTGGGGCATCTTGGCGAGATCCTGAATGACCGGCTTGTTGGTAACACTATCCACGCCGAGCACGACGGGCAGTTCCATCGCCGCTTCGGCCCACGCCTTGGATTCGATGATTTCGCGCAGGAGCACGTCCTTGCGATTCTTGTTCGGGATCTCGATGCCGACCGTGCCCTTCCCGGGCACGGGCGCGAGAATGCGCACCGCCTCGGCCTCGAGGTTCATCGCGATGTTGTTCGAAAGGTTGGCAATCTTCTCCACGCGCACGCCTGGGGCGGGCTTGATTTCATAGCGCGTGATGGAAGGCCCTTGCTGGATGCCTACGTCGATGCCGTTGGCGGCGTCGACCGGAACACAATCCACTTTGAATTGCTTGAGGGTCTCAATGAGATCGGAGGCCCGCTTCCGGAAGTCCTCCGGCACGAGAGTGCCCGCGGCCGCGGGGGCGTTGAGCATGCTCACCATCGGGAAGACGTAATCTCCCCGGCGCTTCAAAACTTGGCTAGCGGTGGCCCGCTCGATCTTTTCCAGCTTCACAACTTGCACCTTGCCGACACTCGTACCCAGCGGCTCGGGCGGCTTACGCTCAGGCTTGAGCTCGGGCTTCGGTTCCATTTGAACCTCTGGCTTAGGTTCAGACTTCTGATCGGCGGTCGGAGTAATGGTAACCGACTCGGGTTTGACCGTCTCGGGGCCGACCGCTTCCTCTGGGCCTACATGCGGAATATCGAGAATCTCCACTTCCGGGGCTTTGGCCTTGGCCGCCGGCTTGACGGCCACCGGCACCACCATGGTGGCTCCGACGACCTCCTGTTGCTTACGGCGTAATTCCGAGGCGAGGGTGGCCTTACGGCGTTGCTCTGCTGCCGCCGCGATAGCGGCGGCCTTACGGGCAGTATTCCAAGCTCCGAACCCATCGCGCAGTTCAGCAATCCATGCCGCCAGCGTGGCCTTCGGATCATCCGCAAACACCCCCAGCAAACAGAAGCCGTAAGGGAAGACGAGAATCCAGGTGCCATACTCCAAGTTCTGCTGGAACACCGATTTGTAGAGCATGTTTCCGAGACTGCCGCCGGCACCCTTCGGATCGAACGCCGCCGTAGCGTCCGTGACCGGGCCGAGCCATTGGGTAAGGATCGGCGTAAAGAGCAGCACGCTCAGCACCATCAAGGTAACCTTGACCGGCCAGAGGGTGTGGGCGCGCTGATTGAGCGCGAACCACGCGGCCGCCAAGAGAAAGAAGGGAATTAAGAATCCAGCGTAACCGAAGAGGCTGAAAAGGATGACGGCAATGGTGGCGCCGAGCGCACCGCAATAGTTGGACGAGGGCTTGATGGTGGTGTCCGGCGGCGGCAACCAGCTCACATCGTTGCTCGCGTGGGTGATCATCGCCACCGCCAAGAAGAGCCCGATTAAGGCGAGGACGACCGCGAGGATGGGCTTACTCTCGCTCGCCGGGCGGGCAAGGGTGGCGGAGCGTTTACGGGCAGGAGCTGGCATGAAAATTAGTCGCCGAAGAGCGTTCCCTGGGCAGCCGGATCATCGGCACCAGGCGGCGGGGCTTCGGCATGTAGGTGGCGAGGCGGGCGAGTGACGCGGGCCGCGAGGGCGCGCGTACGTTCTTGAGCCAGTCGCTCGACCATCGCCGCAAGGGCGTGGCGAATCCACTTCGGCGTGAATGATGCCGCGGAATAATCGCACGGGCCGTAGCCATGAACGCGGCCGGCTTGCAGGAGTGCATCGTTCTGCGCGAACTCGGCTTCGCTCTCGGGTACATAGACCGCGAAAGCCTTGCCGCCATTCTTACGCAGGAGTGAGAAAGCCGGGACGTCGCTAGGGCCGTCGGCGACGTAAATCATGTTCTCAAAGGGCACGCGGCGATCTTCAGCCCGCACGACGGCGTTCACATCGATTTCGGCGCTCTTGTTGGAGCCCTTGTTAATCTCAAAAAGGAAACGGGTCTTGATGGTGTTATCGACCATCGCGGCGACTTGCGTGATTTCTGTCGGCAGATCCAGGGAGAGTTCGTCCTGCTTGGTGAAGTGTGGCGGCAGCGGGTGCTCGAGGAATTCGCAGCCGTAAATACCATCGCAATGCGCAGCCAGTGACGTGCCTCGGATCATCTCGGCGAGACCCGTACTGATGATGTAGTGCTCGAGCACGACTTCGACGTTATGCTTTCGGCCGAGTTCGCGGACGTGCTCTTTCAGGGCCGGGAAGAAAGCGGGGAGGCCTGGGCAAAGTTCAATGTCCGCCCCTAATTCCCGCAGGCGCTTATTGGTCAGGCCCTTCATGAGGCCCGACTTCACGTAGCTGAGCAGATGGTTCAGGTAGACCGAGTCTTTCGGCGTGCGGATCCCCTTGCGGGCATAAAGCGCAGGCAGCTGGTTCGTTTCCTTCCAAAATTGCTCTTCATCGACCCCAAAAGCCTTGAACAAGGGGGTCTGCATATAGCCCGGGCAGAGGGTCTTATCAAAGTCCCAGACGCAGGTGACGACGTGGGTGCCGCGAAGTGCGGGTTCCTTGGGCTGCATGAGTTCGGAAAGGGATGAAGGTCGGGCTTGCGGAGAGGGTCCAGCCACTCTCCATTGAATAACCTACGGACCCCTCCTATCCAAGCCCGATTAACCAACCTTACCGATGTCCGCCAGCCCCCTCCGCCCCGACTTGACGGGCTTTCGCCGTCGCCTGGCCGAACTCGAAGGCCTGATGGCCGACCCGGCCACCTTTGCCGATGGCCGGAAAGCTGCAGCCCTGGGAGCGGAACTCCGCTTCACCTCCAAGGCCGTGAAGGCCGATGATGTCCTAGTGGCCCTAGAAAAGGAGCTGGCCGAGTCCCGCGCCATGTCCGGCGAGGCCGACGCCGAGTTCCGTGCCATGGCCGCCGAGGAGATTACCCGCCTAGAGCCAGCCGTCGAGGTGGCCCGCGAACAGCTGATCCGGGCCATCATCCCGGTGAATCCCGATGACTCCCGCAACGCCCTCGTGGAAATTCGGGCCGGCACGGGTGGCGAAGAAGCCTCCCTGTTCGCCGCCGAATTACTCCGGGCCTACACCCGCTTCGCCGAGAAAAAGGGTTGGAAGTGCGAACTGATGTCCCTCTCCCACTCCGACCTCGGTGGCGTCCGTGATGCGGTGATCCTCATCGAAGGCGAAGGGGCCACCGCCCTGCTCCGCCATGAAGCCGGCGTCCATCGCGTCCAGCGCGTACCCGCCACCGAAGCCTCGGGCCGCGTCCACACTTCCGCCGCCACCGTCGCCGTACTCCCCGAAGCCGAAGAAGCCGAAGTGGTGCTCAAGCCTGAGGATCTCGATATGTCTGTGGCCCGTGCCAGCGGGGCCGGCGGTCAGCACGTCAATAAGACCGAGTCTGCCGTGCAGATTATCCATAAGCCGACGGGGCTCATGGTCTACTGTGCCGACGAACGCTCCCAGCTCCGCAACCGCCAGAAAGCCATGCGCGTGCTCCGCTCCCGCTTGCTTGACTTGACGCGCGCCAAAGAACGCGAAGCCCGCGCCGACGCCCGCAAAACCCAGGTGGGCTCAGGGGACCGCTCGGAACGTATCCGGACCTATAATTTCCCGCAGAACCGCATCACCGATCACCGCATCGACCTCACGGTCCACGGCATCGAGCAGGTACTGGAAGGCAACTTGGACCAGTTGGTCGACGCGCTCTTCGAGGCCGATCTCCGCGAGCGCGCCGAAGCGATTACTCGGCCGTCAGCGTAAGCCACGCCTTCGCCTCCGTCACCCGCAGGTCGCCCGCCGCGGCGAGCCCGTCGTCCATCCAGCCATCGACGACCATCAGTACCCGCTTAAAGGAACTGCCCGCCGAGCTGGGCGTAAAAACGACGGCCGGCTTTCCCTCGGGACCGTTCTGGGTAAACATCCAAACGCCGACCACGCGGCATTTGCCGACAAGCTCGGGCAGCAACTTGGCGTTAAATGCCGCCAACTCCGGGGCGGCCTTGGTGAGATTGAAATCCGCCGGCCAGCCACCTTTCTCGTGATGATACTGGAGCAAAGGCCGCCGCGCCTCCTGCATCACCTGTGAGACCGAATTAGCCTTACTGTGATCGTAAGTCATGATGCCCAAGACGATGAACAAGCCAACCAGCAAGCCCCTCCCGGCCCATTGACAGGCCTGCTGCCAGGCAGGAGTCAGCGAGGTCCTGATGATGGGGGTGGCGGGCGGGGTTGCTTCTTCAGCCATAGCGGATGGCCATCCTTGGCTGGCTCGGCTCCGTCATCAAGCCCCGACGGGATGTTTTGTTTCCTTGGAGGAACGCCGTGAAACGCCTTGATGGGAGCTCATGGACCCGGAACACCTCCAGCGCTTCGCCGGCATCGGCCGACTTTACGGACGCGCCGGCATGGAACAGCTCGCCCGGAGTTCCTTCCTCGTGGTCGGACTGGGCGGCGTCGGCTCCTGGACCGTCGAGGCCCTCGCCCGCTCCGGCGTTGGCCATCTTTCACTGGTCGATGGTGATACCGTCTGTATCTCCAACACCAACCGGCAGCTGCACGCCGTCGCGGGCAACGAAGGTAAAGCGAAGACCGTGGCCGTGGCGGAAAGGGCCCGCGCCATCCACCCCGGAATTCGCACCACCCTCCACCAGCGCTTCCTGTCCCGCTTCAACCCGCACGAAGTCCTCGCGGATTTCGACGGCGTCGTGATCGATGCGATGGATGCGCTGTCGCCGAAATGCGGCCTCATCGCCGAGGCGGTGAATCGAAAACTGTGCGTGGTCACCGTCGGTGGCTGCGCTGGGCGACTCGACGGCACGCGCCTGAAAGTCACCGACCTCCGCGATTCGCGCGACGATCCACTGATGATGCTCGTGCGTAAACGCCTGCGCCAGAATTTTGACTTCCCCCGCGGCAAGGCGCCCTTTGGCGTCTCGTGCGTGTGGTCGGATGAACCATTCACGCAGCCGACTGATTGCGAAGGCCTGCCGGGCGGCGAGATTCCCGAAGGCGAAGACCTGCACCCGAATTGCGAATGGGGCTACGGGACGGCCTCGCATGTGGCTGGCGCTTTCGGCCTCGCCGCCGCGGGCGAAGCCCTGCGCCTCTGCCTACTCCCCCAGGAATAAGCGGCGGAAATTCTGCGCGGTCAGGGCGGCCGATCCTTCGGCCGTCACGCCGAGCGTGCGGGCCAGCTCCTGGTTATTAGACACGAGGTTTGATGGGTGATTCTGTTCCGTACCGTCAGCCGCGGTCGGAAGTTCGTGCCGCCGAAACTCTGGCGCTGGACACAGCGCGGGCGCATCGGTCTCGAGGAGGATGCGCTCCCGCGGAATCGCCGAGGCGAATTGTGCCCGCAGGTCAGCCTTACGCGGAATGAGGTGATGGGCGCTGAAAGAAAAATGTGCTCCGAGCTGCGCGAGCTCGGGCACGAGCTCAACGGGTCCATTCCAGCTGTGCAGTAAAAACCCGCGCGGCGGCAACACTGAGGTGCGCAGGATATCCATCAGTGGCCCGATGGCCTTCACGCAATGAATGGTGAGCGCGCGATTCAGTTCCACGGCGAGTGCCAACTGCGTACGGAATGCCCGCTCCTGGGCTACGGGGTCGAAATCTTTTACCCATCGATCGAGCCCCATCTCACCGACCCCCGCAGCAGGATTCTTAAGAAGTATCGCCCGGAGCTGCTCCGCCCAATCCGCCGGCGCGGTCGGCACGTCCCAAGGATGGAGCCCGAATGAGAGCAGATTGCGTGAATCCCGCCGCCCGAGAGCGGCCACGTCTTCCCAGTCGACCGGGGCGGTACCGTTGATCATCACCAGCCCAACGCCATCCCGCCGGGCCTGTTCGACTGCAGCATAAGGCACCTCAGCGAACTGGTAGTGGCAATGGGCATCGCAGAGTTCCATCGAGTGCCATGGATGCTGACCGCGGCTCCCTTCGCCTCAACGACGAACCACCTTGCCCTGCCACCCCGCCCTCGCCTATCTCCGTGGCAGGATGAAGACGCCGCCCTTGCCCGCTGAAGCGCTGATGACCGTCACTGGCCTGCCCTACCCGCTGAAGGCGAAGGGTAAGGTCCGTGAAGTCTTCGACCTCGGCACGCATTACCTCATCGTGGCGACTGACCGTCTCTCGGCTTTCGACGTCGTGATGCCCAACGGCGTCCCGGGCAAAGGCATCCTGCTCACGCAGATTAGCCTATGGTGGTTTGACCAAGCTCGCCTCGTGTTCCCGACGCACCTCGTGCCGGATCACGCCAACGCGTTGGCGAAAGCCCTGCACGGCCATGAGCACCTGATTGCCCGCTCGATGCTCGTGCGCAAATTGACCCCTCTCCCCGTCGAAGCCGTCGTCCGCGGTTATCTCGCCGGCGGTGGCTTCAAGGAATACCAGAAGACCGGCGGCATCCTTGATCACCCGCTACCCGCTGGGCTACTCGACGGGTCAAAACTACCGCAGCCGATCTTCACCCCTTCGACCAAGGCCGCCGAAGGCCACGATGAGGCCATCACCCGGGCCCGCTGCGGTGAAATCCTCGGCGAAAAAGTCTTCCGCACGATTCAGGAAACCTCCCTCGCGCTCTACCGCATGGGCGCCGAGCGTGCGGCCAAGGCGGGCGTCATCCTCGCCGATACAAAATTCGAATTCGGCAGCGCGGCAGATGGCTCACTCGTGCTCATCGACGAAGTCCTCACGCCCGACTCCTCCCGCTACTGGCCGGCCACCACGTGGCAGCCCGGCCGGGCCCAGCCTTCTTACGATAAGCAGTTTGTCCGCGATTGGCTAGAGACTCAGCCCTGGAACAAGACCGCCCCTGGCCCGACCCTGCCGGCAGATGTCGTCCAGAAGACCCAGGCGCTCTATGCAGAGTGCCTCGAGCGCCTCACGGCCTGAAGTCTGGTTCGACAGCGGTCGGTGAAGCGGCTTACTGACCGCATGAAGCCCACCCCGCTCCTCGCCGTCCTGCTCGCCTCCGTCGCCTTCGCCGCACCGGAGCCCAAGTTCCGCATGCAGGAAATCGATAAGATCAGCATCGGCTACGGCCTGGCGATCGCCGACGTGGATGGCGACGGCAAGCCGGACATCATTCTAGCCGACCAGCACACGGTGCAGTGGTATCATAACCCTGACTGGAAGAAGCACGTCATCGCCGAGAACCTCACCAAAGAGGATAACGTCTGTGTCGCCGCGCAGGACATCGACGGCTCTGGTAAATGTGCCATCGCCATCGGCGCCGGCTGGAATCCTTCCGATACGGTCAAGAGTGGCGCGGTGTTCTACCTCATCCCGCCGGCCGACCGCACCCAGAAATGGGAAGCCGTGAAGCTCCACCACGAACCCACTGTGCACCGCATGCAGTGGGTCCAGTTGACGAAGGGCCGCTGGGACTTAGTCGTCCAGCCGCTCCACGGCCTCGGCAATAAAGCCGGCGCCGGCGCAGGTGCCAAGATGCTCGCCTACGAGAAGCCTGCCAACCCCAAGGACGAATGGAAGGTGCGTATCGTCAATGACGTCAGCCACATGACGCATAATCTGCAGCCAGTCCGCTGGGCACCTGGTGCCGCTCAGCAAATCGTCTCGGGCTCAAAGGAAGGCCTCTGGTTTAATTCCGCCCAAGGTGAAGGCTGGACCGCCGTCCAGATGACTAACGTCGCCACCGGCGAGGTTCGCGACGGCAAGCTGCCGAACGGCCAAACCTACCTTGCCACGGTCGAACCGATGCACGGCACCGCTTCCGCCATTTACACCAAGGCCTCCGATAGCACCTGGAACCGCCTGCAGGTCCTCGATGGCTTCAAAGACGGCCATGCGATTGCTTGCGCCGACTTCCTCGGCACCGGCTCGGATCAGTTCATGGTCGGCTGGCGCGGCACGGATCCCGGCATCCGCCTGCTCACCCCCAACGACGATGCCGGTAAGAGCTGGCGCTCCAGCGTCATCTCTACCAAGGAAGCGGCCGTCGAAGATTTCAAAGCCGCCGACCTTAATGGCGACGGCAAGCCCGACCTGATCGTCGCTGGCCGCCAGACTAAGAACCTCGTCATCTTCTGGAACGACCGGTAAGCCGCCGTGGCCAGGCATAAAAAAGCCCTCGCGAGAGGGCTTTTTGCTTTCAGGAAATAGTCCGACTAGGATTTGAACCTAGACAAGGAGAATCAGAATCTCCTGTGCTACCATTACACCATCGGACTGTCCTGAGTCGGTTGACGATGGGACTCCCCGGCGGTTCGTCAAAAAGAAAGGAGAGTCATTCGGTGCCGAAATTGCCTTAAAACAGAGGCCCAGAGGCCCGGAGGCTCAGTTGACCAGAGGGACATTCCCGTTTCGGGTGGCGGGTGGCAGCCTCAGGTGGCGGGTGGCAGGATGAAATTTCCTGGTGCCTGGATCGAGGTAGGGACAGCACCACGTGATGTCCTCTGCCGCCGAACGCACGACTCAGATTAGGACGCGATAGTGATCACGTCCCTACCTCAAGACAGCCGCAGCCCAATCATCCGGTTTACGTCTCCCTTTGAGCGCCATATTTACCCCGCCACCTGAACCCCGGGGCCGCCACCCGCCACCCGAAACGAGAACTAGGGCAGCACGCGGCGCTGACCCTACCTTAAGATAATCACTCCCCAATACTCCATACTCGATACTCCATACTCTCCTTCACCTCTCTCCCATCCTCGAGTCCTCCAGCCCTCGCTTACTTCCTCTTCTTCGGCTTCTTGGCGACCTTCGGCAACAAGGCTCTCAACAGCCTCGTGGCCTCTTCGCGATCAATCTTCGAGTCGGCGATTGCAAAGGTGAGCTGCTCCCATTTGACCGAATCAGGCTTCGGCTTCACGCCATTCAAGCGGAGAAAGACCAAGGCCGCACCCAAAGCCGTCCGTTTATTCCCATCCAGAAACGGGTGATTCCGGCAAAGGTAGAAAAGATAAGCCGCCGCGACTTCAGCGAGATCTGCAAACGGCGAGAAACCTCCGATGGTGACCTGCGGGGCCGCGACGGCGGATTCCAGTAACGAAGGTTCGCGCAGGCCGTCGGCACCGCCGAAACCCGCCAGTGCCGCCGCATGGATTTCACGAACGATTTCCACCGAAAGGTGGAAGCAATTCTCCGGCGTGATCTTCACGCGAGCTTCCGCATCGTGCGGGCATAGTTCTTCATCACGCCGCGGACGGCCGCCGTTACTTCCTCCTTGGAGGGACGAGGGCGGAGAGGGGTAATGGTGATCGTGCCGCCTTCATGCACCTCGACATTGACGTCATCCCCGACCTTAAGGCGGGCGAGCTCCATCAGAGCGGCATCGAAAACGAGTCCTTGGGAATTACCGAGCTTGGTCAGTTTTTTATGCATGGGTAATACAATGTATTACTCCTTAAGCATGTCAAGTCGGTCCAACAAGGAACTCGCCCCAGGTTGAATTTCTAAAATCCGCCCTCCTTACCGAACCTTACGGGCACCCTTCGCCGCGGGCAGTTCGTCGTCGATCGACCACTCCGGCCAAGTCTCGCGGGTGTAGCGCTGAAGTTCAATGAGCGCACTACGCACCAGCTCGGAGGGTTCGCCCTTCCACATGAGGCCGACGCTCATGGGCTTGAAATCATCAAGCGGCAAGGCCCGTACTTCCGGATGATCAGCCCCGCCGCCGAGCGCGAGGTTCACCCCATAGCCTTCGCCATTGGCCACATAGCTGGTAACGAGCTCCATGGATGTGGCTTCGATCGATTGATTCCAAGTGACGCCGCGTCGCTTTAAGTCGCGCTGGAAACTCCGCATGACGGTGGTCGCCAGAGGCAGGCCGACCAGCGGCTCGGTGATCTTCTTGTGCTTCCAGAGTTCCGCCGCGGTCTTGATGGGCGACTTGCGCGGGACAATCAAAACGAGCGGCACGCGCGTCAGGCGCAGCTGGCGGAACTTCACGTTCGGGCGCTCATCAATGGGCACCACGGCGATATCAATGACCCCGTCGGCCAGCCACGTCTCGAACTGAGTCTGATAACCCGACCGCATGCTGAGCTGCAGTTTCGGGAACTGCGTCCGCAGGCGCCGAGTGACCGTGGGAATGTGATGCAGCAGGAGTAGTTCGGCGGCGCCGAGGCGTAACTCGGGCTTATCCTCGCCCCGCAGCTTATCCGCCACGGCCGGCAACCCATTGAAGAATGGCTCGATATGGGCAAAGAGTTTCTTGCCAGCCGCCGTGAGCCGGAAGGGAGTACGCTCAAAGAGCCGGACGCCCGCCTGGTCTTCCAAGGAGGACATCTGGCCACTCACGGCTGGCTGCTGGATGCCATAAGGGATGTGCCGGACCGCCGCGCTGATCCCCCCATGCTTGGCGACGTAATAGAATAGCTCAAGGTGATGGACGTTCATCGGGGTGAGGCCATCTCACCGCCCCCACTCCCCCGAAGCAACGCCCTTCGGGGGTGCTTATCAGATATATCGATGCCGCCATCAGGTTTATCGATTAACGCCCCGCCCCCCGGCGGCGTTATAATATTAACCTTAAAAATGAGCTCGTTCGTCCTCATCTGCGCCCAGGCCATCGGGGTCGTCGTGCTCGCTGACTTCATCTCCGGCCTCGTCCATTGGCTGGAGGATGCTTACGGCACGGAAACCACGCCGTTGGTTGGCCCGCTGATGATCCGCCCTAATATCGTCCACCATCACTATCCTCGGCATTTCACGAAGCTCAATTGGTGGCAAAGCTCCTGGGACCTCGTGCTCCTCGGCATCGTCCTCATCGGGGCCACCGCCTGGGCTGACGTGCTGACCTGGCATGTCGGGCTGTTCGTCGCCATCTGCGTCAACGCCAACCAAATCCACAAGTGGTCCCACCAGACGCGGGCCGAGAACGGTCGCATCGTCTCGTTCCTGCAAGACATGCATCTGCTCCAGACGCCGCGCCAGCATGGCCTGCACCATACGGACCCCAAGAACACCTACTATTGCCCGATCACTAATATGGTGAACCCAGTGCTAGAATTTATCGGCTTCTGGCCGAAGATGGAAGCGGCTGTTGAAGCGCTCACCGGCGCCACCCGCCGGACCGATACCTCCAACCGCGGCGAGGGCCCAGTCCCCGCCTGGGTTGCCGAACTCCGCCGCACCTCGCCCACTCATGTGCATGACCTCAGTTCCGCCCACCGCCCCGCCGCAATGAAAGCGACGGATGCAGAGAGAAGTTAGCTACCTTCTTCCCGGTCGACTTCATTGCGTCCAGCCATGCGAACAATGCGGGGGTGGAATTCCGCGAGGACATCGACCAGTTCTGACTGTGCGGCCATGACCGAATGGATATCCTTGTAGGCCCCTGGCGCCTCATCTAGTCCGCCACCGAGTAATTCGACGTTTCCGGCCAGTAACTCCTGATCTCGTTGCGCTTCAGTTATAGATTTGAACGCATCACGACGCGACATGCGACGACCGGCGCCATGTGATGCTGAGCTCAACGAATCAGCTCCCCCTTTACCACGCACGAGGAATCCAGGCGTAGCCATCGATCCGGGAATGATGCCTAAGACGCCGGGCGCAGCTGGCGTTGCTCCTTTCCGATGAACATAGAGCTCCTTGCCTCCATGAGTCTCCTTCCAGGCGTAGTTGTGATGGTTGCTGATAGCACGGATGGGAGTAAGTTCTGCTAAGCGAATAACCGTATCATGGATGACCTGATGGTTGGCTGCCGAATAGTCCCCTGCCAATTCCATCGCATCCCAGTAGGCCTGACCTTCCTCGGTATCCATGTTAAGCCAGGCGAGTTCCTCATATTCCTTAGGTAGCTTGTTCATCTTACCGGCCAGCTCTGTAAAGAAGTTAGCGACGCGGAAGCCCAGAGCACGAGATCCGGAGTGACTGAGTAAAGCGAGCCAACGACCTGCGGGGATGCCGTCGGTCTGCTCAGTCAACACGAGTTCACCGAATTCGACGAAGTGATTACCGCCGCCCGAACTTCCGAACTGCTTCGCGGCCCACTCACGCGTACCCCTCGAACGGCAGAACTTTTCAATGCGCTTAAAACGTAAATCATCAAGTAAAGGATGCTCTGACAAAGGGGCTTCCCTCAGGCTTCTCCCGAAGTAGGTGCCATTCAGCAGGGAGGCCTTGAGCCTTTCACGCAGGGCGGTGATACTGGACGCCGATTCCGTGAAGACGGTGAGGTGCATGCGGCAACCAATGTCGACACCAACCGCAAAAGGCATGACCGCTCCTTCCGTAGCGGCGACACCACCGATTGGCATACCAAAGCCGACATGTGCATCCGGCATAAGCGCCCCAGAGACAACCGGTCCAAGGCTCATGACTTTGGCCATCTGATTGTGCGCGCTCTCCTCGATGCTTTCCGACCCGAAGACCTTATATGGTAGTGGTGCAGAGCGTGGCTCGATTAAGCGATGGCGACGACTCTCCTTAGCCACTTCCTCGCGGACGGCCTCGAGCTCGGCCCAGAGTCCGACCTGTGGCTGCTCTGGAGCAGCTAAGAGGGTCGCGATTGCCTCCAAGAAGCCTGGCTCGTCCACACAACGCATGCGGCGCAGGCGACCAGCCAGACGTTTAGCGACGAATTCGTCTAAGGTGCCGAGATGAGCCAGGATGGTGTTATAGTCGGGAGGCATAGCAGAAGTATCTAATTTTTGAGATAGTCTTAAGAGCAGATATCTCGTTAGACTAGGAAAGGCGATACGCCCTCACCATCTGATCGGCGGCGGCGCAGGCAAAGTCAGCCAAATCAGCGCCCTCGCTGCGAACGCCTCCGGTTGCGATTTGAAATATGAATTCCTCGAAATCCATACGGCGAAGGTCAACGTCGGGGCCAACAGGAAGCCTTTCAGCGCATAAACGAGGAATCTTAGCGAATGATTTCCAGGCCATGCGCGCAAGCGCGACATCCCGACGAAGCAAGGTAGCAAAGGCGGCGATAGGCCAGATTACGCAGCCACGTATATTGCAGATGCAGTGCGTCTCCCGGCGTAGGTTAGGTCCGAGGATCAAGGCAGCGCCCTTTAGGAAGGCGACAAGCTCAGCATCGGTCAGCGCCTCGACATCACCGACCGCAGGCTCCGCCTCGACAGTGGAACCAACAGGGATGAGCGAGGTGAGCGCTTCATTCCCGGTATAAGCGGCGATGAGCGAGGTGCGGACTTTCGACTTAGGCAACATGCCGATGATGACGATGTGGCGGAGGATTTCGGCTTTGGTGGCCATAGTGGTGATTAATTATTGATGAATGTTTATTTGAAAGAGGTCATACCCGGCGAACCGGGCCAAAACCAGAAATGAAGAATCTACGAAATCATTATAGGCTCGGTTACTACTAACCGACTTACGTCCCGTGGTGCTACTACTCACGTCGGGGAACCTATTTTGATGGTCCAATTAGGTAGGATTCGTAGTCCGCCAAGGTGCCAAACAAAGTTGAAGAACCTGTAAGACCAGAGGACAAGCGTACCAAGGCTTATGTGTGAGGTACTGTCCTACCGTCAGTATGGTTCCAAATTCAGGGCAGATAGGCGTATCGAGGTCGTGATGCGATACCTTGCGTCCCTATCAATTAAGGGAACCTATGGTTCTTCTGCCCTTAGATGGTCAGCCAGACAGGACTTGAACCTGCAACCCCCTGCTCCCAAAGCAGGTGCAATACCATTATGCTACTGGCTGATTGAAGTCGTCAGAGAGGGAGTCGAACCCACATCTCTCGGTTCGTAACCGAGCGCTCTTTCCATTGAACTACCCGACGTAAATTATTTGTATCACTTTGCAGTCACGCCTCAACGTGATGTCACACCCTCCTGCGCGTACGATACATTCGTCTACACTATGTTTATGAAAGTGATTATAGGCCCATGGAATGGCTTACGTCCCGTGGTGCTACCAATGCACGTCGGGGAACCTATCTTGATGGTCATAGGGAGGATTCGTAGTCCACCTAGATTTCATACAAGATGATTAAGGAACCTGTAAGACCAGAGGACAAGATAGTTGCGTGCAGTTGATCTTCATCTGGCCGATCAAGTCGTTTAAAGTTGAGCCGCTCGAACCAAGTGTCCGGCGCGGCCAGGTCGGAATGACCTGTAAAAGTAAAAGCCTGAGGGCGGAGTATTTCCACCCGGGCAGTCTAGCTGTCTCCGAGCGGTGCCGCCCTCAGGCGGTGTTTTTCTTCATTCTGTTTATTGGCCCGAGCGTTGCTCGGATATTTCAAGGATCTGGGGAGGGTTGATGAAAGACACGGTCGTCGTCGTTGCTTGCCATAACCTGATGGCGTGTAGGGTCGGGTTTTCATGTTTGTTAGATAAGTAGGAGAATTTAATCCCTTCTCGGTGTCAACACTTGATAAGTAGTTAATCGAACTATTATATTACGTGCTTAAGGCATTATTAACCAGAGGTTTACACACAAAAACCCTGCGCTTCTCACGAAAAGCGGGGTGTTGCGCGCCAAGCCTATGGGCTAAGTCTACGGCTTACTTCGCCAACGGGACCTGGGCGTTGCCCATAAGGTAGGCGAGGAGGTCGCGCTGCTGCTCAGGCGTGAAAGCCTGCAGGAGTCCTTCCGGCATGAGCGAGAGGGGCATGATCTTGCGCGCTTTGATGTCCTGCTTATCGATGACGATCTCCTGGCCGACCGCACGCAGCGTGAGCGTGCGTTCACTCTGCGCACCGACGATGCCGCTGAGGACGCGACCATCCTTGAGCTCGAGGATGTTGAGATAATATGCGGCGTCCACGACGGCGCTGGGATCGACGATGTTCTCGACGAGGTAACTGAGGTCATGTCGACCGCTGCCGGTGAGGTCGGGCCCAAGCGCACCACCTTCGCCATAGAGTTTATGGCACTGGCCACACACGCTCGCAAAAATCGCCCGGCCCTTGCTCTGGTCGCCCTTGGCGAGCGAATCAGGCGTATGCCGCGCCTTGAGCTCGGCGACGAGCTTGAGTTTATCCGCCGAGGTCTCGTGCGTCTCTCCCCAGACTTTCGCGAGCTGCTCATTCAGCTTGGCGTCATTGAACGCGCGGATCTGACGCGCGGCCGAAGGGCCGAGATGTTCCCGGCCGATCTTGCCGGCTTCGATCGCGGCGAGGAGTTCGGCGGCGAACTTCGTACGGGAGACGAGGGCCATGATCACCTGCGGGCGTTCATGCGGATAGAGCTGCGGATAGCGGGCGATGATCTTCTTGGCGACGTCACGGTCGTCGAACTGCGTCAGGCCCTGCACGGCTTCCAAGCTCAGGCCTCGCACGTTCAGGAGTTTCTCGCAGTCGCCGCGGAGATTCTTGTCCTTCGCCTCGATGAGCGAAAGCAGGGCGACGACGCGCTGCTCCATCAGGGCACCATCATCGAGCGCGACCTTGCGGATATCGGCGAGGGCCTGCCCGTCGCCGAAGATGACGTTGAGCTGGCGAACCTTGCCGGCCGTGGCGGCATCGGCAGCGGGAATCATGGAGACGAAGCGGTCCCAGGCCGTGGGCTTGGTCGCCTTGCGGAGGCCCTTCAAAGCCTCAGCCATGCCAGCGACCACGGATGACTGGCCTTCCGGCATCTGGGAAAAGCCTTCGATGAGGGCATTCAACGCCGCCGGATCCTTCACGGAAGCTTCGGCGATGCGGCGGGAGATGAGCTTGGTAACAAGGGGCACGCGGCTGACGTGGGCGCAATTCGCAAGTTCAGTCGGTGAAAGCTCGCGGATACCCGTCCAGACGAGCAACGGGAGATTATGGTCGGTGACGTCTTGGTCGTAACGCAGCAGGTGCTGGGCCACGAGCGTGCGGACCGCAGGAGTGAGGAGCGGCAAGGCTTCGGCGAGCGCGAGACGCGCACGCTGGCCGTGCGGCTCGCTGGCGAGCTTGAGGAGTGCGGCTTCCTGTACGTCGCAGGTCGCAATCATGCCATCGGCGAACTTAGCTAAGATGTTGTTCCGTTCCACGAGCGGATCGGTGAGCTCGCGTTCGATAAGACGCGCGAGGACATCGATGCGCTTCTCCTTGAGAATCGCGGCCGGGGCATAATGGGCGGCATGCTGCGCGGCGAAAGGCTTGTCGGCAGACTTGACGGTGCGCATCGCCTGCAGGGTCGAATGGGCGTTCAGCGCGAGGACGGTGTCCACTTCGGACGCGAGTTTCTCCCAAGCGGAAATGCCGGACGAAAGGTCGATGCCCTTCCAGGCGCGTTCGCGAAGTTCCCAGCGCGCCATGCGTACGAGCCACTCGTTCTGGCTGCGCTGCAACTCAACGAGTTCCGCGGGGGTAGCCTTAGCGAAATCGACGCCGGGCTGCTTGGGGTCGCCGTAGCTAACCTTGAAGATACGACCGGTGGTGCGATGGATGCCGTCTTGGTCGTGGCACTCGCCGATATCGCTCCAGTCGAGAATGGTGACGGCGCCATCGGGACCTTGGCTGATTTCAATACCGCGGAACCATTCGTCGTCGGACTTCAACATATCACCGACGTGCTTCATGACCAGTGCGCTGCCGACCTTCTCAATGCGGTCGATATTGGTACGGCGACCATGAAGGTTAAGGGTGAAAAGCTTGTCGCGATATTCCGCCGGCCAGTTGTCGCCTTGGTAAATCATCATCCCCACATGGGCGTGGCCCCCGCCGAAGCTATCGGCGCCGCCGCGGCCGCCATTGGCATCGTTCCACTTCTTGCCGCTATCCCAGTGGTAGTGATCGGCCTGCTGGTCGATGAGTTCGTAGACGAACGGGTACGGGTCCTCGCCATGCATGCGCTTGAAGTGCCCGCCGTGAATACCCTGCCAGCCATGACCGATGACCGTGTTGATAAAGAGCATTTCGTGGTCCTTCGTCCAATCGGAGCCCCAGGGGTTGGTCGTGCCGTGGCAATAGGGCTCGAAGACTTTCGTCACCGGGTGGTAGCGCCAAAGGCCACCGGCAGTGGGCTGCCGCTTTTCGCGCGGCACTCCAGGGACGTCGATCCACGAGGTGCTCGAGATGCCGACGCGTCCGTAGAGCCAGCCATCGGGACCCCACTTGAGTCCGTTGGCGAAAGTGTGGCGGCTGGCCGCCGTGGTACTGAAACCATCGAGCACGACCTGTGGCGGGCCGGCGGGCTTATCGCCGTCCATCGGAATGAAGAGCAAGTTGGGCGGGCACATCGCATAGACGCCGCCGAAGCCGCGCTCGATGCTCGTGAGCATTTGCACGTCGTCCGTGAAGACCGTGCGCTTGTCGAAATGCCCCGTGTGCTGGGAGTCCTCGAGGATGACAATCCGATCGCGCAGCTTAAGATCGAAGCGCTCCTTGCCGTCGGAGTACGTGTAGTTCTCGGCGACCCAGAGGCGACCGCGTTCATCCCAGCAAAGGGCGATGGGCTGGCGCACATCTGGCTCGGCGGCGAACAACGTGGCCTTAAAACCCTCAGGCAGGTGTAGTTTGGAGAGCGCCTGCTGCGGGGTCAGCAGCGGGATGGTTTCGACCTGGTTATTGGTCGGCTCCGGGAAGGGCGCGGCGAAGGCGGCGACACCGAGGACGAGGGCAAGACTACGGGCGAACATAGGGGTACGACCACCTTGGGCGGGCGTGGTTTCCGCTTCAACCCCAGACCAGAGGAAATGGCCGCTTAAAAGCCCTTCGCGATCTGGCCGTACACGTCCGTCGAGCCGATCTGTGCAGGCAAGGTGGCCGAGGCGGGCGCGATGAGCACCGGCCAGTCGAGCGGGTCCTCAGGGATGCGACCATGCGAGCCCTTCACGAGCGAGGCGTCCTGCGAGATGACCTTCATGAGCGCCTTGAAGCCGAGCTTCTTCTTCAGCAGGAACCAGGCGACAGAGAGCATCGGGAAACGGATCTTGGGGTCGATGAACAGCTCCACGGGGTCGTAGCCAGGCTTGCGGTGGATATCCACGCAGCGCGCAAAGTCAGGTTCACCCTGTCCTTCTTCCCACCAGTAATACGAGAACCAGCTGTGTCCGTCGGCGATGACGACGAAGTCGCCGCTGCGCACGTGCTTAATGCCGGCGGCGGCCTGGCCGTCAGCGTCGAGCACCTGCGCGACGCCGGGAGTGGCGAGCAGGACCTTGCGGACTTCCTCGCGGATTGACGGATCAAGGACCACGACATGTGCAATCTGATGGTCGACCACAGCGAAAGCCTTGGAGTTAAAGGTGTCGAGCGTGAGGCTGCCGTCCTCGGGCTTGAGCTCGAGCCAGTCGTGCGCACGCAGGACCTTGTTCAGCGGGACGGCGCGGTCGACGGCGGTGATGGCGTATTCGGAGACGATGAGGACTTCGACGCCGCGGGCTTCGAGGAATTCGGCGAGGTCGCCAACGAGCTTATCGACGTCACGACGCGCGGCATCACAGCGCGGATCGGCCGGGCCGAAGCGCTGGAGGTCGTAATCGAGGTGTGGCAGGTAGACCAGGCTGAGGTCGGGCTGCTCGTGCTCTTCAATCCAGCGGGCCGAGTCGGCAATCCACTGCGAAGAAGGCAGGCCAGCACGTGGGCCCCAGAACGAATGGAACGGGAAATCCCCGAGGTCGCGCTTGAGCAACTCCTTGGTGCGCTGCGGGTAGCTCGCGATGTCGAAGATCTTCCCGCCGTCGGCCTTGTAGACCGGGCGCGGCGTGACGGAGATGTCCGCTGCGGTACCCATATTGTACCACCAGAAAAGGTTCGCGACCTTGAGCTTGGGGTTCTTGGCATGGAGCTCATCCCAGATCTTCGGGGCGAGGACGACGCGGTTCGACTGCTTCCAGAACTGCACCTCGCTGAGCGTGCGGTCGTACCAGCCATTACCAACGATGCCATGCACGCTCGGTTGCTTTCCCGTCAGGTAGTCGGACTGCGCGGTGCAGGTGACGGCCGGGAACGCGGGGCGCACCTTCGCGACGCTGCCCCGGGCGGCACGGGCGGCGAGACGCGGCATGACGCCGGAACTCAGATCCCGGGCGGAAAGGCCGACGACGTTCAGGACCGCGCGGCGCATGGCTGCTGATCCCGCGCCCGCAGTTCGTCGGCAGCCTTGCGCACGATGGCGGAAGCCATCTCGTGGACCTGCGTGGACTTACCGATGGCGGTCGGCAGAACGAGCGTGAGCTGGCCGCCGAGGTGTTCGCGGAATTCTTCGAGACCGGCGAGCATCGGCGCACCACCATCGAGATGCATCTCGGGGGCATAGATCCGGAAGCCCAGGGCCAGGAGCAGGTTGAGTGAGCGTTCGGTCTCTTCCTTTCCGAAGAGCCCGAGCTCACGGGCGCAGATGAGGTCGAGCGCCAGGCCGACGGCCACGGCCTCGCCGTGCGTCAGGCGATGCTGGGTCATCGACTCGAGCTTATGCGCGGCCCAATGGCCGAGGTCGAGCGGACGGGCGCTGCCGAGTTCGAAGGGGTCGCCATTGCCGGCGATGTGCTTCGCGTGCAATTCAGCGGAGCGGCGCACCGCTCGACCAATGGCCGGAATATTGCCATCGGCGAGCAGGCCGGACTCTTTCTCGAGATTACCAAAGAACACTGGGTCCTTGAGGAGCGAAACTTTCACGGCTTCGACGAGGCCATCGCGCAGGCCGCGCGCATCGAGCGAGGCGAGTAACGCGAGGTCGTTGACCACCGCGGCGGGCACGGCGAAGGCGCCCGTGAAATTCTTCTTACCAAAGGTGTTGATCCCATTCTTCACGCCGACGCCGGCGTCACCCTGACCGAGGGTCGTGGTAGGCATACGCACAAGACGCACACCGCGGTGGGCGGTAGCGGCCGCAAAACCAACGGCATCGAGGAAAGCGCCGCCGCCGATGGCGAGGACGTAGGAGTGGCGGCAGATTTTGTCTGCTTCGATAGCGGCCAAGGCGGCCTTCACGACAGCGGAGTCTTTCTTGGCGGATTCTCCTCCCGTGAGCACCAGCGGCTGGCGGGTGAAATTCACGCCCATCGCTTTGCCGTAGGCAGCGACCTCGGCGGCGAAGCTAGGGCGAGCGTTGGCCAGGCCTGCGTCGACGATCGGGATGACCTTCGCGCCGGCAAAGAGGTCGGCAAGGACGCGGTTGCCCGAAGCAAACGCCCCTTCCGTAAAGAAGATGCGGTGGCGGTAGGTTACCGCGAATTCGAGGTCAAGGGAGTCGTCCATAGCCCTGGGGGAGGGTTTATCAGAAGATGTTAGACGCCGAAGGACAAGCCAAGTTCCCATTATTACCCACCTTAAAAACCCCAAATCTCGCAAATCTTAGGTAACCGGAATCCAGCGGCGCAAAAATAGGGTCAGGAGAAATGACCCGAAGGGCACCATCCATGCCAGTCTCATCGCCAAGGCCGCCCAACCGACTTGAATCGAATTCTCGACGCCGTCTCGCATGAAGCCGGCATAATAATAAAAGAGGCCAGCGGCCGCGAAATCGACTATCGGGAAGGCCGCGAGGCGATCGGCGACGCGGCGGCCGACGCCCATAGGCAAAGGATGCCGACGATTGGAAAGCCAGACCCAGAGCCAGAATAAACAACAACCAAGGAGCGCGACCTTCGCTGGGCCGGTCTGACCGTCCGTCACGTGTGGTAGGTTCGGCGCCAGCAGCAATGGAACGGGCACGAGGTAAAGCAACCATTCGGCCCAGCGCGGTGGCGCCCCGGGACCAGCCTCATGGCGGGCAACGAGCGTGATCGAAAAAGTCACCAGCCAGAGCACAAACGGATGCGCGAGCAAAGCGACGAGATGCCAGCCGCGAAAATGCGGGCCGTCGATAAGGCCACCCACCGCGAAGAAGCCGATGAACGGGAGGAGTGCCCGGCAAAGCCCCATGACGGCTGGGGCCCAGCTTACCCCCTTGTGCCAGCGATCATAGACGACGACGCCCGCCACAAGCAGGGACACCAAGACGGAAGTGATGCCGCGATGCCCGCCTAGGGAAGCCGCGACGGTACACCAAGATCCGCAGAGGAGCAGGCAGATACCGACGATGAAAGCGGACTTCACCGAGATAATCCCGGCAGGGATCGGGCGCGTCGAGCGCCGCTCCGTATCCCAGCGAGCATCAAACGCGTCGTTCAGGATCATGCCGCCGACGTAGATCAACGAAACCCCGAGAAGTAGGCCGAAGAGCGAAAGCAGCAGCCCCATGGCGTAAGGGAAACGGTTCGTGAAGGCATACCCGAGCAACCAGCCCGCGAAGAGATTACTCCAGACGGTCGGAAGATTTGAGCCCCGCGTGAGAACTAGCCAGGCGCGGACTTTTATCCAGAAGCGGGCGAGCATCTCAAAGTGGCTTCACGCCGCGCTTCGCGAGTTCGGCGAGCGTCCAGCGGTATTCCTCGGCGATCATGTCGGCGACGTCAGCCGCACGCAGTTCCGGCGGCAGGACTTCCCACGTATACGTCTCGATCTCGAGCTCACGGCAAGCGCCCGGCGCCTTGGCGATGACATCGAGCGCGGCCTTGAGGTGATCGTTGGTCGTGGAGAGCTCGTCCGACAAGTGATCGGCGTTCACCGGTACGTGGAAGTGCACGCGGAGTTCCTCGAGCGCGCGGAGTTGATCAATCGCCGCCATGGCGAACGGGATGTCCTTGAAGCGCACGATGGAGCCGTCCTTGGCGCGGCCCATGGTCTGGTGCAGGTAGGTGGGCTCGTGCATCTTCGCGAGGCGCGCGAGGGCGACCTCGGTGGGCTTTAACTTCAGCGCGGAGCTGAGGTGGAACTTGAGCACGGGCGCGCCGCCGGTGTTGAGGCGCGCGATGGCCTCGTGGGCCTCTTCGTATTGCAGGGCGAAGTGACAGGTATCGTAGGCGATGCCGAGGTGCGCGTCGACGAGGCCCTTGGCGGGCTCCTCAGCGCGAAGCTGTTCGAATAGGCGTAGCGCTTCGGGCGTGTTCTCGGCGTGGCCGATCGGCTCTGGCTCCAAGGCCAGGCGGAGATGCGTACCCGTGCGATCGCGTAAGCGGGCGAGGTGTTCGGCGCACGCAAGCAAGTTGCGGCGCATGACCTTGAGCTCGTCGGCGTTGCGACCAAAGCCCTTGAATGAACCCGGCAGTGTGCTGACGGTGCCGACTTTATCTGGCGGACCGAACGCAGCGAGGAGGTCGAAGAGGCGGTTGGTGTATTCGAGGCGCGGGGCCTCGCACCAATCCGGCGCAAAAACATTATCCTTTACCGCTTGCCCGTGGAAGGGGCCGAACGGGAAACCATTGATGCCGGCGACAACGCAGTTCTCTTGATCGAGCCAAGCGCGAAACGCCGCGAGCGTGGCAGGCACGGCGAGTTCCTTTGCGGCGAGATCGCCGAGGCGGAGGCCGAGCACGTAGGTCTTGCCGGGCGAGACGCGGTCACGCACGCGCAACGCGTGGTCGCGCAAACCAGCGAACGTCTCCACCCACCCTTCGCCGCGATGGACGTTGGTGCAGTAGGCGAGGGAAAGTCCGGACGTGAGCTTCACGCGGGTCAGGCTTGGGCGGCGGGGGCCTTGAAGCGGCTGTTCTGCGAAAGAAACTTCACCGGATTACCGTAGACAAGGTTATCGATCGCGGTGGCGGAGTGACCGCGGCGGCGCATCTCTTGCGCAGCCTTCGGCACCGAAAGCGGATCGCTGTGACCCCAATCGCACGCGCTATTGAGCCAGACACGTTGGGCGGCGACGGCCTCGATCATATCGACCGCGCGGGTCGGCGTGGCCTTCGATTCAGGATAGAGCGTGATGCCGGCCCAGAAACCTTGGTCGAGCACGTCGCGAATTGTATGTTCTTCGACGTGATCGATGATCACGCGCTCGGGTTTCACGACGCCATTGGCCTTGAGGCAATCCATGATCAGGCGGGTGCCCTTGCGCTTGTCCTCGAGATGCGGCGTGTGCACGAGAATCATCTGGTCGAACTGCACTGCGAGGGCAATATGCTGCTCGAGCACCTTCATCTCATTGCGCGTGTTCTTATTGAGGCCGATTTCGCCGATGCCGAGCACGGTCGGGGCTTTCAGAAATTCTGGGATGAGCGCGAGGACGTCAGCGGCGAGCGCCATATCTTCCGACTCCTTCGGATTGATGCAGAGCCAGGAGTAGTGCGGCAGGCCGTAACGGGCAGCGCGCTTGGGCTCATGTTGGGTGAGCTGGCAGAAGTAGTCGTAGAAGCCATCGGCCGACTTGCGGTCGAAGCCCGCCCAGAAAGCTGGTTCGCAGATTGCCGCGCAGCCCGCGAGGGCCATCGCCTGGTAGTCGTCTGTGGTGCGGCTCACCATGTGGCCGTGTGGTTCGATATAGCGCATGGACGGGGCTTACTTGAGGCCGGGCCAGACGCCCGAGGCCGCCTTGGTGTCGGCCTTTTCGATGGGGACAATGGAGGGGTCGCTCCAGAGATTCAGGATCTTGGCCACGCGGCCTTCATCCTTTTCCAAAAGGAGCGGGAGAGCGGCGCGGAGGCCGCGGACGCGATGGTCTTCGCCGCCCGAAGCGCGGTCGAGTCGGTCAAGGAAGGCCGCGAGATCAAGGAGCTTGTAGCGAGCATCCATGAAATGGAGGTCGGCCACCTGCTCGCGGGTGCGAGCGGGGGCGCCGGGATGGGGTTGGGGGGTCGACATGGGGGAGGCACGCCTGCGCGCACTTTGATGAGACACCAAAGTGCGGCAGAGGTCCCCGCTGGTCAAGCCACCCCGCCCGGAGGCGGCCAGCTTACTTCTTGGCCGGCTCTTCCTTGGGCTCCTTCTCGTACTCGGCCGCAGTCCAAGGGGTCTTGCGCTCGGCGTACTTCTTCTTGATGGCGGTGACTTCGGCTTCCGTGACGGTGGCGCCAGAGTTGCCGAAAGAATTGTTCACGTAGGTGACCACATCAGCGATTTCCTTGTCGGAGACGCCGGCCAGGGGCGGCATCATGCTATTGTAGGTCGTGCCCTTGACGGTCACGGGGCCAATCATGCCGTTGATGATATTGCGGACAGCGATGGAGGCGCTCTTCGCGATCCACTCGGACCCGGCGAGGGGCGGGAACACCGGAGGCAGGCCCGTGCCCGTCGGCTGGTGGCAGGCGATGCAGGTCTTAGCGTAGACGGCCTGGCCGCGCTTCATCGTGTCGGCGTCAGGGGCGGCCGCGACGGAGGCGGCAAGGAAGCAAAGGGCGAGGGACTTCAGGGAGGTCATGGGGTTTGGGTGTGAGGGGAAAGGAGGCGGGTTTCACGAAGACCTCAAAACGAAAATAGAGTTCCCCGCAGGATGGTGAGGTAATTAGCCCAAGCCCGAGGGGGCATTAGCCGGGAGGCCCAAGGTTTAAACGACAAAGACCCGTTGGGGGCGTTGACGATATAATACCATAAAACCCTTTGAAATCGGATGGAAAGCCGCCGGATGTCCCTCAACCTAAATAGTATGAAAACGCCAGAGTACCGGGAGGAGTGGATGCGCCGGGTCGCCCCGGCCAGCCTGCGCGGCGTCTTCGACCACCTGCCCGGGGTGATGTTCTTCGCCAAGGATTTGGCGGGCAGGTTCACCATGGCCAACCTGGCTTTCGCCCAGCGCTGCGGCTGTGCCGATGAAGCGAGCCTACTCGGCAAGACAGACGCCGACATCTTTCCGCCGGAGCTCGCGGCGGCCTTTAAGAAGAAGGACCTCCAGATCTGCCAGACGGGCCAGCCCCTGCCCCGCATCATCGAACTCTTCCCGAACGAGAGCGGGGAACACGTCTGGTATGAGACGACCAAGCTTCCATTGTTTGATGCCGAGGGTAAAGCCTGCGGGGTCTGCGGCACGGTCCGCAGTTACGTCGGGACCAAGGCCCTGCTCGAGCCCTTCCTGCAGGTCGAGGCGGCAGCAGAATTCATCAAGGACAACCTCGGGTCGCCTCTTAATATAGATAAGCTCGCGAAGCTCACCGGGATGTCGGTCCGCCAGTTCGAACGCAAATTCCATAAGGCCTACCAGATGAGCCCGCGGGCCTATCTGGTGCGTATGCGGGTGGCGGCAGCCTCGGATCTACTCCGCACGAGCGGGCTCCGTCCGTCCGAAATCGCCCACCAGACGGGCTTTTATGATGCTAGTGACTTCTCGCGACAGTTCCGGAGGGCCATGAAAGTAAGCCCCACCGAGTACCGCCGGGGGTAAAATCCGAGCCGCCGGGCAGGCCCGTCGGAATAATCATACTCCAAGAAGCCTACTCGACAGAGGCGGGTTGATGGGTTTTATTCACACCCGTACCCCCTACCTCCCTATGCAAGAAACTACTGCACCTAATGCGAAGCGCCTACTCTGGGCTGGCTTCATGGCTATCCTTGCGGCCGGCGTCGGCTTCGCCCTCCGTGGCGGCATCTTCGGCGCTTGGGCCTCCGAATACGGCTTTACCGCCACCCAACTGGGTGCGATCGGTGGTGCTGGCTTCTCGGGCTTCTGCTTCGGCATCATCATCGGCGGCGTCCTGGTCGACAAGTTCGGCTACGGCAAGCTGATCGCCCTCGCCTTCTTAGGTCACCTCATCTCGGCCGTCGTCACCTTCGGTGCCACCACGCCTGCCAACGCGTATGACTTCCTCTATTGGGGCATGTTCATCTTCGCTTACGCTAACGGAACCCTCGAAGCCGTGGCCAATCCGCTGGTCGCCACGACCTTCCCGCAGAACCGCACGCACTACCTCAACATCCTGCACGCCTCTTGGCCCCTCGGCATGGTGGTCGGCGCCGTCGCCTCGTACTTCCTCGGCTCCGTCCTCCACCTCGGCTGGAAGGGCCAGCTCGCCTTCTACCTCGTCCCGACCGTCGCCTACGCGGTGATGTTCTGGGGTCAGACCTTCCCCAAGTCAGAAGCCGCGCTCAAGGGCGCCAACTTCGGCGAAATGTTCAAGGATGTCGGCCTCCTCGGAGCCGCGGTCGCTTGCTACCTCGTGGCCCTCTTCTTCGGTGGCGCCACCACCGGCTTCATCATCGGCGGCGTGCTGCTCATCGCCGTCGGCTTGATCACCCGCTTCTCTGTCGGCTCCCTCCTCCTGTTCGTGCTCTTCATCACCCACGCCCTCGTCGGCGCAGTTGAACTTGGCACCGACTCTTGGATCGAAGCTATCACTGGCAACCTCTTCACCGCCGACCAAGGCAAGACGCTCTTCATCTGGACGTCCGCCATCATGTTCGGCCTGCGCTTCTGCGCTGAGTTCATCGAGAAGAAGGTCGGCTCCCCGATCGGCTTGCTCGTCGGCGCGGCCGTGCTCGCCGTCGTCGGCCTGCGCCTCGCCTCGGGCATGGACTCCTTCGTCGTGGCCCTCATCGCCCTCGGCATCTACGCCCTCGGCAAGACGTTCTTCTGGCCCACCATGCTCGCCGTCATCGGCGATCGCTTCCCGCGTTCGGGTGCCGTCGCGATGTCCATCATGGGTGGTATCGGCATGCTCTCCGCTGGCCTGATCGGTGGCCCCGGCCTCGGCTACGCCAAGGACCGCTACACCGCTGAAGCCCTCCAGAAAGACGCCCCTGCTGCCTACGCTTCGGCCAAGGCTACTGGTGAGTCGAAGTTCCTCTTCCTCGCGCCCGTGACCGCTGTGGACGGCACTAAGCTCGAAGCCGCCAAGAAAGCTGGCGATAAGGGTGACGCCAACCAGAAGGCCATCGTCGCCGCCAACCAGGCCGGTGACCGCGCCACGCTGAAGGCTGACTCCTTCATCCCCCTCGTCATGGCCGGAATCTACCTCCTATTGCTCTTCTACTTCAAGAGCATCGGCGGCTACCGCGCCCTGAAGATCGAAGAGCAGGTCTAAGTTCCTGCCCTCGCTATGAAGCTGAAGGCCGCCCACCCGGGCGGCCTTCTTCATTTGGTAGGTTGGCGAACAATTTCCGTCGGTTTCATCCTAGCAAATCGGCTTCCGTCCCGTGGCCCGTTCGGGCTGAATGGGTCACCCCTATGAGTACGAAGAAAATCCGCATCGCCCTCGCCGGTCTCGGCTTCGGCGCCGAATTCATCCCGATCTACCTCGCGCACCCGAACGCGGAGATCGCCGCGATCTGCCAGCGCAACCCCGCCAAGCTGAAAGAGATCGGCGACCGCTACGGCATCGCGAAGCGCTACACGGATTTCGATGCGCTACTGAAGGACCCGGACATTGACGCGATTCACATCAACACACCCATCCCGGACCACGGCCGCCAATCCATCGCCGCCCTCAAGGCTGGCAAGCACGTGGCTTGCACGGTGCCGATGGCGACCTCGATGGCGGAGTGCGAAGAGATTGTGAAATTGGTGAAGGCCACGGGCCTGCGCTACATGATGATGGAGACGGTCGTCTACGCCCGTGAATTCCTCTTCGTGAAGGAGCTCTACGATAACGGCGAACTCGGTCGCCTGCAGTTCCTCCAGGCCTCGCACCAACAAGACATGGAAGGCTGGCCCGGCTACTGGCCCGGCCTCCCGCCGATGTACTACGCCACGCACTGCGTTGGCCCCATGCTCGCCCTCACGCAGGCCTCCGCCGAATACGTCTCCTGCTTCGGCTCCGGCCGCATCGCCGAGGACATGATCCCGATCTACAACTCGCCGTTCGCCGTCGAGACCGCGCATATCAAGTTCCATAAGTCCGACGTATCCGCGCGTATCATCCGCTCGCTCTTCGATACCGCTCGCCAATATCGCGAATCGATCGATGTCTACGGTTCGAAAAAATCCTTCGAGTGGCCGCTCGTCGAAGGCGAAGAGCCGGTCATCCACACGGCGAAAAAGGCCGAGCCGGAGATTCCGCAGAAAGTCAAAGTGCCGGACTATGCGCATCGCCTCCCGAAGGAGATTCAGCGCTTCACGACCAAGGGCGTCTATGGTGAAGGGGAAGATCACCTTTCCTTCACGCAAGGCGGCGGCCACGGCGGCTCGCACCCGCACCTTGCGAACGAGTTCATCCAAGCCTTGCTCGCCGGACGCGAACCGTTCCCAAATGCCGTGCAATCCGCCAACTGGACCTGCACCGGCATCCTCGCCCACGAATCCGCCATGGCCGGCGGCGAGATCCGCAAACTCCCCGCGTTTACGTTGCCCGGCTGAGCGCAGCTCAACCGCGAGTCAGCAGGTAGGGACAGCACCACGTGCTGTCCTTTTTTGTGCCCGTGTATCGAGGTAGGGTCGGGACCGCGTGCTGCCCTCGCGGCTTCGCAGCCGTTCACCCTGCCAGCAGTTCCCCATCTCTCCCGATACTCCATACTCGATACTCCATACTCTCACGCATATCTTACTCCCGTGCCACGGCTCCTCTCCACCCTTCTCCTCCTGCCCCTCTCGCTCCTCGCCGCGGAACGCCCCTCGGTCGGCGCGATTCGCTGGGATGCTTGGAGTGGTGGCGGCGTGACCGAACAGGTCGAGCAGACGCTCAGCCCAGAGAAGTATCGCTTCCGACTACCGTGGTTCGCGGTGGTCGACACGGCCGGCCGTGCAGATATCAAGGGCGCCGCTGATGGCGTCATGGAGCAGGAGATTGCCTATGCGAAAAGTGCGGGGCTGGATTACTGGGCGTTCCTCACCTACCCGGAAGCCGACTCCATGAGCTCGGCCCTCGCACGCTATCTCCGCAGCCCGAAACGTACTGACCTCGGCTTCTGCCTCATCCTACATCAAACGCTTTCCGTGCCGGCTCCGCGCTGGCCAGCCGAACGCAATCGTGTGGTGAAGTTGATGCAGGAGCCAGGCTATCAGAAAACGCACGGGCGCCCACTCGTCTATACCTTCGACGTGAAGACGGAGCAGCCGACGATTAAACAACGCTTCGAAGAACTCCGCGCCGCGGCGAAGGTCGCCGGCCTTGATCCGTATTTCGTGTACATGGGTTGGAATCCGGCCCGCGACTACCAAGCCCACGCCAGTGAAGGTTTCGCTGCGGTCTCCGCCTACGCCCACCCAGGCACTGAGCCAGTCTTCGCAAAGTATCTCGCCGCCTTCGAGCAACACGCTTGGTCGAGTGCGCTCGCGAACAAAATTCCTTACGCACCGCTCGTCACCACGGGCTGGGATAAGCGCCCGCGCCAGGACCATCCGGTCTCGTGGGAAAAGAACGCTGGCTACGCCAACCAGAAGACATTCCCCGCCACCGCCACGCCGGGTGAGATCGCCGCACATCTTGGTCGAGCGCTCACCTTCGTGAAAGCGCATCCGGACATCTGCCCAGCTAACACCGTCATCATCTACGCGTGGAACGAGCACGACGAAGGTGGCTGGCTCTGCCCTACTTGGACGCCCTCTGGCAAGGCCGACACCTCCCGCCTCGACGCCATTCGAACTGTCTTGAGGTAGGGGCAGCACCGCGTGCTGCCCTAGCTGCATCTGTATCTAAGGTAGGGACGGCTCTCCGAGCCGTCCGTTCGCCGACAGATCATCCGTACATCACTCAGCTCAACGGCGGGCTCGGAGAGCCACGCCCTAACTCGACACCCAGCCAATCATCCGGTCTCCAGTTTCCTTTTGAGCTAAATTGCTCCCCGCACCCGTATCGACGGCTTTTGACGCCGCTTCTTTAAGATGGAACTCCCCCCACCCCTTATGGTCATATCTCGCATGCTCCGACTACCCCTGCTCGCAGTGGCCTATCTGGCCGCGCTTCTCGCCTCGTCCCCGCTCCGCGCCGAAACCTTCTGGGTCTGGGGCGCGAAGAACAACGTCACCAACCAACAGGTCTGGTTCCGCTCCTCCTTTGAGCTGAAGGAAGCCCCAACCAAGGCCCAACTTCAGGCCGTCGCCGACAACCACTGCACGGTCTGGCTCAACGGCAAGCAGCTCGGCGGCTCCGATGAATGGCAAGAGCCCTTCGCCGCCGAAGTCAGCGCCGACCTTAAGGCGGGCGTGAACACGATCGCGATCCTCGGCCGTAACGACGGCGGTATCGCTGCGATGGCCTTCCGTCTTTCCGTCGGCAAGAAGGTGCTCGCCGAATCTGGCGACAACTGGAAAACGTCCCTCGCTGATCCCGGCAAAGGCTGGGAAGCCGCCGGCTTCGACGACGCGAAGTGGACCGCCGCGACGATCGTGAAGAAGATGGGCGAACAGCCCTGGGGCAATCCGTTCAGCGGCAACAAGCCTCTCGCCAAGGGCGGCAAGCGCACCCCGACCTCTTCGGTCGCTCCCGCCGACGAACTCATCCTCCTCCCGGGCTTCAAGGCCGAGCTGCTGCACCTCGTCCCGAAGGCGGAACAGGGTACCTGGGTCTCCCTCGCGGTCTCGCCGGAAGGCGACCTCGTCGCCGGCGACCAAGGCGGCGTGCTCTGGCGCATCTCCCTCAAGGATCCGACGAAGCCCGTCGTGACCAAGATCGACACGAAGGCCTTCGGCTGCCACGGCCTACTCTTCGCCCACGGCGCGCTCTACGCGTGCGCGAGCGAAAAGGGTAAGGGCGATATCTGGCGCCTGCGCGACACGAAGGGCGACGGCTCCTACGCCGAACAGACGCTGATCCGCGCCCTCAAAGGCTCCGGTGAACACGGCCCCCACCAGCTCGTCCTCGACCGCGACGGCTCGATCCTCGTCTTCGGTGGTAACCACACGAAGCTGCCCGACGACGAGAAGGCGGGCGCTGCGGCCAAGCATTACGATGAAGACGACCTGCTGAAGAAGTTCGAAGACGCCAACGGCCACGCTTCCGGCATCAAGGCCGTCGGTGGCTGGATCGCCCGCATGGACAAAGACGGCAAGGACTGGGTCCGCGTGACCACCTGCTTCCGCAATCCGTATGACGGCGCGGTCGCTCCAGACGGTGACATCTTCTCTTATGACTCCGACATGGAGTGGGACATGGGGGCGCCTTGGTATCGCCCGACCCGCATCAACCTCTGCACGCCCGGTGGCGAACTCGGTTGGCGCTCTGGTGCCGGCAATAACGCGCAGGCGCTCGTCGACTCCCAGCCTGCGCTCGTCGACATCGGCCCTGGCAGCCCGACGGGTTGCACGATGGGCACCGGCGCGAAATTCCCCGCCGCCTATCAGCGCGCGTTCTTCGCCTGCGACTGGACGTACGCCACGCTCTACGCGATCGTGCTCGAACCCGAAGGTGGCGCCTGGAAGGCCCGCAAGGAAGTCTTCGCCGCAGGCAAGCCGTTCTCCGTCACTGACGCGGTCATCCGCCCGCAGGACGGCCACATGTATGTGACCATCGGCGGTCGTGGCGGTCAGTCCGCGCTTTATCGCATCACCTACCAGGGCAAGGAATCCACCGCGCCGGCCGCCTGGTTCACGGCCACGCCTGAACAGAAGCTCCGCCGCGAACTCGAAGCCTTGCGCGATGTCGCCCCGACCGCCGCCGCCCTCGACAAAGCCTGGCCGCTCATGGGCCACCCCGATCGCTGGGTGCGCTTCGCCGCCCGCATCGCCGTCGAACACCAGCCGGTCACCAGCTGGCGCGCCCGCGTGAAGGCCGACGCCAACGTCGACCTCGCCATCAACGCCGCTGCTGCCCTCGCTCGTTGTGGCGAAGCTTCCGACCTGGCGGCCATCGTCGCCGCGGCGGACAGCGCCCTAAAGTCTAAAGACCTCCGCCTGCAACAGGATCGCCTGCGCGTCTTCCAGATTGCCTTCTCGCGTCGCGGCAAGCCCGACGCTGCCACGGCCAAGCGCCTCGGCAAGGAAGCCGCCGACCGTCTTCCTTCCGGCGACAACGCCCTCGACCGCCAGCTCGCGACGGTCGCAATCTTCTTCGAAGAACCCACCGCACCGGCCCGCGTGTTGAAGGCGATGAAGTTCGCGCAGCCCGGACCCGCCGTTGTCGCCGATCCAGAAGTGCTCGCCCGCCACCCGGGTTACGCCAAGGCCGCCGCCAACGCGATGGCCGTCACGCCTTCCTCCACGCGTATCGGCCTCGCGGTCTATCTCTGCCGCGCTACCGTCGGTTGGACGCCGGAACTGCGTAAGGAGTTCTTCGGTTTCCTCGATGGTCTCTCGCAGGCCGAAGGCGGCCACTCGCTCAAGGGCTTCGTCCGCAACATCCGCAAGGAGTCCCTCGCAGCTGCGCCCGAAGCCGAACGCGCCGCCCTCGAAGAGATCGCTCCCGCCACGCCACGTAAGGCCGCTGACCCGATTCCAGCCGCTTCTGGCCCGGGCCGTCTCTGGACGCATGCCGAAGCCCTCAAGGTCTGGGAAACCGCCAAGGCCGAGAAGTCCTTCGACTTCGCCAATGGCCAGAAGATGTTTGCTGCCGCGCTCTGCTCGCAGTGCCACCGCCTCGGCGACAACGGCGGTGCGCAGGGTCCGGATCTCTCCGGCCTCGGCGCCCGTACCGCGCCGGCCGACGTCCTGATGAGCGTCATCCAGCCCAGCGCCATCGTCTCCGACCAATACTCGAACTCGATCATCGGTCGCGTCGACGGCGGCAAGACCATCGGCCGTATCCTCAACGAAGAAGGTGACAAGCTACAGCTTGCGGTCAACCCATTCGACTTCTCGGTGCAGCTCGCGGTCAACCGCTCGGATATCCTGAGTATCGATCGATCGCCGGAAAGCCCGATGCCCGTCGGCCTACTCAACTCGCTCAACGCTCAGGAAGTCGCTGACCTCCTCGCCTACCTCATCTCCGGCGCGAACCCCAAGGACCCGATGTTCGCGAAGTGAGCGTCATCCAAAGGTAGGGACAGCACCACGTGCTGTCCTATTGAGGGCGGCTTCGGCCGCCCTTTTTTGTGCCTTCCGCCTTGGGTAGGGATGCGATGACATCGCATCCGCTGTCTCAGGTAGGGACGGCTCTCCGAGCCGTCCGTTCGCGGACGGAGATACGGACCACGCTGGTTCTGTGCCACTTAGCCAATGCAAATCCCCCATTACCCCGCCGCTTGTCCGCCCCGCGGCGTTTAATTCTTGCCCGCAGGCGTTCCAGGGACTTCCTCAACAGTCCTGGTAAGGAGGGGTGGCAGAGTGGTCGATTGCGTCTGATTCGAAATCAGATGAACCGCAAGGTTCCGGGGGTTCGAATCCCTTCCCCTCCGCCAGGAAACTTTAACGTACCAGAGTATAGAGTCTCGAGTATGGAGTATAGGCACACAAGCCACCCGAAGGGATGAGAACACGGGTTCGGTGAGCCCGCATGGGCGAACAGGCGTTGCCATCGGCAATGGGGCGTTAGCCCCAAGCGCAGCGCAGCCAATCCCTTCCCCTCCGCCAGGATATATTTCTAGGGGGCACGTGGACACGAGTATCGGTGACACGGGGCCGATACATCCTGCCGAAGGGATGAGAACCCGAGGTTCGGTGAGCCCGCACGGGCGAACAGGCGATCCGCACCGTCACTTCTGCTGGCGCAAGCTACGCTCTGAAGCGATTTTAGCCTCTAAGGCGACGACGCGCTCTTTAGCTAAGGTCATTTCTTCCGCTGAGGCAAAACTCGTTGCGACGGAATCCCGCTGACGGGGGGCCAAGTCATATTTGGCCCGCTCGGCCGTGTAGTCAGCCGGGCTCATGGGCTGCTTACCGCCTTCGAGCTCCTCGGGTGCCGGGATGTCGAACTGCAACCGCTTGGCCATCGGGGCATCGGCGGCGGCGCGAAACCATGCATACGCTTCGCGTAAGTTGGCGGGCGGGTCGCGGGTGATGTTTTCCGCGGGGAACGAACTGTTACCCAATGAAATATGCCAGTAGAGATTGGCGATCCACGTCTGCGCCTGCTTGCAGCCCAGGTAAGCGGAAGAGGTCCGCCATCGCAAAGACTCGGCCAAATCCCGCTTCACCCCGAAAGCCGTTTCGTAGTATCCCCCTAGGCGGAATTGAGCTAACTTGTGGTTATTGTTCACCGCCTTAGTCATCCATTTCACGGCTTCGAATTTATCTAGCTCCACATTCGGACGATCGCGGCTTTCGTGTGCATACATCAGGGCTAATTCGTACATGGCCTGCGTATCACCCAGCTGGGCACTGCCTTTAAAGGCCTCGAATTTCTGGTCCGCGGTGAGTTCAGCTACTTTGGGCACGATGACGGCTGCCTGGGCGGGCATGGGGGCTGCCTGGGCGGGCATGGGGGCCACCTGGATTTCACGGGCGACTGGCGGAGGGAGCGGCGCGGCCACGACCAACCCGGCCGCGACTAACACCGCCAAGGTTGGCCGCACTGGGAGTGGGCCCGTGTAGGACACCGTAAAACTGTCCCGATCAATATATTTACCAAAGCCCGCGCAGTCTTCGCAAAAAACCCCTTTTAACTTGGTCGTGCCGCCGGCTGTTTCCGTGCCGATATGCTGGCCCTCGCCGCTGCAGCGCTTGCAAGTGGTGACCTTATCAATTTGCAGCGTTGGCTTTTGGGATGCGATAAAAAGCAGAAAGAGGTCGAATGGTAATTTTCCGGTGGGTGTCGCTACGACGCCATTCCGGAAATACTCACCTTTTTTATCCAAGGCATACTGGGTCCGGAAAGCCTCCCAGATGCCCGGCCAGACCGCCCGGCCCGCGAGGGAGTTGATGTCCTTAAAGTCAAAGGCCCGTGGCTCCACGGTCCGCGCTTTGACCCTGATCCCATTAATCCCGGCTAACGTCGCCGAATCCAGGGCAATCCCGTCTTGGAAAATTTGCACCGGGAGGCCGTCCTCTCGGTAAACCCGGACAATGTAACCGTCGCTCCCCTTGTATACGGCCGCGCGGGCGCAGAGGCAGGACGCCATCCAGGCTACAAAAAACAGACGATGCATGGGTGATTTATATTAAAAGTTAATTATAAATCAACCACCCTCGCTATCGTTAATAATGATAGGGGCCATCAAGCCCCCCCCCAGCCCCGCCAAGCCAGCCCGAAGGGCTTTATTTGGCGGGCTTCATCATCTGCAGCGTGGCGGCGGCGAAGGCCTCACCCATGAGCGCAAAGGTCTTGGCGCACCCGAGATAATGGTAGCCGGCGTTGGAGGCCCCGCGCTTCAGCATGGCGGCTTCTTCAGGGGAAATTAGCTTGGCCTCATAATCCTTGAGGTATTCGCGCTGCTGCGCCTCGCTCATCTGGCCGTCGGCATTGGCGTGGCGCTTACTCTTTGTCCGCAGCTCATACGCCATCTGCCGGACCTTCTCTTTCTTATCTTGAATCGCGCCGAGCGCTTCGTCCCAGAATGCCGCGGTCCGGATGGCGGTAACGTTTCCTTGAAATTCCGGCAGCGCGGCTGGCGCGGCCATGGCTTCGCGGAAGGCGAGATTATCCTCACCGGGAGCTTTGCCGCCGACGCCCATGACCCCAATGACAAAGGGCATCTTCGGTACCCCGAGGTCTTTCCGCACATCGCGGATAAAGTCACCCATGTATTCCGAATACTTGGCGAAGCGGTTCGCGGAGCTCCCCTTGGGCAAGCGGGGGTAGAATCCAGAATCTACCATATCGTTAAAGCCCTGCAGCCAGACAAAGCCCGCGATCTCGTACCCTTCCTTGGCGTCATAGGCCGGGCAGACGCGCTTGATATCGCCGAGCACATGCTTGGCGTGCGCAATCATCATCCGGTAATACGCCCCGGACTGCTCTTGGGGGTGTTGATTCTTCTCGAGGTCTTTCGCGGAGCGCGGAAACGGGCCAGCCGATGGCGGCCGGAAATCGTAATTGAGGGACTTGCCGCCCCAGGCGGCTTTGATGATGAGGACGGGTTCGGCCAAGGCTCGATCCATCGCTAGGCCAAACATGAACTCCGGGCCGATCTTACCGCCATCCTTGGCGGGATCCTGCCGTGAGCCGTAGCCCGCGGTTAACTTTCCGAAGCCCTCGCCGTTCTTTTCACCGATACCAGTGTAGTAAGAAATCCACACATGATCACAGACGGCGGGAGTGCCATTGCTCGCACGCATCTGCTTCAGCAATGGGGCAGTGGCTGGGTCTTCGCCGATATAATCAAAGGTCTCTACCCGTGCGTGGCCCTCCATATTCGACTGCCCGGCGAGAATGAAGACCTTCAGTGGCTTGGCTTCGGCCAAGGCAAAAAATAGGCCGATGAACAGAGCAAGGGGTAATCTCATGCCTCTTTCTAGGGGGCTGACTGGCGGACTTCAATCCCCTGCGGGTGCGATATCCGCTGGGTTAGCCTGCAGGATAATGACCCGGCAGTTATGCCCACGAGCACCCAGGATTCGCTGCAAGGCGGCCAACGTGTCGTAATCATTGGCGTAAGCGCAGACGAGCGTGTCGTTCCCGGGGCAGGCCCCATCGACGAAGCGCAGTCCCTCCGCCTCGATGGCGTCCGCCAGCCTGATCTCCTCCCGGTCTGAGCGGAGCCCCTGAATAAGGCCGCTCAAAAAAACCGAAGCGGCGGCCTCAGGGGCATTCCGCCGGCACCAATCGGTGACAAAGGCTTCATCCCTCTCGCTATCGATATCCTCATCTAACATCCAAGAGCCCGTTGGCAGCCCCTCGGATTCGATGTATTCCAAAGTCTCGAGCAGGCTCGGCGCTTTCCGTCCGATGAACTCCCGCCAAGTCTCCTCGTCCTTCCCACCCTCGGCTTCCTCATCCAACTGCTCCACATCATCAAGCGCCTCATACTTGCCTTGACCTAATTGCTCCAGCGCTTCGATCACGTGGTCATCGCCGTCGGCCTCGAGTTTCTGGCGATAGGTGCGGGTGGGCGGCTCGTCATAGGGCGTACCGTTAAGATACAGCGCGTAACCTTCACCCGCCGACCAGAAGGCGTTTAATTCCTGACAGCCCTTTCCGTAAACGGCCGCTGGATGGACGGGCAGCTGCTTCCCTTGGCTCGCTTCCTTGGTCTCGGCGACTAACTTAAACCAGTCATCCGTGAACAAGGCGACCCCGCCTAAGGTGAGAGTTTTGAGAAAAGTACGGCGATCGTGACTCATGGTGCGGAGATTATACCCACGCCAGACGATGGCGTCTAGGGCCCCGCCCGTCATAACCTGCGGGCTAAAATCCCGGGCCAGGGCTGGCTATTTTAAGTTCCTTGGCCGCCCGATCCAAACGGTCGAGCGCCCCTTGCAGGATGAACGTCGCGATTTCTTGATCCGGTAGCCGGAAAGGGCTGGCCACGATGGCTTCGACCGACAGCCGCACGGAAGTTCGGTAGTCATCGGCCAGTTCGGCTTTGACCGCGAGGTGCTCGCGATTGATGTGCCGCAGCAGCGCAGGTAACTCCCCGCCGCCCACCGTGCGATCCACTGGCAGCGTCATACTCACCTTCATGATATCGGGGGAGGTCCGAGGGTTGAAGCGTAGCTCGTAGGCATGCTGCCTGAAGGAGAAGCCTAGTACGCACGTGCGATCTGGGTCCGCGGGCTGGGGAAGGGCCTTCGTCCACGCCGACTCATCAATCGCCTTCGTGTAGACCATCTGCAACTCGAGCTCCGGAATCATCATAAGAATCTTAAATTGCACGCCCGCACGGGGGTGGCAATTCCGTTACAGTCCGTGCGGCGGCGGGGCACTCCCCGATGCGCAGCTTGTCCGGCACACGGCGGCCGGTGGGAAGGTTACTTGTCCTTCTTGCCGCCCTTCCCGCCTTTACCGCCCTTGCCGCCGCCGCGCGGTTCCTTGGCGTTGGGATCGTAGGCGGGGTTGGGCTGATCGGCGAGGAACGCACCGGTGTCCTTCTGCCAAGCGAGGAGAAGTTTCTTGAGTTCTTCGACCTTGGCGGGCTCGGCCTTGGCGAGGTCGTGCTCTTCGCTGGGATCCTTCTTCACGTTGTAGAGCTCGAAGGTCGGTCCGGCGAATTTCTGGATGAGCTTGTAGTCGCCCGCCCGCAGGAGGCTCATCGGCTCGCCCTTGCCGATGTAACAAGGGAAGTGCCAGAAGATGGCCTGGCGGTTGAGCGCGGCGCCAGTGGCGACCTGCTTCATGAGGCTGATGCCATCCATGGGCTGATCCTTCGGCAGCGGCACGTGTAGGGCTTCGTGGATCGTGGGCACGAAGTCCATGCTCAGCACGGGTTCGTCATAGGATTTACCCGCAGGGATGACGCCGGGCCAGCGCACGGCCCCGGGTACGCGGAGGCCTCCTTCGTAGAGGAGACCCTTGCTGCCGCGGAGCGGATTCACCACGTAAGGCAGGCCACCGTTGTCGGACGTGAAGATGACGAGGGTGTCGTTATCGAGGTTGAGGCGCCTGAGCGTCGCCATGATGCGACCGACGCTGACGTCGGCGGCCTCGCAGGTCGCGGCGTACTCCGGCGTGATGCCTTTATCGAGACCGGCGGGAATCTTCTTCTGATACTTCGCGAGCAGCTCCGGCTTGGGGTCGAAGGGCTCGTGGACGGAGTGGTCGGGGAAGTAGAGGAAGAAGGGCTTGTCCTTGTTCTTCTCGATCCAGGCGACGGCGTCGTCGCAGAGGGCGTCGGAGAGATACTTGCCCTTCTCGTTCTTGTAGGCGTCCTTCGCGAAATCAAAGTCGTCCGGGCGGTGATAAATGTCGAAGCCCTGACCCGTCGGATTGCCCGGCGCGCCGTTACGGCCCCGGCCGAGGTTCCACATCCCGATGAGGGCCGTTGCGTAGCCCTGCGCCTTGAGCGATTCGGCGATGGTGACGGTCTTATCGGGAATCTCATCATTGCCCTTGGTCGACATTACTTTCATGTGCGGTTGCCCCGGGGCATAACGGTCGTCGACGACGGTGTAGATGCCGTGGCGCGGCGGATACTGGCCCGTGAGCAGGCAGGCCCGGGTGGGGGCACAGTTCGGAGCGCTGGCGTAGCACTGCGTGAAGATTGCGCCTTCACGGGCGAACTTATCGATGTTGGGCGTCTCGATATATTTATTGCCGACGAAGCCAGGATCCCGCCAGCCCATGTCATCGATCAGGATGATGATGACGTTGGGCGGGCGGGCCGCCGCGCTCGCGCAGAAAAGCGCGAGCAAACTAAAAGCGCGAAGAAGCCAGGCGGTGGCCGCGCGGGGGCACTGCTGGCTTGGTGTACGACCGGGAAGCAGCGCGACGGAGTCGCGAGGGGGCATGCTGGCAAGGGGGCAAGGGGGCATGGGGGAAGCAGCGTTAGTTGACCAGTTGGTCAGTTGGCCGGGAAAGAGACCGGCCGCGGCAGGGCGGCCGAGAGATCCATTCAGTCCTCAATTTACTCCTCGATGCAGTCATCGATTCATTCCTCTCCTTAGGCGCTTCGCGCCTTCACTTCGTAGGAGTGGGCGATCATCCCGTGCTTCGTCTCCGCGGTCTCATCCTTCGGTAGAAAGCAACGAACATATTCGACCTTGGCGGAGGCGGGGGTGATGGTGACGCGCACGTAGCCGGAGCTGGGGAGTTTCTTGCCGGATTGGTAACGGTCTTCGTTATAGGCGACGTAGCCGTGGTCGGAAGGCATTGGGAGTTCCTGGTAGATGACGCCGTCCTTCTCTTGCTGGCAGTAGAGGTGATCGTGGCCCTGGAAGAAGACGCTGACCTTGTGCTTCACCATCAGCTGGTGGATCGGGAGCTCCCAGCGCGGGCGCTTCTCCTTGAACGTGCCTTCGCCCTTCTTGCCCTGGCCACCCCATTCGTAGAGGTCGGCCTCGTCTACGCCGCCGCGGCCGGAGCCGAGGACGTGGTGGGCGAAGACGAACTTGTGCTTCGCCTTGCTGGTCTCGAGTGCGTTCTTGAGCCAGTAGTACTGGGCGTCGCCGATCGTGATGCCCCACCAGTCGCGGTTCTTCTTATCCTCGCCCTTGCCATTCTTGCCGCCGAAGCCGCTGTCGACGAGCGCCGGCGAGTGCCAGTAGTTATCAAGCAGGATGAAGAGCGCGTCACCCCAGGTCCAAGCACAGTAGCTCTTGAGCGGGCCGATACCCTTGCACGGCTCGACCGGCCCAGAGTAGATGCCCTCGTTGCCGACGGTCGGGTAGAGCGAGTTGCGCGCCTTCTGGACGCCGACGGCGACATCGTGGCGTTCATCCGTCTGCGCGAAATTGAAGAGCGAAGCCTGCTCATGATTACCATTCATGAGGAAGACCTGGCCGACCGAGCCAACTAGACCGAGGAAGGGGCGCTGCAGGAGGTAGGGCGTCTGGCAGTTGGCTTCGTTGATCGTGCGAACGCGTTCGATCGAGAAGTCGTCACCAATGCAGATATGGAAGTCCGGCTTGTCGGCGGCGGCGGTGGCGAGGGTGCGGGCGTAAAGATCGGGGTGACTGGATTGCGGACGCTCAGGGTGCGAATCGCCCTGGATGGTGAAGACGAAGGACGAGCCCGGCGCACGCTGGGTGGCGAAGCGGGCCTCGGCGCGCTGGGTGAAGCTGCCGGCACCCGGCTGACGATAGCTGAGGCGGTAGAAGTATTCCGTGTTCGGGGTCAGGCCGTCGATAACGACTTCCGTCGCCTTGCCAGCCGGGAGCGCGGTCACCGACGTCTTGCGGATGTACTTGCCCTTGGCCGTACCGATCTCGAGGAACGCTTCCATCGCCGAGACCGGTAGAAGGCTCGCCGTGATGGCCTTGTGGGTCGCGCGGCCGAAGATCAGCGAGAGTTTCGCGTATTCCGCGAGGAATTCCGGGAGGACATATTCGCCTTGGAAAGCCGGGCCACGCGCCCTGGAAGAATCGTCGCCACCGCCCTTACCCTTCCCCCCGCCCTTGCCCTTCTTCTCTTGGGCGTCCCCGGTGGCGGGCAGCATCACCCAGCCGAAAGTCGCCGCCATCAGCCCGAGGAATTCACGACGAATGACCGTGCCGAAGGAGGGCTTATAAAAGGGGTTGGGTTTTCCGGATGAGGGGTCTTCGGCGGGATTCATGGGGTGAGCTTACTAAGGTGGAACGCCAGAGAGGAGGAGAAGTTGCGGAAGAGGGCACCACGCGGTGCTGCCCCTACCTAGAGACAGATTAGGACAGCACGTGGTTCTGTCCCTACCTTGAGATGCAGCTAGGTCGTGACGCAGTACCGACCCTACCCGAGACAGACTACGAGAGCTTCTTGAGTTCGCCGGTACTATCGCCGAACTGCACGTCACGAATATCCATGCGATTGAGCATGCTGACCCAGAGATTATTGATCGGGGTCTCCTTTGAATAGACAATATGGCGGCCCGGACGGAGCGTGCCGCAACCCTTACCCGCGAGCAGCACCGGAAGGTCGTCATGATTATGCCGATCGCCGTCACCGATGGCGGAACCATAGGCGATCATCGAGTGGTCGAGCAATGTCCCGTCGCCTTCCTTCACCGACTTCAGGCGCTCGAGGAAATACGCCAAGTGCGCGGTGTGGAATTTATTGATGTCCTGAATCTTCGCCAGCTTCTCGGGGTTATTGCCGTGGTGCGAGATGCTGTGGTGGCCTTCGCGGACGTTGATAAAAGGGTAGGAACGGTTGCTACCGTCGTTCGCGAAGACCATCGTCGAAATCCGTGTAGTGTCGGTCTGGAACGCGAGGACGACTAAATCGGCGAGCAATTTCAGGTGCTCCGAATAGCTCTGCGGGATGCCCTGGGGGGCCACGGCGTTGGCCGGGATCTTAGGCTGGCCCATCGTGCCGGCCTTCTGAATGCGCAGCTCGAGTTCGCGGACTGCGGTGAAATACTCGTCGAGTTTGCGCTGGTCGCCCGTGCCGAGGCGGAGGTTCAGTTCACGGAAGTCATCGCGGACCGCATCAAGGACGCTCTTGCGTTGGGCCGCCAGGCGGGCGCGTTCGACGTCTGAACCGGAACCGAACAAGCGCTCGAAGATGAGCTTTGGGTTAACCTCTTTAGGCATCGGCTGAGTCGCGGAGCGCCAGGAGAGATTAGATTCGTAAATACAACTGTAGCCGGAATCGCAACCTCCAGCGAGCTTGCTGGCATCGGCACCGACTTCCAAGGAGGGCAGTCGCGTCCGATCACCAACCCGAGCGGCGGCCACCTGGTCGGCCGAGATGCCGGCACGGATATTGGCACCATCGGTCTTGCGAGGCTGGGCTCCCGTCAGGAAGGCACTCATCGCCCGGGCGTGGTCGCCACCGCCGTCGCCATTAGCGCGCGCCTTGTCGGCCGTGAGTCCGGTCAAAAGGGAGAAGTCATTCCGGACATTCGCCAACGGCTCAAGGATGGCGGGGAGCTTCGTGGGCAATGCGCCTTCGGCGATGGGATTCCGGCCGCCGCGCCAGCCATCCATGTTCACGCCGTTAGGAACGTAAATGAAGGCCATCCGATTCGGGGCCGCCTGGGAGACCGGCGTGTTGCCGCCCGCCCAAGATTTCTGCACACCCATCGCCTCGAGCCAAGGCAAGGCCAAGGCTGCGCCCATGCCTTTAAGGATCGTGCGGCGGTTGAGATGGTCGGATTTCATGCGGGGCTCACTTGGTCTTAGGCTTATTCGACACGCTTTCAACCTGCGATGTTCCCCGGCGGAGACGGAATGGGTCGCTGAGCACCACCGCGGTTACGAGGGCGGAAAAGCGGTTTTCGCCCTTTTTGGCCCCCGCGGCGATTTTATCGATGGCGGGTTCGTCATAATATTCGACGCCTCGGCCCAAGGCGTAAATCAATAGCTTGGACGACAAATTCCGCACGAACTTATCTTGGTCGGCCTTGAGGATGGCCTTGAGCTGGCTGGCACCACTAAACACCCGGCCGTCCGTCAGCTTGCCGGAAGGATCGATGGGCTTTCCTTCATCGGCTTGGCGAAGTTGACCGACGGCGTCGAATTTTTCGAAGGCAAAGCCGAGAGCATCCATGCGTGCGTGGCAGGAAGCACAGGATGGATTCTGGCGATGCTGCTCCATCCGCTGACGCAAAGTGCCCGTGAGTTGATGTTGCGACTCAAGGGCGGGGACTTCGGCGGGGGCGGGCGGCGGGGGCGTGCCGAGGATTTGCTCCAGAATCCACTTCCCGCGTTTGACGGGGGAAGTGCGGGTCGGATTGGAAGTCGCCGTCAGGATACTGGCCTGCGTGAGCACCCCTCCGCGATCGCCGGGAGGCAACGTCACCCGGATAAACTCCGTCTGCGTTTGCTTGCTCTTAAAGGCTGTGGTCGGCAGACGATAAAACTGCGCGAGCGGCCGGTTCACATAGGTGAAATCTGCATCGATGATATCCAAGACACTCCGGTTCTGGCTGACGATCTCTGCCAGGAAAAGTTCGGTCTCCTTGACCATCGCGGTGCGGATGCCCTCGTTGAATTCACGAAACTGGGTGATGTCAACCGACACGGTGGAGAGGCGACGCAACTGCAGCCACTGGAGCCCAAAGCCGGTGACGAGATATTGCGACCGTGGGTCCTTCATCATGCGTTGCACCTGCCCGTTGAGGTCGCTGGAAAGCTTCTTCGTGGAGGCGAGTGCAAACAATTCCTCGTCCGGCATCGACCCCCAAAGAAAATAACTCAGACGCGACGCGAGGGCGAATTCGCCGACAGCATGGGCCTCGGTCGCGGCGGGTTGCTCGTCCTGCTCGGCCCGGAAAATAAATTTTGGCGACGAGAGCACGATGCTGATCATCGCATGCGCACCCGCTTCCCAGGTGCCCGCCGCTTGCTCAGCGGCCGTGAAAACCTTCGCGTAACGAGTGATTTCACCCACCGTGGCGGGGCGGCGGAAGGCCCGGCTCACGAACCAATTAGCCATGGTACGTGCACGCGGTTCGCCCACTTGAGTGCCAGCGAGAGCGGTTAAACGGCGCTGCAAGTCCGTACGCGTATCGAGCGGGCCGCGGAGGACGAAGCGGACGCCCGAAAGCGTGCGGGTGGTGCTGGCTAGATTTGCCGGCGGGTTTAGCCACGTCATCGTGAAGTTATGCGGCCCCTTGGGGAGCCGGACCTTCACCTCGGCGTTCTCAGATTTCGACGGCGACTTGAAAGCGTACACCCCGACCTCGGCCCCATCGACGAAGAAGGCAATCCGGGGCGGCGCATCGGTCTTATCCCCCTTGGCCTGGAGCCGGGTCGTGATGAAATATTCCCCATCGACAGGGACTTCAATCGTGCCGGACATTGAAGGCGTGGGATTGAAATAACGCGTCTGCTCGAATGTCTTCCCGCGCGGGATCATGTCCATCATCGCCAAGCCGGCACCGTCGGGCTCCGGTGGCGTGAGCGGCATGGCCTTACCGGCAACCATTTGGGCACCGGCGATAAAGCGCTCGAGGTGCACGGGCGAGAACGAGAGCACGTCGCCGATATTGTCGAAACCGTAGCCCGTATCATCGGCTGGAAAATCGACGGAGAAGTTTCCTTCAATGAAACAGAGGTCGCGGACGGTGTTATTAAACTCCGCGCGATTCAAGCGCCGGAGGGTGACGCTGCCCGGGTCCACCTTGGCCTGGGCGGTAGCTTGGGTGAGCAACTTACGGACATTGATTTCGAGCGAGGCGATTTCGGCCTCGCTCGGACGCACCGTTTTCTTCGCGGGCGGCATCTCGCCGGTAACCACTTGGTTCAGGAGTTCCCGCCATGTCCGTTGCTCCTGGAAGAAGTGGTCCGCGTTCTTGACCGCCTTTAGATCAAGGTCTCCCTTGGTCTTTTCGCCGCCGTGGCATTCGTAGCAATACTTGCTCAAAAATGGCGCGACATCCTTCTGGAAATCCTGAGCGACCAGGACGGCGGGAGCCAGCCAGGCCCAAGCCACCCCAGCAAGCACAGCGAGGGGGGCATACCGTGCGTCACATGGGGCTGGTCGCAGCATTCACCTCAAAGACAAAACCACCGGCGTAAGGTTGCAAACCAAAGGGCCGATTAATCAAAATTCTGTTAAAATTATGTTAAACTATGCAAAGCCATCTCCCCCATTGCTTTACAGATATAAATTCCGACGTTTAGCCCTTAAACAGGCTACGCATCTAGTCAAAATACTAGGGTTTTAAGGCAAAAGTCCTCGATTAACGGCCCCCGACCGCCAAGATGCGGAGGAAGTTAGAAACCAAAGCCCCCGCTTGGTGTTTGAGAATTACCCCCACCCCTTTCGAAGATGATTACCCCGCACAGACTTACCGTCGGTTTCTTGGTCGCCGCCGCCCTCTTGGGTGCCAGCGCGCAGGCCCTGGCTATTGATCTCGAAAGCTTGGTGAAGAACTCCCCCTTCGGCGCCGCCGCCGCGGGCGGTCAGGCCAACGCCGCCCCTGGCACCCTTGAATTCCGCGGGATGTATGTGGAAGGCGGAGTTTCCTATTACAGCATCTATAATCTCCTGACCAAGCAATCGAGCTGGGTCGCGGAAGGTGAAGCTGCTTCCGTCAATGTGCCGGTCGTCATCAAAGGCTTTGATGCCGCCAATGAAGCCTTGCTCGTCGACAACGCTGGGCAGCCCCAGCGGATGGAGCTCCATCAGGCGATTGTCGTGAAGTATGCGGGCCCTGCGGCCGCGCCCATGACCACCGTGACCAATGGCATCGCCGCGACGCAAGGCGGTGCTCCCGGTGCTCCTGGTGGTATTAATATCGCCAATCTTACGCCTGAACAAATTGAAGCCTTCCGTCAGTCGATGCGTGACCGTTTCGGTCGCGGTGGCCAAGGCGGCCCAGGGGGAGCCGCCGCCGGTGAAGGCGTCGTCGCCAAAAATCGTGGAGGGGACGGGGCGGGTGCCGCCGCCCCGACCACCGGCAAAACCAAAAAAGCCGCCAAGTAAAACGCCGGCTCGAATATTTCCGACATGACCCCACTCCAGAAAAACCCGGCCCGTCGACTCCGCAAGGGCTTCACGCTGCTCGAAATCCTGATCACGATTGCCATCATGGCGCTGCTGGTCGGGGTGGTCGTGCAGAACCTCGATAAGTTCTTCGGCCAAGGCCAGGAAGGGGCCGCGAAAATCTTCGTGCGCAATTCCTTGGAAGCCCCGTTGCTCAGCTACCGACGCGATCTGGGTGACTACCCTTCCACCGAGGAAGGCATTAAGGCCCTCATCAAGGCACCCGAAGGAAAGTCTGACCAATGGAAGGGGCCTTATATCAAAGTCCCGGGCGGCAACGCGCCCAACGATCCGTGGGGCAACCCTTATCAGTATCGCTATCCCGGAACCCATAACACGGACAGTTACGATCTGTTTTCCATGGGCCGCGACAAGCAGCCAGACACCCCGGACGATATCGGAAACTGGTGAACACGGCGCGGCAGCATTCCTCCCGGCTTACGGAGCGCGGCGGCTTCACCCTGCTGGAGACGTTGCTCGCTATCGGCCTGATGACCATGATTGCGGCCGTCCTTATTGGGGGTTCCAGTGCGCTACTTAAGGGTGCCTCTGATGCCGACCCAGAAACGGCCGTGCTGGCGCTCTTTCAAACGGTGCGTCGAAATGCGGTGCTGAAAGGCAAGATCTTGGAACTGACCCCGACCGTCACAATCGACGAGAATGGGCCCGACTTCACCTGGGGTGAAGAAGTCGCGAGCGATGAAAAACCGCGCCACGAGGAAACGCTCCCCAAGATGGAGGATAAGGTCGTCAAGATTCTCGCCCCAGTCTCCGACGGGGCGATTCTGCTCGGCGGGGTCGCTTCGGAAAAATCCCTGATACGCATGCGCTTCTTCCCGGACGGCACTTGCGATCGCGTTCGTCTCGAAATCACCAACAAGGGCGAGCGGCAGATTCGAATGATTGACCCCCTCACCTGCGCGCCGCTCCCGGTCGCCGCTCCCAAATGAAGCGCCGCGGCTTCACGCTCATCGAGGTGCTCGTCAGCCTCGCCATCTTTGCCTTGGCCGCCGCCAGCCTGGGCGGAGCCTACTACAATGTTCTCCTGAGCCGGATCGCGATGAAACAGGACGAGCAAGGGCTGGATGATATGGCGCGGTGCCGAGCGGCGTTACTGGAAACCCCGGGCTTCGACGATGTGGAAACCGGTGGCGAAATCCACCTGCCCGGAAATCGCACCGCCCGCTGGAAAGGGAAAATCGAACCGACCACCGTCAGCGACCTATTTGCCGTGATGCTAACGGCCGAAATTCAGGCTACCGAAAACGGCGAGTTTGGCCCCGAGCGAACCGAAGCACGCATGCTCCTTCGGCCCACTTGGTCCATCCCCTCTGACCGCCAAAAAATCCGGGACGAAGCCCGCGAGCGACTGCTCAAGGAACGCGGCTATGACGAAGCGTTGGGGAACTCTGCTTTCCGCAGCACCAAGACCACGGGCAAAAAACTTGTCCCGCCTACGGCGGCGAATCCCAGTGGCGCGACCCCGACTCCGAAAAAAGGCGGCGCGGGCAAAGGCACCCCCGCCCCAGCACCTGCGCCCAAGGCCGCTCCTAAGCAATGAACCCACGCCCTCAAAGTCGCGGCGGTTTCACCATGCTCGAGATGCTCGTCGCCCTTGCGCTCTTGGGCGCCCTGATGGTGTCGCTCAATACCTTCCTTTTCTCGATGGGTGAGCTCTGGGGCAAAGGACGCGACCAACGCTTATTTGATCAGCATTCTCGGGCGGTGGCCAAAGTGGTGAATCGCACTTTCGAGGCCGCCACCTACGGGCCAGGCGCCAGCGGTGTCAGCCTCAAGGATATCGATAACGGCAGCGGCACGACGGAACCGCGGCTCACGTTCGTCCTCGCCGACGCCGCCCGGCTGGCCGAATGGCCGGAAGGTCCGCTGCCAGATGTGGACTTCAATGTGTACGTCGATCCAGAGCGTGGCTTGATTTTCCAGTGGCAATCTCGGCTGGAGTTGGAGCGGGATAAGAAAGACCTGCACGAGACCATCATCAGCCCGTTCGTCAAGGCGCTCCACTACGAGTACTACGACGCCACCCTGAAGGAGTGGAAAATCGAAGATGAACCGAAGCATGACGATGGCGGCACCGCTTGGCTCAAGCCCGCGCGCCTGCACCTCATCTTCAAATTCCCTGAACTCAAATCCACGCCCAAGACGACGGATGGCCCCACGGTGGAACCCGAAGTCGTGATCAACATCCCCATCAAGCGCACCGGGGCCACCACGCCATGAAGAAGCACAACCGCCGCGGATCGGTCATCATCATCGTGCTCGTGCTGATCACCCTGGCATCGTTGTCGCTGGGCCGCTTCATGGAGGACAACTCCTTGGAGCTCCAGATGTCGACCCAAGAGGCCGACCGTCGTCGCCTTCGCGCCGACGCTCAGAGTGAACTCGAACTGGCCCTCGCGGTCATTGCGGAAATTCGCGCCATCGACCTCAATAAAATCCATGCCCCCTCGCAGGGCTACGACGACCCTCACGCCTACGCCCACTTCCCTGCACGCGAAGGCCTGACCGTGACGTTCGACTATGAGGATGAGACCGCGAAGCTACCACTCAGTGTGCTGACCAAGAATGAGCTCATCCAGTTACTTTACTCCTTGGGACAGGAACAGCGCGACGCCGAGCGCGTAGCCGATGCGCTCGTCGCCTGGCAAAGCAAGTCCTACGAGTCGATCGAAGAAGCGGCGACAGACGCAGCCTACCAGCGGGCCACGCTCTCCTTCCGCCCGGCGCGACGCCCGTTCCGCACCTTCGAGGAATTCCGGTCCGTCGGCGTCGCCAAAGATTTCTTCTTCGACGAACTCGGCCACGCTACCCCGCTGTTTGAAGCCTTCAAATCGTGTGTGAGCCTATACACCTTCCCCCAGGCCAATATCAATACGGCCTCGGACGCCGTCCTGCTCTCGCAAGGAATCGATGAAACGCAACTCGGACTGATCCGCGACCGGCAGAAAGAAATCGGCCACAAGAATGTCGGCACCCCGCCGTATTTCCGCGTCACCGACGAAGTTCGCCGATTAATCGGGGGCAACGCGAACCTCCAGAAGTTTGATGACGAAGTGATTCTGATGTGGGTACGGGTAACCGTCAAAGAGGGCCTCTCCAAGTGCCGCGTCAGTGCCCTGGTCGCGGTTCGCCAGGATGTCGCCTACCCTAGCGCCACCCCGAACCCGGATACCGACACCAGCATCGGTCAATCCCGCACGGGCACCCGGGCCCCAACTATTCCCAAGACAACGGGAACCTCGACAGCCTCCACGAGGTCGACTACTACCAAGCCCTCCCCTTATCTCACCCCTGGCATCGAGGCATCCCCCACCCTAGGCACCTCAACCATGAGTGGCCGAGTTGCTAGCAACTCCATCAACTACCCCTTCCAGATTCTCGCCTGGGAAGAAGATAACGGAGCCCCACCCGCCCCCATCCATTCCGAAACCCCAGCCGCCCGGCCGACCCTCAAAAAATGAGCACCACTCCCATTCCAGACTCCCCCAGTTCCACCCGGGGTGCGACCAGCAACTCAAACCGCGCCCCGCAGGGAGAGGCCGCCTTACTTCCGGGTAATCGCTTCTTCGTGCGTTTATTAAGCGTCGAAGGCGCTGAGGTCGCCGCGCAGGTCAACCTCCAGCTCGAAGCGATCTCTCCCTTCCCGCTGGAGCAAATGCTGGTCGGCCATATCAGCTCGCCGGACGGCAAACAGGTCCTCGCCTATTCGGCCCATCGCCGACGCTTCACGCCGGAGGAAAGTTTTGCCTGGCCGGAAAACTGCCCGGTCGTTCCAGAGTTCCTCGCCTTATGCGGCCACCGCCTCCCGGCTGGGGGCGTCGTCGTCCATAAAGGTTACGAACGTCTGACCGCCCTAGCCTGGAAGGCGGGCGACTCACTCCCTTCCGCAGTCGTCGTCACCGACTTGGCAGACCACGACGAAACCGGCATTGCGCACGAAGCAGCGAGCCATGCCGAACTGGCCGCCGATTGCCCCGTCGAAATCATCACGGGTGAGTTGACGGGTAAAATCATCGATGGCGCCCTCACCCTTACGGCGGAAGGCCAGGAATCATTCACGATTCCCAAAGCCCAGCTGGATGATGCCGACATCCGCGATGGCGACTTTCTCGCCGAACGCCGCAAAAAAGAACGGACGAATCTGGTTATCTGGAGCATCGCGCAGGCCTGTGCCGCCACCCTCGCCCTCAGCTTGATTGGAGAAGGCGCCAGCTTCTTCATCCATAACCGCTCTGGTGCGCTGGAGGCCCAAATTGAGAAAGCTAAACCGGGCATTGATGAGCTCAAGGACTTGGATGGCATCTCGACCCGCCTCGCCGACCTTGGGGTTAAACGACTTCTTCCCCTTGAAATGCTGGCGCTCGTGAACGAGAAGCGCCCTGCGACCGTCGAGTTCATGAACATCTCGTGCGAGGTCAAAAAGCAGAAGGCCAGCGTCCTCACCAAGCCCACGCTGACGATCGACGCGCGCACCCCCAATGCCGGAGATATTTCCGACCTCCTCAAAGCCGTGAAAGCCATTCCCGAGGTCGAGAGCGTCACGAGTAACGAACCCAAGTTTCGCGAGACCGCTACCACCTTCCGCCTGGAAGTCGTCTTCAAGCAAGCCGAGCTCCTCAAGACCGCCGAAGCCACCAAACAATGAAACGTTTATTTTACAGCCTGAAACCGAGTGAGCGTATCTTGGCGCTTTTTTGCGCCGCCATCGTCGCTGGCTTCTGGTGCACCAATGTCGTCGGCCGAGTCAGCGATGGCTGGGCAGAATGGCAGTCAAACGAAGGGCTTGCTGCCGGGCAAAAAACTTGGTCCGACCGCGAAAGGGAAATCCGTAACGCCGCCGCCACCGCCGTCCAAGGCCTCGATGCTGGGCATGGTTACGATGAAGCCAAACTCGTGGCCGAGGCGGTGAATGCCGCTAAAGAAGCTGGCTTGAATCCCAGCACCGAGTCGCCCAAAACCCCCCAGAAGGCTGGCAAGTTTATGATTCACTCGTTGCAGATGTCCTGCCGCCGCGCGGACGTCGCGAGCGTCCTGCGATTCTACGAAAGTGTTAAAGTGCGTGCCCCTTACCTAGCGATCGCCCAGCTTTCCCTCGCTGCGGAGCGCGGCACCACTGGCACCGTCAGCATGAAAGTTCAGCTCACCGCCTTGGAGTTGGTCGGCGAAGTACCACCTGCGGGGAAGGCTTCGGGCGACCCCGCCCCGACGCCGTCGACTGGCGCAACTCAGTCTCCGACCCCGACGCCAACCCCTGCGCCCGCTCAAACGACCGTCCCGGCACCTGTGCCCACGCCCGTGCCTGCGCCCGCAGCGACCAACGTTCCTGCGCCCGCTCCAGCGGCGAAGTAACCGCTGAATCGGGCGGTCAGAAGCTGAAGCTCTGACTGACCTTGAAGACGGCGGAGACGATCGCGAAAGCGATAAAGGCGACAAACGAGAAGGCGGTGATGAGCACCGACGCGGAAATCGTCTGTGAAACGGTGTTGAGCCAGCGATCGAGGTCAGCCCGGTAAGAGCGCGAAATATCCCGCAAGCCGGGCGCGAGGTTGCCCGTCTGTTCGGCGACGGCCACGCGATCGAGGAGCAAGCGCGGGAAATAGCCCGTACGACCCAAGGCCTTGGAAAGGCTGTCTCCTTCCAACACGCGATTGGTGGCCTCCCGAAGCTGCTGGCGCAGCGCGCGATTCGGAGCGGTCTTTTCGGCGAGACGCAAGGCCTCGGCGGTCGTAATCCCGTTCTCCAGCAACACGGCCAAGGTGTGGCAAAAGTTGAGCACCGAGACACGCATCACGAAAGTGCCAGCCAGCGGCAGCTTCAGCAGCAGGCCATCCGAAGCGAGCATCCCCGCCTCCTTTTTACGCCACTCGTGAATGAAGATCGCGCCCACAATCAGGATGATCGCGAAGATTGGCCCGACCCAGAGGAGCGTGTTCGCAAACCAGATGAGCATCTTCGTGGCCAGCGGCATCTCGCCGCCCAGGGACTTGAGGAGCGTCTCCAATCGCGGAAGCAGAAAGAGGACGAAGAAAATGATCACGCCCACCGCGACAAAACAAATGAAGACAGGGTAAGAGAGTGCCGAGACGAGCTTGCGGCGAAATTCCCGCTGCTCGGTGAAGTGCGAGATGAGGCGTTCGATGACATCGCGGAGATTCCCCGTGGCTTCGCCCGCGGCGATGAGGTTGAGCGTCTGCCCGTCAAAGACCTTGGGGTAAGCACCCATCGCGACAGAGAGGCTTTGCCCTTCGCCCAGGCGTGCCCAGAGGCCGGCACACAAAGTGCGAAGGCGAGATTTCTGCAGGCGCAGGGCCAAGAGTCGCAAGGACTCACCCGCCGACATGCCGCTGCGGACTAAGTCCGCCATCGATTCAAGAAACGGCAGGCAGTCCGCACTCGTCGGCTGAAGATCCTTGTCGGCCACGCCGCCTTCTTTAGCGGACTCCTTCGCGCGAATCGCTGCACCAGACTCTTCCACCTTACTGGGCTTCAGCCCGCGAGCCTGGAGGCGGCGGAGCGCCTCGCGGCGATTAGGCGCCTCCACGGTGCCTTCGGTCGAGTTGCCGCCACCATCCCGGGCGTTGTAATTAAATACGGGCATCGCTCCGTTACTCGTTCGAGCTCAGATTGCGGACGAGCTCGTCGATCGTGGTGTTGCCAGCGACGACCTTAAGCCAGCCGGACTTGGCGAGTGGGCGCATGCCCTGCGCGATGGCTTTTTCAGTGAGCTCGCGGTTGCTGACGCGTCCGACGACCAGATCATGCAAGGGCTTGGGATGGAAAATTTCGAAGACGCCCACGCGCCCACGGTAGCCAGTGTGGCGGCATTTGCGACAGCCCACGGCCTCACGGAGCGAGGTCACGCCTTTCAGGAAACTTTCGTCCATGCCCAGGGCCTCCAGGGCGGGCAGGAGTTTGGTGCGATCAATCGGGACAGTCTTAGCGCAATCCGCACAAAGGCGGCGTACAAGGCGCTGGGCGATGACGAGTTCAACGGCTGAACCAACGAGGAAAGGCTCCACGCCCATATCGACCAAGCGGGTAATGGCGCCGGGGGCGTCATTGGTGTGGAGGGTCGAGAAGACCAGGTGACCCGTCAGCGAGGCGCGGATGGAAATCTCGGCGGTCTCAAGGTCACGGATTTCGCCGACCATGATGACGTCTGGATCCTGGCGCAGCGTGCTGCGGAGCGCGCTGGCGAAAGTGAGCCCGATTTCGGCGCGGGTCTGGACCTGATTGGCGCCGGGCACTTCATACTCGATCGGGTCTTCAATCGTGACGATGCGCAGCTCGGGCGAGTTGATCGCCTGAAGGAAGGCGTTGAGCGTGGTGGATTTACCTGAGCCGGTTGGACCGGTCACGAGAATGATGCCGTGCGGGTAATCCAGCACCTTGCGCACCGCGGCCTGCTCCTCGGCGTCCATGCCGATGCGGTCCATGTTGTAAGCTTCCTTGCGCTGGTTGAGCAGACGCAGGGAAACGGATTCGGCGTAAATGGTCGGGATGGTCGAGACGCGAATATCGAGTACCGTCTTACCATCGCGGAAATTGATACGTCCGTCCTGCGGGAGGCGGCGCTCAGAGATATTCAGCCGCGCCATAATCTTGAGGCGGGAAATAATGGCATCCTGGAACCGGGCCAAATTTTCCGGCAACGGGACCGCGATGAGCACGCCGTCGACGCGATAACGAATACGGAGATTGGTCTCTTGCGGCTCGAAGTGCACGTCCGTGGCGCCTTCGGCGACCGCCTGCGTGAGCACATCGGTGACGAAGCGGACTACGGCCGCATCCTGGTCGGCTTCCACATCCGAGGGCGCGGCTTCATATTCGTCCAATCCATCGCCTTCGTCGTCAAGGCTACCGGAGCCGACGCCGTAATTTTCGGTGATGAGTTGGGCCACGCGTTCCGGCGGAGCCAAATACCATTTCGGGCGGCGGGTGGCAAAGGTCGCGACCCAGTGGGCGGTGTCGTGGTCGGGAGGAAGCGAGGTGACGAGATGCAGACGACCGACTTCAGCCCCAGGCATCAGCGTCGGGACAACTTGGGCTTCAGAGGCAATACGCGCGGGCAGAATCTTTAGTCCTTCTGGATCAATGGCGGGCTCGTCGAGCACCTCAAGGCCCGTGAGTTTCGACAGTTCGGCGAGCAAGGCAGCTTCATCGAGGCCTAAGGCTTGAGCGAGAAACTTGAAGCGGGCCTCACGCGGAGTCTCGGCAAAAGAAGCCCGGGCTTCATCGCTGAGTCTCTCGGCAATCGCCGGAGGAAGTCCGTTCCGGTTAACTGTCCGCATATTACTTGGCGGCAGGCGCGGCAGGCTTACCTTCGACTGGTAGCGGCTTGCCTGGAGCACGGTCGATAAACTTGCGGACTTCGGGGCCGACGGACGATGCATCGATGCGGCTGAGGGCATCGAGGTTATCGACGGCGGAAGCATTCAACACGTAAGGACGCATGAAGATTACCAGCTCTTGGCGCACTTCGACATCGGTCGTGGAGCCCAAGATGTCGCCAATGATGGGAATCGGACCGAGGCGCGTCGTGACCTTTTTCTTCGTGGTCCGCTGCAGGCCGCCCATGACGACAATTTCACCGCTCATCGCACTGACGTAAGAATCCATAGTGCGGCGTCCGATGATGGGCTGTTCATTACCATCGACGACCGTGGTGCGGATAATGTCTTCGACGGACTGGGAAACCTGCATCTGCACGGAGCCGTCCTTGCCAATAAGCGGCAGGATCTTGAGGTTAATACCGATGTCGCGCATCGTGACCGTCGAGGTAGTCGTGCCAGCGTTGACCGTGGAGGCGGTCGTACCGGTGATGACTGGGTCCGATTCGCCGACGAAGATGGTGGCCTCTTTATTGTGCGTGGTCGTCACCGAAGGAACGGAGAGAACGCGGTAATTATTCACGCGGTCGGTCGTGCTGAGACCGATGGCGCCGGTGAGCGAACCATTCGGAGCGAGGCCAGCGATACCCGTGCCATTGACGTTTGCCCCGACCGTGCCGCCCGCGACCGTGCCGTTGACACCGGTCAGCTTCCCGGCCGTCACGCTGAGTCCCAGCGCACTGATGCCGTTCTGGTCGTTATCCGTCAGGGTCACTTCGGCGATGACCACCTCGACACGGACCTGCGGAAGGACCACGTCCACTTTTTCGATGAGGTCGTGGAGGAGGCGAAGGTCATCCGTCGTGCCAGAGACGACGACGGAGTTACTGCGGATATCCGGAATCACTGTGACCATGCTGCTGAATTCATCGGCGCCATTCTGTGGGCCGGAGGGCGCACCAGGGGCGGCGGCGGGGGCGGGCGTGCGGTTGAGCGTGGTCGTCTTGGCGGCCCCGTTCGTGCGGGTCGTCGCGGTATTCTGACCGGTCACCAGCGAGGTGACGACATCGGCGACAGCTTTCGCATCCGCGTGGCGAAGGAAGATCACGTCCGTCTTGGTGTTGGGGTTAGACTTCTGGTCGAGCGTCTCGATGAGCTTGTCGAAGAAATCATGCTGATCGGCGGAGCCGAGGAGCAGTACGCGGTTGGTGCGTTCGTCGGCCAGGAAGGTCGTGCCCGTGCTGAGGCGGAAAGGAGCGGCCCCGGAAGCGGCGGCGGGCGTACGCAGCATGGTTGTTAGCTTCGCGACAATGTCCGTAGCCATGGCGCTCTTGAGTATATAGGCCTTGGTAGCGATGACATCGAGCTGCGGCTTATCGAGTTGCAGCATCAGGTTTTCAATCTTCTGCAAATTAGTGATCGAATCGGTGATGAGCAGGGCGTTGTTGCGACCGAAGAAAACGGGCGGGGCAGCTAGCGTGGTATTCAGGACGCCGACGATCTGCGTCGCAAACTCCTGGGCGTTCGCGTGCTTGAGGGTGAAAATCTTGGAAGCGATGCGGCCGCTGGGCGGCATCTTCAGCGTGCTATCCGCGATGAGCGCGGGCGACTCGCCCTTGGCGACGAGGTTCGGGATGACCTTAAGGAACTTGTCGCCCTGCTGAATGACCGCGATGCCGTTCAGGTTGAGCAAAGTTTCAATCGCGAGCAGTGCCTCATCGCGGGTAATGGAGGCAGGCAGGGAGAGTGTGTAGAGGCTGGCGGGCAAGGCCTGCGGGCGGAGAATGGATTTGCCCGTCCAGCGCTGCATCAGGTCGAGCACTTGGGCGACCGTCTCGTCGCGCAGAATCACTGGGCCGACCTTATCGGAGCCGGCAAGCTCGGGCACCGGGACAGCGGCGGCGGTGGCCGGGATGGGGGCGACCACGGCCGCGGCGGGGGCAGTGGCAGGGGCGGCTTGGCCGAAGAACTCAGCGGGGGCAAAGGCCCCGGCAAGCACTAGGCAGAAAAGAGGTAGATGGGCCCGGCGTTCGCGCGGGGACGGAATGGAGCTAATCACTGGAGTAGGGTACGCTTGGATAACACCAAACTTCTGGATAAGTTCGATTAGAAATCCGCTTATTTGAGGTTTTTTTACGCTCGGCATGTCGACCAGCATGAAGGACTTGGCCTCATGTGAGTGAACATTATTTCACCTTTCGCTTGCGAACCCTGAAATTTGGCTCATATATCGCCTTAAATCACCCTATTTCATGCGCGAAGACCTACCCGATTGGCTTGGTAAGCCACCCCTCCGGGGAACCGACCAATGGGACACCTGGCTGACCAAATGGCGGCAATATGCCCGCGTCGAATTACGCGACTCCGCCGCCGATGACCCCGATTTTGACTTCGGGCTCCTCACGGTAGACGAACGATGGCGGGTCGCCTTGCAACAACAGGTCCGCGCCCAAATCGAAGCCGGGCGGCAAAACGGGCCAGTCCCGCTATCCCTTGCGCTGGGTCGCCGGGTCAGCGACCTCGATCATGCGGGCGTTGTCGCCTGGCAGGTCGGACGTTCGGTCGTGCAACCGATTCCGGACGCGGGCTTCACCTCGGCACTCGATTGGAGTAATGCCCGCGAGAACCCCCGTCGGCGCCGGATTTCGCATGGCATCCGTTACGGCTTCATCGCCGGATTGGGCGGAGAGCCCGCATCGCCCGCCTGGTCCTCGCCAGACTATGTCGCGGCCTACGAAGCCGCTTGGGAACTCGGCAACGCCATCGCGATCGAAGGCGACCCCCGGGGATAGGTTGCGGAATAGTCCGCCCTAGGCAGAGTGTCTTTTCCAGCAACCTCATGGATATTGTCCCGATCATCCTCATGGTCGCCGTGCTCGGCGCCCTCCTCTTCCTCATCCTGAAAAAGCCCCCAGCCCAGCAAGGGGGTGGCGAGCTGTTGACGGAAGACCTCCGCCGCCAACTCACCGAAGCCACGGCCACCGCGGAACGCGAACGTAATGCGAAAGCCGAAGCACTCGCCAAAGCCGCCGGGGCGGAGTCCGCCAAACTGGCGGCCCAAAAGCAGCTCACCGAAGTGATGGCAGCCAATGAACGCGCCATCGCCCAGCTGCGGGAAGATCATCGCAAGGCGCAAACGGACACTGCGGAACGGTACGCCCGCGACCTCGCCGAACTGAAGGTCAGCTTCGCAAAGATGAGCACCGACGTGCTGAAGGGCATGGCTCCGGACGTCACCAAAGAGGTCTCGACCAAGGTCGAACCGTTGATTGCGCAAATCAACTCCGCCCTGACGAGCTACCGCCAAACCATGCAGCAAAGCCTGCAGCATCAGGACGTGGCCCTCACTCAGGTCCGCGAACAGATGGCCAAGATTACCGAGACCACCGCCGCGCTCGCCACGAGCACCAATGATTTCACCTCGGTACTCAAATCATCGCAGCACCGCGGTAAATGGGGCGAACAAACGCTCCGCCGCGTGGTCGAAGCCTCCGGACTCAGCAAGCACTGCGACTTCATCGAGCAAACTGCCCAGGGCGATACCCGCCCGGATTTAATCATCCTGCTCCCGGGAGATCGCTGCGTCATCATCGATTCCAAAGTGCCGGAGTTCGACGTCGCCCTCGTCAACCCATCCGCGTCGAACCGGAAAGAATTATTGGAAGCCCATGCCGTGAAGTTGCGGGCCACCATCAAGGCCTTGGCGGACAAAGACTACCCAGGCGCCCAGGCGAAAGCCGGCCGACTCGCCTTCGATAAAGTCATCCTCTTCCTGCCGGCGGAATCCCTCTTAAGCTCAGCGCTCGAAGGCGACAACGAGCTGATCATCGATGCCGGGCGCATGGGCATCTTGCTCGCCACGCCCGCCACGCTCATGGGTTTCCTCTCGGCGATTAATCTCACCTGGCTTCAGCACAAACAGGCACAGCAATCAAAAGATGTCATCGAGAAGGCCACGAATCTTTACAAGAGTGTCGCCGATTTCGTCGAGAACATGGCGGGGGCCCGCGATGGGCTGGAGGCCGCGGTTAAGAAATTCAATTCCGGACTCGGTAGTTACCGAAAATACGTGCTCCCTAAGGGCCAGGAACTCGTGGAGATCCACGGCCTCCAGCCCAGCAAATTACTGCCCGAGGAAAAAGACACCCTGGACCTGCCCACCGAGGTACGCCGTCTGGAAAATCCAGGCGAATAACGGGAGCCTGCTGGTGGAGCCGATGAGGTTCGAACTCACGGCCTCGTCATTGCGAACGACGCGCTCTACCAACTGAGCTACGGCCCCAAACAGCAGGAAGGTAAGGCAACCCCGCCCCCGCTGGGCGGTCAAGGTTTAGATGGCATGGTGACTTGCCAGCGGCTGGGAACCCCGTAATTTCGACCATCCCAATGACTATGCGCGTAGCTAAAGAAACTGTCGTCAGCATCGAATACACCCTGAAGGACGACCAGGGTAACGTCATCGACGCCTCTGGCGATCGTGGCCCGATGGAGTATCTCCACGGTGCCCAGAACATCATTCCCGGACTCGAGCAGGGTGTCGAAGGCCTCGAAGTCGGCGCTACCAAATCCGTCTTGGTGCCTCCGCAACTCGGCTACGGTGAATACAGCGACAAGCTTCTCCAGCGCGTCCCACTCAACGCCTTTGGCGCCAACACCCCGCAGCTCGGCATGCGCTTTCACGCCGAAACTAATCTCGGTATGCGCGTCCTCACGATCAAACAAATCGAAGGCGAAGAAGTGACGCTCGATGGCAATCACGAGCTCGCCGGCAAGACCCTTCATTTTGACATCAAGGTCGTCGCCGTCCGCGCCGCCGAACTCACCGAACTCGCCCATGGTCATCCGCACCAGTCTGGCGGTTGCTGCGGCGGTGGCGGCTGTGGCTCGAGCGAAGGCTCCGAAGGTGGCTGTTGCTCCACGGGTGAAGCTTCTGAAGGCGGTTGCTGCTCTTCGGAAGAAGGCGCCTCGGCGGGTGGCTGTTGCTCCACCGAACAACCCGTCGCCCAGAAGCAAGGTGGCTGCGGTTCTGGCGGTTGCGGCTGCTCGGCCTAATCAGCGCGTCATTGCCTGAATCAAGACCCCGGACCTCCGGGGTCTTTTTATTGCCCATGCTCGGCGAGCCGGCAGGCTGACGGCACCCCGCCCATGAGTACCGACACCGTGCATGCGCGCGACCTAACGCCTCGGCAGACCGCCATCTCCATCGCCATCATCGGCGTGTTGTTCTTCATCTTTGGTTTCGTGTCATGGGCCAATGCCATCCTGATTCCTTATTTCAAAATCGGCTGCGAGCTCACGTACTTCGAAGCGTACCTAGTCACTTTCGCCTTTTATATCTCCTACCTGCTCTTTTCCCTGCCGGCAGCACACCTGCTTAAGCGGACGGGCTTTAAAAAGGGGATGATGATCGGCTTCTGGGTGATGGCACTCGGCGCCTTTATCTTCATTCCGGCGGCGATGACCCGCACCTACGGCATTTTCCTCGGCGGGCTATTCACGCTCGGAGCCGGCCTGGCGATTCTGCAGACGGCCGCCAATCCCTACATCACCGTCCTCGGCCCCAAGGAGACCGCCGCCCGCCGCATTAGCATCATGGGCATCTGTAATAAAGGGGCGGGGATTCTCGCCCCACTGTTGCTTGCCGCGGTGGTGTTCCGCGTAACGGACACGGACCTCTTCAACCGATTGGCCACGATGGCCGCCGGGGAAAAAGCGGCGGTGCTCGATGAGCTAATCCGCCGGGTGATTGTCCCGTATGCTTGCGTCGGCACCGTACTCATGGTGCTCGGCTTCCTGGTGCGCATCTCGCCGTTGCCGGAAATCGACACCGAACACGAGACGGCGGAAGTCGCGGAAGCCAACGCCGACAAGACGAGCATCCTGCAATTTCCCCACCTCATTCTTGGAGCTATCGGGATTTTCCTGCATGTGGGAGCCTCCGTGATCGCGGTGGACACCATCATTCCCTACGCGCAATCGATGGGGCTGACCTTACTGGAAGCGAAAATCTTCCCCTCGTATACGCTAGCCGCCATGATTACCGGCTACCTGCTGGGCATCGCCCTCATCCCGCGCTTCATCAGCCAGGTCACGGCACTCCGGCTATGCACCGCGCTCGGCGTCCTCCTCTCTCTGCTCATTGTCTGGGTGCGCCTACCGGTACAATTCCTAGGCCACCAGGCCAATCTCTCCCTCTGGTTCGTCGTACTCCTCGGCTTCGCGAATTCACTCACCTGGGCCGGAGTCTGGCCACTGGCCTTAGACGGGCTAGGTCGGTTCACCAAAATCGGTGCATCCGTCATGATCATGGGCCTCTGCGGCAATGCGATTATGCCCCTCGGCTACGGCTGGATTGCTGACCACTTCGGCGTCCGGAACGCCTACTGGATCATCCTCCCGTGTTACCTGTACCTCGTGTACTACGCGACCATCGGCCACAAGAAGCGGGAGTGGTAGTTACGCGGCGGAGCCGCGTGGGGACACGTGGGCAAGGTGACACGGGGACACGGGGAAAGACAAAGTTGCCGTGCAAAGGTGGGCGCGGCTGATGGCCGCGAGGGAGCATGCTGGCATGCTGCGAAGCAGAGTCATAACTTCAGGTGGCGGGTGGCGGGGACTTGTATTCACTCAAAGGGAAACCGGAGATTAGCCTGGGGGTCTTGGGTAGGGCGGGGCTCTCCGAGCCCGCCGTTGAGCACTAAGAGAAGAGGAGCTCGATGGAGATACGTTCGTCCGGCCGCGAACGGACGGCTCGGAGAGCCGTCCCTACCAGAGGCAGTGGCAGCTCAAAAGGAGTCGGGTGACCGGATGATTGGCTGCGGCATGAGGTGGGGCGGGGCTCTCCGAGCCCGCCGTTGGAGACCGAAGGCGGGTAGTCGTCGGGTCTTAGCTAGCCTCGTTGTTATCGCACGCCCGCAGGCGAACGGACGCGTCGCCGACACGTCCCTACCTACGCGGCAATTACAGGCACTGTCGTGACGCGGTCCCGGCCCACCCTCGAACGAACCGCCAACCGCTATCCGCCAACCGCCATCACCTATCCTGCCACACCCAGGTCAGCACAATCTCGACGTCGGGGTGGAGTGACTGTTTTACGGGGCAAGCATTGGCGGCGCGAATCAGGCGGTCGCGTAAATCTTCCGCAATACCCGCGGGCATGTGCACCGTGGCCTCGAGCTTCGCGATACGGCGCGGGGGCTGAGCGGTCATGTGCTTCTCGACCTCGACGCGCAGTCCGCGGAAATCGAGTTCCAGCCCTTTGGCCTGAATGCCAAGAATTGTCATGATGCACGCCGCAAGGGAAGTGGCCGTGAGGTCTGTCGGGGAGAACGACTCACCCTTGCCGTGATTATCCACCGGCGCATCGGTGTGGAGGAGGGTGCCCGATGGACCGTGGGTGGCACGTACGCGGAGGTCGCCGAGGTATTCGCAGGATATTTTAACGCCCATGGGATGAATGTAGGCGACGCGGTGGAAGGACCCAAACAAAAAGCCCCGGAGATCCGGGGCTTTTGAGAAAATCGCCGAAGCGATTATTCGCCGTCCTTACCGATAGCGTCGACCGGGCAACCCTCGAGGGCTTCCATGCACTTATCGATGCCTTCCTGGTCGGTCGGCTGGGCGAAGACGTAGGAGTAGCCGCCGTCGTCTTGGCGCGTAAAGGATTTTGGGGCGGTCTCGCGGCAGAGGTCGCAGTCGATGCACTGCGAATCCACGTAGAACTTGCCGGGGGCGCTTTCGGGACGCTTGTCGTTCTTATCAGCCATAGTCAGGAATTAAGTGCGGGCGGGCGGGTCGCTGTCAAGAATGCGCATCAATTCACCGGGATCATCACCACAAGACGATGATGGAACCAGCCATCACGGCCGGCCAGAAAGGCCGACGAAAGATGGTCGGAGGTGTCATACGTCACCTCGATGGTAGCGGCGGTGGGTAAATTGGCGCGGAGACCTGGGTTAGCCAATCGGTCGATCGGGGCGAGTGGCTTCACGACCACCGCGGCCACCGGTAACTCAAATTCCTGCAGGATGACGAGGCGCACGCGGGCCTTCGTGGCCGCATCTACTCCCTCCCAGCAGTAGAGCTGCTCCATGGCGCGGGCGTCGTGATTCGCGTAGGCATCGCGCAATCGGTCGGCAAGGCCACGGAGCGAACGCTGATTCAGCCACCCGCCGAGCAGCACTAAGAAGAGCCCGAGCAACAGACCCAGAACGGCGGCGAAAATCCGTCGGAACCATGGATGCTGGCGGAAGAGTGATGGCACGTGGGAGAAGGTCGTTGACCCAATAGTAGGGTCGGAGATAAGCACGCAAGAGCCATGGCGCACGAAAGCAAGCCCTCCTCTGATTCTGGTCGCTACGCGGCTCGCGGAGTTTCCGCCTCGAAGAGCGAGGTGCACGCCGCCGTGGACCGCCTCGACCGGGGTCTCTACCCATCGGCGTTTTGCAAAATCGTCGCCGATAACCTGACCGGCAACCCCGACCAGTGCGTCGTCACGCATTCCGACGGCTCTGGCACCAAGGCACTCCTCGCCTATCTCTGGTGGAAGGAAACAGGTGACGCCACGGTCTTCCGCGGCATCGCCCAAGACAGCATCATCATGAACATCGATGACTTGCTGTGCGTCGGCGTGACCAAAGGCGTCATCCTCTCTTCGACGATCAATCGCAACGCCAAGGCCATCCCAGGGGCAATTCTCGCCGAGCTGATCAATGGCACCGAAGACGTCCTCGCGATGCTGCGGGCGCAGGGCTTCGGGATTACTTCGGGCGGCGGCGAGACCGCCGATGTCGGCGACCTGACGCCGACGCTGACGGTGGATTCGACCGCCACCGCAATCCTCGCGCGCAAAGATGTCGTTGATGCGGCGAACGTCGGGCCGGGCCTGGCGATCGTGGGCATCGCTTCGGGGGGGACCTGCGCCTACGAAAAAGGAGAGAACAGCGGGATTGGCTCCAATGGTTTGACCAGTGCCCGCCATGAGCTGCTCTCTAAGTACTACGCCGAGAAATATCCGGAAACCTATGACAAGGCCACCCCGGCCGACCTTGCCTACTGCGGCCCGCATCGTCTGCACGACCCCCTCCCCGGCTCCGCGCTGACCGTAGGCCAGGCCCTACTGTCTCCGACGCGGACTTACGCCCCCTACGCTCTACGCCTCCTGCAGGCACTCGGTCCGCAGCGCGTCAAAGGCTTGGTCCACTGCTCCGGGGGCGGCCAGACCAAGTGCCGGCGCTTCGGCACCAACGTCCATTTTATTAAAGATAACCTCTTCCCGACCCCCCCTATTTTCGCCGAAATCGCCAAGGTAAGCGGCACGGACGCCAAGGAAATGCACCAAGTCTATAATATGGGGCACCGCCTCGAAATCTTCCTCGCCCCAGCGGATGTTCAGGTCGCCCTGCAGCTTGCCGCCAGCCTCGGCTTGGCCGCCCAAGTGATCGGCCGAACTGAAGCTTCGACCCAGCCAGACGGCTCCAATCACGTCACCGTGATTAAAGACCAGCAGGCCTTAGCTTACGCCTGATTGGTGAAATCATCGTAAAACCTAAGGTCGGGTGGTCGGGCAGACAGGACTTGAACCTGCAACACCCTGCTCCCAAAGCAGGGACTCTACCAATTGAGATACTGCCCGGTACCCGAAGAACATAATGATTTTGTGTTGCCGTCCCTGTCAATCCACTAGTCTCAAACCGTTCCAACCCGAAAAACACTCCTCCTACTATGGAAAACGACAGCATCTCATCCTCCTCTTCTGAATCCAAGCTCCCGCTCATTCTGGGCATTGCTGGATTCGCCCTCGGCGCCGCCGCCCTCGTGCTCGGCTACAAAGCCAAAGGTGAAGCCGCCAAGGCCAGCGCCGAAGCTGATAAGGTGTCCCAAGACCTGGGCGCTGTCAGCACGGCTATCGCCGCCAAGGCCACGCTCGCCAGCGTCGAAGCTCTGACCGCCGACCTGAATGCCACCAAGGCCGCCGCCGAAGCGAACAACAAGTCTTTCACGGACGCCATCACTCAGCTCCAGGCTGCCGCCAAGAAGGCTCCTGCTGCCACCGCCGAAAAAGGTGGCAAGACCGCTGCGGCCGCTGGCCCTGGCGAATACTCCGTCGTCTCGGGCGACAATTTCAGCAAGATCGCCAAGAAGGTTGGCATCACGCAGAAGGCTCTCACGGATCTCAATCCGGGTGTCGACTCGACCAAGCTGCGTATCGGCCAGAAGCTGAAAACTAAGTAAGCTCCGCGCATGTCGGCGCCCGCACGCTGGTCCGTCCAGCATGAAGCGCTTCACGCCGACTGCCGAGTTTTCCGGGTCTACAAGGAACATTGCAATCACCCTCTCGACAAACGAGAGGGTGATTTTTTTGTGCTCCGCTCGGGCGATTGGGTCCTCGCACTACCCGTCACGGATGATGGCCGCTTGGTCATGGTCCGCCAATATCGCTTCGGCACACGCCAACTCTCGACGGAAGGACCCGGCGGCATCGTCGAGCCGGGCGAAGATCCGATCCTCGCCGCGGTGCGCGAAACTGAAGAGGAAACCGGCTTCAACGGCGGCCGCGCACGACTGCTCGGAACCTGCGCGCCGAACCCCGCCATCCAATCCAACCGCTGCCACTTCGTCCTGCTCGAAGGCGTCCAACCCCGCGGCCAGCGGGCTCCGGATGAGCATGAGGAAATCCAAGTGCTCTGCCTCAAACCAAAGGACGCCCTGGCGGCGGCCCTAGCCGAACCGGCCCAACATTCATTGGCATTGCTGGCGCTCTACCGCCTCCGCGATGCCCGCCCAGATCTTTTCACATGACCACCCCCACTCGTATTAAAAACAAAGGCCGCGAGGCCGACCCCGTCCTTGTCGTCGGATCTGTCGCCTACGACAGCATCATCACGCCGCATGATAAAGGTGAACGCATTCTCGGCGGCAGTGCCTCCTACGCGTGCCTCGCCGCCAGCTACTTCGCTCCGCCCCGCATCGTCGGCGTCGTCGGCCACGATTTCCGGGACCGCGATCGGAAGAAACTCGCGAAGCGCGGCATCGACCTCGACGGTCTCCTGACCGACTCCTCCGGTCGCACGTTCTTCTGGCGTGGCCGTTACCATGAGAACTACAACCGCCGCGACACCGAGGACTTGCAGTTGAATGTCTTTGAGCACTTCAAGCCCAAGCTCCCCGAGGCGCATCGCGCCACTCCGTACGTAATGCTCGGCAACATCCGCCCAGACTTGCAGCTCAACGTACTCGACCAACTCACCGGACCGCGCTTCGTCCTCGCCGATACGATTGATATCTGGATTGAGACGCAGCGTGAGAAACTCGGCGAAGTTATGCGCCGTGCCGACCTGCTGGTCGTGAACGACTCCGAGTCGGCCAAACTCACCGGCGAGGCCAACGTGATCGTCGCGGGCCGCCAGCTCCGCGCGCATGGCTGCAAGACAGTCATCATCAAGAAGGGCGAACACGGCGCGGTGCTCTTCCATGAGGACGGCATGTTTGCCTTACCCGCCTTTCCCGTGACCGAACTCCGCGACCCAACAGGGGCCGGGGATAGCTTCGCTGGCGCGATGCTCGGCTACCTCGCCTCCGTCGGCTCGACCGACTTCGCCGCCCTCAAGCAAGCCATGGTCTACGGTACCGCCGTGGCCAGCCTCACGGTTGAAGCCTTCTCCACGGACCGCCTGGCCAAGGCCGGGTGTCGGGAAATCCGGGGTCGCCGCAAGGAGCTCCTGAAGCTGATTAAGGCCTAGCCCTTGGTTCGGCGCCCGAGCGTTCGCCAAAGCCAGAATAAGACCACGGCGGAAAAGACCAGATCGCCGGCCAGCATTGGCCAGGCGGTCGGGAGCTTGTGCGCGAACAACGCATAGATGAAAAACCCAGCCTGGATGATGACGGCCAATCCCAATAAGGGCACCAGCCACCGGAGTTTCTGACTTAGGTCTGGCTTACTCATGAGAATTGTCGGCGGTGGGCTTCGGCTAGGCCGATCAGCGTTAGGTCGGGCTCATGGCTGACGCGATCGCGCCATGAGGCCGGTAGATAAACCGCAGCCCCGCCCGTCACAATGACCTTAGGCATCGGTAAACCCTGACGCATTAATTCGGAGCACACCCCGTCGAGCAAGGCCCCGATCATGCCCGCGAAGCCCAGTGCACAGCCAGCCCGCATGGCATCGACGGTGGACTTGCCGATGGCCGGTCCGCCCAAGAGGGCCGCCGGATCGAGCGCAGGCAACAAGGCGGTGCGCTCATGCAGGTAGCGAGTCATGACACCCAGCCCAGGGGCGATAATGCCACCCGCATAACCTCGATCCGTGAGGATATCGACCGTCGTCGCCGTGCCCATGCCGATAATGACGGCAGGAGCACCCGCGACCAGTTGCGCGCCGACGCAATCAGCCAAGCGATCCTGGCCGACTTCGGCGGGCGTCGGGTAATCGAAGCCCAAGCCTTTCAAGGTATCATGCTGCAAGTGATAGAAGGGCCGACCGCTGCTGAGCAAGACGGGCTGAATGCTGGCGGTGACTTTCGGGACAACGCTTGCAAGGGCGATGCCAGCCGAAGGGTGCGCGGCAAGCAGACTACTCAACGTGGCCGTATCCAGCGCCGGCGTTGCCATCTCACCTTGGGCCAGCACCCGCCGACCATCGACCACGCCCCAGTGCGCGTGCGTATTGCCGACATCGAGGCAGAAGATGGACACAGTGGAAACCTAGCGAGAAGAGCGGCGGGAGCAAGGCTGGTCGATCACGGCTTACGCAAAGTGACTTCACCGGATGAGACCATCGTCCGCCGGCCGCCGCCCGTGCGAAGAATCAAAGACCCCTCCGCATCAATACCATCCACCACCCCGGCGACAGGTTCGCCACGCAAGGTGACCCGGACGGATTTACCCGCCAAAACATCATGGGCTAGCCAAAGTTTATTGAAGGATCGAGACCAGGTGCCTTCTTCGAATTGCTCCCAAGCCTGGAATAAAGCGGCGATCACCCCGGCCGCAGCGGCATTGACGTCCAGCGCTTCGCCTAAGGCATATTCGAGTGATCCCGCCGTGGTCCGGATTTCCGCCGGAAAATCTTTCGGGGTCCCGGTAAGGTTAAGGCCCAAACCGAAGACAAGCTCCCGGACGGAATCGGCATCGAGGCGGGCCTCCGTGAGCATACCGGCGACTTTGCGCCCATCGGCTGACTGCAAATCATTCGGCCACTTGAGGCCAAGCTTAAGCCCGTGCACCTGCTCGATATGCGCACATAAGGCCAAGCCCATCCAGAGCGTAAAAGGCTTGAGCCGATCCGGGGGGATAAAGGGGCGAAACGCTAACGATAAATAAAGATTACCCGCCTGCGTGCTGTGCCACTTCCGGCCAAGCCGGCCGCGGCCCGATCGCTGTCCGCGCGCCAGGACGCCGAAGGGCGCTTCTTGGCCGACGGCCAACCGGCGCTCGGCCTCGGAGTTCGTGCTGTCGACTTCATCCAGAAAATCCACGGCTGGTGGCACCTTGAGGCGGCGCAGATGCGCATCAACCAAGGCGGCGTTTAATTCGCGCGGCACCGACTTCAATTGGTAGCCCTTGCGAGTCGATGCCTTGAAAGAAAAGCCCGCGGCCCGCAGGCGTTCCAGGCGACTCCAAATCGCGACGCGGGAGACGCCGAGCTCTTTCGCCAGACGATCGCCACTGACGGGCTCCCCTTCGGCCTCCAAGAAGGCGAGCAAGATACTACTGTCGAGGGCGGGCATGATTTAGCTCCAATCCATTCCGAGGTCGCACCACGGAGCCGAGTGGGTGATGCCGCCGCACGAGACAAAATCGGGAGAGAGCGTGCCGATCGCCGGCAGGGTCTCCAAGCTTACGCCGCCGCTCACCTCAGACCATGCCTTGCCGCGGAGCATGGGGATAGCCTCGCGTAAATCCGCGATGGTAAAGTTGTCGAGCAAGACGATATCAGCCCCCGCGGTGACCACGGGTTTGATTTGGTCGAGACGATCGACTTCAACTTCCACAATCAAGTCGGGGCGACTCGCGCGGGCGCGTTCGACAAAAGCCGTCAGCCGCTTGGCGGCCCCGGCCGAGCCGGCGGCCAGGTGATTATCCTTCACCATGATGCGGTCAAAGAGCCCGAGGCGGTGATTATAGCCGCCGCCTTGGCCGACCGCATATTTCTCCAGCATCCGGAAGCCCGGCGTGGTCTTCCGCGTATCGAGTAGCTTGGTCGGCGAAGAACCGAGCGCGAGGACGTGCTCCCGCGTACGCGTAGCGACGCCACAAAGGCGCTGGAGGAAGTTGAGCAGAATCCGTTCGGCGGAAAGTAAATCGGCGGCGGGGCCTTCGACTTCGGCCACCGCGGTATCGGCTGGGACGAATTGCCCATCATAGGCGAGCGGCTTCGCATGACAGCGGTGGCCGTAGGCCGCGAAGACGATTTCCAGGAGTCCGAGGCCGGCAATCACCGCGGGACGGCGGGTGACAATGCGCGCGCGTGCCCGGACCGTGCCACCCAGCAAATCGGCCGAGGGATCGCCAGGTCGCAAGGGCCGACGCACCAAGCCGGCGCCGGCTAAATCTTCCGCGCGGGCGAGTTCGATAAACGCCCGCAACCAGGCCGCGTCCAACTCCTCCCAGCGAAGGCGACGCACAAGGCGTTCAGTCTGGCCGGGATCACGGGGCATGGGCTGACAGTAGGGCGGGGCGAGGCCCGCGAGCAAGGGGCTTAAGGGAAGAATTTCTTGAACTTTGTCCGCCAGGATTCGGACACCGGTGCGGCCTCGTCGCCACAGGCATCGGCATAGGCCTTCAGCGCCTTCTTCTCGGTATCGTTCATCTTCTTCGGCACGTCGATATCGACCCGGACGAGCAAGTCTCCCTGCGCCCCGCCGCGGAGATGTGGCATGCCTTCGCCGCGGAGACGGAAAACCGTTCCACCCTGCGTGCCAGCCGGAATGCTTAAAACCGTCTTACCTTTAAGCTTTGGAACGGTGATCTTACCGCCCAGCGCCGCCACGGAGAATTTCACGGGGACGCTGCAGGCGAGGTCGTCATCATCGCGTTCGAAGAGCTCATGCTCCTGGACGCTGATGTAGACGTAGAGATCACCCGCTTGGGCGCCCCGGCGGCCGGCGGAGCCATTATTAGAAGAACGGAGTTTGGTGCCGGTATCCACGCCAGGCGGGATGCGCACGGTCACATTGGACTCAGCGACGACCCGGCCTTCACCGGCACAGGGGCGGCATGGCTTATCAATGCGCTCGCCTTCGCCCCCGCAAGCAGGGCAGGTCTGCTTCATCGAAAAGAACCCCTGCGAACGGACCACCTGCCCATGGCCATGACAAGTAGGGCAACGGGTTTTCTTGGCACCCGGCTCCGCACCAGAGCCGGAGCACTTGGTGCAGGCGATGTGTTTGCGATAGGGAATCTTTCGTTCCACGCCTTCGGCCGCTTCTTCGAGGGTAATCTTTAAATCTACGCGCAGGTCTTCACCCGCGTTGTCATTGGCTGCACCGCCGCCGCCGCCGAACATGTCGGAAAAATTGCCTCCACCGCCGCCGCCGAACATCTGCTCAAAGATATCGCGCGGGTCGGCGCCACGGAAACCTCCGCCGGCCGCGCCACGGCCAGGACCTCCGCCCATACTCGGATCAAAGGCGGCTTCTCCATGTTGGTCGTAAAGCTTACGCTTCGCGTCATCGCCGAGCACCTCATAGGCGCGCGAGACCTTCTTGAACTTCTCTTCGGCCTCCTTGTTGCCCGGATTCCGGTCGGGGTGGAACTCCATCGCCTTCTTGCGATAGGCCTTTTTGAGGTCGTCGGCCGACGCGGACTTCGCGACGCCGAGTAAGGTGTAATATTCGTCGGCCATCGGGAGAGATTACTTGGCGAGGCCAGAGGAAACAAAGACGGCGGCCGGGCGAATAACGCGGTCATGCAGCAACCACCCGGAGCGGGCGACGCGGCATACGGAGCCCTCGGGGGCGCTGATGCTAAGCTCCTGGCCGACTGCCTCGTGCCGAGAAGGGTCAAAGGGTTGCCCCAGCGGATTCACTTCAACCAGGCCCTGCGAGGAAAGAATGGAGCGCAATTGGCCGACCGCCATGCGGAAGCCTTCACCGACCGCGCGTCCATCGGTCTGCTTGGTGGCCGACTCCAATCCAAGGTTTAACGAATCCAAAGCTGGCAATAAGTCTTCGACGAGGCCGGCGGTGGCGAACTTGCGGAGATCTTCGCGCTCACGCTGATGGCGGCGCTGTTGATTCTGTTGGTCGGCATTGCTGCGCAGGACCGTATCCTTGAGCAGCGCGACTTGGCCTTCCAGTTCGGCGATACGGGTGGCGGCATCGAGGGGGGCCTGTTCCGGAGATGAATTTGATTCGGTCATGAGAGTTATTTTTCGCCGAGCAGTTTCTCGGTCACGGATTTGCGGAGGCGTTCGCGGGCGAGGTCCATGAGCAACTCTGGTTGTTGCTCCACGGCCGTCTGCAGGGCGAGCTTACCCATCGGCTTGGAAACCTTGTCATCGAAATTACGGTCCGTGATGTCCCGGGCTTCAAAGACATAATTAAATGTGCGGTCGATGACGACGCGGCGTTGCGGGGTGCCGTCGCCCGCGATCACCGTGATCCGGTCCACGCGCACGCGGAGATGGCGAATATGGAACGATTGCCCGGCGGACGGGGCGGGGGGATGGGCGACCGGCGGAGCATCTGGGGCAGCCGGCCTATCGGCACCCTTCAGGCCGTTACCAATGTCCTTGGCGTTATTGTCCGATAGGAAGTTGGCCTTCCCGACGATGACCAGCCGATCGATTTCTAATTCAGCGTCGCGGATGGTCCGACTGCCGCCGTCGAGAAACGAGAGCGTGTCCACATCCAGCATGAGCCGTTTTACCCGGAGAAATTCAGTTTCCTGCCAGCGCGAAGGGTTGGTGATGACTAAGCCCTGAAAGTCGATGCGGCCGAGAAATAGGTTAGTGTCATTGGCCTCGACCGCGAGATGGGCGCCCGTCTTCGAAGCCAGGGTGGAGTCTAGTAATTTGGGGGCGAATCGCCCCATCGCCCAGACCCCCAACACCCCAACCACGATGACGAAGAGGGTGATGCCGCATAGCATCGTCAGAAGCTTGCGCAGCGCCCCACCCCAGCGGGGCGATGATGGTACGGGATTCAACGACACGGTTTAATTTCGAGCAGTAGGCATGCCATCCATAAGGGTCAATGGCGGACGCGAAAACCCTCTAAAATAGGCGTTTTTCTGGGTCCACAGACATAAAAAAGGCCCGCGGGGTGAGCCAGCGGGTCCTTCTGTCACGGGGGGTGTCGCTCTCCCCTTACTGGGCGACTACGGCAACCGTGATGTCGTCACCCGTCTTGAACTCGGGAACGCCAGCCTGACCGGCGACGATACCCACAATGGTCGTCTTCTCGTCGGACTTGATCACTTCGACCAACACGTTCTTGCCGGACTTGGTGAGCTGGAGGCGGGTCTTGGGCTCGGCTTTTTCAGCCCGAGAAATTTCCAGCAAGCCAAACTGGCTGTTCACGGCAACCACCGCGGTGCGGGCGGGATCGACGGCGGCTGGCGTGGCAGGGGCATCCTTCTGCCAAGAGAAGCGAGGGCCTGCGTCGGCGGTCGCGGAGGAATTGGAGGTCGTTTCGCATGCGACGAGAAATGCGGAAACGGAGAGAAGAAGCAGAGGGCGCTGCATAGGATTTGGGTAATAATAGGGTCTTTTCGCACCACACCCTAGTCAACCCCTTAATGCTTGCGGAGGGCCGTAGGGTGGGCTTCCTCAAGTGTCCCATGAGTCAGGAAACCGCTAAACTGATGCTCGGATTGCCCAAGGGCAGCCTTGAGGAGGCAACCCTCCAACTGTTCGCCCGAGCCGGCTTCCCGGTGACCAAGAGCAGCCGTTCCTACCGCCCCTCTTTCGATGACCCCGCCCTCGACGGTCGCTTCATCCGCGCCCAAGAAGTCGCCCGCTATGTCGAGCATGGCTTCTTCGATTGCGGACTCACCGGCCAAGACTGGGTTCAGGAAAATAACGCCGACGTCGTCCAAGTCTGTGAGCTGATCTACAGCCGGGCCTCCGCTCAGAAATCCCGCTGGGTCCTCTGCGTGCCTGAAGCCTCCCCCGTCCAGACCGCCAAGGACTTGGCTGGAAAGCGCGTGGCCACCGAACTCGTCGAAACCACCCGTCGCTGGTTCAAAGCACAAGGCGTCGAATGCGAAGTCGAATTCTCCTGGGGTGCGACTGAGGTCAAGGTCCCTGAGCTCGCCGATGCGATCGTCGACATCACGGAAACCGGCTCTTCCATCAAGGCCAACAAACTCCGGATTGTCGCCCAGTTAATGGAGACCACCACGGTGCTCGTGGCGAACAAGGCTGCTTGGGCGAATCCCGCCAAGCGTGCCAAAATCGAGCAGATCGTCCTGATGCTCCAAGGCGCCCTCGCCGCCCAACACATGGTCGGGCTGAAATTCAATCTCCCGAAGGACGCGCTCGAAAAAGTCGCCGCCGCCCTTCCCTCCCTGCGTAATCCGACCGTCTCGCCCCTCAGCAATCCTGCTTGGATTGCCGTGGAGACGATCATCGATGCCCGCCAGGCCCGCGAGTTTATCCCGACACTCAAGGCTTCCGGCGCCGAAGGCATCGTGGAGTATCCGATCAACAAACTCGTCTACTGACGACCCGACCCATGGCTGACTCTGTCCGCGTCGGTCTCATCCAGCTCACCGCCGAGGACACTCCGGCGGCCAATGTCCGCAAGACAATCCCGCGCATCGAAGAGGCCGCGGCGAAGGGCGCCCAAATCATCGGCCTGCAGGAGATGTTCACGACGAAGTATTTCTGCATCAATCAGGACCCGAAGAGCTTCGACCTCGCGGAGCCCGTCGAGACGGGTCCGTCAGTCACCGAACTCGCCAAGGTCGCGCGGCGGCTCGGTATCGTCATTATCGCGCCGCTCTTCGAAGCGCGCGGCAGTGAAGTCTACCACAACACTGCGGCCGTCATCGACGCCGATGGCACCGTGCTCGGCAAGTACCGCAAGATGCACATCCCGCAGGACCCAGGGTTTGAGGAGAAATTCTATTTCACGCCAGGCGACCTCGGCTTCCGCACCTGGAAGACGGCCCACGGCGATATTGGCGTCTTGATTTGCTGGGACCAGTGGTACCCTGAAGCCGCGCGCCTCACCGCGCTCGGTGGCGCTCAAATCCTCTTCTACCCAACAGCGATCGGCTGGCTGCCCGAAGAAAAGGCCGCACTCGGCCAAGCTCAACACAACGCTTGGGAAACCGTCCAGCGTGGTCACGGCGTCGCCAATGGTTGCTATGTCGCCGCAACCAATCGCGTCGGCACCGAGGGCCGGACCCAATTCTGGGGCCAGAGTTTCGTCTCCGACCCCTACGGTGAAATTGTCGCCCGGGCCTCCATCGACAAAGAGGAAGTGCTTCTCGCCGATTGCGACTTGGTGAAGCAGCGCGAGTTCCGCCGAATCTGGCCGTTTTTCCGTGACCGCCGCATCGATGCGTACACGGACCTGACTCGCCGCTTGCGCGACTGACCTTTCGCATGTCCACGCCACGCTCCCTCGGTTTCCGCATGCCTGCGGAATGGGAAACCCAGTCTGCGACTTGGCTTTCCTGGCCGTCTAACCCGACGCTCTGGCCGGGGCATTACGATTTGGTGCCCGCCAAGTTCGCCGAGTTCGCCGCCGCGATTTCAAAATTCCAGCCGGTGAAAATCAATGCCGCGGGTAAGCTACGCAGCGAGGCCGAACGCGAACTGAAAGAAGCCAAGGCGGATCTCTCCGTAATCGAACTCACGGACATCGCCACCGACGATGTGTGGTGCCGCGATCACGGCCCTATCTTCATCAAGAACGATCAGTCCAAAGAGCTCGCCCTCACCGACTGGGAATTCCACGGCTGGGGTGGCAAATTCGAAGCCTCCCTCGATAATCAAGTCCCGGGGAAAATCGCCCAGCGTCTCGGGCTGAAAAAATTCAGCTACCCCTTCGAGCTCGAAGGCGGTGGCATCGAAGTCTCTGGCGACGGCCTACTCCTCACCACCGAGGCCGTGCAGAATAACCCTAACCGGGCCGAAGGCCGTGATGACGCCGCGTTCCACGCGGCAATCCGCGATGGCCTAGCGATCGACGAACTCCTCTGGATTGGCCAAGGGCTCGCCAACGACGACACCGACGGCCATATCGACAACCTCGCCCGCTTCATCGCGCCGCGCACGATTCTCGCCGTGAGCGAAGCCGACAAGGCCTCGCCCAACTACGCGCCGATGCAGGAGAACCTCAAGCGCCTGCGCGAGATGCGCCCACGCGGCCAGCGTCTCGACATCCTCGAACTCCCTTTACCCAAGCCCATCCACCTCGCCGGCCGCGACCTGCCGCCGAGCCACGCGAACTTCCTCATCGTGAACGGCGGCGTCCTCGTGCCGCTCTACGGCCAGGATTCCGATAAAGTCGCCATGGGTATCGTTGGCGACTGCTTCCCCGGTCGCAAGATCGTGGGCATCAACTGCCGCTTGTTGCTCATCGAAGGCGGCGCATTGCATTGCCTAAGCCAGCAGCAGCCTGCTTAAGGTGGAATAATTGATGCTGAGCGGACGCGACGCCGTCGCGCCCCTACCCGCTCACTTCTTCGGCTTTAGTTTCGTCGCGCACCCGCAATCCCCAGCGCACCCGCCTTCTTTGCGACGCCGAGCAGCGGCCAGCCATCGGCGGACTAACCAGCCCGCGGCCACGCCGACTACGGCTCCAACAATGACTGCTTCGAGGTTCATGAGAGGCGGATGACCGTCTGATATAAGAGCGCGGAGACAATCCAGGCGAGCGCCGTCATATAGACAAAGGACGCGGCCGCCCACTTCCAGCCGCCGGTTTCTTGGGCGAGCGTGGCAATCGTCGGGCCACACTGCGAACAAAGCGCGAAGAAGACCATCAAGGAGAGCACGGCCGCCAAGGAGAAGATGGGCTTACCCTCGCGCGGACCTTCCTGCCACTTCGCATCCTTCATCGCATTGCGGAGATGCTGGCTATCCGCCTTGGCGCCTTCGCCCACGGAATAGGTCACGCCGAGCGTGGAGACAATCACCTCCCGAGCCGGGAAACTCGCGAGCACGCCCACGGTGATCTTCCAGTCAAAGCCCAACGGGTCAAAGACCGGCTGAATCGCCTTACCAAAGCGCCCCATGTAAGACTGCTCCACATAGGTGGCCTGAATCTTGGCGGTGATGACGGCTTCGGTGGCAGATTTATTCTCGCCCCGGATACGTTCGGCGACCGCCGCATCGCGCGGGAAATAGGAAAGCGCCCACACGATGATGGTAATCGCGAAGATCACCGTCCCGGCTTTGGAGATGAATTCAGCGGCGTTCTGCCACATGCGCCAAAGGACATCGCGCGGCTTGGGCATCTGATAGCGAGGAAGCTCGAGGACGAAGGGTTGCGGCTTCACCTTCAGCACGAAGTGCGTGAGCACGAACGCCGTTGGGACGGCAAAGAGGAGCCCAACGCAATGCATGCCGACCATCACTGCCGACTCCCAGCCCGGCCCGTATGGAGCGATAAAGGTAGCGCACATGAGCGCATAAATCGGGAAGCGCGCCGAACAGCTCATGAAGGGTACCACAAAGGCGGTGGCGAGGCGCGCCTTAGGGTCTTCAATCGTGCGGGTAGAAAGTAGCCCGGGGATCGCACAAGCGAACCCTGAGAGCATGGGTACGAAACTTTTCCCGTTCAGGCCGCACCAACTAAACATCCGGTCCATGATGAAGGCCGCGCGGGCCATGTAGCCGCTATCTTCCAGGATGCCGACGAAGAGGAACAGGATGAGGATCTGCGGCAAGAAGGCCAGGAAGGCACCGACCCCACCGATGATGCCTGCACACAGTAAGCTCTGCAGCATCGGATAGGCATCCAGAGGCGGCGCGACGACTCCCTTCAAGGCGTCGACCCCTAACTGAATCCACTCCATCGGGAATTTCGCCAACCAGAAAACGGAGGCGAACAAGCCAAGCATGATCGCGGTAAACAGCACTGGCCCGATGAGCCGATGGAGCAGGAGCTTATCGACGGCGGCGGAACGACCGGCGCGAACCGTGCCCTCTTGGATGACGCCCTCCAGCAACATCCGAAGGTGGGCGTAGTGCACCAACGGCTCGGCGGCCATCGGGTTGTAGCCGGAGGAACGCACCTGATCGCGGGCTTGGCGCAAAGCCTGATCGCGCTGCGTCTGACTCCAGCCCAATCGATCTGACTGCGCGCTCCCGGCATCAAAGAGGAGTCGCTGGGCTCCGGCGTCCGAGAGGCTCCGACCCGTATCACGCCGCGCGTCGCTGACGACTCCGGCGAGGGCCGTGGCGATTTTAGCCGGCCACGTCACGCGCTTCATCATGGTCTGCCCGGTCAGCGCCTGAGCGATGGCCCGCCTCACCTCCGCAACCCCTTCGCCTTTCCAGGCCGAGGCGAGCACGACAGGCACGCCGCCCAAGCGAGTGGAAAGTAAAGCCGTGTTAATGCGCAGCCCCTGCTTCTCGGCGACATCGGATTGGTTTAACACGATGGCCATCGGGCGACCCAGCTCGGCGACCTGCGAGGCGAGGAAAAGATTCCGCAAGAGATTCGTCGCATCGATGACCATGACAATCGCGTCCGGCTGACGGTCGCCCGCAATATTGCCAGAAAGCGCATCGGTAACGACCTGCTCATCGGGCGAGGCGGCGGCCAAGGAGTAGAGTCCGGGTAGGTCGACCAGCTCGACCTTTTCGCCATTCCCGCAATCACACGTTCCTGATTTACGGGCGACGGTGACACCGGGGTAATTTCCCACCCGCTGACGCAATCCCGTGAGAGCGTTGAAGAGGGTCGACTTGCCGGTGTTGGGATTACCGACCAGCGCGACCAAGCGGCCTGGGTCGGGTTCGCTCACGGGGTTAAAGGACGTTGGATGGGACAATCGGCTGAGACGTCCACAATAAGGTTCTCGGCCTCGGCTAAACGGAGGCTGACCACCTGACCCCCGAACTCGATTGCTAGCGGATCGCCCAAGGGCGCCTTGCGTACCAGCTTCAGTACCATCCCTGGGAGCAGGCCCAAGGCCATCAAACGCTGATCCACGCCGCGCTCGGGATTGAGCGAAGCCAGCTTCCCGAATTGACCGGGCAGAAGTTGGGATAGCGGGGTCACGCTAGTTGAGAATGAGTCTCAAAAGTAGCCCCCTCCCTAGCCTTGTCAACGCCGACCCTTCTGTTGGGGCCAATATGCATTCCCGACTCCCCCTCCTCTGATGAGCGGCTTATAACCCCTCACCCATGCATGAAATCACCCCCGGGGTCGAATCCCCCGCCCGGCACACGGAGCGAGACCATGGTGGCATCGCCGGGCACCCCAAGGGGCTCAGCATGCTCTTCTACGCCGAGATGTGGGAGCGGTTCTCGTACTACGGCATGCGGGCGATCCTGTTCCTCTTTATGGTCGCCCCACTCGCCCTGGGTGGCCTCGGTTGGGATCAAAAAGACGCCGCTCAACTCTACGGCAACTACACCATGGCGAGCTACATGGTGTGCATCCTTGGAGGCTACCTCGCCGATAACTTCATCGGCGCGCGACGGGCGGTCCTCGTCGGGGGACTGATTATCACCGCGGGTCACTACGCCTTGGCGTTTAATTCTATCCCGTCCTTTTACACGGGCCTCGCCTTGGTAGCCTTAGGGACCGGCCTACTCAAGCCGAGCATCAGTACACTCGTCGGCGGACTTTATTCGCATGGCGACACGCGACGCGACGCCGGCTTCTCACTCTTCTACATGGGCATCAATTTAGGCGCCTTTGCCTCTCCGCTCGTCGTTGGTTGGCTGGCCCAAGATGAATACTTCAAGTGGAAGCTTTGGTGCTGGGGACTGGATCCACGGCATAGCTGGCATTGGGGCTTCGCGGCGGCGGGCGTCGGCATGACATTCGGTATGTGGGTCTATCTACGCAGACTTCACTTCCTCTCACACATTGGTCAGGCACCAGAAAGTGCCGCCCCGCGCCCGTGGGGTCGCCTCACCCTCATCGCTGGCGGGACGGCGGTGATGCTGTTCGTCATGATTGCCTCCGACACCTACCGCTGGATTAATCCCATCGTGTATGCCCTGCCTGTGGCGGGCGTCATTTACTTTGGCCTTCTTCGGCGAGACACCGATAGCCGTCGCATCGCGGCCATCTTAATCTTCTTTATCTGTGCGATTCTCTTCTGGGCCGTCTTTGAGCAAGCCGGTTCGACGCTGACGCTGTTCGCCGACGATCTCACGCACAACGAGCTATTCGGCTATGTCTTCCCGTCGTCGTGGTTCCAGTCGGTCAACTCGCTCTTCATCCTAGCCCTCGCACCGCTGTTTGCGTGGATGTGGGTGAAGCTCCACGTGCGTCAGCCATCGATTCCCATGAAATTTGTCTGGGGGCTGGCGCTGCTTGGCCTCTCGTTCGCCCTCCTTGTTCCGGCGGCGAAACTCACGGCCGAAGGCAAGGTCAGCGCATGGTGGCTAATCGCCGTCTACTTCATCCAGACGCTCGGCGAGCTTTGCCTCAGCCCGGTCGGCCTCAGTGCAATGACCAAACTGGCTCCAGCAAAGCTAACCGGGCTCGTCATGGGCGTCTGGTTCCTCGGCACGGCGCTCGGCAACAAACTCGCGGGCGTGGTCGCCGGTGAATTCAACGCCAAGGACCCGCAGGCCCTCGCCCACTTCTTCTGGCAGCAAGCCCTTCTCGTTGGCGGGATGACCGTGCTACTCCTCGTGCTCGTGCCTTGGGTGAAGCGACTGACCGGCGAAGCGCCGCATCACGATGCGCACTGATGTCATCAGGTCCGAGAGCAAGCTGGACGCACGGAACGTCATTCTTTGGCTCGGGGCGATGGTGCTCGGCGGCTGGCTGGCTTGGTGCGCGATTTTCCAATTTCTAGGCGTGTCGACCGAAGCCGAAGTCATCCACACGTATGAGGAACATCGTGGCTGGTGGCGTAAAGGCAGAAGGGATAGTTACACCTACGGCGACGTACGATACGTCGATACGGAGGGCCGCGCGCATACGAAAAAACTTCAGCTATCCGGCGAGACGAGCGTGGGCCGGAAGATTCCGGTACGCTACCTGCCCTATCAGCCGGATGACTGTCGTCGGGATAGTTTCTGGAGCATCTGGGGTTTGTCCGTCCTGGTGACCGCCGTCTTGGTGGTCAGTTACCGTCTGCCACGGCTTAGCAAGCGATGGAGAGTCCGCCGAGCCATGCGACGGAAACCGAGCGACCAAACGTCAACCTAAGAGGTTCAGAGCTCGGCCTGCACGTGCACGGATACCGGACAGTGATCGGAGCCGGTGACCTTATCGTGGATGTCGGGCTGCGAATACTTTAGGCCGTCAGATGTGAGGCAGTAATCCAAACGCCAGCCGATATTGCGGGCACGGATGCCCGGGCGATACGACCACCAGCTGTAGCGCTTTGCTAATTCCGGGTGCTCAGCGCGGAAGGTATCGGTGAAGCCATGCTGCGAAAGAAGTTGGCTGAAAGATTCGCGTTCTTCGTCGGTGAAGCCGGCGTTGCGGCGATTGGTCGAAGGATTGGCGAGGTCGATTTCGGCATGCGCGACGTTGAGGTCTCCGCAAACCACGACGGGCTTCTGCTTGGCCAAGCGGGCGAGGTATTTACGGAAATCGGCATCCCACTGCAGGCGGTAATCAAGCCGCTCGAGTTCGCGCTGAGAATTTGGCACGTAGGCGCTGACGACGAAGAGGCCTTTAAATTCCGCGGTGACCACCCGCCCTTCCGGCGGATGATCTCCAGGGAAATCCGTCGCGACGTTAAGCGGGGCGCTCTTCGAAAGTACCGCCGTACCGGAGTAGCCCTTCTTTTCAGCCTCATGCCAAAACTGATGCGGAAAGGCCAGCCCGAGTGCGGAAGCCACGGTGGTCTCGCACTTCGTCTCCTGCAGGCAAAGCACATCCGGATCGGCGCTGGCAATGAAGTCCGCGAGTCCCTTGCCGAGGGCCGAGCGGACGCCGTTCACATTCCAGGAAAAAATCTTGGCGGACATTACTTCGCGGCGTCCTTCTTGAAGAGCTGGTTGATCTTGCGATCCAGGTCTTCCTTTTTTTCTGCCTGCATCGCGGCCGCGGGTGCCGGCGTGGTCGCAGGGGCGGGGGCCGTCGGCGTAGCAGGTTTTTCCGTCTTCGCTTCAGGCTTACGGCCGAACAAGACATTCACCTTATCATCCAGGGTGGCCGGGGCCGATGACACGGAGGGCCCAGACACCGGAGTCGCGGCCACCGCCGCGGGGGCAGCAACGGCCGGAGTCTCTGCCGCAGCAACGGCGGGAGTTGCCGCGGCATCCGCCAGGAAGGGGGGCGTAAACTTAGCACCTTTCTCCGTGAGTTCAGCCAAGCGCTTCCGAAGAACGTCCTCAAAATTCGTCGCGAGGCTATTTACTTCGAGCTTCGAGCCGCGTGCCCGGCCTTCGATCGCGCCCGTCGATAATACCTTCGAAATCTGGATGACCGTGCCGGCAGGGAGCTCGGTTTCGCCAGATTTCTTCCCGTCATCCAGAAGGGCGGCTTTGGTCACGACCGTCACGCTGACGGAGTTCGGCCAAAAAATCGTGTGTTCGCTGATAGATTTGAAGTCGAGGGAGCTCGCTGCCGGCTTGGTCGTCGGCTCAACGATGGCGACCGGGGAAACCGGTACAGGGGCGGTGACAACGGGGGCAGGCTTATCCTGGGGAACAGGGACTGGCGCCTCAGGTGCGACGGCCGCAGGCCGAGCGAGGGGATTAACGAGTGTCAGGCGAGGTTCGTTCCCGGGAGCACGGCTCACTGCGACCGAGAAACCTGGGGCGAATAAAAAGACCGCGGTGGCACCCACGGCGGCGCCGACGGCAAAGAGCAGGAATCCTCTGAAGAAGGCAGCCATGGAAATCAGGAGCCGGCTTTGATTTCGATCACATCATGCGGGGCAGCTTCGCGCTGACCAGCGGGAGTGACGCGGATATAACGAGCGCGCTTACGGTGTTCGGCGAGGTTTTGCGCACCGAGATATCCCAGGCCACTCTGGACGCCACCGGCAAGGGTGCCGAGCACTTGGTCGACGGTGCCAGAAACTTCCTTCAGGGCTTCGATGCCTTCGGCGGCGACCTTACTGAACTTGCCGCTGGAGGAGTGCCCGTAGCGGGCAGCCGATCCTTTACGCATGGCCTCATGCGAACCCATCCCGCGATATTCTTTATAAGTCTTGCCGTTGATTTCCATCAACTTGCCCGGAGCTTCCCGGCTGCCGGCGAGGAGGCCACCGAGAATGACTGCATCGGCGAGCGTGAGGGCCTTCACGATGTCGCCGCTCTTGGTAATACCGCCGTCGGCGAGGATGCGCACGCCCTTCTTGGCGGCGGCGCGCGAGGCGACATAAAGTGCGGTCAACTGCGGGATGCCCACACCGGCAACGATGCGGGTCGTGCAGATGGAGCCGGGGCCCTGGCCGATCTTCACCGTATCGGCGCCAGCGGCGGCGAGGAATTCAACGCCTTCGCCGCTCGTCACATTCCCCGCAATGAGCGTAATATCCTTATAGGCCTTGCGAAGCATGCGGAGTGCATCACCGACACCCTTGGTGTGCCCGTGGGCGGTGGAAATGGCAATGGCATCGGCCCCTTCATCAATCAGCGCAGCGGCATGGGCGAGGAAGCGGGCGCGGTCGATTTCACCTTCCGCCGTGCGCGGCACGGAGACGGCCACCCCAACGCGAAGACGGAAATCAGCGTCGCGCGTGGGACGGACATGGGCGCGGGACTCCTCAGAGATGCGTTCGATATCACTAAGGGTGAATAGCCCGCGGAGGCGGTTCTTGGCGTCGACCACCAAGAGTTTATTCTGGCCCACGTGGTCGGAGAACTTGCGGTCGGCCGTGGCGATTGGATCCTTGCCGAGATCTTTCTCGGCCACCGTAAAGACCTTGTCGCGCGGAATCATGACCGCGGCGACCTTGCGTTGTCCGTGGCGCTCTTTGACCGCGCTGCCAGGCAATAAACCGAGGAGCGTGCCATCGGGAGCGGTAACCGGGAAGGTGCTGAAGGCGAGGCCGTCGCGCTCGATACGTGCCAGCACTTGGGAAATAGTGTCATCCGGGGCGACCACGGCGGGGTCGCCGATCATCCCGTGAATGTGATTCTTTACTCGGCGCACCTCGGCCACCTGATCGGCCTCTGGCATGTTATAGTGGAGGAGGCCCAGCCCGCCGTTAAGGGCCATCGCGATGGCCATGCGGTGTTCGGTGACCGTATCCATGTCCGAGGAGACAATCGGCAAGGACAGCGGTAAGCTGTCCGAGAGCGAGGAATCTAATCGGGTCATCCGCGGCAGCACCTCGGAATAGCGGGTAGCCAGGGAGACGTCATCATACGTCAGGCCGAGTCCGGCGTTGGCGGTGAAGAAGCCGTCCGCGGACAGATAAAAGCGTTCGTCTAGGGAAACGCGGCCCTTGGATTTCGAGGAGGCCATGAGTGGTCGGTTTCCCCAAAGGGTGTTAGGCACCCCCCACAGGGGTGGCAAATTGATTTTGCGACTTGGCTGTAATTGCAGACGATATCGGGATGAACGGTGGAAAATTCGACTTTCTGAGGGTGCGGCGCCGATTCCGGCAGCCCATCACCACCGGCCACGGCACGGTGGAATCGGTCGACCGTATCCTTATCCGCACTGAAGTCGACGGAACGATCGGCTATGGTGAAGCGGCTCCATGGCCGGGCTTCCTGACCGAAACATGCGACCAAATCGCCGAAGTTCTCCGTTCCGCCCGCGGGAGCCTTTCCCACCTTAGCGCCAGCGTCAGCGCCTCGCAGGCGACCTTACCCTGCCTAAGCTCTGCGCTCTCCTCCTGCGCGCACTGGGACGAGATTGAATCCTTTACGGGGTCACTCGCTTGCGCCGGCCTACTCACCGAAGCCTCTGTGGCGCAACTCGCCGAAAAATACGCCCAAGGCTATCGAACGGTAAAAATTAAACTACACGCGGGCTCCTCTTGGGAGGAAATCAGCCAGCTGTTGCTGGGGGCTCCGGCGGATCTCCGACTCCGGCTTGATGCCAATGGCGCCTTTGGGTTGGAGCAGGCCCGGAGTTGGATCCAGTGGGTCCGGCAACAGCCGTCCGTTGAATTCATCGAGCAGCCTTTAGCGGCCGGCCAGCCGGGCTACGCCTCACTCGGGACGGAAAAAGTCGCCCTGGATGAATCGTTCCTGACCCCTGCGGGCGTTGAATGGATAGGCCCCGTCGTCATCAAGCCATGCCTCGCCGGTGACTGGGATGAACTGATGCGCTGGCGCCAACAGCGAACCAGCCCAGTCGTCTACTCATCCTGCTTCGAAACCGCCATCGGTCGTCAGGCCGCACTCTGGCTGGCGGCTCAAGACCCCGCCGTTAGCACTGTCGGGTTCGATACGCTAGGCCGCTTTGAAATGGATGGACGGGATCGACACGAAGCTGGGCCCATCGCCCGCGGGCTCCTCAATGTGAGCTGGCATGCACTCTGGAGCGAGATGTCATGAGCGCCGTCGCGGTTTTCCATCCGGATCCGCAGGCCTACCTGCATGAAGTGCTCAGTGCCCATGACGCCGGGCTCCCCGTATTCCTTGGCAATCCGCGCTGGGCGGAAAGCGAACTCGCGGAAGCGGCGAGGCAACTTCCGAGAGGCACCTTGGTCAAAGGAAGTAGCCTAGAACCGCGGGGGCTCGGTACCTGCGACTGGCCGATGAACTGGCGCGGCCGCGTCATGATTCCGACGGGTGGTACGGGCGGAAAAGTTAAGTTCATCATCCATTCCCAAGAGACGCTACTCGCCGCGGCCCACGGCTTGCGCGACACCCTCGTGGCTCGCGGGCTCTCGCCGCTCTTACATGGCGTGACGTGCACGCCCCCATGGCATGTCAGCGGCTTCATGCCCGCGATTCGGGCGCGGGCCACTGGCGGTCACCATCTCATCATCGATGGTCGCTTCGACGAGAACTCCGCCCTGCCCTCTGTCCCATTCCCCGTGCTGGGCACTAAGGTCATCTCGATCGTTCCCGCACAGCTGTCGCGACTACTGGCACGCGCTGATGGCGAAGCCTGGTTGCAGCAGTTCGACGTGGTGCTGCTTGGCGGCTCATCCATCCCTCCTTTGCTTCTTTCTGAAATCCGTTTGCGCCGGCTACCCGTCTTTCTCACCTACGGTTCGACTGAGACGGCGGCGGCCTGTGCGCTCTGTCCACCTGAGAAAATCTGGTCCGGGGAAGCCGCACGCGGCACACCCCTGCCCGGCGTAGCATTCGCAACGAACGCCGATGGCGTCGTCACGATTGCTACGTCCGCCCTCGGTATTGGGCTGTGGCCAGATAGCCCACTCGACAGGCCTTGGACGAGCGGCGACCGTGGCGACGTCGCCGCCGACGGGAGCGTGAAGATTTCTGGCCGCGCCGACCGGGTGATTATTACCGGCGGCGAGAAGGTCGACCCGGCGCGAATTGAGCAGGCCCTACTCTCGACTGGGTTAATTAAGGAGGCGCTCGTGCTTGGGATGGTCGACGGTCGCTGGGGCGAAGTCGTAACGGCCTGCGTCATCGGGCCCGCCTCCACCGAAAGCGCCCTCCGCCAAGCATGCGAAGCGCTGGAACCAGCAGCGCGGCCGAGACGCTACGTGTTCGTGCCAAGCATGCCGACGAATGCCAGCGGCAAGCCGGATCGAGAAGCCATCGCGAAGCTGACCGCTTAAGCGCGGACAGCTTTCCAAACACGCAGGCAGCTTTCCACCAACGCAGGGAACTCCGCCAAGGGAACCTGCGAAGGCGCATCAGAAATCGCTTTCGAGGGGTCCGGATGCGTCTCCATGAAGAGACCATCAGCACCCGCCGCGAGTGCGGCCTTGGCGAGGACCGGCACGTATTCGCGCTGGCCGCCGGAAGAACCGCCCGCCGCACCAGGAAGTTGCACCGCGTGCGTGGCGTCCATAATCGTCGGGTGACCGAAGCCGGCCATGATCGGGAAGGAGCGCATATCGACGACGAGGTTCTGGTAGCCGAAAGTAGTGCCCCGATCGGTCTGCCAGATCTCGGCGGCCAGAGCACCTTCCAGCTTATCGACGACGAAACGCATTTCGAAGGGTGAAAGGAATTGGCCCTTCTTCACGTTGACGACCTTGCCGGTTTTGGCGGCGGCGACGAGCAGATCCGTCTGTCGGCACATGAAGGCGGGGATTTGCAGAACATCGACAACCTTACCAACCGCTTCGCACTGCTCAGGGCCATGAATGTCGGTAAGCACCTTAAACCCAAAGTCCTTTTTCACCATCGCGAGCAGATCGAGTCCAGCCTGCATGCCCGGGCCGCGATCACCGCCGAGCGACGTACGGTTGGCCTTATCATAGGAACCTTTGAAAATAATGTTCAGTTCCGGGTAGCGGGCAGCCAAGGCCTTGAGCTCCGTGGCGACGGTCCGACAGTTAGACTCCGATTCAAGAGAGCAAGGTCCAGCGATGAGGAGCAGACGGCGCTTATCGTGCAACATATCGCAGGATAGGACGGGCCCGACCCTCAGGGCGAGCCGTAAGGAGGCCTCAGCGACCGAGCCAGCGGAGCACTTCGGGCAGCGAACGCGTGTTGAGGACCTGCTCCGGCGTCAGCCAACCCTTCCGGGCGATACGCACCCCCAGTGCCATGAAATCCAACTGGTCGACATCATGCGCATCAGGATTGATCGAGCAGAGTACGCCCTTCTCCGCCGCTCGGCGCCACCAACGCCAATCCAAATCAAGTCGCCACGGGTTGGCGTTAAGTTCGATGATGGTGTCATTCGCCGCGGCGGCATCGATGACCTTAGCGATGTCGACATCGTAGGGCTCACGCTTGTTGAGCAACCGGCCGGTTAAGTGACCGACCATGTCGACGTGCTCGTTTTCGATGGCCTTGATGATCCGCGCCGTCTGGGCCTCGCGGTCGAGGGTGAAAAGGTTGTGCACCGAGGCCACGACAAAATCCAGCTGGGCGAGCACGTCGTCTGCGAAGTCCAACGTGCCGTCCTTAAGGATATCGACCTCGCTACCGCTCAGTACCCGCAGGCGGTATTTCTTTGAGGCGTTGAGCGCCGCGATGGCTTCCAGCTGCTGGGCGAGCCGCGCTTCGTCGAGGCCGCCAGCTTGGAAGCTCGACTTGGAGTGATCAGAAATACCGAGGTATTCCCAGCCGCGCTGTTCGGCAGCCGCGGCCATTTGGTCGAGGGTGTGATCGCCGTCGGATTCGGTCGTGTGATTATGAAAGGCCCCGCGCAGGTCGGTGAGCTGAATCAGCTTCGGAAGTTTGCCGCCTTCGGCCGCATCAATCTCGCCATTCCCTTCGCGGAGTTCCGGCGGAATCCACGGAAGGCCGAGGGCGCGGAACACTTCTTCCTCATTCTGGGCACCCGGCGCCAGGGTCTTCTCATCCACCGATTTGAAGCCCCACTCGCTCATGCTCAGCCCGCGGGATAATGCACGGTGGCGCATCGCCACATTATGCTCCTTGGAGCCAGTGAAGTGATGCAGCGCAAAATAAAACTGCTCGGCAGGGACCACCCGCAAATCGGCCTGCAACCCGTTCTCAAAACGCACGCTAGATTTAGTTTCTCCGTGCGCGGTGACCTCTTTGACCCCTGGATAAGCGACGAACCAATCCATAATCGGCTTGGGCTCGGAGGAAGCCACGAGAAAGTCGAGGTCCCCGACCGTCTCACGGGAGCGGCGCAATGAACCTGCGGATTCGGCCAACTGGACCTGCGGAAGCGCCCGGAGCCCAGCCAGTATCGGCTCCGCGACCGCCGACGCTTCGTACCAGCGGTGGCGCTTACTGTAAGCGATGCGGTTCTTGATTCCCTCGAGGATTTTCTCCTGCGTCTTCTCACCGAAACCCTTAAGTTCAGCGACGGCGCCCGCTTCACAAACCTCTTTGAGCTTCGCGAGATCTTCGACGGCCAGTTGCGTCCAGAGGGCCCGCACTTTTTTCGGCCCGAGACCAGGGATTTGCATCACCTCGAGTAAACCCGCCGGAATAGAAGCTTTAAGCTTCTGGTGGAAAGGGAGCACCCCATCGCGACGGAGTGTGGTGATCTTGTCGACCAACGCTTCGCCGAGGCCAGGGATGTCGGCAAGCTTACCACTATCGATAAGTTCACCGAGGTCCTCGGTCATATTCTCAAGGATGCGGGCACCAGCCGAGTAGGCGCGAATCTTGAAGGGGTTCTCTCCCGTCAACTCCATGAAGGTCGCGATCTCATCAAGCACCCCCGCAATATCGCTCTTCTCCATCATGGATGGCGTAGTTTCTCCACCCGATAAATAACGTCGAGCGCCGTAAAATCGGCCTCACGGGAACCACTCTCGATGAGGTGCTGGTAGGTGCCGGCCTGCAGGAGCTCTTCCGACGCCGCCGCGACGCGCCGATCAATTTCGTCGGCCGGATCTGTCCCGCGACCAGTCAGGCGGCGGCGCAATTCAATCGGATCGCTCACGCGGATGAAAACCGTGACGAGTGAAGCGGCGAGCCGCGCATCGGCGGCACCCTTAGCCCGGATGGTCGCGGCGCCCTGAACATCGACATTGAGCAGTGCGTCGAAGCCGGCATCGAGGTGGGCCGCGACATCGACCGCCCGTGGGCCGTAAAGGTTGCCGTGCACGATGGCATGCTCGAGGAAAACCCCGGCGGCGACTTGTTGCTCGAAGTTTGCCCGGGAAAGAAAATGGTAATCCACGCCATCGACTTCACCGGGTCGGGGGGCGCGTGTGGTGCAGGTGATGACCCGACGAATCGCCTGAGGGTAAGCCTCGTTCAGGCGTGCGCATAGCGTCGTCTTGCCGCTACCAGCGGGCCCTGAAACGACGATGAGCAAAGCTCGGCTCACGACACGCGAAACGACTGCGCTAAGCAAGCGACCGCGAGGATGAGCAGGAAGCCGCCCACGGCCCGCTGGCGGCCTTGCGTGGCCAGCACCCAGTCACATTGGCGATTAAAAACTGGCGGCGAGGAAGCCCACCAAAAACCGAACAACACCAAGAATCCGTAACTCACGGAGGCCTCAAGCAGGCTGGCGGGGAGCTGTCGAGCCCCTGCATCTAGGGCGGTTCGAGCGAGGAAGAGCATGATGACCGCCAAAGCACGGACCGAAAGAAAGTCCGGCATGAAGTAGAAGGCGAGAAAACTGAACCCAAGGAAGACTACCTGCACGGGGAGTCGCGGGAGGCCGGCGAAATCTGCGTCCGGCATCCCCGTCTGTAACCACCAAGCAAACCAGGCGATTGCGATCAGCCCTAGCACCCACGTAGCGACTTTAGAACGACGAAAGGTCCGCAGGATAGGCGAGCCAGTAAAGACCAGGAAGCCAGCAACCAGCAGGAAGGCGGCGAGGGCATAGTAGGCTTGAGTAAGGGTCACGGCTCTCAATTAGGACAACCCGTGTGTCCGAAGCAACACGAGGTTCAGCGGGCTCGCAATCGAGCGACCGCCCAGCCCGCGTGCTCGGCGACCATAGGGTCGGCACTCTCCAAATGGGCCGTCGCCGCGGCTAAGTCCTCCCCTGTTCCCACATTACCGAGGACGGTCAGGGCATTGCGCCACCAGCGGTGTAACCCCAGGCGCTCGACGGGTGTACCCTTGAAGTGCTGCATGAACTGCGACTCGGTCCAAGCCAATGTCTCACGAAGGGGGGGGTGTGGCCGTGGGGCGAAGTGTGCCTCACGCGTAGTCACCGCCCACTTATTCCACGGACAGACATCCAGGCAATCGTCGCAGCCAAAAACCCGGTCGCCCACCGCTTCGCGATACTCCACGGGAATCACCCCGGGATGCTCGATTGTCAGATAGGCCAGGCACTTACGGGCGTCTAATTTGTAAGGGGCAATAATGGCGGCCGTGGGACAGGCATCGATACAGCGCGTGCATGAGCCGCACCGATCCGGCTCCTTCGCCGCAGTGACTTCTAATTCAAGCGTCGTGAGAATCACCCCAAGGAAAAGCCAGGTGCCCGCCCCTCGGTGAATGAGGATCGTGCTCTTACCCTGCCAGCCGAGGCCGGCGGCGGCGGCCACCGGCTTCTCGAGGACCGGGCCCGTATCGACATACGGTTTCTGTTCGCCGCCGAGATCGTGCATCACTTCGCAAAGCTTCTTCAAGCGGGCGAGAATCACATCATGGTAATCCGCACCGAGCGCGTACTTCGCGATACGGTAACCGGCCGGCGGGTGGGGCTGGTAATAGTTGAGGCCAACCACGATGAGACTACGGGCCTCGGGTAGCACCTTGCGGGCGTCCGTACGTCGCTCCGGATTCCGGGCCAGCCAGGCCATTTCACCGTGCATGCCGTCAGCAATCCACTTCTTAAAGTAGTCCGCCCGCACGTCGACATCGACGGGGGCGACGCCGAACGCATCAAAGCCAAGGGTCTTCGCCGAAGCCTCTAATCGCTGGCGAAGGGCACGGGGATCCATCGTCCTCAGCCCAGGATCGATAGTACGCGGCTGACGATCTCATCGACCGGCGCGAGTTTACCGATTCCCTCGTAGCCGCAGGCGAGCATACCCTCCGCGGGCTCGACAATCGCATGACCGCGGGAACGGAGGGTCTTGAGATTAGCCTGCGTGGCCGGGTGCTCATACATCTTACCGTTCATCGCCGGGCAAAGCAAAACGGGGCCACGGGTAGCGAGGTAGATGCTCGTCAGCAAATCAGGCGCCAGGCCATGGGCGAATTCCGCCATCACGTTGGCGGTCAAAGGGGCTACGAGCAGTAGGTCTGTCGTGTCGGCGATTTCGATATGGCTGGGCACCGAGTTCGTTCCTTCAGCCCAGATATCGATACCCACCGGGCGCCGCGAAAGTACCTGCAATGTCGTTGGGGTGATGAACTGCGTGGCCCCTTTCGTCATGACCACCTGGACCTCGGCACCATACTTAACCAGCTGCGAGATGAGGTCGGCGGCCTTATAGGCAGCGATGGAGCCGGTGACCCCGAGGGTGATGCGTTTGCCGACGAGTTGGGACATGACAACGATGAGCAAAAGCGGTGCGGCTGGTCTGGCGAGGGCAAAGCCCCGAGGGCTCCCCTACTTTCCGGACGGCGGCACCGGGGGCAAGGTCGCCAAGCGCGTAATGGCCCGAATATCGGTGCGGATCCGCTCTTTTCCATCCTTACCATATAGCACGCAATGGGTGGGCACCGTGGCCCCATCGAACACCTTCGGATCGGAAAAGAGGAACTGCTGACCCTTCCAATCAATCCGCACGAGGCCAAAGGTCTCGGCATCAAAATAGGCAACGATAGCTGGCTCGATGGTGCCGCTCACCTTGAGCGCATGGGCGTTGCGGCCGGCGACTAGGGCATCAGGCGCGGCGGTGAGTTTTGTCTTCGGGTCGGCCAACGGTCCAAGTGTCCACATCCAGACATCCTGGCAGACGGAGCCTTTACCGGATTCGGAGACGCGTTCGGTCTGGCCAAGATACCAGAGGTGTGGCGGCTGCAACTTCGAGACCCGGTCGCTATTCTTCTGCCCGCCATTGGTACTGTATGTCTCCGCCATACTGAACGTCTTAAGCAGCCGATCGGCGCCTCCGTGTCGGCGGACGATTTCAGCGGCATATTTCGCGGGGTCGTCTGCGACGCCAACGGAGAATGCCTGCGCCGTCATGAAAAGCAAAATGGCGAGTCGAATGGGCATGCGACGGGGGCTACACCAAGTAAACTAGCCGTTAGCTCACAGATAACACGGCTTTTCTTGTTTGCCATGCCTGCCCCCCGGGGTTCGCATTGAGACCTCTTATGCAATCCGACATTGGTCTCATCGGTCTGGCCGTCATGGGTCAGAACCTCGCCCTCAACATCGCCGACCACGGCTTCGCGATCTCGGTGTATAACCGCACGACCGCTAAGACCGACGAGTTCGTGAAGGAAAACCCGAGCACCCCAGGCAAACTCACCGGCTGCCCAACGATTAAGGATTTCGCCGCTTCGCTCAAAAAGCCCCGCAAGGCCGTCATCCTCGTCAAAGCCGGTAGCCCGACTGACGCCGTGATCAACGAACTCGCCGCGGCCTTCGAGCCGGGCGACATCATCATCGACGGCGGCAATGCCCTTTGGACTGACACCATCCGCCGAGAAAAAGAACTCAAGGCCAAGGGCCTCCGGTTCATCGGTTCCGGCGTCTCCGGCGGCGAAGAAGGCGCCCGCTTCGGGCCGTCCCTTATGCCCGGCGGCGACGCTGCTGCTTGGGCCGAACTTAAGCCTATCTGGGAAGCAGTCGCTTCCAAAGTCGACGCTGTCACGGGCGTTGAGCTCACCGGCGGCAAGCCGGGTAAGCCTGTGAAGGGCGGCGTTCCTTGCGTGGCCCATATCGGCCCCGACGGCGCCGGCCACTACGTGAAGATGGTCCATAACGGCATCGAGTACGGTGACATGCAGATGATCTGCGAAGCCTACGACCTCATGCGCGGCCTCCTCGGCATGACGCCAGATGAGATCGGCACCACCTTCGAAGAATGGAACAAAGGCGACCTGAATTCCTTCCTCATCGAAATCACCGCCAAGGTCCTCAAGCAGAAGGATCCGGAAACTGGCGTCCCACTGGTCGACGTCATCCTCGACACCGCTGGCCAAAAAGGCACGGGCAAGTGGACGAGCGCCAACGCCCTCGACATGGGTGTCGCCGCCCCGACCATCGCCGAAGCCGTCTTCGCCCGCTGCCTCTCCGCCGTGAAGGATGAGCGCGTCAAAGCCGCCAAGGTCCTCCGCGGCCCGAAGCGCGCGATGACCAATCCGGACCGCGCTAAGATCATCGAGCAGATCCGCGACGCCCTCTATTGCTCCAAGATTTGCTCCTACGCCCAGGGCTTCCAGCTCATGCGCGAGGCGCAGAACGAGTACAAGTGGAAGCTCAACTTCGGCGAGATCGCCCAGATCTGGCGTGGTGGTTGCATTATCCGAGCCAGCTTCCTCCAGAAGATCACCGAAGCCTTTGCCAAGAAGCGCTCGCTGGATAACCTTCTCCTCGACCCATACTTCAAGAAGACCGTGAAGAAGGCGCAGAAGAACTGGCGCAAGGTCATCGCCCTCGCGGTGAAGCACGGCATCCCCGTGCCGACCCTCGGCTCGGCCCTGTCTTACTTCGATTCGTATCGCACTGAAAATCTCCCGCAGAACCTGCTCCAGGGGCAACGCGACTTCTTCGGCGCCCACACCTACGAGCGCAAGGACAAGCCCCGCGGCGAGTTCTTCCACATCGACTGGCCGGATCCCAAGCGCCCGCAGATCAAGGCCTGAGCGCCTTGACGGAAACAGAAAGGGCGTCCGCAAGGACGCCCTTCTTCTTTGCGAGACTACTTCGTGGACCAGCCGCCACCGGTGGCGGCTGCGAGTCGCACCGCGACCTGCCGACGCTCCCAGACGACCATCGAAAGCGTTCGTGCGGCCATGGCTTCATCGCGGCGGGCCACCGTGATGTCATTCTCATTCGCGATGCCGGCCTGGCGGCGAGCGTCGGCGTTGGCGAGTCGGACCCGTACGGCTTGGAGCACGCGGCCTGTCAGCTCTTCCTGCAGAGCGAGTTCACGCAGATCGGCAAGGGCATCCTCGACTTCGCGGAAGGCCCCGAGCACGGCCTTGGTCCACTCGCCGGCGGAGCCGTCGATACGCGCCCGGGCGACTTCGAGATCAGCCTCGCGTCGACCAGCATCGAAAAGCGGCAAGTCTACCGAAGGCGTCAGCGACCAGAAACTGGAAGACCCCCGCCCGACGCGCGAAGCCGGATCAGCCTGCCAGCCAGCCTGGCCATTGAGGGTCACGGATGGATAAAAGTCGGCGATGGCCGCGCCTTCGCGCGAGATCGCGGCATCAAGACGCGCGGCGGCGGCGGAGAGATCCGGACGACGGAGCAGGAGCTCGGAAGGCACGCCGGCGCCGAAGGCCGGCATCGCGGCGGAGCCTTTCGCTTCGGGAAGCTGGGCGCCGGGGGCGGAACCGATCAACGCTCGCAGCGCATTCTCAGCAGCGGCAAGACGGCGGCGGCCGAGGCCTTCGTCGACCTTGGCCTGGGCGGCGGCGAGACGCGCGGAGGAAAGCGGATCGGAGTCGAGTAAGCCCGCGACCACGGTCTTCTCGACAATCTCCATCTCACGCAGGCGCGTGGCGAATTCGGTCTCGAGGAAGGCGAGCTGCTCGCGGGCGCCGCGGACGCCGAACCAGAGACGGGCGACTTCAGCCGAGAGGGCGAGATCCGCCTGTTCCGCGGTGAACTTCGCCGCGCGAGAATCAGATTCGGCGGCCTTGGTCTTGGCGGCTTCGCGCCCCCAGACGTCGAGTTCCCAAGAGGCCTTCACGCCGACGGCACCGACATCAGTGCGACGGGGGATGCCGAAGCCGACTGGCGTGCGACCGGTCTCGAGCGAGATGCGGGAAGATTCCAAGCCAGCGCCGACGGAAAGGGCAGGCTGGTCGCCAGCGTTGGCAGCAATGAGCAGTGCAATCGCTTCGCGCTGACGCGCGCGGGCGATGGCTAGGTCCGGGCTGTTCTTGCGTGCCTGCGCAATCAGTTCGAGCAAGGCCGCGTCGCCGAAAGCCTCGGCCCACTTCGCATCGGCGACAGCTCCGCCCTGCGAGAACGCCGCAGGCGCGACGGGCCCTTTAGGCTTCGCCATCGGATCGTGCGCGCAACCCGCGAGGAGGAGCGCGGCGAGGAGGAACGTTTTATTTGCCGGGAGCATTTTGGGAGGCGTCGATATACACGTCCATCTGCTGGCCCACGAAGAGCGCACGACCGGAAGGGCGATCAAACGAGTAGATCACCTGCAGCACGCGGGTGTCGACGCGCTCGACACTAGCGCCGGTGAGGGAGGTCTTCGGGATGACGAAGGGTTCGATGCGGACGAACTTCAACGCGATGGAACGATCCTTGCCGCCGGCGAGGGAACTCTCGCCTTTGAGGTAACCCTTGGCGGGCAGGCCATCGCGCATGCGCGTGGCCAGCTGCTCATCGACGTCGCAACGGATCTGTAAAGTGGAGATATCACCGAGGACGACCGGGGCCTTAGCGCCGGCGGCAACGAATTCCCCCACGCGTACGCCAACCTGGAGGACCGAGGCAGTGATGGGTGAACGGAGCACGAGACGATCGAGGAGGACCCCGGTCTGCGCGAGCTGAGCCTTGGCGAGGGCGAGCTTCGCTTTAGCTTCCTTCGCAGCCATCTGGTAAGACAGGAGCTCGGACGCAGAGACAGCGCCGCTATCCTTGATGCCGGTCCAGCGTCGGGCGGCGTCTTCGGCGCGCTCAGCAAAAGCTTCCGCGGCGGAAACGGCGGCCTGCTGCACGGCGAACTGGGCCCGCAAGTCGCGGTCGTCGAGCGTGAGGATCGGATCGCCCACCTTTACCTTGTCCCAAACCTTCACATGGACCTTGGCGACGGTGCCGGAAGTGGGCGAGCCGAGGAGCGTGTTCTCCGCGGCGGCTTCGATTAGGCCAGCGGCGGCGATCAGGCCGTCCTTGTCACGGATAGCGGGCTCATAGGGCGGCGGCTTGATGGGCGCCTCGTTGGCGGTACCACGGGTGAGCTGCCAAGCGGCGACGGCTCCGGCGAGGGCCAGGGCGAAGAGCAGGATGCGTTTCTTAAACATAAGGGTGATCAGAGATGGGAGGTGTCGAGGAGCTTAGGGTCGTCGACGACGCGGCTAATGCGTCCGTCTTCCATCTCCGCGATACGATCAGCGAAACGGAAGATTCGATGGTCGTGCGTCACGACGACCACGCAACGTTCGGGCGAGCGGGAGAGGTCGCGCACAAGCTCCATGATATGCGCGCCGGTGTCCTTATCGAGGGCTGAGGTCGGTTCGTCGCAAATCAACAACGGTGGTTCGTGGACGAGCGCGCGGGCGATCGCCACGCGCTGCTGCTGGCCGCCCGAAAGCGCGTTGGGCCGACCCTCTTCACGGCCCTTAAGGCCGACCTTCTCGATGATCGCGAGGGCTCGGGCTTGGGCTTCATCGTAAGGACGACCCTGGATCAGGAGCGGGACCATCACGTTCTCGACGACGGAAAGGGTCGGGATGAGGTTGAAGGACTGGAAAACGAAGCCGAGGTTCTTGCGGCGGAACGACGTGAGTTCCTCCTGGCCGAGGCCATCGAGACGCTGGCCAAAGACCTCGACCGTCCCCGCCTGCGGCGTGAGCGTGCCAGCGATGACCGACAGGAGGGTCGTCTTCCCGCAACCGGACGGACCGACGAGCATGATGAGTTCGCCGCGGCGGGCTTCGAAGTCGGCTTGCTTGAGGGCGACGACCTGGTTTTCGGGCGTGCCAAAGAACATGTCGACGCCAGAAGCGCGGACGGCGACGGTGTGGGCTTGGTGGCTCATCCGCGGAAGACAGAGGCGGCGTCGACGCGGGACACCTTGATGATGCCGATGACGGCCGAGACGAAGCTGATGCCGAGCACGAGGGCGAACGTCGCCCAGAGGATTTGCGGGAACATCACAAAAGGAGGCATGCCTTTCTCAATCATCGCGCGGCCGATGGCCTGCGCCATCCCAGCGCCGAGGCCAAAGCCAATGAGACCAGCTGTAAAGGCCTGCACAAAGAGCATGCGGGCGATGACGCCCATGCCCGCGCCCATCGCCTTGATGGCCGCGAAATATTTCAAATTCTCCAGCACGAACGAATAGAATGTCTGGCCGGAGATCGCGATGCCGACGAACAGGCCGAGGAGGACCGCCGTGCCGAAAGAGAACGGGATGCCCGTGTTGGTCCAGAACCACCAGAAGGTATTCCGCGCCAGGCTGCGCTCACCCCAGCTCCAGATCACCGTGTCAGAAGTCCAGGCCTTGAGTCCCGTGTCACGTTCGATGCGTCCGCAAAGTTCGGCCGGCGTCACGCCCTTCTGTGGCTCAACGAGCATGAAACTGAGCGTGCGGCGTGCGCCGAGGGTGTAGCCCTTGGCGCGATCGTACGTGGTGTAGACGAACGGACCCCCGGTGAAAGCGCGCCGCACTTTGCAGATGCCGACGATGCGGGCCTGGATGTCATTGATCTCGAAGGTGTCGCCGACCTTGAGCGGGGTGGAGCGCGGCTTGCCGTCGGGCCCGACCCCCATGCGGCCCATGAGAGAGGCGCCCCATTCGTCGACGATGACCGTATCCGGAAGGCGCAAGTCTTCGATCCGCCCTTGCGTCAGGACGGCGGGCGCACCGGCAAAGGTGTCCGCGTCGATGCCGACGAGCGTGATCAACTTGAAGTTGCCGTCCTGCATGCGCGCCTGGACGAAGGAGGTGTGAAGCGGGGCGGCCCACGCGACGCCATCGACGGAACGCACGCGCCCTAGGTCGGTGTCGCGGAGCGGCTTGGCGTCGTTAACCTGCTCGACCATCGGGTCGCTGACCCAGACTTGGGCGCGGATATTGACCATCGGCGTATAGGTCCAGCTCATGATTCCGAAGAAGACCGAACTCTGCTGGGCCATGAGCAAGGCTGAGAACGCCAAGCCGCACAGGAGCATCGCCAGTTTGGCGCGGTCTCCGAAGAGCATGTTGAGAGCGAGGCGATACATCGGTGAACTTGCGCTTTCAGTATCTCCTCACCAAGTCGAGGGTCAATGGGAAGTCAAACGGCCCGGACAATGTCCGGGCCGTCGTCACCTGACCGTGTCTTAAGGGCTTACTTGGCGATGACCGCGACCGCCGGCAGTTTAACGAAGTTCGTCTTGAACCACACCGGACCCCAGGCGGCATGGACGGCCCAGGCAGCAACGAGCAGGACAAGGGCCATCGAGAAACAGCGGACGACCTTGGCCTTGTCTTCGCTCTTGGCTCCGACGTGGAGGAAGGCGACAGCGGCGAGGGCGAAGATCGGATGGAACCAGGAGACGGGGCGCACCGTATTAAAGAACGCGAAGAGGCCGACGACGAGGTTGATGTCGACGAGGACGGCGACGATGCGCTGGAAGACGGGCTTAGGGCCCTTGGTCAGGGCGACGACAATAACAGCCAAGACCAAGACGAGCAGGAGCGTTCCGTAATGCTTATGAGCGGTGAAGAGAGGATTCATGACGCCACCTTGAACTCCGCGCTGTCCGATTCAAGCCCTCGTTCGCCCAGCCGGGCTTAACGATCTTCTGGAAAGAGCATCCGGAAGGTGCAAGCCGCCAAGGCCCCGCCGCCAAACTGTGCCATCATATCAATGAGGAGGCGGGGGGCAATTTTGGCCAAATAGACGCCCTCCTTAAAAAGGGCATCGACGCCGCCTGTCTCACCGAAGAGCGCCGAAGCGATACCGTGAAAAGCCGCCCCAAGCGTCACGGCGGGATTTAAGGTCGGCGTGAACTCGGTAAACGTCCCTTCGAAGCCTAAAACGGTGAGGGCAATGGCTACGCCGAAGTAACTATTGCCAACCGAGAGCCGCGAAGTCGCCACCATCAAAATCACCAAGCCAAGTAAGAAGGTCCCCAGAATCTCGACGGCCGAGGAAGCCCAGACTCCCGCGTACGGCGAATCACCCAACGCCTCCACGGCGCCCTTGGTATGCTCCGCATCGTGCCCGGCGATTAAACCAACCACCACAGCGGCGGCGAGCGCTGCGGCGAATTGTACGCCTATATAAGCAGCCATGGCTGGCGACCCCATCCGCCGACGTAGGCGGAAGGCCAGCGATACGGCGGGATTATAATGGGCCCCGGAGATGGGGCCTCCGAGGTAAATCAATGCGCAGAGCAGCCCCGCAATTGGAATCGGGCTCGGCGTCAGAATAGATCCCGCACACAGGAAAAAAGTGCCGAGTCCTTCAATGAAGAGCTTATTACGCATCGGGATGAAAGTCGTGGATTGCCAGATGGTCTCAAGCCGAGTGGCGGTTATTTAGTTTGGCGCGACGTCAGCCAGTTCTCGCTAAATACGGCCATGTCCTCGGCGTTAGGTAAACGCCGGGTGCGCATCTTAATCTCTTTTGCCGTCGCCTCCTGAGCAGCGAGTAACTCGCTGAGCATGCCGTACAGCGGCGTCTTTTTGTTTTTGTTATCAACTAACCAGAAACCCACCTGCTGGCCGTCGACGACCTCATTGTTGTAATACTGCCAGAAGAGGGTCATCACCGGGCGCCAGGAAAGGAACTTCATGAGGATCTCCGTATTCTTCTTCCGATGGACTTCCCCGTCGGCTCCGCAGAAAGACCAAGAAAGCCCGAACTCGCCGATGAAGACGCGCTTGGCGGGCAGGCCCGGCTTGGCGGGAATCTGCGCGTTCACATAATCCAGCGTCGCGCGCACTTCTTCCGCGGGCAGCATCTGGCAGTCGTAGGCGGAGTAGGAGACGAAATCGACGTTCACCTTCGGCAGCACCGCGTTCACCATGCGCTTCCGCCCGGCTTTCATCGCATCGCGGACGCGATTGACCTCAGCGTAGGTGTAGATGCGGCACTTGCTGTAAGGAACCTCGGAGCGGGCGTCATCCACGGCCTGCTGGCGGATATTGAGCCATTCAATCATTGCCGCGGCGGCCTCTGGAGTGACGTCGCGCTTCACATCGCGATCAGGGAGAAGGTACCAGTCGCCTTCCCAGTGGCCGATAAAGAACGTCTTCCCGGTGGCGTCATACCGGGTGAGCAAATCCTTCGTGAAAGCATAGACGGCGTTATATTCACGCCGGCGTAGCTCAGGCGTGAGGCCCGTAACCCAATCGCCCTTGGAGCGATACCAGAGCACGTAATGCGTGAAGGGCATCGCGATGAAATCCGTCAGTTGCTGCGGGGTCTGGACGTTGATCTTCAGGATGCGTGAGCCCATGGCGTTAATGCCCTTGGCTCCCTCGAGTACGCCCTCGTCTTTGGTAAACTTATAGGACGGCCCGATGATCTGCGTGCCAATCACTTGAGGGAATGCATCGGGCAGCTGCGGCACGGCCGGTAACTGCGTCATCTCAACCTGATTGGTCGGGCGACCTTTTTTCTGCGCCGAGACGGCGAGAGGCAGGGCGAGGAGGATGCCCAGCACTAAACGGGGGAAAAGACTCATGGGGTGAACCTCAAGGAGAGGCTCTTGTATTGTCCAACGAGGACACGCTTCCTTCAAGCCCGTTCCCACCCACACCATGATAACATCCCACAAAGTCCTCGCCGCGGCCCTTTTGGTCCTCGGCCTTCACTCCCCGCTCGGCGCTGCCGCCTCCAAAGAGGAAGGGCATGCGCCCGACCCGGAGCACGCCCGGCTCGTCGCGGCCCGCAAGGCTGCGAATGAACTCCCTGACGTGCTCGCCGCCGAGCAACAGTCCAAAGCCGACCGGGCCATGGCCCATAAGGCCCTGGCAGATTATAAAATTGCCCGAAAGAAGTCGGCTTCATCCGAAGAAGCTTACCATAAGGCGTTCGAGGCCGGGCTGGCCAAGATCGACGAAGGTGCGACCGCAATCCAAGAAAAAGAGCGCGCCGCATTTCGGGAGCGGATGCTGAAAGCCCGCGTGGCTAAGAAGGTCGGAAAGAAGTCCGGCCCGAAAGCCGCAGAGCCCGAAGAAGAACCCGCGGAGCCCGAAGAAAAAACTTCGCCTCAGAACTGACTTCTGCGCGACCCGCCCAACTGGCGGGTCGCTTATTTAGCGAGCGCGTGATCGAAGGCGGCCCAGATCTCCTCTACCGATTCCAGCCCTACGGAGATACGCAGCAAATCCGGATCGAGTCCCGCCGCGCGAATCTGCGCGCGACCCGTCTCCGAAGTGACTTCGGTGAAATGGGCCAACCAGAGGAATGGTGCCGCCAACGTGAATCGTAAACCGAAACTGGGCCCCTTGATCACTTGCAGTCGATCGTACGTGCGGCGCATATCCGCACGGAGTTCCACCGTGATGAGCGCGCCCGCCCCGAAACCAGCCCGCTGAATCCGACGATAAGCGGCAGCCGTCGCACCTTGATCGGCCGTCCGGACGCGCGCGACGGCCGGATGGGCGGACAGCCGACGGGCAATCTCCGCGGCATTCGCCGACATACGGCGAGAAACATCGGCGAGTCGGCCCACCTGATTCGCCAGCGCTTCCGCATCCAACGCATGTAAAGCCTCCTGCCGCTCCCGTGCTACGCGCAACATGATATCCGCGTCAGGGGCTTTGCTGTTCACGGCCAAGATTCCTGCCATGACATCGCCATCCGCGGCGGCATACTTCGTTAGGCTAGATGCCACGATGTCGGCAAAGGGAAGCACGTCGACCGCGGCAACACCTACACTGCTGGGATCAAGAATCAGTTTAGCGGCATACTTATCACAGAGGGCTCGCAATGCAGGGACGTCGGCAGTCTCCAGCTGTGGGTTATTTGGCACCTCGGTGAAAACTGCCGCGATGGTGCCCGTGGCTAATAAACGTTCGACGGCGACAAGGTCTCTCACATCGGTAACAAAATGGTGCCGGGCATCGCGCGCCTTCTCGAAAAGGCGGGTTGAATCGACATAGAGCCAACCTAATTGAATCCAGTCCTTGCGGCCCCTCGGGCGTTGCACGGCGTTCACAGCGGCGAGAGCGGCGTCGACCGCATTCATCCCCGATGCGGCGATAAGCAGGTCGGTGGCCGCGACTCCGTGGAAATAAGGCGACAGGGATTCACGGATTCGGCGGAGCGCGGGCTCCGCGGCCGGAATAGCCGCACCCTGGAGCCAGGCGGCGGCTTGGCGGGAAGATATCAGCGTGCCCGTGTGCTGGATTAATTTACCGAGCCGCTCCGCCGCCGGACCAGCCGGGGTCGTTAAGAGACACCAGTCGCCCACCTGATCCACGGAAGAAATCGGCGCCTCGGCGTGCTCTGCTAAGCGATGCGCGGAAGCAGCGGAGATCACCGGGAAAAGTTCGCCGGTGCGACCGAGCTGATGCGCCGCCTCGCGGGCGGCCTGCTCGACTAACGCATTCCGGACAAAGCGTGGGTAGCCGCCGCGCAATAAATCCCACACGCGGGCTTCGCGGCGCTCATATCCCTCCACGTCAGCCAAGGTGGGCAGGCAGACCACGGTCGCATGCGGGGAATCGGGCACCAACTGGCCCAAGGGCGGAGAGACCAGGGCCACGATTAGAGTCCTTCAGCCGGAAGTTCGTTCTGGATAATCTGCTCGAGCGACTGACGGCGCCGAATCAGCGCGAACTTTCCATCGCGACGCAGTAACACTTCTGGCGCCTCCGGGAATGAGTTGTAATTCTTCGTGCTCATACCAGCGCAATACGCACCCGCTCCGCCGATCACGCAAAGATCGCCCGCCGTCGCCTCCGGGAGCGCCCGCGTCGCCAGCGTCTCTGGTTCGCCCGGCGCACAACTAATGAGATCACCCGATTCACAACAGTGCCCGACGATGACATAATGCTTGGCCGTACCGATTGCTCCGGCCGGATACAGGTGTACCGGATGCTGGGAGCCGTAAAGGGATGGGCGGAGAATTTCGGTCATGCCCGAGTCGAGCTTCAGGAAATCACGCACTCCCGTGGAGACGATATCCTGGACGCGGGAGAGGACGGCGCCGGCATTGGCGACGAGGAAGGTTCCGGGCTCGATTTCGAGGTGGAGCTTTCTTCCATCGGTTTGAGCGAATTTCTCGAAAGCAACTTTGACGGGGGCCCCCACGACCTGCGGGTCGGTACCTTTTTCCGAGGCAACACGCGCTACCTTATAGCCGCCACCAAGATTCAACGTCCGGACACTCGGGAAGCGGCTCACGAGAGCGAGACTCGCCGCCGAGACCTCCTGCCAGATGACCGGATCACTTCCAGACCCGATATGGGTATGGATACGCACGACCTTGAGGTCGTACTGCTGGATGATGGCTTGCGCCAGATCGGCCCACTCGTGCCAGATGCCAAAAGAAGAGTCTGGTCCGCCGACGTTGGTCTTGCCGGTGCCACCCGACCCGCGGCCGGGATTAAAGCGTAGGCCGACTTCATGGCCTGGGAGCGCCTTGCCGATTCGTTCCAATTGGAGGAGGGAGCAGGCGTTTACGTGCACCCCCTTCTTAAGGAGAGGTGCGAAATCTTCGGGTAATTCCTGAGAGGAGAGTGAAATCCGGTCAGCGGGGACCCCGGCTTGAATGGCTCGGCGGACTTCCCAACCCGAACTGGCGTCGAAATGCAGGCCCTTATTTGCGAAAATCTTTAAGACCGAGGCATTCGGGCAGGCCTTCATGGCGAACCGGACGGTCAAGCCGAAGGCATTGGGGAAGCCCAGCATGGCGTCGGCCTGGCCCTCCAGGGTGGCCTGATCATAGACATAGCACGGAGTGCCATGGGCTGCCGCAATTTGACGGGCCGAATCAGGAAGAAGGAAGCGGTGATTTTCCACGGGAGTGTCTCGGCGGGACTGTGTCAGGACCGCCCTTCCCTTCCAGCCTTTTTGCGGACGTATGACACCGCTTGCCTCCCCTCCCCTCGCCCCTTGGGATGCACTTGGCTCACGCCATCCCATGTCCGCCTCCGATACCATCGTCGCCGCCGCGACCGCCACCGGCCGTTCCGCCCTAGCGGTCGTCCGTGTCGATGGCCCCCTCGCGAGCACTATCGCGACCGCGGCGCTACGTCGCCAGAATGCCCTCGCCGGAAAAACTTCCACCCTTGGCATCTGGCGCGGCCTCGACGGCGAGCCCATCGATCAGGTCGTCGCGGTACTCTGGCTCGCTGGCCGCTCTTTCACGGGGAACGACTCCCTCGAAATCACGTGCCACGGTAACCCGCTACTCGTGCGCCGCATCACGGAAGACTGCCTCGCCCGCGGCGGTCGTCTCGCCGAGCCCGGCGAGTTCACGCGCCGCTCCTACCTCGCCGGCCGGATCGACCTCACGCAGGCCGAGGCCGTGGCGGATCTGATCCACGCCAGCTCTGAACGCGCCCTCGCCTCGGCCCGACGCATGCTCGCGGGCGAACTCGGCCGACAGGTCGCTCAATGGACTGATCGGACCTTACAGATCCTCGCCGAACTCGAAGCCCACATCGACTTTCCAGAAGAAGACCTCCCCGCGGAGGACCCGCGCGGGCCCTTGGCCCGCTTGATTGAAATTGCGTCAGAACTTAATGGATACGCCCGGACCGCGCGACATGATGGCGCCCTGCGCGAAGGCCTACGCGTCGCCGTCGTCGGCGCACCCAACGCCGGAAAATCCAGTCTCCTCAACGTGCTCACGGGAGCCGATCGGGCCATCGTCAGCCCCGAGGCCGGCACGACGCGCGACTACTTAGAGGCCCCCGTCGCGGGACTGCCTATGACCGTCACGGCGATTGATACCGCCGGCCTGCGCACCGGTGGCACGACGTTAGAAAATCTCGGCATGGCTCGGTCGCTCGAACAAGCTCGAGGCGCGCATCTGCTCATCTTGGTGATCGATGCTTCGGCCGAGCCCCCTGCCCTGCCCGCCGAACTTCTGGCGCTGCTTGATCCGATGCGCACCCTCATCGTGGCGAACAAGTCGGACCTGCCCGCTCACGCTGATCAGCAAAATTTCCTGCCGCACCTCACCAAGATTTCCGCCTGCCTCCTGGATGGTCGCGATGCCGCCTCGCTCCGCACCAAACTCGGCGAGTTCCTGATCGCCAAGGAAATCGCCCCAGGGGCCGAAGACTTGGTCGTGGGGGTGCGCCACGCGGATGCCTTGAGCCGGGCGGCCGCCGCCCTTACCGAGGCCGCCGACCACCTCCGCCCCCCCATCCAAACCGAGCTAGCCGCCGCCCGGGGCCGGGAGGCCCTGGATGCCCTCGGGGAAATTGTTGGACGCATTGATAATGAGCGTATGCTGGACAAGCTCTTTGCTTCCTTCTGCATAGGTAAGTGATTCCCTCTCGTGAGGGAGCGCCTATGCGACCTCACAAACAAATCCGCCTCGGGCCTGACCGCCCTTATGATGTTATCGTCTGTGGGGCTGGCCATGCCGGCGTGGAGGCTGCCCTCGGCGCCGCCCGCATGGGGGTGGATGTCCTGCTGTTAACTGGCAACGTTGATACCATCGCCCAAATGAGCTGTAACCCCGCCATTGGGGGCCAAGCCAAAGGCCACATCGTCCGGGAGATCGATGCCCTGGGGGGCGAGATGGGCCTGACCGCTGATGTCACCGGTATCCAGTTCCGGCTGCTTAATTCCTCGAAGGGCCCTGCCGTCCAAGCCCCCCGGGCACAATGTGACAAGAAAGCCTACCAGTTCCGGATGAAGCACCTGTGCGAGCTTCAGCCGGGCCTGACAATTTTCCAGGCGCAGGTCACCGGGCTGATCTTTAAGGATGGTGCCGTGGTCGGGGTGCAAACCAACCTCGACCTCTCCTTTCACGGTAAAACAGTGGTCGTCACCACCGGCACTTTCTTACGGGGCCTGATGCACATCGGGGCGAACAAAACCGAAGGCGGACGCCTCGGGGATTTTAGTGCTAAGTCATTGTCAGCCAGTTTCTTAGAGGCTGGTATTGAGCTGCAGAGACTTAAGACCGGTACCCCTCCGCGCATCCTGGGATCCTCCATTGATTTCACCCAATGTGAGGAGCAACCGGGCGATGCCTCCCCCACCCTTTTTGCCTTCCATGATACCCGCCAGCAGGCGGACTTGTTCCACGTGGAACAAGCCGGCGAGCGGCTGCCTGGATGGACGCCAGGAAGCGACCAGGTCTCATGCTGGATGACCGAGGCAACCTGTGCCACCGGCAAGATTGTCCAAGAGAACCTCCACCTCTCTCCCCTCTATGGAGGCGAGATCACAGGGGTCGGTCCGCGCTACTGCCCTTCCATTGAGGACAAGTTCGTGAAGTTCTCGGATAAGGATACCCATAAACTCTACCTGGAGCCCGAAGGCCGGAATACCGACGAGTGGTATATTAATGGCCTTTCAACCTCCCTTCCCTTTGCGGTTCAGTTGCAAATGCTGGCCTCCATCCCCGGATTAGAAAAAGCCGTGATGCTACGTCCGGCGTATGCCGTTGAGTATGATTTCGCCCCCCCTACCCAGCTTTACCCTACTTTAGAGTCCAAAAAGGTGGATGGGCTCTTCTTTGCAGGTCAAATCAATGGCACTTCAGGCTATGAGGAAGCTGCAGCCCAGGGCCTGGTGGCTGGCGTTAATGCCGCCTGTAAGGTTAAAGGCCAAACGCCTATGGTGATTGGCCGCGATGAAGCCTATATCGGGGTCCTGATCGATGACCTTGTGACCAAAGGCACCCACGAGCCTTATCGGATGTTTACCAGCCGGGCTGAATTCCGCCTCTTATTTAACCACGGCAGCGCCGAACTCCGCCTTAAGAACAAAATCGCTGAATTCGGCCTAGTCCCAGCCGAACGGTTAGCCCGGATTGAGACTAAAGCCCAAAAAGTCTCCCATTGGATTGAATACCTCGAAAAGTTAGCCATCCCAGGCGGCATTGCTGGAGACGTTATCCGGCGCAACTGGGATTCAACCCCAAAGGATTTACCCCCGACATTCATCGCTGAAGCCCCTGAGGTTCAGGCTGAAGTCATGTATCGGGTTAAATACCGAGGTTATTTGGAGCGCGAAACGCGAAACGCACGTAAATTACACGACCTGGACTCCTTTAAGGTGCCTGAAGGCTTTGATTTTATTAAAGCCTATGGATTGCGCATTGAGGCCCGCCAAAAGCTCCAAGCGATTCAACCTAAGACATTAGGCCAAGCCGGTCGGATCAGCGGGGTAAATCCTGCAGACATTTCGCTGCTGATGGTCCTTTTTAGGGCTAAGTAATCTAAGCCGCATGGGCAGAGGGCAGGGGGCTGTTCCACGTGGAACAGGCTCTATGTAAAGATTGCGGCCGTGTGAGGTGACAATCATGTTTCTTATTGTTGTAAGTAATTGGTATCCAATAACTTAAATGAATATTCCTCGCCGTATCACATTCGTCGCAATCGTCACCTAACTCTGGCGCTATCCTTAAAGTGAGGTTTGAGTGATGTCCTCCCATATGGACGCCGAACATCTCAAGCGGATTCTCATCGTCGACGACGAGTCGGATGTCACCGAGCTCTTGGATTATAAATTCAAGCAGGCGGGGTATGCCATCCGCACCCTGAATGACCCGTTGCGTGCAATCGGCCTCGCGAGGGACTTCCGTCCGGACCTGATCATTCTCGATGTGATGATGCCCGAACTCACCGGGGTCCAATTACTACGCATGGTCCGGGCCGATGCGCTCCTCCAAGATACACCGGTCATTTTCCTCACAGCCAAGGGAGAGACCGCCGACAAGGTCAAGGGGCTGGAGTCAGGCGCGGATGATTACGTGACGAAGCCTTTCGATACGCGCGAACTCATGCTGCGTGCTCAAGCGCTTCTTCGCCGCGCGAAATCGGCGGCAGCGAAACCGTCGACGCGCCTCGCCGCGGGCGCACTGTTACTCGATATCGAACGTCACGAAGTCACGGCCGCCGGTGCGGCCGTCGAACTCACGGCCACCGAATTCAAACTCCTCCGGCTACTCCTTGAAAGAAAAGGCCGCGTGCAATCTCGCGAAGAACTCCTCGCGGATGTCTGGAATTATTCTCCCGATCTCGAGACCCGTACGGTCGACACGCACGTGCGTCGCCTGCGCGAAAAACTCGGCCCAGCCGGCGACGTCATCGACACGGTGCGTGGCGTGGGCTACCGCGTGAACGGGTAGGGCGCTTTGCGCTCGCAGGACCGAGTCGCCACGCCAGCATTCCTCTAAGATGTCCTGGCTCCCTTGGTTGCTTCTCCTCGCCGTCGTGGCGACCGCCGCCTGGGCCGTCTCAGAAATCGCCCGTTGTGTGCATTGGGCCCGCCGAGCTTTACTGCGCGGCGATAGCACCGCGCGACCGCGCGGCTGGCTGGTGCAATCACTTAGGCTGGAAGAGTTGTTCGTAGCCATCGAGAGCCGCTCAGCTAATGAGAGTGAAATCCGCGCCGCCGCTGCGCGGCGGATTGAAGCCCTCTTATCGCCGCTCACGGATGCGGTGCTGGTCGTCGACGCTCAAGACCGACTAAGGCTCGCGAACCCTGCGGCCCGGTCACTGTTCAGCCTGAATGACGCCGACGCGGGCGGCCCGATCGTGCCGCTCGTGCGTAGCGCGGATTTCATCGATTTAATCCGCCGCGTGCGCGCCGAGGGTGATGCCCGCTCCACCATCCTCCTAAACCGCGCACCTCTCTCCGACGTCTGGATTCAAGCGGCGGGGGCGCGCACCGACCCTGAAGCCTTTGGGGAGGATGCGGCCATCTTTGTCCTCGCTGACGTCACGGCACTTAAACGCCTCCAAGCAATGGAACGAGATTTCGTGACCAATGTCTCCCACGACCTCCGGACGCCCGTAACCATTCTCCGCGGCTACGCAGAGACCCTCGCGGAAGATCAAGCAACCATGTCGGCCGAAGATCGCGCCCGCTTTGTGCAGAAAATCGTCAGCTCTGTCGGCCGACTGCAGGGGCTCGTCGAGGGCCTCCTCGCCCTGGCGAGTTTGGAGACGGCTTCAGGCGTTCGGCGCGAAGCCGGCTCGCTCCATGTCGCCGCCCGGGAAGTGGCGGAAGAGTTTGCCGCCCGCTGTAAGGCCGCCGGCGTGAAGCTGGAGCTCAAGTTGGAGGCCACGCAGGCCGCGGCCGACCCAGTCCAAGCCCGCCGCCTGATCCAAAATCTGATTGATAATGCCTTGGCCCATGCCTCCGGCATGAGCCAGCTCACCATCAGCACACGTGATACCCCCAATGGGGTCGAGCTGTGCGTGCAGGATGACGGGGCAGGGGTGCCTCAAGCGGAGTTAGCCCGGCTCTTCGACCGGTTCTATCGAACGGACAAATCTCGAAAGGCTGGAGGTAGCGGCCTGGGGTTGAGTATCGTTCGCCAAGTGGCGGAGCTCCATGGCGGCTCCGCGACCGCTGAACTCGTTAGCCCGAAGGGCTTACGGATCATCGTAACCCTTCCGGGGGCCGAATAGGTCTATAAATGAAAAACCCGCCGGGTTTCGGCGGGTTTTTGCTCCATTTTTAAAGTGGAGCGCGCGACTGGACTTGAACCAGCAACAGCCACCTTGGCAAGGTGGTACTCTACCATTGAGCTACGCGCGCGCTGGGAGGTGAGCAGACCAAACGCCCTAACGAGTGTCAAGCCTTTGGACAAACCTCACCCGGACAGCCTTGGGAGCAGGGTGTAGGCCTTGTTTTTCTAGCAGGGCGGCAGCTTCGTCGGAGAAAAGCCAGCGCAAGGCGGGACGAAACCCCTCCATTCGATCCTGCCGAACATAGAGAACCAAAGGGAGCTGGAGCGGGTAATCGCCGTTCTGGAGGTTGTTATCATCGGGCAGATAAGCCGTGGTCGGTCGGCCCTCGCGCCCATCCGCCAAGGGCAGCGTCCGGCCGACACCCGGCGGCACACGGGCCATCAATACCACCGCGCCAGCCCGCAAGGATAACATGTCCGCGGCCAAGGTCGGCTCGATGCGCTGACGAACGTCCGAACGAAAAGCCCGACCCTCCATCACGATACCTTGAAAAATTTCCGTCACAAGCGTGCGATCCGGCGAGCAAACGGCCGGGGTGATGAGTTCGGAGCGAGCCGACGATACTAGATCATTCCAATTCTGGGCCGAGGCCCGGGCTTCCTTAGCAAAGGCGTTGCTCAACTGCTCAAGGGTCAGTTGCTCAATCGGGTTGCTTCGATGCACGGCGACGACCACCGCGGCGGTGGCGAAATGAAATTCGGCCAGGGCGACTTTGGACGTCGGGGCGGGCGCGAACTCTCCGGGACGGAGAAAAAGTGCTGCCGCTGGCAAGCTGCCCGCAATCAAAGCCCGCCGGGCTGGCAGGCTCCCGTTGAAATCAATGGAAAGCTTTCCTGCGGAAGCCTTCGCCAATCCTTGGACGATCTCCGGGGCCAACATATCGGTTCCGCCAAGATCAACCGTCGCGGCAGGGCAGGTGAGTGCCCAAAAAACTGCCAACGCTGGAAGTAACTTCACGCCGTCTCAGGGCCGGGATCTAGCTCCGGCCATTGCAGTAGTTTACGATGAAGGGTGCGGCGGGAAATCCCCATGAGCTCGGCTGCCTTAGTACGATTACCGCCCGCCGTAACCAGTGCCTGCTTGAGCAGCTGTTTCTCATTCTGCTCCCGATCGAGCATATTGGCCGGAAGTAAAGATAGGGCAGGGGAGGCGCCTGCGGTGGGCTGGGTGAAGCGGGGATCCAAATCTCCGGCGGCCACCACCTTACCCGAGCGCAGCACGGCTAAGTTCTCACACGCATTACGGAGCTCGCGGATATTGCCCGGCCAGGAATAACGGACCAGTACCGCTTCGGCTTCCGGAGAGAGTTTCGCCTGCGCGGCCCCGTTCTCCTTGGCAAAGCGCTCCAGATAATGGGCCAGTAGCAATGGCACATCATCCTGCCGCTCGCGTAGCGGCGGCAAGCGGAGGGGGACCACCGATAGGCGGTAGAAAAGGTCTTCGCGGAATTTACCTTCCTTCACCATCTGGGCGAGGTCTCGGTTCGTGGCGCAAACGAGACGCAAGTCCAGCGCGATAGGCTTGTGCGAGCCGAGGCGCTCCACCGCGCGGGTCTCCAGGAAACGTAAGAGCTTCACTTGGGTCGTGGCATCAATCTCCCCAATTTCGTCGAGGAAAAGCGTGCCGCCATCCGCCGACTCGAATCGGCCCACGCGGCGTTCATTCGCGCCGGTGAAGGCACCTTTCTCGTGACCGAAAAGTTCGGACTCCAGCAAGTTAGCGGGGATGGCTGCACAGTGCACCGCCATGAAGGGCCCCTTGGCGCGCTGGCTCGCTTGGTGAATCATCTGGGCGAACAGTTCTTTGCCTGTACCGGTCTCTCCCAAAAGAAGGATGGTCGCGTTCGATGACGCGACCGCGCGCACCTGTTCGATAGAATGCTGCAGGGCAGCGGATGAACCGATAACCTCACCGAGCGAGAATTTACGATCCAGGCGGGCCTTCAGCGTGACCACTTCCTTTTCCGCCGAACGAGCTTTCAAGCCGCGATCCAGAACAAGCTCCACTTGGCGGAGATCGACGGGCTTTTGAAAGAACCAGTAGGCACCAAGGCTCATCGCCTTCACCGCGGTATCCACGTCGCCGTAGGCCGTCATCATGATGCAAACTGGCTGGTTGGGTAACTTAAGTGCCCGATCAATGACCGCCATGCCATCTTCTCCGGCCATACGTAGATCCGTCAGCACGGCATCGGGCGGGACGTCCTGCATAAGGCGCGCCGCTTCCGCGGCGTCCTTTGCCACAAAGGTCTCATAGCGATCCTCCAAGGCGGCACGAAGTCCTTCCCGGATGTTCTTCTCGTCGTCGACGATCAGGACGGTGGGTTTCATAAGTCAGGCCTCAGGGGTCGCCTGATGATTCGCGGCTCCCCAAGCACGGGCGGCTTTTTCCGCCAGGGCGGTGCGCGCCCGGGAAACTTCCGCGAGACGCGCCTTGAGATTAGTGTTAGCGACCCCGGCGAGGTCATCTAGGTCGCAGAGATACGCGCCATCTAGGTGACGGGCGGCCGCATCGAAATTACGCGGGACCCCGAGGTCGACGAGTAAGAGTGGTCGACCCTGTCGACGCCCGGTCATCTCGCGTAACGCATGGGCGTCCAGTAAAGCCCGCTCCACCGTGGCACACCCCACAATCACATCATGGGCGTGGGCCTGGCGTAACGCATCCGCCAAAGAAAGGGAGGCGCCGGCAAACTCTTCCGCTAAGGTTCGGGCGTTCTCAAACGTTCGGGAGGCCACGGAAACCTGCGTGGCACCCCGGGAGACTAAAGCCTGCACCACTTGGCGGCCGACGTCACCAGTGCCAAGCACCAGAATCCGCGCTTCGGCTAACGTACCGAAAACGCGAACCGCTAAATCGACCGCCACATTACCCAAGCTGACCTGTCCTTGTGAAATACCCGTGTTGGTGCGCGCCCACGCGCCCGCTTGAAAAGCTCGTTGAAAAACGCGGTTCAGCACCGGGCCGGTCATGCCACGAGCGAGTGCATCCGCGTAAGCATCTTTGACCTGCCCAGCAATTTCTACTTCGCCGACCATCTGCGACTCCAAGCCAGAGACCACCGCGAAAAGATGTTCGACCGCTTCGAGTCCAGGCACCGGGCGAAGATGGCGATCGAGTGCCTCCGCTGGGGCGCCCGTGGCTTTGATCAACGCATGCCGCACATGCAGGGCGGCGGCCTCGTCACCAACGCCGTACGCTTCCAGGCGATTGCACGTCGCGAGCAATACCGCTTCGGCTAATCCGGCCTCGCGGGCAGCCGCATAGAAAATCTCCGCGCCTCCCGCCGGCACGGTAAAGGCCGCACGTTCATCCAGCCCGGCGGTACGATGGGTGGCACTGAGTGCTACCAGATTCTTCGGGCGCTCGCTCATCGGACGTTAGGCAATGAGAAGTAGAGCGCGATGAGCGCCGGAATAAAGGCCCAGAGCGAGGCGCGGGCAAAGGCCGCACCAGAGAGCCGATGGCGGCGGCATTGCACCATGACGTAGAGTCCTGCGAGCCAAGCGATGAGTGATGCGGAGAGCTTGGGCAAAGCGGGGGCCGCGAGATCACGCTGCACCCAATCGGTCGCCCCGATCACCAAAGAAAGTCCGAGTAGCCAAACCGCGGCACCGAGTAATTGACTACCGATGCGGTCCAGGGGAACTAAGGCGGGAAGGAGTGCATAGATGCCACCAAATTGGCGGCGCCCCAGCGCACGATGCTGCAAGAGATAAGCGGCGGAGTTTAAAGCCTGGGCCGCCAGGACACAGTAAGCGAGAATCGCGGCCCCCACGTGCATCGCAATCAGCGGCTTGCCGGTCGCATCGTGCGGCAACAACGGATCCCACAGAAAAGAGGCGGCGAAGAGGCAAAGCGCGGAAGCGATGGCGATCGCCCAAGTCGGCAGGCGATGATTGAAGGTCAGGTCCAAAAAGCCCGCCAAGCCCGTGAGCCCCCAGCCAATCGAAAGTAAGACCTCGGCCGGTGAGTTGATGGGCAGGGTGTGCGCCCGGAGGCCGTGATAGGCCAGCATCACCGTGAGCGTTAGCCAACCGCCACGCAGGAGCCAAAGGCCGGCGTTCTTTAGCTGGAGGTCGTCATTTTTAGAGCCCCACCAGTCGAGAGCTGCGGCGGCCAAAAAAACCGCGGCACACCCCAGCCAACATCCCTTGGTCAAGGGATAGGCAGAGAGGGCGGCTGCCAGATGGGTCATGCCTCGATTAGATGTAGGTGTGACATTTTGGCAAACCTCCAAAATCTCCTGTTTCCTTGCGGTATGAGAAAGGAGGGGTAGAGTGGGGTTTCTTATGCCCCACGACCTCTACGATCTCACCCAGCACCCCCCTCGCAGCCCTCGTGTTCGTCTGGGCGGACTCGTTATCCTGCCCCGCATGATTGATAAGGCCCGCGCCACGAAAGCCGGTAAAAATGGCGAATATACGTACGCCTGCTCCCTCGATCGTAATGTTTTGGACTTCCTCGGCGTCGATGCAGATGCACTTAAGGCACAGATTGACAAGGGCTTAGGAGACGGAGAGATCCTAACCTGGATGCTGGCCAATGCCAAGCATGCCCGCCTGCCTCAGGAAGTTGCCGCTTTTAGCGCGTTTCATGAACAGCGTGCCCCGAGCGCCCCAGGCGGCCGGGCTAAGCTTTCCGAATACCAGTCTTCGACCCCCGCTGGGGCCAAGCGCGACGATATCGCCACCTGGTTTGACGTGCTAGATTTGGACGACCACCAGAGCTTCGGCGGTAAGGTCTAACCATGCCGCCGGCCAGCAAGCCGAGGAGGGTTCTGCTAGTCTGTATGGGTAATATTTGCCGCTCGCCGACGGCGGAGGCGGTCCTCCGCGCGAAGGCGACGCAAGCCGCTTTGGGGGTCCAATTCGATTCGGCGGGCACAGAAAATTATCATGTCGGGGCGCCGCCTGATCGGCGTTCGATCGAACACGCGCGCCGTCGGGGATACGAGTTGGGGCAGCTCCGGGCTCGCCAAATCTGCACCGCCGATTTTACGACCTTCGACCTCATCCTCGCCGCCGATGAAATCAATCTCGCGGCCCTCCAGATTCTTTGCCCTCCAAGCCGGCGGGACCGGTTGCAACTCTTACTCGGCGATCAGGCGGTGCCAGATCCGTATTATGGCGAGAGTGACGATTTTGAGAAAGTGTTAGATATGGTCGAAAAACGGGCAGATTATCTCATTTCACAATGGGTGCGTGGCAACTGAATGGTTGCCGACCTAGGGTGAACGGCGTTTCCTTCCGCCATCGATGTATCAAGTTAATTTCAGTGACCAGGCGATGCGCGAGCTAGCTAAGCTGCCCACCTTGGAGCAGATGGAAGTCGTGGAGGCGTTCTCGTCGCTGACGGCCGAGGAACTGATCAATGGCACCTCTGAGCTCGGAACCGTGCGACGGGGCGGACACATTTACCACCGGCTCCGCGTCGGGGAGTTCCGCATCTATTTCGAGTCTACCGAAAACTCACTCCTCGCCAACTACGTGCTACACCGTCACACCTATGCGGACTTCGCATTTAGGTCGCACCTTCCCTTCCCTGAAGATGAGGCGCGCATCGAACAAGAAGGCGGTTTTTGGAAATACCTCGACGAACCTAAGTCCTAAACGTGCCTAATCCCTCAGAAAAACGCGCTTATTCCTCCCCCGAGGAAGCCGCCCGCATCTACCTTTTGCCCAACCTGTTCACGGCGGGGAACATGCTTTGTGGATTCCTCGCCATCAAGAATTGCATCGAGGCCAAGTTCAGCTCCGCCACCCCCGAAGCGAGCGCGGAACATTATATTTTGGCCGTCTGGCTCATCCTTTTCGCCTGCGTTTGTGATTTGTTTGACGGTCGCGTCGCCCGGGCAACGCATCGCGAATCCCTCTTCGGGGCGGAATTCGATTCCATCGCGGATACCGTGTCTTTCGGCGTAGCCCCAGCCTTGATGGCCTGTTTTTTGGTCATTACGCCTAAAGCATCCAGTGACGTCCAGCTGGTGACTTGGCTGCTGGCCTTCATCTACCTCCTCTGCGCTGGCGTCCGGCTGGCCAGATTCAATGTTCTGACCAACCCGCTGGTGCCAGGTAATGAAAAGCGGGTGGCGGGTGGGGATTTTGTTGGGCTGCCTTCGCCAGCCGCGGCGGGCATGATTGCCTCGCTGGTGCTGGTCTTGTCCAGCCTGCTGAAGAAGACGCCAGATATCGAGAAAGCCGTCCAGCCTTGGTCCTGGAGCCTTCTCCCGCTCATGTTGATCATCTCCTACCTGATGATTAGCAATGTCCGCTTCCCGAGCTTCAAGAAGCTGGATTGGACGGCTCGGGCCCGCGCCCGCGGCTTCATCCTGATTATCATCACTGGCTTCATGATCTTTAACTTCCCGGAGTATTCTTTCCCTGGCCTATTTCTAGGGTACATTGGGTGGGGTATTTTCCGGCATATTTTCTTACTTAAAAAGAGTGAGATGGACCCCGCACCGGATGACGACGATGAGCCGGTGTCCAAGGTGTGAATACTCCGTGAGCAAAGCGTGTTCCTGGGTTGATGTGAACAAATACAGAGTTGTTCACGGGCTCGGCACAGTGAAGAACTCCATGCATGTGGCCACCCTGCCAAGGTCTTGCGAATCTATGTACGGGATTCCGAAGCCTGCTAGTACTACTGGTATTTATATATGAAGGGTAATTAAGAACACAGTCGGGAGGAATGTGGGCATTGCGTAGTTGCCTAGCACCCTGACCTCCCTCAATTCTTGGGACATCATGAAGTTCAAGGTTAACCGGAATCATTTCTTCAACGGACTTTCCAGCGTCACCAACGTTGTGGGCAACCGGGCGACGATGCCCATCTTGCAAAACGTTCTGATTGAAGCGGAAGGCGATACCATCACGTTGACGACCACAAACTTAGATCTCGGCATTTGTTGTCGCATCAAAGCATCCGTCAGCTCACCAGGTCGAATCACCCTCCCGGTCAAAAAACTGGTTCCCATCATCCGCGCCCTGTCGAGTAGCGATACGATTGTGGAACTCACCGGCAAAGACCGCGTGAAAATCACCTCCGGAAGCTCCGTGTTCCAGATTGCCGGCCTCCCGGCGGATCAATTTCCACCCATTTCTAATTTCGCTGGTCAACCGACCATTTCCATCAATCAGGACGACCTCGGTGACATGCTGCGTAAAGTCAGCTACGCACAATCCTCCGACGAAAATCGCTACATCCTCAACGGGGTATTCTTCGAGTTCGCCGAAGGTAAATTAACGGTCGTCGCCACGGATGGTCGCCGCCTCGCAAAATGCGAACGAAAACTCGAAGGCTCCGACAAGGCACTCGCCCTCATTCTCCCCGCCCGCACCATCATCGAACTCATGCGTCTGCTCAAGGCCGGCGGTGTTGCTCACGTGTCTCATAACGAACGCCAGGTCGGCTTCACCATCGATATCCCGAAGAACGAGGAAGGCCTCGTAGACCGCATCCAACTGGTCTCCAAGGTCGTCGAAGGCAACTACCCGAACTACCGCCAGGTGATCCCCAAGGACGCCGGCTCCAGGGTCCGCCTCGAGCGCGAAAAGATTCTCGAAAGCGTCAATCGTGCCGCCCTGATGACCGATGATCGCAATAATACGATTCGCATGAGTGTTTCCAAGAAGACGCAGAACTTGGAAATTTCCGCGAAGTCCGATAGCGGCGAAGCGCATGAACCCATCGCCATCAAATATGACGGTCCGGACGTGAACATCGCTTTTAATCCTCAATACATCATCGACCCGCTGAAGGCCTTGACCGAGGACGAAATTGATTTCGAATTCAAGGACGACATGTCCCCTGGCGTCATTCGCGGGCTAAAAGATGATTTCCTCTGCGTCGTCATGCCGCAGCGGATTTCTTAAATCAGGTCAGTGACCTGGATCGGTATATTCTGGGAGCGCCTTGATGCGCTCCAGGATACGCCGTGATGCTTCGATTGAACGATTGGGGTGACCGTCACCCGGGTCATATTCAGCGGCGAACATCGGCGGACCAAAGCGAAGATGGACGCGGGCAGAACCAACCGGGAGGAGACTGCCTCGGGGCAAAACATCCCGCGTGCCGCGAATGCGAATCGGGATGACGGGCACCCCCGACCGACAGGCCAGCAAGCCCGCACCGGCCTTAGGAGCCATGATTTCGCCGTCGTGGCTGCGCGTCCCTTCCGGGAAAATCAATAAGCCTTCGCCGGAAGCGAGTGCGGCGAGCGCGGCGCGAATGGCGCCGATATCGGCTTCGCCGCGATCAACCGGAATCGAATGGCAGGCGCGAATCACAAAGCCGAACAAGGGATTATCAAAGAGTGAGCGTCGCGCGATGAAGGAAATTTCACGGGGGAGACTCGAGCCGACCAAGGGTGGATCCAACATGCTTTGATGGTTCGACGCGAAGAGACACGCGCCCATGGGGAGGTTCTCCCAGCCTTCGACTTCCACCGCGGAGAAAACTTCCAAGAAGGACCGCGTGCCATGATAGACGCCCTTATAGATGAGATTCTTGGAATTGAGAATCATCGGGTTTGCGATGCGACCACGATGAGCTGCCGAATCTCGTCCACCACCGCATCCAACGAGAGCTGCGTATTATCAATACGATGCGCGCCACGCGGGCAGACTAGAGGGGCGGTTTTACGCGTCGAGTCGAGCAGGTCACGCGCGGCCACGGCATCGGCTTGGCCTTCGGCGGCACGCCGTTGCGCGCGGGCATCCGCATCGGCTTCGAGGAAAATCCGGATCTCCGCATCAGGCAGGACGACCGACCCGATATCCCGGCCTTCCATGACAATTCCCGCGAAGCCGGCATCTTGGGCGAGCTTCACTTGGGCGCGCTGGTATTCGAGGAGGAAGGTCCGCACGACGGGTAGGGCGGCGATTTTTGATACGGCTGCGTTCACTTCGGGGGTGCGCAGAGATTCATCCCGGGGGACCACTCCACCCAGGGTCAAGGCAGAGCTCCGCGCCCCCCCTCGTTCAATTATCTGGGACCCGATGCGGAGTTTCTTCAGGGTGGACGGAATCACCTCGGAGTTCTCAGGGGACGCACCGGCATCAAGCAATGCCCGCGTCAGGCTACGATAGTGGGCCCCGGTATCGACATGAAGGAGACCCAACGTCTGGGCGAGTCGGCGGCTGGTGCTCGATTTACCGGAAGCGGCCCCACCATCAACAGAGACACGAACGAAGTTCAGCCGCAGCGCTTCCAGCGCCTGGAAGAAGAAGGGAAACGTCTTACTCGTGCAAGCTGGGTCTTCAATGGTGATCCAAGGGCGACCATCACCGAAGAGGTCAAAACTACCGAGCACCGCGAAGCTCATCGCCATACGGTGATCTTCATACGTGTGGATCGATATGGGTCCGGCGGCGGCGGTCTTTCTTAAGGCGGACTTATCTGGGAAGATGGTCAGCTCCGAAAGTGATTCATCGGCACGAAGCTCCGCCGCGGTCGGTTTGACGCGGAGGCCGAGGCGCTCCAGTTCGGTGGCCATGGCGAGCACGCGGTCCGTTTCCTGTTTGCGCGTATGGGCAATGCCGTGAATTCGCACGGGTGCGGTGCCGATGGCGGCTACGGTGGCGAGCGTCAGGAAAGTGTCCGAGAAGGCGTTGAAATCAAAATCACCGCCGAGGATACTTTTCCAAGATCGGGCGATGAGCGTACCCCCTTCAGGTCGAAGCACCGCCCCGCAGGCCGCCGCCACTTTAGCGAAAGCCGTATCTCCTTGCAGGCCGCCGTGGGCATAGCCGTCGATCCGAACACAAGCTCCGTATCCCGTCACCGCGGGCACGGCGATGAAGTAGCTAGCCGCGGTGGCGTCTGGTTCGACTGCGTAAGTCGGCTGGGGCGCGGCGTAAGCACCGGGTGCCGGGCAAGTCCAACTGCCATCCGGGAGCTTGGTGAGGGCGCGCCCAAATTGTTCGCACATGCGCGCAGTCATCTCGACGAACGGTTCAGATACCGTGGAACCTTTCATGGCGACGGAGGCTCCCGGGGAAAGCGGGAGAACCATTAATAAGGCCGAGAGTAACTGAGAGGAGGCGGAGGCATCTACGGATAAGGCTCCGAGTTTTCCTGTCGTGTGTAGCGTGAAGGGAAAGTGCGTGGCGGCGGTGCCGTCGGCCCGAACGGCCCGACAGCCGGCTTCGGTGAGAGCGTCCAGCAGCCCGCTCATCGGGCGCGCCCGCATTGCCTCATCACCATCCAACTCAAAGCACCCATCTTTGGCTAGGGCAAGAAATGCGGTGAGGAAGCGAGCCGCCGTGCCGGCATTACCGACGAAAAGACGCGCGTGCGTGTTGGGGATTTTTCCGCCGAGGCCCGTGACCCGAATCTGATGCGCGGCCTCATCGGCAGTGACCTCGAATCCTAGGGACAGCAGGGCGGCGATGAGGATACGCGTATCTCGGCTGAAGAGCGCACCCGTCAGCACCGTGGTGCCGTCCGCGAGGGCCGCGAGGATCAAGGCGCGGTTGGTGATGCTCTTTGAGCCGGGAACTTGGGCGACACCTCTGGCGGGCGTCTGGAATGGGCGAATGACCAGCGACGGGCTCATGCGCTTTGGTCTAAAGACTGGCGGGCGATGCGGGCTTCGGCGAGAAGGCGGCGAAGGGTAGGCGCATCTTGAGCTTCGATTGCTTTGCGCAGTTCAGCGGCCCGGCGTTCGACGGCGGCCAGTCCGGCGACGGAGTGGCGCGCATTCGCGAGCAAGATACCGACCCAGAGGTTTTCTTCACCCGCGGCGATGCGCGTCGCGTCGCGGAGGCCTTGCCCCGCGGCTTCCAGCCGGAAGCCAGGTTGATCCATCACGGCGAGCATGAGTGCCGAAGCGGCGGCATGCGGGACGTGACTGATGGCCGCCACAATCTCATCGTGGGTGATCGCGTCCGTTTCGGTGAGAGTCGACCCGAGTGCTTTCCAGAAGAGCCGCACCGCCGCGAGTGCCCGGGGGTCATCTTGGCCGGTCGGCGTGATGAAGCATACCCGGTTCTCAAAGAGGTTGGCCGCTGCATGGCTCGCCCCCGCTTTTTCCCCGCCCGCCATGGGATGAGAACCGATGAAAGGATTAGCTGCTGGTAGCCGGCGAGCGGCGAGGAGAATGGCCGCCTTCACACTGCCGGCATCCGTGACCACCGCTCCAGGGCTCAGGCCTGGGCTGATGGCGAGGAAGGTTTGCTCGGCCGTATCAACCGGGGTGGTGATGATGACCAGGTCGGCACCTTTTACGCAATCGGCGGCGTTCTCAAAAACCTCCGCCACCCCGAAGGTGCGGAGGGTCGCCCGTGACGACTCCGAGCGTGACCAGCAGCTCAGCGATCCGGCTAGCCCGCGGCGGGCCGCCGCTAGGAGGATTGAGCCGCCGATGAGGCCGGCGCCGACGACGGCGATGCGCTTGAATTGAGCCATTTCCAATATTGAAGGTATGACTTTGATGAACCAGAGTGACGAACTATTAAAGCAAACAAACCGCTGACGTTGAACTTGGCGGTCCTGCCATGACCCAAGGACCCCCGAACCCCAAAACTGACTTTGTCGGCGGAAGGAATCCCCGCTCTCCCAGGACCGCCGGGGCATGGGCCGTCTTTGGGGTTAGGCTTAAGCAATTGCTCATCGCCATCCCTATTCTCGGCTTGGCGGTTTTGTGTGCCTTACTCTTTTCCACCGATAAGCGTACTACCCGCCAGAAGGATGGCGCCCTGACGACGGAGCAACTCGAGCAATTGAGGCGACGCTCCACGGATCTCGAAGCCGCCTTTGAGAAGGTACGCCAGGAGCGTTTCGAACTTAAGGAAGAAGATTTACAGCTCTTACAACGTGCCTTGGTGGCGCAGGAAGAATATATCTCGGCCCGCCAGTCGGTCGGGACGGATGACTCCCGCTTGACGACATTACGCCGCCGCCTGCACTTGCTCCGGAGTGAACGCCTGCGCCGGGAGTCCGATGAAGCCGAAGTCAAGGCGCTGAGTTTAGCCAAAGCCGACCCCGCCACGGCGATGGCGTTATTGCGACGGGCCTTAGAGTGTGAGAATGAGATTACCAACAAGTGGGAAGCCGCCGGCTTGGCGGATCCTGGCCGCCGGGCACGATTAGATACGCGCCTCCGCCGACTGGAGTCCGAGTTATTGTGGACGAAGGGGCGGGAATTGGAGGCCGAAGGGGAAAAGGCGATTAAGGCAGAGAAGTTTGAGCAGGCTGCCGCCCAGTTGGCCGCGTCTATTGAGAAGGAAGTCGAGTTCCTAGCCCGATATCGCGACGTGCGGGACACGGAATTCGGACGGGTCGATAAACTGACCGGTCGTCGGGATACAGCCCTATCCGGCGTCGCATGGCGTCAGGTTGCTGAACAACGTTCCTTCGCGGAGTCAGCTGAGCAGGCCGCCAATTGGGATAAGGCGGCGAGCGATTGGCAGAAGGCGATCGATATTTTTGGCCGCTTACTCACGGAGTTCCCGCGCAGCCAATTTGCCGATCGGTCTCTGGAAGTGAAGATGGGGGTGCGCCTCAACTTCGCTCGGTTACACAAGGATATCGCCGCTGCTTTGGGCGGGATGGAAAAAATGCGCGGGCAACTACGGAGGCATGACGCCGAAGCCGCCGTGCGGGAGGCCACAGATTTATTGGAACGAGGACGGCGTCTCTCCGCCGCCAATACCGGCGCGTTCGATGTCGGTTCACCTGAGCGCGAAGAGCTAGAGTTTATCGTCGCTCATGAAGCCGCCGCCCGGGCGTTGCTTCCAAGTATCTCGGCACAGCTTTTACCCGTTCCCGGGGTGAAGATCCGGATGTATCGGACCGAGATCCCACAAGGGCTTTACGCCTCATTGATGGGCGCGAATCCCAGTTCGGTCCGCCGAGAGACTAATCCAGTGGAATCGGTTTCGTATGCCGAGGTGACGCAATTTTGTCGTCGCTTAGGCTGGCTCTCCGGTTTGACCGTCCGACTTCCGACCGTGGCCGAGTTTGCCGCGGCGGCCGGCGACGTCACCAAGCCGGTACCACTCTCGCAAGCTTGGGTCGCGGATAATACGGACGGCGTGAGCGCCCGCTCGGTGGGTAGTGCGCAGCCTAACGCCTATGGATTTCACGACCTCCTCGGTAATGTCGAGGAATGGGCCCAAGCACCCGAGGGCGCTACGCAGGCGCCGGTACTTGGCGGTAGCATTATGGCCTCAGCCTCGTCCGGCCTGCCTAACCGGGCGGTTTTAAAGCGGGAAAAAGCCCGAACGCTCGGTTTTCGCATCATCGTTGAATAAAAGAGCCTAGGGCTATAAATACCCAGACCCCCATGCAGACCCCCGTCAATCGCCTCCAGCGTGCCGCGTTCTTCTTCGCGGTCTATGGCGTCTTGGCTGCGCTTTCCCTTTGGTTTGCTTATGAGCTCCGCTTTACGGGGATCGCGGAATATAGCCGGGATGACGAAAAAATAGCGGACGCCTTTATGGGGCACCAACGACTGGTGGCTTTACTCTGGCTGGTGCCGCTCAAGGTGCTCGCCCTAGGTTTTTCGGGACAGTTCCGCGGGGTCTTTTATTATTTTCGCCTGCCCGATGCCTTACGCATGGGAGCGGCCCTGGCGGCGACCACGGCCATCGCCCTAATTCTGCCATCGGCGGCCGGCGGGGTTGATCCAGCCAGCACCTTCGGACTTCCCCGCGGCGTCACCCTGGTGGACTTCAACCTCTCCCTAATTCTCTTCATCGGCTTTCGCGTTTCCATCCGCACCCTTCGCGAGCGCTTCTGGACTAAGAATGGCGGGACGCCTGGCATCGTCGAGCGCATCGCCATTGTGGGCGCGGGGCAAGTGGGAGCGCAGCTAGCCGCCGATTTGATCGCCCGGCGCGGGCACGGGATTGAGCCCGTCTGCTTCCTTGATGACGATATCAGCAAGCATCGGTTAAACATTCATGGAGTGCCGGTCATCGGCGCCCCCGAGCTGATGTCGGAGCTAGCGGAGAAATACGGTGTCACCGAAATCATTCTCGCGCTCCCCGCGAACAGTGTGCGACGGATTCGCGAGGTAAGTTCGCTCGCGACCGCGAGCGGCCTCCGCGTGTTGGTGGTGCCCTCGATGGCCGAGCTCGCCGGTGGTCGCGTGCGCGCCTCCGATCTCCGCCCCATCTCGGTTGAAGACTTATTAGGTCGCGAGCCAGCCAAACTCGATGATGAGGCCATCGATGCGATGATTGCCGGTCGCATCGTGATGGTGACCGGGGCGGGAGGCAGTATCGGCACCGAGATTTGTCGTCAAGTGGCTGCCCGCCAGCCCGCCCGGATTATCATTTTAGACCAATGCGAGGTGCTGCTTTACCAGTGCGAGCAGGAGTTGATTGGGGCCGGGGCCGGAGCACTGATTTCCCCGGTGGTCGCTGACGTGACGGATGAAGCCCGCTTGCGGCATCTGTTTGCGACGCTCCGTCCGAGCCTAGTCCTGCATGCTGCTGCGCATAAGCATGTCCCCTTGATGGAATCCCAGCCGGGCGAAGCCCTGCAAAATAATGTGCTCGGCACGGCCGTAGTGGCGCAACTGGCGGCCGAGTTCGGGGTAGAGAAGTTCGTCCTGATTTCCTCCGACAAGGCCGTTAACCCAACGAATGTCATGGGCGCCACCAAGCGACTCGCCGAATTGGTGGTGCAGGCGATGCAATCCCGCCCGGCTAACCGGACGAGTTTTGTCGCAGTGCGCTTTGGCAATGTGCTGGGTTCGTCCGGCTCCGTCATCCCAATTTTCCGTAAGCAGATTGCTGCGGGCGGCCCGGTGACCGTGACCCATCCCGATGTGAAGCGGTACTTCATGACCATCCCGGAGGCCGTGGGGCTCGTGCTACAAAGTGCGACCCTCGGCGGCGGTGGCGAAATTCTGGTACTCGAAATGGGCCAGCCCTTGAAGATTATTGATGTGGCCCGCCAACTCGTGGAGCTCAGCGGCTTGCGGCCAGATATCGACATCGAGATCCGTATCACCGGCCTGCGTCCCGGCGAGAAATTGGTCGAGGAGTTGCAGCATGAGGGCGAACAGTATCGTCCGACCGAACACCCGAGGGTCTTCCGCTTTGTTGTCGACCACCCGCGCCATGCGGAATTGCCCGACCTCCTTGCCCGTGTGAAGGCCTTGATTCCGCTCGATCGCCAGCCGTGCAAGCGCGGCATCCGTGAGTTGGTGCCGGAATATTCGCCTTACCTAGAGTAGTTTTGCAGGTTCGGGCTTCACAGGCGGGCAAGCCTTGGCCACGCTACGCCTATGGCTCGTGCGCTTTCCTCCGTTCCCAAGGTCGGCATCATTATGGGCTCCCAATCGGATTGGGAGACGATGATGAATACCGCCGAGACCCTCAAGAAGCTCGGCGTTGCTTACGAGGCCGAGGTGGTGAGCGCCCATCGCACGCCTCTTAAATTAAAGGATTACGCCCTGGCCGCCCGGTCCCGCGGCCTGCAGGTCATCATCGCTGGTGCCGGTGGCGCCGCGCATCTTCCGGGGATGGTGGCGGCAATGACTTCTTTGCCCGTTTTGGGCGTACCAGTGCAATCCAAGTCTCTGGACGGCATCGACTCCCTTCTCTCGATTGTGCAGATGCCCGCGGGAATTCCGGTACATACCTTTGCCGTTGGCCGGGCCGGCGCGGTCAACGCCGCGCTCGGTGCGGCGGCCATCCTCGCTCTGTCTGATCCGAAGTTAGCGAAAAAACTCGATGCTTACCGCGCCGCGCAAACGAAGGCCGTGCTCGATAACCCGATTCCTGGCCGCAAGGGCAAGAAGCGTTAAGCCATGGAGCACCCTCTGTTACCTGGTGGCACCATCGGTATTCTCGGCGGCGGCCAGCTCGGCCGGATGTCCGCCATCGCGGCCCGCCGGATGGGCTATAAGGTGCGCACGTTTGATCCTTCGTCCGGCGCTTGTGCCGCGGGCATCGCCGACGAACACGTGACAGCCGAGTGGAGTGACACGGCCGCACTTACCCGCTTCGCACAAGGTTGCGGACGGATCACGCTCGAGTTCGAGAATATCCCGCCGGCGACCGTCGAGTTCGTCGCAAAGTCCGTGCCCAGTCACCCTTCGGCTAATGTCTTAGCCATCTGCCAGAATCGCCGCCGAGAGAAAGAGTTTCTCCGCACAGCGGGTATCCCTTGTGCCAACTTCGCCGTGGTGTCCTCGCTCGTTGAATTACAGTCAGCCGTGAAGACCATCGGTTTCCCCTGTGTATTGAAGACCGCGGATTTCGGTTATGATGGCAAAGGTCAGGTCAAGTTGCCGACCGCCGAGGCGGATCTCGCGGCAGCGTGGAATAAGATTGGTGGCGCCGTAGGGGTACTTGAAGCGTGGGTGCCGTTCCAGATGGAGATTTCGGTACTTGTGGCGCGTACGGTTGATGGTCGCACCGCAGTCTACGACCCGGCCGAAAATATCCATCGGAACCACATCCTGCACCTCTCGATTTCGCCAGCCCGTATCTCCGAAGCCACCGCCACCGAGGCGCGTGCCTTGGCGCTCAGCATCGCCGAGAAGATCAGCCTCGTCGGCCTCCTCGCTGTAGAGATGTTCGTGAAGGACGGACGGATCGTCGTGAATGAACTGGCTCCGCGACCGCACAACAGCGGCCACCAGACTTTCGACGCCAATGAAACCAGCCAGTTTGAGCAACACATCCGCGCCGTGTGCGGCCTGCCGCTTGGCGGCACGAAGCCGCTCGCGCCATCCGCGATGGTTAACCTCCTCGGCGATCTTTGGCGCAATGGGCAGGAGCCTGATTGGACCAAGGTCCTGGCGGATCCTTCCGCGAAACTTCACTTGTACGATAAGGGCAAGGCTGCGCCTGGCCGTAAGATGGGCCACATCACCGTCACCGCGCCGACGCTCGAAGAAGCGATTCGCCGCGCCGAAGCACTGCACGCCGCGCTCTGATCTATGTCGGCGGTATTGTATCTATTCTGGGCGAATATCTTTATTCTGGTTCCAGTTGGCTTCGCCACGTTGCTCAAGCCGTCGGTCACGGATCAGGGAGCGTTCGTGGAAAGCGCCGGGTGGCGCATGCTGGCTGGCTCCCTTTGGATCGCCATCCTCGTTTGTTCCGTCCTCGGTCTAGTCTCACCGGGAAGCTTCCTTTGGCTTCTGGTCTTTCAGGTGATTTACAAATCCGTTTGGCTTCTCGCCTATGCCGTGCCCCGGCTTGGTTCAGCCCGGCGCGCGGAAATCCCCGCGGGCATCGCCTGCTCGTTCCTGGTGATCGTCCTCGTCTGGCCTTGGTTCATCCCCTGGCGCCAGATGCTCGCCGCACTCTAATTAGTCGATTAGGTCTGGCTTACGGCAGAAGAGTTCGAGCGGAATCTGGCCGAGGCTGAGGAAAAGCAGGACGGCCTGGAAGACGGGAATCTTCGCCTTCATGTGGGCGTTTTGGGCGATGTAGTTTTTCGCCATCACTTCGCAGATCATCGTAAATGCGAAGAGCACGGACGCGACACACAGCAGTGCGAACAGCCAGTTCCAGAGCTTATCACGGGTGATCCGGCGCCAGGGTAGGAATAGAAGAATGGCGTAGCCGATGAAGAACCAAGACTCCGCGCGCAAGGCGACGGGGAAGGTGACCACGGCTGGATTCCAGCGCGGCAGGACGTGGAGTGAGCTAATGGTGAATCCGCCGATGAGTTCGTTCACGGCTAGACCTATGCAGAGCATTCCGAATAACACCGAGCTAACCCGGGCGTAGCGGATACGTTGGGCGACGACGTCATGCATGGTGTGAGGGAAGTGGGAAGGTGTGCCGAAGCAAATGCTCAGAGCGGACGGAACAGCGCTACGTCGCTCCATTCGCCCATGATGCGGCCATCGGACTTCATCCCATCGCCCCACGCTTCGCGACACTTGGCCTCGAAGTGGGCGCGGACAGAGTCCTGCTCTTTGGCCAGAATGCCGCTCAGGGCAAGGACGCCGCCGGGGCTGACCGAGTCGACGAGGTTATCGGCGTAGATGCAGAGGACGTCGCTGATGATATTGGCGAGCACGACATCGGCTCGGCCGGTGAGCCGGAAGCCTTCTTCAAGCCCGGCGTGGTGGAAAGCCACCGCCTCATCGGCGATGCCGTTCTCACTGCGATTGGCGATGCTCACCCGAACGGATTCTGGGTCGCGATCGAAGCCGGCAATGCGACCGCAGCCGAGTTTGGCGGCGGAGAGGGCGAGGATGCCAGAGCCACAACCGGCATCGGTCACCGAAACTTTAGCCGGCGGGTGGGTTTCCAGAAAATCCATCAGGCGGATGGCACAGAGGCGGGTGGTCGGGTGGTCGCCCGTACCGAAGGCTAAGCCAGCGTCGAACCAGATCACGGCAGCGTCCGCCGGGACGGAATGCTTTCCTCGCATCCAAGCCGGAACCCAGTGGAGTCGACCATGATCCCAAGGCTTCAAGTGCTCCTTGTAGGCCTCCTTCCAGTCCTTGTCGGCGAGAATGGTTTCGTCGTAGGCCTCGGGGAGTTTTTTAAAGGCCTTGCGCAGTCCGGCCCAGGCTTCATCCGCTTCCGGTTTCGTCTCGAAGTAGCCCATCACGAAGTGCGGCTTCCCCGGGCCTTCATGGAAGAGCATCCAGTTCGAGCGGGTAAGCTCGCAGAAATGGTCCTCGAGGGGCTGGACCATGTCCTCATGGATGGGGCACTTCAGTTCGATCATGGGGTAAGGCTTTCGCTCAGTCGGGCGATCACCGCGGGGAGCAACGTGTGCTCCGCGGCGTGGATTTTATTCGCGAACGATTCTAGAGTATCGTCAGGCGTGCGGCGGACGCGGGTCTGGCCGAGGTGGGCGCCGCCATCGATCTCGGCATTAACCCAATGGACGGTGCAGCCAGCCTCCGGCACATTCGCCGCCCAAGCCTGGCCGATACCATCGAGACCCGGGAAGGCCGGGAGTAGGCTGGGGTGCAGATTGACGATCCGGCCAGAGAAAGCCTCGAGGAGGGGGGCCTTAATGACGCGCATGAAGCCCGCCAAGACGACCAAGTCGATCCGCTCAGCCTTCAAAGCTTCGGCCCAAGCGTGTTCACGCTCCGGGGCGAACTTGGTTTTAAAGGGGCCAGTATCCAGGAAGCAGGCCGGGACTCCGTATTTCGGTCCGAGCTCGAGCATCTTGGCTGTGGGTACGTCGCACCAGATCCCAACTACCTTTGCCTTGCCGAGGCGCCCTTCGGCTTGGGCGCGGAGGACGGCGTCGGCATTGGAGCCGCGACCGGAGCCAAGGAGGGCGACGCGCATACATTGAAGGTGGAGGGCCGGCCGTTCTCTGCAAACGGATTTTCGACCCACCGCGGCGTTCCTCCGAAAAATGAATTCAGACTTTGAACCCGTCGGTAAAACACCGAGGATGCCGCTACCCAAATCCCATGGACCGCCGCGAGTTTCTTCATCTCACCGCCTTAGGTTCCCTCGGCGCAACTTTTGTTACCGGTTGCTCTGGCGGAGCGGGCGGCGGCGGTGGCTCTCCCGGCCCCGCCTCCTCTGTGGCGCCCGCCGCCCCTGCGAATTCCAGTATCGGCCCGCGTGCGTCGACGGCGCGTGGGCGCATCATGTTGGGTATCGATAGCTTGGAGGCCGATGGCTTCGCGTCGCTGCGCGGGCTCCGCTGTGGGCTCGTGACGCACCGGGCCGGCGTCAATGGTTTGGGTTTACGAACGGTTGATGTGCTGGCCCGCGCGCCCGGCGTGAAACTCGTCAAGCTCTTCGGACCCGAGCACGGCATCGATGGCAATGCCGCCGCCGAAATTGCGATCAAGAATGCCAAGGATGTGCGGACAGGCTTGCCGGTCTATTCGCTTTACGGAGCCACGCGCAAGCCGACGCCCGAGATGCTCACCGGCTTGGATGCTATCATCATCGATTTCCAGGATGTGGGTTCACGCTCGTACACATACATCAGTTGCATGCGCTACGTCATCGAGGCGTGCTTCTCCCTCGATCGCCCCATCCGTGTCATCGTGCTCGATCGCCCTAATCCGCTAGGCGGCGAAAAGGTCGACGGGCCGTTCCTCGATCGCAAGTGGCGCAGCTACGTGGGCGCCTACGAAATGCCTTATGTGCACGGTTTAACGATTGGGGAAATTGCCCGCTGGGCTGTAGCCACCCCTGGCGTGCTGGAGATGGACGAAGCCAAGCGCCGCCGTGGCGTACTTGAGGTCGTCCCGATGCGCGGCTGGACGCGTGCGATGACGTGGGATCGGACAGGATTAAAATGGACCCCAACGTCCCCGCGCATCCCGACCGCTCAGGCGGCGATGGGTTACGCGATGGTGGGCTTAGGCTGCCAACTCGGCGACTTCAGCCACAGCTTTGGCGAGCAGATGCCGTTCCGTTTTATCAAATACAGCCGCCGCCATGCGACGGACATCATTGCCACGCTCGGCAACACCGTCCCCGGCCTAGCTATGGAGCCGCGTACGATGCCCGATGGTACGCAGGGCGTGTATCTTTCCATTACCGATTACCCGCGTTTCCGCCCCACGGCGATTTCCCTGCACATGATGCGCCAAACTTGTATCTGGGATTCCAGTAACCCCTTTGCGAAGGCGACCAAGAGTGAGCGTGAACTTTTCATTAAGCACACCGGGAGCGAGGCTTTCTTCGAGGACCTGCGAACGCGCGGCGCCAAAGTCGACCTCGCCCGCTGGATGGCTCAATGGAACACCGAGGCCGAAAACTTCCGCGCCCGGACGGCCCGCTTCAAGCTCTACGCCTGATCAGTAGGAACGCCCTTCGCGCTTTTCCCAGTAGTTGATGAAGGCTTGATTGAGCACGCCGAGGCCGCCGGGCGTCGGATAGTTGCCAGTGAAATACCAGTCGCCCTGACTGGTCGGGCAAGCCTTGTGGAGCGCATCAATCTTTTGGAAGACGAGGATCAATTCACCCTTCCAAGCACACTTGGTAGGGTAGACGAGTTCCGCGGCTTTCGCGGCAATCTCAATTTCCGTGAAGGCGTCGTAAAGGCGGCGAACATGGTTCTGCATCTCCTTCGTCGGCTTTTTCGACTGAGCGACGCAGTCTTCATAGACTTCGCGCAATAGGTCGGTCTTGCCGCGGTCCTTACACAGGGCGACGGTCGCCTGGAAGGCCAAGAATTTACCCATCTCGGACATGTCGATACCGTAGCAATCCGGGTAGCGGATCTGCGGCGCCGTGGAAGCAATGACGATGCGCTTTGGGTTCGGCCGCGCGAGGATGCGCAGGATGGATTGACGGAGGGTGGTGCCGCGGACGATGGAATCATCGACGCAGACGAGCGTATCACCATCGCGCACGGTGCCATAGGAAATATCGTAAACGTGCGAGGCCATCTGCATGCGGTTTTTCTCCTGAGAGATGAACGTGCGTAGTTTGACGTCCTTGTGGGCGACCTTCTCTCCGCGCGGCCAGCCACCCAGCACTAACTTATCAATCATGGCCTCATCAAGTTTACCGGCGCGCTGGGCATCGACCAGCTTATCGCGCACTTGCGAACGGCGGCGCTTTCGGAGTTCCTCCATGAGGCCATACCAAGCGATTTCTGCAGTGTTCGGGATGTAAGAGAAGACCGCGTGATCATGGTCGTCGCGAATCTGCGCGATGACGTCGTCAGCGAGAGCGGCGCCAAGGGCCTTGCGCTCGGCGTAGATTTCGGGGTCGTTGCCGCGCGAGAAATAGATGCGCTCGAAGGAGCAGGAGCGGAGCTCGCCAGGCGTGTGGAAGGACTCGATCGAATGACGGCCGTCGGCCTTCATGATCAGCGCCGAGCCTGGAGGCAGCTCGTGCACATCTTCCTGGTTCACGCCGACGATGGTCATCAGCGCGACGCGCTCGGAGGCGACCGCGATGAGGTCTTCCGTGCGGGCGTACCAGCAGGGGCGGATGCCGTTCGGGTCGCGGATGACGAAGCTATCGCCGTTGCCGATGAGTCCGGCGATGGCGTAACCGCCGTCCCAGTTCCTGGCGGCCTTGCGCAAGACATTACCGATGTCCATGTGCTTCGAGATCTCGGACTGCACCGCGGCGCCTTCGAGTCCTTGGTCCTTAAAGGCCTTGAAGAGACGGTCGTGTTCTTCGTCGAGCCAGAATCCAATCTCTTCAAGGATGGATTGCGTGTCGGTCGAGTAGATGACGTGGGCACCACGTTCGGTCAGCGAGCTATTGAGCTCGCTGGTGTTCGTGAGGTTAAAA
>CALQLO010000003.1 GCA_943331445.1 Akkermansia muciniphila
GGCGGGCTCAGCTTTCTTTGGGAGCTTGTCCTCCGCGAACTTCATGAAGTCATCGCGGTAGGTCTTCCCAAAGTTGCTCGAGGCGGCGGGCTTCTTGCCGGCGGAGTAGACGTAATCCCTGAACTCGGGCTGAGCCTCCACGAACTGGTCGACCAAGGCGAGGAGCGCCTTGACCTCCAAGCCGAGCTCCTTGGCCACGTCGCTGAAGCGCTGGGTCGTGGCCGCCTTCTTGGCTTCAGGTTTCTTCTTCTCGGTCATGTGCTCGTTCGGGGTGGTATGTCGGGATGGACTAGAAGAGGGGAGGATTAAGCGCTACGGCCCTTGGCGTAGGCCGCGAGGACGGTTTCGACCTCTTCGGCCGGGATGCCGCTCTCCTTGAAGTCTTCCACGGTCGCGCCTTCGAGGGCTTCGACGCTGGAGATACCTAGGCTGACGAACTTCGCGATGAGTTCGGCCGGGAGGCCAAGCTGTTCGGCGATGCGGACGGCAGCGTCACCAGCCTTAGCTTCGAAGCTTTCGGCGGCGTGCGTGGCCTTCTGAATGTTGAGACCCCAGCCCATGAGTTTGGAGGTGAGGCGGGCGTTGCGACCCTTGCTGCCGATGGCGATACGCATGTCGTCTTCGTCCACTTCGAAGTGGATGCTGCGGGTGCGCTCGTCGATCCGGACGTTACGGGGCTTAGCCGGTCGGATGGCTTCTTCGAGTAGCTTGAGCGGCTCGGCATGGTAGCGGATGATATCAATCTTTTCGCCGCCGAGTTCCTTAACGATGTTGCGGACGCGGGCGCCACGGGCACCGACGCAAGCGCCGACGGGGTCGACCTTGGGATCGCGCGAATCAACGGCAATCTTGGTGCGGTAGCCAGGGTCGCGGGCCATCTTGGCGATGGTGACGGTTTTATCGGCGATTTCGGCGACTTCGAGTTCCAGCAGGCGGCGGACAAAGCCGTCGTTGGCGCGGGAAAGGACGAACTCGCGACCGCGCTGCGGGTCTTCCCGGATTTCAAGGAGGAGGCAGCGGATGCGGTCGCCGGTGCGGAATTCGTCGCCATGGCAGCGTTCTTTGTGGGTCAGCACAGCTTCGGCGGTGCCGAGCTCGATGATGACATTACCACGTTCGGTGCGGCGGACGGTGCCGGTGACGATGTCTCCAACCTTATCCTTATACTCGAGGAAGACTTGGTCCTTCTCGATTTTGCGGAAACGCTGGTTGAGCAGCTGCTGGGTGGTCTTGGCGGCGATACGGCCGAGGTCAGCCACATTGATGGGCTTGCGCACTTCTTGGCCGACCTGGACATTGGCTTCGAGGAGGGAGGCGGCGATCGGGTTGATCTCCTGCAGGGGGTCGGACACGGAGTCCGTCACGCGGAGGACGACGCAGGCGTCGAGCTTGCCGGTGGCGGGGTCGGCCGTGATTTCGACGTTCTGGCCGGCCATGACCGATTTCTCGACGGAAGACTTGATGGCCTCAATAATGAGGGCGCAGGCCTCTTCTTTTTTGATATTCTTCTCTTTTTCGAGATATTGGAGGAATGGTTTGATATCGACGCTCATGGTAGGTGCTGGTTTGCGGTGAAAGTGTTTGGGGACAAAAAAAGCGGGTCCGGCTGGACCCACCTCGGTAAAGGTGAACTGACCCCCACCTTGGTCGGCCACCCCGCGATGTCAAGACCGCTAAAGGCCCGTGCCCGCCGGGTTCCGCTTGCCCCCCGGGGTGCTTCTCCGAACCTTCAGCCCCATGGCTGACGATAAGGTGATTTTCACGATGACGGGGGTGACGAAGTTCTTCGAGAAGAAGCCCGTTTTCCGGGATATTTCATTATCCTATTACTACGGGGCTAAAATTGGGGTCCTTGGACTCAATGGCTCCGGCAAGTCGACGCTCCTCAAGATCATGGCGGGCGAAGACAAGGAGTTCGATGGCACGATCAGTCAGGTGCCTGGTTATACTCTTGGCTACTTGGCGCAGGAGCCTCGCTTGGATGAGCACCTCACGGTTCAGGAATGTGTCATGCAGGCCGCCGCCCCAATGAAGGCGCTGCTGGAGGAATACGACGAGACATTCGTTAAGGTCTCCGAGACGGATGACGCCAAAGAGCAGGAAAAGATTTTGACCCGCCAGGGCGAAATCCAATCCATTCTCGATACGCGGGGCGGCTGGGATCTGGATGCCCGCATTGAGATGGCGATGGAAGCTTTACGCTGTCCGTCTGGTGACGCGGTCGTCTCTAAGTTATCCGGGGGTGAGAAGCGACGCGTAGCCCTTTGCCGGTTGTTGCTGATGGAGCCAGATATCCTGCTGCTCGATGAGCCGACGAATCACCTCGACGCTGACACGGTCGCATGGCTCGAGCGCCACCTGCAGAGTTATAAGGGTACGGTCATTGCCATCACGCACGACCGGTACTTCCTTGATAATGTCGCGGGTTGGATTCTCGAACTTGACCGCGGCCGCGGGATTCCTTGGAAGGGCAATTACTCCTCATGGTTGCAACAGAAACAGCAACGCCTTGAGATGGAGGAGAAGCAGTCGGTCGCCCGCTCCCGCTCGATGGAGCGCGAACGGGAATGGGCCGCCGCGTCGCCGAAGGCCCGCGTGGCCAAGAATAAAGCGCGTCTCCGTGCCTATGAGCAGATGCTCACGCAAGATCAAGGGCAGCAGGAAAAGGCCGCCGAAATCTGGATCCCGCCCGGTCCGCGTCTCGGCGGAGCCGTCATCGACGCCCGCGGTCTCATGAAGGGATACGGCGACCGCATTCTGATGGAGGATGTTAACTTTACTCTGCCTGCTGGCGGTATCGTCGGTGTGGTTGGCCCCAATGGTGCCGGCAAGACGACGCTCTTCCGAATGATCACGGGGCAAGAGAAGCCGGACCGCGGCACGCTCACGGTGGGCGAGTCGGTGAAGATCGCTTACGTGGATCAATCCCGTGATTCCCTTCCCGCGGACGCGCCCTTATGGTCCGCCATCTCCGATGGACAGGACATGGTCCATCTCGGAAAAATCATGGTGCCGGCTCGGGCCTATGCCGCGCGCTTCGGTTTTACCGGCGATGTTCAGCAACGCAAGGTCGGCCTAATGTCCGGCGGCGAACGCAATCGCATCCACCTTGCGCGGCTGATTAAAGCGGGAGCCAACGTGCTCTTGCTCGATGAGCCGACCAACGATCTCGACGTGAACACGATTCGCGCACTGGAAGATGCCCTTGAGGGGTTTGCCGGTTGTGCCGTCATTGTCACCCACGACCGCTGGTTCCTCGATCGCGTGGCCACACATATTCTGGCCTTTGAGGATGACAGCACCGTCGTCTGGCATGAGGGAAACTACGGCGATTATCTTGAAGACCGCCGCAAGCGCTTGGGGCTTGATTCAGATACGCCCCGCCGCCCGAAGTATCGTCGCCTTACGCGCTGAGCCGATGGGCGGCGCGTAAGCGCTGCTTCCAGTTCACCGCCTCGGAGTCGAGTCGGTCAAGCTGCGTCTCGCTCATGCGCCACGTCCAGTTGCCTTGGGGGTTCCCCGGCGTGTTGAAGCGCGCCTCGGAGCCCAATCCGAGTAGGTCCTGCGCTGGGATGAACGCGGCGATGGCCGGTGAGGCTAGCACGGCTTCCGCCAATGCGACTGCCGGGTGATTCATCGTCCCGTAAAGGGCAGTCAGTCTTTCCAGTTCCTGCGGCTGCGCCTGCTTGATCCAGCCGGCGAGGGTGTCATTGTCGTGGGTGCCCGTGTACGCGATGCGGTCTGCGGCGATATTGGGAGGGTAGTGCGGGTTCTGCTCCAGCTCGCCCCCAAATCCGAATTGCAGCACGGCCATACCTGGCAATTTCGCGGCCTTACGTAGGACTTCCACGCCCGGAGAAAGCAGCCCGAGATCCTCGGCGACCAAGGCTAAGTCGCCGAGGGCTTGCGTGAACGTCAGGCCCGGCCCAGCCCGCCATTCGCCCACGCGTGCATTGGGCGCGCCGGCCGGGACACTCCAGTAGTCATGGATGCCACGGAAGTGGTCGATGCGGATCGCGTCGAAGAGTTCCAGGTCGTGATGGACGCGTGATTTCCACCAGGCGAAGCCGTCGGCGGCGTGGCGCTCCCAGCGGTAGAGCGGATTACCCCAGAGTTGGCCGTCTTCCGCAAAGTAATCTGGGGGCACGCCGGCCACAGCCGTGGGGCGTCCGGCTGCATCCAGTTGGAATAAATGCGGGCTGAACTTGGCGTCGCAGCCATCGCTTGAGACGTAGATGGGTTCGTCGCCGAAAAGCCGCACGCCTCTTTGGCGGGCGTAGTTACGTAGCGCCTTCCATTGTTCGGCGAAAAGGAACTGCAGTACGGCCGCCTCATCCTGCGCCACTCGTGAAGCCTCCTTGATGGCCCAGGTGTGGGGTGCGGCGTAGCCGTTAATTTCACGCAGGGCGGAGAAGCGGCACCAGTCCGTGAGCCAATGGGCCTCGCGTGAGCGATAGGCCTGAAAGGCAGGATCTTTCGCGAGCCCGATGGCACCGCGGCCGGCGGCTACTTTCAGGATCGGGCGAAGCTCGTTCCAGAGCCTGCCGTAGTCGGTGCATTCATCGCCGTGCCGACGGAGGGAAGAGAGTTCGCCTGCGGTGATCAACTTGCGGGCCGCGAGGTCGTCCAGGTCGAGCAGGTAAGGATTACCAGCGAAGACGGAGAGCGCCTGATAGGGTGAGTCGCCGTACCCGGTCGGCCCAAGGGGGCAGACCTGCCACCAGCGGAAGCCGCTCGCTTGCAGGAAGTCTACAAATCGACGGGCGCCGGCTCCAAGGTTTCCCGTCGGGCCAGAGCCAGGCAGCGCGGTGATGTGGAGCAGTGCCCCCGCGGTTCGCTCCGGGAATGCTCGGCAGCGGAAGGGGACGGCGGGAGCCCGGCCGCTTTCGGCCTCGGGGTCACGTCGAGATTGGCTCATTTTTTCAGCTCAGGATCAAGTATCGCGACGTAGTGCTTGGCACGAAGTTCAGCGATCCGCGTTGCCAAAGCTTGGCGGAAATTTTCGACGTTCACCTTGCGCTCAATGTCGCCCAAAACCTCCGGGTCGGAAAGTGGCAGATAGCCTTTGGGCCGATAATCAGTGCGGACGAAGATAAACCAAGTGGCAGCGCTTCCGCTGATGGTGAATTCCATCGGGGCGGAAGCTTGATCAGCGGGTAGATTCTTCACCGTGGTGACGATTTTCGCGTTCAGGTCCCCCAGTTCCCGCCAGCCGCTATCGCCGCCGGTTTTGGCATAGTCATCGGTGCTAATCCGTTCGGCGATGTCAGCGAAGGTTGGCTTCGCATTCAGCTTGTTGGTGTCGATTTTAAAGCGCGCGAAGGTGGCGAGGATTTTCTCCGGATGCTGGAGGGCGTCGGCCCAGGCATGGGCGCGAGTTCGGGCTTCTTCGACGGATTCAGCGGAGCCTTGGGTGATGGTGATTTGGCGGAAGCGGATCTGCTCCTTGCGTTCGAATTCAGCTTTATGCTTTTCGTAATACTCGGCGAGTTTACCTGGGCCGGAAGTCATGGCGTTGGTGCGGATCTCGCGCTGCATCTCGGAGGCGATGATGTGTTCCTCTACTATTTTCCGGTACTCAAGAGGGGTTGTGCCTTCTTTGCGGAGTTGATCAACGAAGCGATTGCGGTCTCCGGCGAAATCCCGACGAACGGTTTCCTCAATCTCTGCATCGATGAAGGAAGCGGGGACTTTGTTCCCGCTGGCTCGGAATTCAGCAACGATGAGCTTGCTGTCGATGGTGCTTTTTAGGGTGTCCTGGAATATTTTCTCGAGCGCAAGATCGAAGTCGGCAGCACTCTTCGACTCGGCTTTCACTTGGCCGATAATCGGCATCATTTGTCGGATGATTTCCGAATGGGTGATGCCTTGGTTGTCGGACACTCCGGCGACATAGTCTGTGCGCTGCGCCCTGAAGTTGCGGACTGCGACATGCTCGAGGCCGCTTGGCGCTAACTGCGCGAATACTGCGGCGGCGCTGCCGAGGAGGGCGAAGGAGAAGGACGAAACGTTCATGAGCCAGTGGAAGGAAGGATGCGCGAGAGGAACCCTCGGATTTCTTTGAGTTTCCGCAGGGGGTCCTTCACGGTCAAGCGGGGAAACCGATTGCCTATCATAATAGGCTCAGGCGACCGCCCTCCTGCCACGCTTAGGCAACGGAGGGTGTTGCCATCGGTTGTCACGGAAATGACACTTTTCTCCTCAGCCAGACAGCGGATTTCAGCCAAAGAGAGCAAGGCCTCGGCTTCCGGTGGTAATTTGCCGTAGCGATCTTTAAGCGAGGCGCGTAGTTCCACCACTTCGGAAATATCTAGAGCCAAGGCGATGCGCCGGAACGCTTCGATGCGCAAGCGGGTCTCCGGAATCCAATCTGCCGGCAGCGTGGCGGTGAGTAAGGGGGCGTCGCCATCGCTGGAATTGACCTGTTCCGTCCCAAGTGCGGCCTGAGTGTGATCGATGAAATCAAGATTCACATCACACCGCTCACTGGTCGCACCCTTGTCGCCGCGCAATTTGGCCACGCTCCGGCGGAGCAGTTGGCAGTAGAGGTCGAAGCCCACAACGGCGACATGTCCGCTCTGGGCGGCACCCAGGATGTTGCCCGCGCCTCGTAACTCGAGGTCGCGCATGGCGATGCGGAAACCCGCCCCGAGCTGGTTATACTGTCGGATGGCGGAAAGCCTTCGGTGCGCCGTGCCAACGAGCGCGGCGTGTCGATGGAGGAAGAGGTAGGCGTATGCCTGACGATTGAATCGCCCGACCCGTCCGCGTAGCTGATAAAGCTGGGCGAGACCGAAGCGGTCCGCCCCTTCGATAATCAGGGTGTTACAGTTTGGGATATCCAAGCCGGTCTCGATGATGGTCGTGCACACGAGCACATCGTATTCACCAGCGACAAATGCGGACATGGTTTCCTCCAGCTCGCCCGCGCCCATCTGGCCGTGGCCGACGATGATGCGAGCCTTGGGGAGGAGGGCGGCGAGGCGCTCAGCAACCGCCCGAATTGTCTCCACGCGATTGTGCAGGTAGAAGACTTGCCCGCCACGGGCGAGTTCGGCTTTCACCGCATCCCGCACGAGGTTCTCGTCATAACTTCGGACGACGGTGCGGATCGGCAATCGTTCGCGCGGGGGCGTTTCGATGACGCTGAGGTCGCGGGCACCGACAAGTGCGAGGTAGAGCGTGCGCGGGATGGGTGTCGCGCTCATCGCGAGGACGTCTACTTCAGAGCGGAGTTGTTTGAGACGCTCTTTGTGCCGAACGCCGAAGCGATGTTCCTCGTCGATGATGACGAGGCCGAGCCGTCCGAAGCTTGTTCCGTCAGAGAGGAGTGCGTGGGTGCCCACGACAATGTCGACGGTACCGGCGGCGGCCCGCGCCCGGACGTCGGCTTTTTGCTTCGCGGTGCGATATCCACTCAGGAGTTCAACCGAGACGGGCCAACGTGCGAGTCGCTCTTTAAAGCTTTCGAAGTGCTGCTGGGCTAGGACGGTGGTGGGGGCGAGAATCGCGACCTGCCGTCCCCCGAGTACGCATTTGAACGCAGCGCGCAAGGCTACCTCCGTCTTCCCGAAGCCGACATCACCGCTGACTAACCTGTCCATGGGTGCGGGGCGTTCCATGTCGGCTTTCACTTCGGTGATGGCGCGGGCCTGATCGGGCGTCTCGCGGTGCGGGAAGGAACGTTCGAATTCGCCCATCCAGGCGTTATCCGCGTCTTTCGGGTGCGAGATGCCAGGCTTGGTGGAGCGCTCGGCTTGCATCGCCAATAATTGGGCCGCGAGGTCCACCGTGGCCTTCTCGGCAGCCTTGCGCGATTTTTCCCAGCCGCCCCCGCCGAGTTTCGAAAGCTTGGGCTGCATCCGACCGATGCCGATATAACGCGTGAGCAGATGCGATTCCCGCAGGGGGAGGTGCAGCATCGATTTCGCGGCAAACTCCAAGCCGATGAAGTCTTCGGTTCGGCCATTGTGTTCGTGGGCCTTGATGCCGCGGAAGAGGCAGACGCCTTGGGTGGCGTGGACGAGTGCGTCGCCGTCGGCGATTTCACCGAAGTCGAGGGCGCGCCCCACGGCGGCGCGGACGGCGGTGCGTCGTCTCGGTAGGGAAGCGAGCGGGCGTTTCCGGCGACCGAAGAGTTCCCGTTCGGTCAGCAGGATAAGTCCATCGCGGAGTAATCCCGGCAACTTGCCGGGGGCCAGTAGGATGCCGCCGCCGAATCGTCCATGAATCACGCGCGGTGTGAAGCCGCGGATTTTGGCCGCGGTCACATCGGCATTCAGTCGATCGACGGACCCGTCATTGTCGCCTGCCAGCAGGCAAGGCCGACCGTCTTTGGTCAGTGAAGCCGCGGCGCGGAGCAGGGCGGGTCGCGCCTCTGAACTATCGGTCGCACCACCAATGAGTAGCGATTCGCCGGGAGCTGATTCCAGAGCGAGGGCTTCGTAGCCGATGGGCGCATCGTCGGTCTCTTCGAGCACGAGTTCATCAACTTTGGCGCGGTGGAGTTCCGCGCAAAGCACGTCTTCGTGGCAACGGTCGACCGATATGATGAGAGTTCCAGCACCGAGGTGATGGAAGAACGGGGCTTCGGGTGCCGTGCCGGAATCATCACGCGGGGCGCAGATCACGAGGCCGTCGACCTCGCCTTCGCTCCGTTGCGTCGCGGGATCAAAAGGACGGAGGGATTCGACCGTATCCCCGAAGAGGTCAATGCGCACGGGCGACTGTGCATTCAGCGGGTAGACATCTAAGATGCCGCCGCGCAGGGCGTATTCGCCGGGTTGTTCGCAGAGGGCCTCATGGGCGTAGCCAAAATCCACCGCCAGCCGGCGGGCGAATGCTTGCAGCGCGAGCTTATCGCCCTTGCGGATGACAATCTCAGCCTGAGCGGTGGCTTCGGGTGCGGGGGAACGGCGGGTGATTGAGCCTGGGGTGCAAGCGATGAGCAGGGGTTTCTTTGCGTCATGGGCTCCATGCCGGAGCAGGGAGAGGACGCCGAGTAGATCGCAGTCCGCCTCAAAGGCTGGCACCGCCGCATCCGATTCTGTTAAAGTCCGGGCGACGGGCTGTGCTCCGTTGAGCAGCGTAAGCAGCTGGGCGGTTTCTTCCGCCAGCGTTTCCGCGGCGCCAAGATTCGAGGCGAGTAAGACGATGACGCTACGCCCGGCTCCTTCCGAACAAGCGCACACCGCCCGGGCGTGCGCGGGCACGCCGGTCAGGGCACGGCGTGGATGGGCGGGCATGCGCTTATCGAGTTGGGAAGCGCCGATGGGTCAAACCCCGTTCGCGATTCGCTCAGCGACTCTGGGCGAGTCGGGCGAGGGCGGCGTCGTTTTCCGAGGGAAGCTGCTTCAAGGCTGCCCCAGCCTGTTCTTGGCCGGCGATAATCTCCGTCAGTGCCATGCGCTCCCGCAGTTCGCCTAAGTACGCCCGATCGTTGTCCTCGCCCGAGAGTTCATAAATCACCAAGCGCCAGGCATAGGCGGTGGCGAGATTTACGACGGTCGTGGTGCCGCTCTCGTAATGCTCGGCGAGCAACTGCATGGCGACGGTGTCGCGCTTCAAGGCGGCTTGCGTGTAGAAGTCTATGGCCAGCCGAAAGTTCTGCGTGAAGCCTGGATGGCCTTCTTCGTAGGCCTTGCCGAGCAGCCGGAGGGCGGCTGAGTCACCCATCTTGGCGGCGCGCTCAATCTCCAGGTAACTTTCTTTGCGCAGTTCATTGCGGCGGGCTTGCATCAGTTTGCGGGCGGCCTGAAATTCTTGATCCGTCTCCGGCTTGGTGAGGTTCTGCTGTTTGAATTGTTGTTCTAAGTGCGATGCTTCCGCCGCCCGAATCTCGCCGAGTAACCGAATTCCCATCGGCTGGCCTTTCTCCGCCGCTTTCTGCGCCCATTCGCGCGATTTAGCTTCGTCCTTTGCCGTGCCGATGCCGTTGAAGTAATAGAGCGCAAGGACGGCCATGGCTCGCGGGTGGCGGTTCTCGGCGGCCTTACTCATCCATTCAAAGGCGACCGCCTGGTCGGGGTTGATTTGTAGGTCGGTGGGTGCGTAGCGGGTATGCCGGAGCGCGTAGATGTATTGGGCCTGGGTGTTCCCGGCTTTCGCTTCCTCGAGCAGTCGGGCCGGCGGGTCGTCTGCGCGCAGCGTACTCAAGTAGCGGTCGTAGACTTCGCCGGGCACGTGGCGCATCGGTACTTCCAGTTGATTGGAAGCGTCAAGCAGCAGGATGAAGGTTACTCCGCAGCCGATGAGCAGGGGGCGATGGCGGATGATATGACGGATCATCGTGGTGCGCCCCACGATGGGGCCTGCCGGGCGATTGGCAAGGGGGCAGGGGCTCGCTCCGTAATTGTCATCGCTCATCGGCAGGCTTAATCATCCCTTCACCTGCTTGGTATGACCCCCTCTGAACTCCTAAAATCGGCCTTGAATGATGCGGTGCCACGCGCCGGGCTCTCACCCGAAGTGAAGACCCTCTGGCTGATTAAGAAAGGGGATTGGGATGCAGCCCATCTCATTGCCCAAGACATCGAGACGCCGATGGGCTCCTGGCTGCATGCGTTCCTGCACCTGATCGAGGGCGATCTCGCTAACGCCCGCTACTGGTTTGTGGAAGCCGGCCGGCCAGTGCGCAAGCCAGCCCAGATTGATGAATTGTGGGAAGAGATTGCCGCCGAAGTGCTCCGTCGGCCGTAACCGACTAGAAATCAAAGACGTGTTCGACGATCAGCTTGGCGTCGGCCATCCGCTTGAGGGTCGTGTGCAATTCTGCCACCGGTGTGGCGATGGCCCAGCGGCGGAAGCCGGGCTTGGTTGGAATGGACTGACTGAAGAGGGAAACGGCTTTTCCGGTCGGCTGCCAATCAGCTGGGCCTACGGCGCTAATGAGTATCGCGGTACGGTTGCCGGCGATTTCCCGGAAGGCGACGCCTTGGCGGGCGGCCTCGATGGCCAGGGGAGTGAAGGGGCCGTAGCGCGGCCATTCGGCCAGGACGCTGCCGTCTGGATAGGTCTGCTTGATGGTGACACCTTCCATCTTGCCGACGGGAGCCCGTTCGAGGACGACATAAGTGACCAGCAGTTCTGTGCCGTAGGCGGTATGGGCGGCTATCTTATTGGCCCACCCGTAGGCGGCCTTGGTGAGTATTTCAGAAGTTAGAAAGAAGCGTCGCTCCAGTTTGCGCAAGGGATGCGCCCCAAACCAGGGCACATCCCTCCAGAGAATTTTAGCCTGCTTGATGAAATCGAATTCATACCACGGAACGAAATAGATGAAGTCGATATAGTCTTGAGCGAAACGGGCGGCAAAGCGGTCCTCCTCGGTGGCAATCGTGCCAGGGCCGATGTCCGTGATTCGTCCAACGACCGCTTCGTAGGCAGCTTTTACGCCGAATTCAAAAGTCGAGCTGATGTTAATAACCCGAATCGTGGTGTTATACTCATCATAGGGTGGGTAGTTTCCGACCAGTTGGTCGCTCACGGCCGCATAGCATTCCCAAGCTTGGTGGATGTGGGTGGTGAGCGGAAAGGTTGTGGCGGTCCGCGTGCGCATGGACTCGGCGTACTCGGCGGGACCGAAGACCAAGAACCACTCGGGATAGGTTAGGTAGGTCTGGTCCGGGCGGCGGACGTTATCGACTGGAGCGAGGCTTGGGGTGCCGTTGTGCAGCCAATCCTTCGGCACGGGCGCCCGTTCGGACGAACGGAAGGTCGTTGGAGGGCGGACGTACCAGAAGCAGGTCGCTGCGACCAGCGCCATGCCCCAGGAGATGATGTAAAGTCGCCGCATCGAGCTCAGTTTTTGGTCAGGCGGATCAAGGCGTTATCCGAAGGATCGTTGGGCTGGAAGAGGGCTTTACCCGCCGGAGTGAAGCCATGGGCGGTCAGCATATCGGACCACTCTTTGATGGGGCGGAAGCCCTTGAAGTCAGCCGCATCGACTTCCCAGGTGGCACCAAGGCCAAGGTTGAAGACGGTATGCACCAGTGAGACGAAGCTAGCCATGGCCGGCGTGCGCACGTCGTGGTCGCGTACGATGAGCGTGCCGCCTGGGCGAAGTGTGCGTCGGATGGAATCAATGAACGCTGGCAGTTGGGGGAGCGGGCAATGATGGAAGCCGATGTAGATGGTCGCCATGTCGAGGCTGGCGTCCGGGATATCAGCGGGCGAGATGGGCTTGTAGTTATCCAGCGGGATGAACTGGCCGAGCTTGGATAGCTGACCGCGCTCCATAATGTCGCCAGGGCTGTTGGTCGGGGCGATATCGTTGACGAGGTAGATGGGGCCGTTGAAGCGGAGATGTTTGCGGAGCTCGCTGACATAGCGACCGGTGGAACCAATCTCCAGATAGCCTTGGACGGGGCCGCGTTCGCCGAGCAATTCCAGCGTCTCCTTGGTCAGTTCTTTCTTTTGGGTGCGCAGGGCGGGAAGGGCGTAAGTGAGCACCGAGAGGAACGGCGTGATTTCGGGCAGGCGGCGTTGGACTTCGCGATAGATGGCCTCGTCGCTATCCAGCTTCCCGCAGACTTCATGAATCAGGTGGTGGAACTTATCCTCTGGGTAGAGGTGGAAGACCACCTGTAGGAAGCGGAAGAAGGCGTCGCGCGATTCAGTGCGATCGAAGACGGTGTGGAATTCAGAGGCTAGTTTGGTCATTTTTGGGAGAGTAATAGGTGTTCCAGAGGACGTGCCGAAGGCGGTAGTCGGGATCGAGTCGGCGCTTCAATGCGAAGAGTTCGCGGGCGCGCGGATAGGCTCGGTGGAATTGATCGGGCGTCGCATGCGCCTGGTAGGGGAGGTAGTACGTACCGTTGAGGGCGATGGCGGCCTCGATTAGCTCGCGTGTCCAGACGGCCACGGCGCCGCGCGCGCTGGGGTTGGTGTCTTGTTTGTGATAAAGGACGAAGGCAAAGACCTCTTCGCGGGCCCAAGATAAGAGCGTGCCGGGGTCGGGTAGGGCGTGCCGGATGGAGACGTTGAGAATCTTGACATGATGGCGTCGAAGAATCTCCGTCAGGATGTCGGCGTAAGCATCGAAATTACGAACGGGAATAAAGTATTCCTGCAGTACGTAGGTGTCGTCGCGCCGAGATTTTGGCTCGAGTTCGGCAACGTCGTAGCCGGCCTCATAGTTACGCCAATACACACGGTTGCGAAAGAAGAAGACCGGGTCGAACATGTGTTCACGGCGCCAGTGGCCGCCCGGGGTCTCGGTATAGGCCCAGATGAAGTAGCGCATGACCGGGTACGCGTCATTCAAGGGCATCAGTCTCGTGGGGGTCGTCGGCTTTCGATCGGTCTTCCGCCAAGTGACGGAGTTAATCCGCCGATAGTCCGGCGGGTACATGTCGCCGTTGTGCAGTACGGTGAGCGGGTCATCGCGGACTTCCGCCTGGAAATGTTTAACGTAGTCGGTCCGCGCCAGCTTACGGTCGGTGCATTCGATGGCGGTGTTGTCGGCGAGATCTAGTTCAACTTCAACGATGATGCCGATAGCGCCGTAGCCCCCAATCGCGGCGAAGAAAATCTCAGAGTTTTCGGTCCGGCTAGCGCGATGAACGCTGCCGTCCGCCAGCATTACGTCCACCCAGCGAACAGAAAGCACGGCCGGGCCGAAACCGATATAACGCCCATGGGCATTGACGCTCAAGGCTCCGCCGACGGTGAAGTTGGCGTAGGTCTGCATGATTTTCACGCTAAGCCCGTGCGGGTCGATGTAGCGTTGAATGTCGCACCAGCGGGCGCCCGCCTGCACGCGGATCCACTTCTGTTCGCGCGAGAAATTGGTGATGGCATTAAGGCCGCGAAGATCGAGATGCAGGCTGCCGGGGCTGGCGGTCTGGCCGCCCATGCTGAATCGTCCACCGCCGACTGAAATGGGCCCCTTGGACGCGCTTAAGATTTTACGTAAGGCCTCAAGGGTGGTTGGTCGTTCCACTTTGTCGACGACGACGGGGTGCAGCTGCGTGACTTCGTTAATGACCACACCGCTGCCATCAGCGGAGGGTTGGCCTTCGTCGTTCTTTAGGTAGTCCTCGGACATACCTCTGGCCGCTCCGTGGTTATTCGTGACGGCCTGACCGCCCTTGACTAGAAGTTGCCAGCCGAGCCACAGGAGGCCGAGCACCGGAATAAGTATGGCGAGCAGCCACCAGCCGCTCCTTCCGCTGTCGTGGAGGCGTTTGGTTGAGGTTGCGAGTAAGCACCAGATAAGCAGCGGCGAGAGTAACCACGGCGTTAGCTCGCCGAGAATCTTACCCATGCCTTGATCCAAGAGGTAGAATGCCGCCGCCAGCAGAAGCAAGCAGTGCAGGTATTGCATCCGGCCAAGCCGACCACGCCGGGTGAAGAGCATGTAGGTAAGCGGAATCTTTTGGGGCAGAGAGAGCATGGACTTCAGGGTTTGGCGGGGTGGCCAAAGTTCAGGGATGAGATGGTAGGCGGTGGCTTCTTGATTAACACGGTTAATCGGCGACTTATTCTGTTGGGGGGACGGCACGACATACCGGCCGCGGCGCTTTCTTGATTATACCTTCTAAACGCACGAAGGGTTAATCGATAAGCATGATGGGGCTTATCAGCCCACCCGATGTAGGCGTTGGACGTCGTTCCCCTGGACTTGCCTGCGGCGGGTGCCCAGTCATGGTCGAGCCACTCCCTCGCCTTATGCGTCTACTCGCCTGCTTGCTCACTCTTGTCGCCTTCGCTGAAGATAAGACGCCCGTCCTCGGCCACGGCGGCCTCCGCTATTCGGTCGATTTGAAATGGGCCAAGGCCGACCCGGCGGTCGCCCCGGTGGTCAACTCGCACGCCTTGGCGGAGGGTAAGGATGGCCGCATCTACCTGGTGACCGACCATCCGAAGAACGACTTCATCGTCTTCGAGAAAGACGGCCGCTACGTGCGTTCGATCAGCGCGGGTCTCGGCGGCGGGCACGGGCTCGCCATTTTTGAACAAGATGGGGTGGAGTATCTCGTGCATGTCGACTCCGGCTGGCACATGGCGGCCGAAGGCTGGAACCCGTCCGCGGTCGAAGGGCGTATCACCTTGCTGACGACCGAGGGTAAGGTCGTGCGCAAGTTCCCGACGCCGAAGGAGCTCGGGTTGAGCGACGGTAAGTTCATGCCATGCGCGGTCGCCTGGACTCCCGCCGGAACTTTACTCATCGCCGATGGTTACGGCTCGAACTTCATCTACGAGTTCTCGCTTGAGGGGAAACTGCTGAAGAAATGGGGCGGGCCGACGAAGGACGCCGCCAATCTCAGCAACGCTCACGGCATCTCAATCGATACCTCCGATCCGCGTGGTCCGCTCGTCTGGGTCCCTTCACGCAGCCAGAACCAGCTCAAGGCGTTCACCTTGGACGGCAAGTATGTCGATACCATCGATCTACCCGGGGCCTTCGCCGGCCAACTGTGCTTTCGCGGCGACAAGATCTACACGGCCGTGTGCTGGAGCAAGGATGCCAAGGGCAAGCGCCTCGCGCAGTCAGGCTTCCTGCTCGTTCTGGATCGCGCCACCAAGAAGGTCCTCAGCGCTCCGGGCGGCAACGAACCCAAGTACGTTGACGGCATGTTGCAGCCGCTCACGCAGGCCCAGCCCGTATTCAAGCACGGCCACGACCTCTTTGTCGATTCAGCCGGCGACATCTACCTCGGCGAATGGAACGCAGACCGTCGCTACCCGTCGAAGCTGACGCTGGTTAAGTAGTCTTAGCCAAGGATGACGGATTTCCTGTCACAACTGAGGTCCTGGCGGCGTCTTATTGGGTGACATGAACAATGAATCCGTGATGGACGAAGGTCGGACCCTCGACGCGCTTCTGGTCCGCAAGGCCGCCGCCGGCGATCAACGTGCTTTCGAAGAGCTGGTCGCCTTGCACCAAGGGCTTGCTTGCGCGGTGGCTTACGCCGCCTGCGGCGATTTTCATCGTAGCGAGGAGCTGGCCCAGGAAGCCTTCATCTCGGCCTGGCGTCATCTCGGCCAACTCAAGGATCCGACGGCCTTCCGGTCGTGGCTTTGCGGCATCGTGCGTAACCAGGTGGCTGACGATCAGCGGCGGCGCCAAGGTCAGGACCGTCTCCGCGAGCGGCTGGGGCCGACCGACGAGGTCGATCCGACGCCGTCGCCGGCGGCGCAGGCCGCCGGGGCCGATGAGGTCGCTTTCGTGCTGCGGCAGCTTCACCTCCTGCCGGAGATCTACCGCGAGCCGATGGTGCTGTTCTACCGGTCTGGAGAGTCCGTCGCCTTTGTTGCCCTGCAGTTGGAAATCTCCGAAGACCTCGTACGTCAGCGGTTAGCCAGGGGGCGAGCCATGCTCACCGGACGGATGGAGCAGGCCTTGGGGGTTGCTTTGCGGGGGTCCGCTCCGAAACCAGGCTTCGCCGCGGGAGTGGTCGGACTTATTGGCGCAGGCTCCGCACCGATGGCTGTCGGATCGGGTGTTTCGGCCAAGCTAGCCGCGGGAGTCGGGGGCTGGTTCTGGGTGATGGCGTCGGGATTCCTTGTCGGCATGAGCATGCTGTACGGCGCCTCGAGGGACTCGGCCATTTCGGACAATGACTGGCATGTCATACGTCGGGCCATTTGGTTGCAGATGGGGTTGTTCCTCCTGTGCGTACCCATCCTGATCTATTGGGTCATCGTCGTTGCAGGAGCCTCCCGTCCGGCGGTCTTCCTTTTCGGCCTCCTGCTGATGGGGTTCCTACAGCTGGGCACGATCGCGGGATTGCGCTGGCGGGAGCGAAAACTGCGTGTCGAAGGCTTGGCGGAGTCCGTCGTGGCCAAGGTATGGCGCTTTGATTACGGGCAGAAAGGGTTCTGGCCTGCCGTGACGGGCTACCTCCTGATACTCGGATCCAGTCCGAACTATTCGTTCTTATTCGTGCACCGGGAGCTGGCCGTCTCCTTCAAGCTGCTCGTCTTCGGTACGCCGGTCCTATTGGCCCTCATGGCGGGGATCTTAGTCTGCTTCCGCCCAGAACGGTTTCGCCGGATCCTCATGGGCTTCCTGATTCTCCTGTGCGCGCAATACCTCGGCTTCGTGGGGTTCATGTGGGCGCGATGGGAGGCCGACGGCACCTTGCCTCTACGGGGCGTGCTGACCGCAATCCAGTCCTTCCATGCCTCCGTCCTGCTGGGCGTCTCTTTGGTGTCTTATCTTTGGTGGCGCTGGGAAGGCTGGGACCATCCGGCGAAGTGCTCAGCTGATCAGCAGGAGGCGCGGTGAGCCGGGGTGGTTTTCTGGCGCGCGGTGAATGCACGGTGGCACTGGGCTGCCGGGCCAGCGGGTCGCGATGCGCCAGAGCGCGAAGGTGCCAAAGGGATAGGGCATCGCACCGGCCTTCGGGGCGTAGTGCGAGTCGTAGCTGTGCTCGTGCAGGAACTCCGCGAAGCCTTCGTCATCCGCGCCGCCGTATTCCTTCGTATGTGGACGGAAAACTCCAGCCGCTCACGCAGGCCCCGCCCGTCTTCAAACACGGCCACGACCTCTTTGTCGATTCCGCCGGCGACATCTACTTAGGCGAATGGAACGCCGATCGCCGTTACCCGTCCAAGTTGACTCTGGTGAAGTAGGATTCATGCGGCAGAGCTTCAGTCGTTGATTGCGTTCGCGCCGAGGGTAGATTGCCCCAACCCCATCTCATGATCCGCTACTCCTTTTTTCTGTTGTTCGGTGCCGTCGCTTCGGCGTCTCCCCGCCTGCCTGCGATATTCTCGGATCACATGGTCCTGCAACGCGATATGGCCGTTCCCATCTGGGGGAAGGCTGACGCAGGTGAGAGGGTTGAGGTGGAATTCGGCGGTCAGAAGAAGGCCGCGACCGCCGACGCCGCGGGACGATGGAAACTCACGCTTGATGCCATGCCCGCGAGCACGGTTCCTCGTATGCTTAAGGTAGGCCCAATTTCCTTTCAAGATGTCTTGGTCGGCGAGGTCTGGCTGTGCTCAGGTCAGTCAAACATGACCATGTCGGTGGGAGTCAGCGCGGACGCGGAGAAGGAAGTGGCCGCTGCGGACCATCCGTTCATCCGGCTTTTTACGGTCGCGCCTAATCCCGTGCTCCAGCCGGTCGCTGACGTGAAGGGCGAGTGGTCGCCGTGCGCCCCGAAGACCGTGGGGTCGTTTTCGGCTGCGGCATATTATTTCGGCCGGAAACTGCAGGCGGAGCTGAAGGTGCCGGTGGGCTTGATCCATTCTTCCGTCGGTGGCACGCCCATCGAATCGTGGACCCGACTGGAAGTGCTTCATGGTATCCCCGTCGTCGGAGCTCGAGCGGATGCCGAAGTGGCTGAGATGATCGCCTTGCCGGAAGTCACCCGACTCTTTCCCGCCGCTCGCGCCGCCTGGGAGGAAAAGTACGGCGTGCGCCCACCGCCTGTCGCCGAAGCCGCCAAGGGGTGGGCGGAAGTTTCTGCCGACACTGCGGAGTGGAAGAAGGTCCGCTTCCCCAATCAATGGGGGCAGCAAGGCTTCAAGTCGGGCGGCGTCTTCTGGATTCGAAAGGAAGTTGATTTGCCTGCTTCCGCCGCGGGTAAGCCTTTCTCGCTGAGTCTCGTCTGGATTTCGGAGCAATATGACACCGCGTATTGGAACGGTGAGGAGATCGGGCATGCCGCCGATAAGCCGCCTGAATTCTATACCCAGCAGCGGCGGTATCAGGTGCCTGGTCGGCTCGTCAAAGCCGGCCGCAATGTCATCGCCGTCCGGATTGTCTCGGCGACGGAGAAGGCAGGACCTTGGGTGGCCGGCCATCAGTTAGACTTACCGGTGGCGGATGTCGGTAAGGTCGGCGACGAATGGCTTCTGCGCCAGGAGAGCGCCTTCGCTCCGCTGAGCCGGGAGGCCTTGGCCGCGCGCCCTAAGCCCAACCGGATGGTGATGCGTAACGTCCCCGCCTCGCTTTACGCCGGGATGATCGCGCCGTTGGTGCCCTATGGAATGCGCGGGGCGATCTGGTATCAAGGCGAGAGCAATGCGCCCCGTCACGCTGAGTACCGCACGCTCCTTGCAGCCATGATTCAGGATTGGCGTGCACAGTGGGGGCAGGGTGATTTTTCATTCATCATGCAGCAGCTGGTGAATAACGGACTCCCCCACGACGAGCCTAATCGGACGCGTGACAGTTGGCCTTTCCTGCGGGAGGCGCAGGTGCGTGTCGCCGATGAAGTTCCCAATGTGGGTATCGCGGTCGGCATCGAGCTGGGTAATGCCTACACGATTCATCCGCCGAATAAGCAGGACGTCGGTCTTCGTCTCGCCTTGGTGGCTTTGGAGAAAACTTACGGTCGAGCCATTGAGTCCAGCGGTCCACGCTATCTCGGGATGAAGGTCGAAGGTCCGACGGTGCGCGTCGCTTTCAGCCATGCGGCTGGATTGCAGGCTAAGGGCGGCGATTTGCGTCGCTTCGCGATTGCCGGAGCGGACCGGAAGTTCTTCTGGGCGAATGCGCGAATTGAAGGCGACTCCGTCGTGGTCAGCTGTCGGGAAGTGCTCAGCCCCGTCTCCGTCCGTTACGCGTGGGCCGAGAACCCTGAAGGCTGTAACCTCTTTAATGGCGCCGACCTGCCGGCTTCGCCCTTCCGGACTGATGCGTGGTAGGCTCGGGTTGGGGTTAGACTTGCTCGCTTAACTAATCAGTAACAACCGCGGGGAACCTGGCTTATTTTCCGGGGCGCGGTGAATGCACGGTGGCACTGGGCTGCCGGGCCAGCGGGTCGCGATGCGCCAAAGCGTGAAGGCGCCAAAGGGGTAGGGCGTCGCGCCGGGCTTCGGGGCGTAGTGCGAGTCGTAGCTATGCTCGTGTAGGAACTCCGCGAAGCTGGCATCATCGGCCCCGCCGTATTCCCGCAGGAGCGCCGCGCGGATTTCCGGGATCTCGACTTTGAGTAAAGCGTCCTCGTTGCGGAGGCCTTCGCTGCAGGCGCCGTGGTAAGTGCAGAGCCAGGTGTCGACCTCGATGGGTGCGCTGTCGATGTGGAATGAGGTGACGTCCGTTGGCACGGTGCCAGCGCCTAGGCTGCGCACGCAGTCGTAGACGCAGTTGAGTGATGGCGCGAGGTCGTGGTCCCGTAAAAGCTGCTGATCAGCGAGCATCGCTTCGGCGGCGAGGCGTCCGGCGGGTGTCAGGTCGAGGGCCTGGATGCGTTCGTCGTCGAGCGGCACGATGCCTTCGCCGGGCCCTAGCTTCGCAATGACCTCGGCGTAATCGCCGGGCAGCGTGCGCTCCCAGTAGAGCGCGTTGACGCCATCGGCGAAGCGCGTGGATCTGAGTTCTTCAAAGCTCCGCACTGGGCGGATACGCGGCTGGCCGACGTCGCTCACTTCAGCGCAAAGCGCTTGGCGAACTCTTTGGCGAGCGCGGTGTACGCCACCGCACCCGGGGAATGGACGTCGTACTGGAAGATTGTCTGGCCGTGGCTCGGGCACTCCGACAGACGGACGGTGCGCGGAATCATGGTTTCCATGACCAGGGCAGGGAAGTGGGTTTTTACTTCTTCAACGACTTGGCGCGAGAGCTTCGTGCGCGAGTCGTACATGGTCATTACGATGCTGCCAACGGTGAGCTTATCGCTTGCCCCGGCGGCCTTAAGTTGATCGACCACGCCAAGGATCTGACCAAGGCCTTCCATGGCGAGGTATTCAGTCTGCAGGGTGACGATGAGGTGATCCGATGCGCCCAGGGCGTTCATCGAGAGCATGCCGAGCGCGGGTGGGCAATCGATCAAGATGGCTTGATACTTGCCAGCGGCGATCAGCGGAGCGAGTGCTTCACGTAGGCGCCCGAGGTAGTTTTCGGCCTGAGTTAGTTCGGATTCGATGGCGGCCAAGTCGACTTCCGAAGGGATGAGGTCGAGTTTCGCCGTCGAGGTCGCGACCACCATGTCTGCGGCTTTAGCTTCACCGTGGAGGACTTTGTAGAGGGACTTGCCTTCGGTCTTCTCGATGCCGAGGGCGCTGGTGGCGTTCGCCTGGGCGTCGAGGTCGATGATCAGGGTGGAGATACCGAGACGGGCGAGGCCAGCGCCGAGGTTTACCGTGGTGGTCGTCTTGCCGACGCCGCCCTTTTGATTGGCGATGGAAAATACTTTAGTCACTTAGGCGTCCTCGAGGGTGCGTTCAACTTCGGTCGGGGCTTCGTAATCGATACCCGCGAGGCCGAAGCCAAAGTTCTTCATGAAGTCGGTCTGGTAGCCAGCGAAGTCCGCATGGGCATCAAACGTCTCGGTAGTCACCTGGGGCCAGAGGTCGAAAACGGCCTTCTGGACGTCTTCAGCCATTTCCCAGTCGTCGATGCGCACGCGGCCGTTCTCATCGAAGTCGAGGGCGTTACCGTTGTACATCTGCTTCTCGAAGAGACGCTGGATTTGCTCGATGCAACCTTCGTGCGTGCCCTTGGCCTTCATGATTTTGAAGAGCAGGGAGACGTAGAGCGGGACGACGGGGATAGCGGAGCTGGCCTGGGTGACGACGGCTTTGTTGACGGAGACGAAGGCGCGACCGCGGTGCAGTTTCATCAGGCTGTCAATTTTGCGGCCGGCTCGCTCGAGGTCTTCCTTCGCCTTGCCGATGGTGCCGTCTTTATAGATAGGCCAAGTGACGCGGGGGCCGATGTAAGAATAGGCGACCGTCTGGCAGCCTTCCTTGAGGACTCCAGCGCCGTCGAGGGCGTTCATCCAGAGTTCCCAGTCTTCTCCGCCCATGACCTTAACCGTCTGCGCGATATCATCCGCCGAGGCAGTTTCGAGCGTCACATCGTTCACGACCTTGCGGTCGGTATCGAGGTTCTTGGCGTGGAACGGTGCACCGGTTGGCTTGAGGACGGACTTATACGTTACGCCATCGGGAGCGGTCCGGCGAGGGGAGGCGAGGGAGTAGACGACGAGGTCGATCTTGCCGCCAGGCATCTTCGACTTGATGGCATCGATGACTTGGGTCTTTAGCTCCGCCGAGAAGGCGTCGCCATTAATGGAGACGGCTTTCAATCCCGCCTTCTTAGCTTCAGTGTGGAAGCCGGCGGTATTGTACCAGCCAGGAGAGCCCGGCTTATCGCCTTCGCCGTTACGCTCGAAGAACACACCCAGCGTCGCGGCGCCGGACCCGAAGGCTGCGGAGATGCGTGAGGAGAGTCCGTAGCCCGTGGAGGCACCAATCACTAAGACGGACTTGGGTCCGCCTTGGATGGGTTGGCGGGATTTTACGTAGGCAATCTGCTCACGAACGGCGGCGGCACAGCCGTCGGGGTGGGAGGTGATGCAGATGAACCCACGGACACGGGGTTTCACGACTTGCTGGGACATGGGGACACCTTTGGAGGGGGAGGGGATGAGTTCAATCTGGAATTAGGAGGCAAAGGTGGTGGCGGCGGTTGGCGGTTAGCGGTTGGGATGGCGCACAAAGCGGCAGGGTGGGGATATTATGGGGTCTGGGCGTGGAGGAAGTTTGTCAGTCGTGTCATGGGTAATAGCGGGACGTGCGGTGGGAGCGCGTTTCTTGATGATGGGGAGTCTATGCATCCCCAAGAGAATCCCAAGGTAGTCAGTTATCGCGATCTTTCGGCATGGAAGGCCGCCAAGGCCCTCGCGGTCGAAGTGTATCGAGTCGTGAATGTCGCGGCGGTCCGGAATGACTTCGCACTCGTCGATCAGCTTCGCCGGGCGGCGATCTCTGTGCCGTCGAACATCGCCGAAGGCGCTGGCCGGGGGACGAATCAGGACGCCCTGAGGTTCCTTTACATCGCGAGGGGTTCCTTGTGTGAGCTGCGCACCCAGGTGGAGGTGATGCAGGAGGCCGGCCTTCTGGATAGCCGTATCTGCGAGTCGCTTCTGGGCCGCGCCGAGGAAGCTGGCCGTCTCCTCGGAGGGCTTGTTCGATTCCGGGCCTCTCGTCGCGACGGCGCCGCCGAGCCCGACAAGGTAATCGGGCCTTCGGCTCCGTCCTTCCGGTCTACTGACACGCGCCATAGGACATAAGTCCCCTCCGGGCTCATAACCCTTGCTTGTGGGGTCTGCTTGCGGATTGTTGCCACCTTCGCGGTCCAACCGCCAACCGCTAACCGCCAACCGCTTCTACCTTCTTTATGTTCAGTACGAGACTCTCTTTCGCCGACACGACCAATGCCTTGAGTAAGGCCAAGGCGAAGCGTCTCGCCGCCGGCCTGCCGGTGCTCGACCTCTCGGATTCTAATCCGGCCAATGCGGGATTCGCTTGGTCTGCCACCGACCTTGGTCCAATGCTGCGCCGCGATGGTATCCAGCGGCAGGATCCCGATCCGCTGGGCTTGGCCTCGGCCCGCACCGCCGTCTCGGATTATTATTCCTCACGCGGCGCGCGCGTGCCGGTTGACCGTCTGTTCCTGACGGCCAGCACGAGCGAGGCTTATTCATGGGTCTTTAAGCTGCTCTGCAATCCGGGCGACGAGGTGTTGGTGCCGTCGCCTGCTTACCCTTTGCTTGAAGTGATTGCCGCGCTCGAAGGCGTGACGCTCCGTCCTTATCAGCTCGTGCAGCTCGCGGGCGAGTGGGTTATCGATATCACGACGCTGAGTGTGAATCGCCAGACGCGGGCGATTCTCGCCATTAATCCTTCGAATCCGACCGGAGCTTTTGTGGGCCGCCGTGATCGCGACGTGCTGCGTGGCTTTGCGCTTAAGAACGGCTTGGCGATTGTTTGTGATGAAGTCTTCCTAGATTACCCGGCCGAAGGCGTGGCCTCGCCAGGCACGTGGGCGGGTGAAGCGAATGTGCTGACGTTCGTGCTCAGCGGGCTTTCCAAGGTCGCGCTCGCGCCGCAATTGAAGGTCGGCTGGATTGTCGTAGCCGGCCCAGCGGTGGCGACCCTTGAGGCGTGTCGCCGATTGGAGCACATCGCCGATGCCTATCTTTCCGTAAACACCCCGGCCCAGCTCGCCTTGCCAGACCTACTCCGCCGGGCCGAACCTCTCCGCGCCTTGGTGCGCACTCGGGTCGCCCAAGGTGAGGCCACCTTGCGTGCTTGGACGACCGCTTCAGTCACCGGTTGTACGGTTTTACCCCGCCCTGCTGGTTGGACGGGTATCCTGACTTTACCCCCAGGGGTGCATGAGGATCGCTTCCTGATGAACGCGCTGAGTGAAGGCGTCTGGGTGCACCCTGGATATTTCTATGGAATGCCGACAACTGTCCCGAGTGTCGTTTTGAGCCTTTTGACCCCTCCAGACGGTCTTTCTGCAGGATTACAGGCGCTCGATCGGGCTTTGAAGCGGACTTGAAGGGTAATTACCGCTTGCCAAGAGCCTCGGCACTCCTTTGCTCCGACTTTCCAAAAGGAGCCCGAACACTATGTCCCGTATCTGCAGCGTCACCGGCAAGCGCCCCGTCAAAGGCCGCCGCATCATTCACCGCGGTCAGTCCAAGAAGAGTGGCGGCATCGGCTTCCAGCTCGTGAAGCAGACCAAGCGCACGTTCAAGCCGAACGTCCAGCGCATCCGCGTCGTCCAGCCTAACGGCTCGGTGAAGCGCCAGTGGGTCTCGGTCAAGGCCATCAAGGCCGGCCTGGTCACCAAGGGCTAAGTCCTTCTCTCAGGACCTTAAAAACCCGCCGACCATCGGCGGGTTTTTTGTGCCCACTCCGTCCGTGGCGGTGCGGGCAGTTTGTCACTTAGGTGTCACCAGCCCGATATGAAGGCCCAAGTTATGGGCTGGCTCGATAGAAGTCCTTTTGTAGGCTGAATGTCCCCTGCCCGTTATGGCCGCCCAGAAGCAAGTCATCGAAGAAAATAACCGCACCGTTCGTCTGTTGCGCGGTACGGAGGAGGAGGCTTTTGTTGCGGTGAAGGCCCGCCGCGAGGGATTGACCGTTGCCGAAGCTTCCGCCCGATTGGAAGAGTTTGGGCATAACTCGGTCACCGCCAAGCGGCCGAGCTCAATTGTCGAACTGCTCCGCAAATTCAAGGAGCCGCTAGTCGTCCAGTTGATGGTGATTTGTGTACTCTCCTTCATTTTTGAGGACGACGAGACCAAGAAGATCCTCAGCACCACGCTCGTCGGAGGGATGGTGTTCTTCTCCGTCTTCCTTTCCTATTTTCAAGAGAGCCGTTCCGCCGCGACGATCGCCAAGCTCCAAGCGATGGTCAAATCCACCTGCGATGTGTTGCGCGGGGGTGTTGAAATTACCGTGCCCATCGACGAGATTGTCCCGGGCGACGTGGTCATTCTCGCTGCTGGCTCGATTATCCCGGCCGACTGCCGCGTCATCCAAGCTAAGGATTTCTTTCTTTCGCAGTCAGCCCTGACCGGCGAATCGATGCCCGTGGAGCGCGTCGTCATGGCGGCCGGCTCGGGTGAGACCTCTGCGCAGGAGTGTCCCAATGGCTGCCTTATGGGCAGTAACGTGCAAAGCGGTTCGGCTAAGGCGCTCGTGCTGGCTACGGGTCGGGACACTCAGTTTGGGGCGATGTCCGCTCGCTTGGTGGAACGGAAAGACCGGACCGCCTTTGAGCGCGGCACCCGCGAATTCGTCTGGATGATGATTCGCATGATGCTGGTGATGGTGACGCTTACTTTCGGCTTTAGCGCATGGCGCACCAACAATGTTCAGGATGCCTTCCTCTTCGCGCTGACGGTCGCCGTCGGTCTTACGCCCGAGATGTTGCCCATGATCCTCGCGGCGTGCCTCTCTAAGGGCGCCCGTTCGCTCGCCCGACTCAAGGTCGTGATGAAGCGACTCGACGCGATTCAGAACCTTGGGGCGATGGATATCTTTTGTACCGATAAGACCGGTACGCTCACCCAAGATCACATCGTCCTCCAGCGGCATGTTGACGTGATCGGTCGCGACTCCGAGGACGTCCTGCGTTACGCCTGGATGAACTCGTATTACCAGACGGGGCTCCGCAATCTGCTCGACCGGGCGATCCTCAATCGCACCGATCTCGATGTCGAACGTAGCTGCCGCAAGGTCGATGAGATCCCGTTCGACTTCCAGCGCCGACGCATGTCGGTGGTCGTGGACCATGAGGGTGATCACTTGCTCATCTGTAAAGGTGCGGTAGAAGAGATTCTTTCCGTCTGCGATCGATACCAGATTGATGACGAGATCCACACCATGATCCCGTTGATTAAGGACGAGGTTATGGAGGAATACCGTTCGCTCTCATCGCAGGGCTTCCGCGTCATCGCGCTCGCCTACCGTGAGTTCGATCGCACCAAGGAAGTCTTCGCTTCCAGCGATGAGTCTGGATTGGTGCTGCTGGGATATCTCGCCTTTTTCGACCCGCCTAAGGAGACCGCGGCGACTGCTCTCGCTGGCCTGCGGGCTCGCGGTGTGCGTGCCAAAATCCTTACCGGCGATAACGAGCTCGTCTCCCGTAAAGTCTGCTCCGATGTCGGTATGCCCGTCGGCCGCGTCCTCACCGGTGCCCAGCTTGCGGCGATGGATAAGGCGACCTTCGACGCCGCGGTGCTCGAGGCCGATATCATGGCGCGGTTAACACCCTCCCAAAAGGAGCAGGTCATCCGCTCGCTCAAGTCGCAGGGTCATACCGTTGGCTTCATGGGCGACGGCATCAATGACGTGCTGGCGCTCAAGGCTGCTGACGTGGGCATCTCTGTCGACACCGCCGTCGATGTCGCCAAGGAGTCGGCCGACGCTGTCCTGCTCGAGAAATCACTACTAGTACTGGTTGCTGGCATCGACGAAGGCCGCCGTATCTTCTGCAATATCGAGAAATACATCCGCATGGGTGCGTCGTCCAACTTCGGCAACATGTTCTCGGTGCTCGGTGCCGCGATGCTCTTGCCGTTCCAGCCCCTCAGCCCGATTCTGATTCTCCTCAATAATTTCATCTACGATTTCTCGCAGACCGCCATTCCCTTTGACCGGGTCGAAGATGATCAGATCTCTAAGCCGCGGCAGTGGAATATCAGCGGCATTCGCAGCTTCATGGTCTGGCTCGGCCCCGTGTCGTCATTATTTGATTACCTGACTTTCGCTCTTATGTGGTTCGTCATCTGCCCCCACGCCTGCGGCGGCACCTGGAGCGAGCTGGCCGCTGCGAACCATAATTCCGGTACCAGCTTTTCGGAAAAACAGACCCTGTTCATTGTTCTCTTCCACACGGGCTGGTTCATTGAGTCAAATATCACCCAGACCCTCGTGGTCCACGTCATCCGCTCAGCGCAGGTGCCGTTCTTTGGGGCCCGCGCATCTTGGCAGCTGACGCTCACGACCTGCGCGGCCATCTGCTTCGCCTGCTGGCTTACCTTCTCGCCGTGGACGAAGGGCCTCGGTCTCGACGGCGCCGCCCTCGGGGTGACCTTCTGGGGTGCACTCGCCCTGATGACGGTTGCCTATGTCACCCTCGCCCATTTGATTGCTCGCCCGCGCCTTCGCGCGGCCTGATTCCGTCCCTCCCATGCGCATCCTTCTTGAAGCCCTCCAGGCCGGCCGTTTGTTCGAACTGACGGAGACCTCCAAGCGCGGCGCGTTTGAATTCCTCGGCCGCGTACTCGAAGCCATTCCGGAGATCCCTGATGACTCTGGCGTGGTGGAGGCGATGTTCGCCCGCGAGGCTACCGGCAATACCGCCATCGCTCCGGGTGTGGCCTGCCCGCACGCCCGCGTCGAAGGCATCAACGCCGAAATTTTCTGTGCCCTCGGTTGGTCCTCCGCAGGTATCGACTACGAGGCCGAAGACGGCAACCGGGTGAACCTTGTTGTGGCCTACTGGATTCCCGACTGCCAGCGCGTGGGTTTTCTTAAGGAGATGTCTGGTCTTGCGAAAGCCATCACCGCCCTCGGCGGGATCGAATCTCTGCGCAAGTGTGAGACTTTGGGTGAAGTGCGCCACGGTCTCCTGGATTGGGTGACGGTCGCCCTCAATGAATCGTCGCCCGATGCCCGCGCCCGGATGCTTCGCCTCAGCGCCAAGCCTCCAGCAGGCGAAGAACCGAGGGCTTAGCTTTACTTAACGTAGTGGTTCCATAGTACCGCTGCCCAGGTGCTGGCGGCGATGACGATGGTCAGGAAGACGGCGGCGCTGCCCATGTCCTTGGCCCGCTTGGCCAGGGGATGGCGCTCGAGTGAGATGTGGTCGGTGTTCGCCTCGATGGCTGAATTGATCAACTCGACGATGAGGATGAGCTGAAGAACGGCGAAGAGTAGGGCGCGCTCGTAGGCAGGGACGGGCACAAACCAAGCCGCGATGGAAAGTGGGACCACTACCATGAGTTCCTGCTTAAAGGCTTCCTCGTGCTTGGCGGCGGCACGCAGCCCGTCCCAGGTGTACCGGAGGGCGCTAATGAGCCGGGTCAGACCTCCCTTGGACTTCATGGTTTCACCGTAAGGCTTCTCGTCGGGCATACTTAAGGGCTTAACCCCCTGTTTTGGTAGGGCAAAGGCAATTTCAGGCCCCCAAAAATCGCTTGCCACTGGGGGGTCCTACCCTAGGTTTCGTGGTTCCCTACTCGGGAAACCCACCATGCGCGACGATTACCTCCAGGAAGCCCGTAAAGTCATCCCCGACGCCAACATTCTCATCAATGTGGTCTCGAAGCGCGTGAAGCAGCTCCGCAGCACCGCCGACTACTCTGTCCAACCTCCGAAGTACAACCACACCTTGGGTGACGTCTTCGAGAAGCTTTCCCCTGAGGACATGGCCCTCCGCGAGATCATCGAAGGTCGCATCTCCTGGGAGTTCCGTCCTGAGGATCGCCTGCCTGCCTAAGGCAGTCCCCCGCCACAGCCGGCTTGCCGGCGAGTAGCCCTTTCGTCATCCGATGGCCGCCCGCCGAGAGCACGTTCTACCCGAGGTCAATAACCCGAAGGCGGGACGCGACTATTTCATTGGCCCAACCTTCGAGGCCGGGATCGTCTTGCGCGGCACCGAGGTGAAGTCCCTTCGCGCCGGCCGGGCCAACATCGCCGATGCGTTTATTAAGATCAGCCCGAAGGGCGTGATGCTTTACCACGCGCACATTGCGGAGTATGACTTCGGCAACCTCAACAACCACGCCTCGTATCGCACGCGCCAGTTGCTCCTGAGGGAGGCAGAGATCGAGAAGATCGCCGCGGAGATTCAATCCGGCGGCCACGCGATCATCCCCCTGAAGATCTACTTCAAGCATGGTCTGGCGAAGTGCCTCCTCGCCGTGGGCAAGGGCAAGAAGATGCATGACAAACGTCAGGACATCAAGGAACGCGAAGCCAAGCGCGAGATCTCGCGCGCTATGAGTCGGCGCAAGTGAAGCCGCCGCTCCACCTCGTCCTGCTCCGCCCGGAGATTCCGCCGAACACCGGCAACGTCGGGCGCATGTGTGCCGTGACGGGTTGCGTACTCCACCTCGTCCACCCGCTGGGCTTCAAGATCGACGACGCCAAGCTGCGTCGCGCCGGCATGGATTACTGGCACGAACTAGACGTCCGCCATCACGACAACTGGGAAGCCTTCCTCGCCTCGCCCGGCCGCCCGGAGCGTCTCTGGCTCTTTACGACCAAAACGACGCGCGGCCTTTGGGATGCGGAGTTCCAGGAAGGCGACGGACTCGTCTTTGGCAACGAAGGCTCCGGCACGCCCGAAGAAATCCACGCTTGGTTCGGCGCGGACCGCGAAGTGAAGATCCCACACTTCAACGACAAGACTCGTTCGCTCAACCTCTCGACCGCCTGCGGAATCGCGACGTACGAGGCGCTGAGGCAGATTAAGGGGAGATGACTGAGTCGATGGCGGATGACAGATGGCTGAATCGATCACGGAGGGGTATGGTCACTCGGGTCGGGATTTGCGGTAGGCGATTAGGCCGCCGATGAGTCGTCCGACTAGGACCATTTGTTCTGTGATGTTTCGGCTGTCCTCGATTTTGATTAAGCCGGTGCGCTGGCAGACGTCTATCTGTGACTCGAGTTCGCACAGGGAGCCGCGGGCGATGTAGAGGAACCGAAGTGAGTCCCGATTTGTCCCCCGACCGTTACCTTCGGCGATATTCGAGGGGATTGAAATGGCTGCGCGTCGTATCTGGTCGGCGAGTCCTCGATCCATGGAAGCTGGTCGTCTTGCGCAAAGCCTGTAAATCAACACGGCCAAGTCCCTTGATTCTATCCATGCCTTCAGCTGCCGATAAGGAGGCCCGTCCGGAGTTGTTTCCATGCTTCGGGGTGGCCGCTTCGCCGTCTCATCGCAACGCAGGCTTTTATCCAGGCGAGGCCTGGAGGGTTCTGTCATCGATTCAGCCCTCTGTCATCGACCCAGCCATCGACTACGTCCTCAATTCAGGCCTCCACTCAGTCCTCTCATTATCTCCTCCCTCCGCTCGCCTAGCCCCTGGCTTACTTCGCTGTGCCCGGCCGGTGGCGCTGAACGATGTCGTGGAAGTCGCCAAGGTTGTAGGGGCCGACGATGGGCCTTGAAAGATCCGCTTCATGGATCACCACCGAGCCGTTTTCTATCGCTTGGGCGACGACCTTACCGGCGGGATCGATGACCGCGGAGATCATCCAATTATTCTTGGGGTCGGTGAAAGTGTTGCTGACGACGTAGACGCGGTTCTCGCAGGCGCGAGCGCGAGCGAGCAAAGGATCACAGCCCCAGACTGGCCAGGCGATGACTTCCGCGCCATTGGCCGCAAGGGCCCGGGCAACTTCGGGATAAAATCCATCGTAGCAGATCATCAGGCCGACCTTACCAAAAGCCGTGTCAAAGACCGGATACTCTGAACCCGGGGCGACGCCTTTTTCGACTTCGCCGTGCGGTAGGCAGACCTTCCGATATTTACCGAGCAGCTTACCTTCAGGGCTGAGGAGCACCGCGGTGTTGTAAATCAAGCTGCCATCGCGCTCGTAGAGACTGAGCGCGATGTGGATGGAGTGATGCTTGGCGACTTCGCCGAAGAATTGCGTCGTGGGGCCGGGGATTAACTCTGCGGTCTGGACGGGAGTCAGTCCCGTGCGCGCGTAGGGCACGGTCTCACCGAGTACAATCAGGTCGGCTTTCTGTTTGGCTGCCTCGGCGATCAGGGGCACGTACTCTTCGCAGTTCTGCCGCGGGGATTTGCCAGTGGGAAGGTATTGCAACGCCGCAAGCCGGACTTTGCGGGCGGCGGGAGCGACTGTTTTCTCGAAGACGATGTCGCTCCACTCGACCCGGCCTTTGGGGGCGTGTTGGAGGTGTAGTTCAATCGTCGCCTGGGTGGCTTTCGGCGGCACCTGGTAAACGCCAGAGAGGATGCTGCGACCCTGAGCATCGATTGTTCCGTCCATCGGATGTTCTGGTTCGGCGCTCGCACCCGGCGTTGAGGAAGGGACGCCTTTGCCCTTAGCGTCCGACCAGACGATACGGGCGAGTCCGCTGTGGCGCGGATCTTCGACGCCGGCCGTCTTGCGCGCGGCGCTGAATTTCATGAAGTCGCCGCCTTGGACGGTGAAGGTCTGCTGATACCATCCATCCAAGCCCTGCCGTGCGTCTTGCGTGATGACGAGTGACTGGGCTTCACGCGAGAAGGACGGGCGGATTTCGTCGCGCGGGGATTTCTCCGTCCAGCCGGCCAAATCGGCGGCATGGGCTGCAAGCATGCTCAGCAGGAGAGCGGGTAAAGAAAGGTATAGACGCATCGGGGTGAGGTAGTTGTAGGGCCTGTGCGAGAGACCGCAACCGTCCATGTCCCGGGGTCTTAGTCGAACTGCTCCAGCACGGCCACGCCGACCGCGTCGGCCCGCATGCGGCCTTCGCCGGTCAGGCGGAAATCCGGGCCGCTATTTTCCATCAGGCCTTCGGCGATGAGGTTGGTAAAGAGTCGAGGCACGCCCACGGGTAGCACGGCCCCGAATCGCTTTGCGAGTTCAGCCGGCTGCACTCCCGCATTCAGGCGGAGGCCGAAGACCAGTGCGTCGCAGAGGAGGTCGGCCTTACTCAAATCTTTGACCTGCTCGAGTGCTGGGGTGCTGGCTTCGATGCCTTTGATCCATTGATCAAGGTTGGCGGGGTTGGTCCAGCGGCGGTCGCCCCATTGCGAGGAGGCGGAAGGGCCGTAGCCAATCCATGAACCCATTTCCCAAGTGATGAGGTTGTGGCGGCATGCGTGGCCGGGACGGGAGAAGTTAGACGTTTCGTATTGGGCGTAGCCGTGCGCTTCAAGCGTTTCCCAGGTGCCGCGGTAGAGGCGGGCTTCGAGTTCGCGGTCGATCTTCACTTTGCCTTGCGAGAGTTTAACGAACATCGCCGTGTCTTCTTCAAACGTCAGGCAATAGGTCGAGAGATGGTCGGGCTCCAGCTCAGCCACGCGGCGGAGATCTTCGGTCCATCGTATCTCATCCTGTCCAGGAATTCCGAAGATGAGGTCGAGGTTACGGCTCTTGAAGCCGGCGGCCTCGATGAGCTCCCATGCTTCCATGATTTGCTTCGGCGAATGGCGGCGCCCGAGCGCATCAAGCGTCGCATCGTCGAAGCTTTGCACGCCCATGGAAACACGGGTCACGCCGATTTCCTTGAGGGCAGCGAGTTTATCGGCGCGGACGGAAGAGGGCGCGAGCTCGACGGTCCATTCGCCCGGCTGCCCGGCGGCCGCCGTCATGGCTTTGCCGAGTCGGAGTAAATCCTCTGCCGGCAGGAGGCCGGGAGTGCCGCCGCCCCAGAAGGCTGTTTCGACCCGGCCTGGCGGATGCAGTTCCATTTCGCGCTCGATCGCACCGAGGTAGCGGTCGATCTCGCCACGTTTAGGCTGTTCTTGGTAGAAGGAACAGAAGTCGCACGACGAGGCGCAAAAGGGCACGTGTAAGTAGAGCGCGGTCCCGGACTGGACGGGCGACGCCATCACTCGAGTCCGAGCTGCTTGCGTCCGGCTTCAGAAATCATCCGCGGATTCCAGACCGGGTCCCAAACGATTTCGACTTCGGCAGATTCAACGCCGGGCAAGGATTCCATTTTAGATTTAGCATCGGCCGCAATCACCGGGCCCATGCCGCACCCCTGAGCGGTCAAGGTCATCTTGGCCGCCACTTTTTGGCCACCACGCTCGCCAGGCGAAAGCTCGAGATGATAGATGAGGCCGAGGTCGACGATGTTGACGGGGATCTCTGGATCGAAGCAGCCCTTGAGTGCTTCCCAGAGTGCATCTTGGTCGACCGGGCCAGCGGCGACAGCTTCATCCTTCTTGCCATATTGGGCCACGGCTTCTGTGCCGAGGGCAGAGATGTCCGCGGGAGCGATCCGAAAAAGTCCCATCGGGGTACGCACGGTGACCGAGCCGCCGAGCGCTTGGGTGACTGTTACTTCGGTGCCCGCCTCGAGCACCACGATGTCTCCGGCGGGAATCAGAGTAGCCGCGCAGTCGCGGACAAGTTTATGGGCGTCGCTCATGCCCTAGAAACAGGCGGTTCGGCCCGCGGACGCAAGCGTGGGCTGGGTGCTTTCGCTTAGAGATGTGCTTTTGGGTGTAGTTGGGTTGCGAAATGCGATGACGTGCAGGGTTGTCGGCCGTCGGAGTCGGGCTAAGTTGGTGCGACCCCATCCTATGAATCGCATCTTCACGGCGTTCCTTTTAGTCTTCAGCCTGCTCGCACCGGCCGCCCCCGTCTCGCTCTTCGATGGCAAGACCCTCGCTGGCTGGGAGGGCGACACCGCTTGGTGGCGCGTGGAAGCGGGCGAGATTCGTGGCGGTTCCTTCAAGACGAAGGTGCCCAAGAATTTCTTTCTCGCGACAGAGAAGTCCTACCAGAACTTCGACCTGCGCGTGAAGCTTCGCCTGACCGGTACCGGCTTTGTGAACAGCGGCATTCAGATGCGGAGCGTGCGGGTTCCGAATAGCACTGAGATGAGCGGCTACCAAGTAGATTACGGTAAGGGCTGGTACGGTAAACTTTACGACGAAAGCCGCCGCAACAAGGTCATCGCCGATTCGGTCGACCCCAAGGCCGTTCTGGCTGCGGTCAAAGAGGGCGAATGGAATGAATATCGCATCCTCGCCGAGGGCCCGCGCATCCGCAGTTGGGTCAACGGCGTACCCGCGCTCGATTTCACCGAGTCGGAGGCGAACATCGCCATGGACGGCAAGATTGGCATCCAGATTCATGCCGGCGGTCAGGCCGAAGTTCAGGCTAAAGATATTACTATCGAGGAGCTACCCGCCACGGCGGGCGCCCTGACTTGGGATAAAGTGAAGCCCGCTGCCCAGAAGACTGAGCCCGCCAAGGAAGCCGCCCCCAAGCGCGTGACCGGCTACAACGACGTGCAAGGCGTTCGCCGTCCCGCCGAGGAGCAACAGAAGCTCTTCAAGCTCCCTGCCGAATTTGAAATCGAGCTTTTCGCCAAGGAGTCGGCCGACTACGGCAAATTCATCATGCTGATCTTCGATCAGCAGGGCAGGGCCTGGTCTAGTACGGCGCTGGAGTATCCCGTCGATGCTAATGAGAATCCGGCCGCGGCGGATGCCCTTTATAAATCCAAGGCCCGCGACAAGGTCATCATCTTCGATAAGCCTTTCGACTTAGGCCTGCACCAGCCGCGCACCTTCGCCGACGGCCTCGCCATTCCTGAAGGCGTGCTGCCTTATAAGGACGGCGTCATCGTTCAGCATGGTCACGAGATTGTTAACCTGCGCGACACCACGGGCTCTGGTAAGGCCGATAAGCGTGAAGTGCTCCTCACCGGTTTTGGTGTCCAGGATTCACACCTTTTCCCGCACCAGTTTACGCGCGCTCCGGGTGGCTGGTTCTGGTTGGCTCAAGGTGCTTTTAATAAAGGGACGGTCGTCACCACTAAGGGCGATCAGATTGACTTCCCGAACACGCGCATGGCGCGTTTCCGTCCGGACGGAAGTTTCTTCGAGCCCACTTCCACTGGCCCGTGTAACATCTGGGGCCTCGTGCTGACGGGCGAAGGTGAATCCTTTATTCAGGAGGCGAACGATTATGGCTATCCAGTGATGCCCTTCCACGAATACGCATGGTATCCTGGTTGTGCCGATCGTCTGGCAAAATCCTATCAGCCACCGTTCCCGGTCCAGGCTCCGCAGTTCAAGATGGGCGGCACGGGTCTGAGCGGTCTCGCCCTTTCCGACAAGGGCGTCTGGCCCGCGGGTTATGATGATGTGATGTATGTCGCGAATCCGATTACCTCGAAAATCAATGCCATCCGGATGACGCGCGATGGCCCCCGCTACGCGCTCGAAAAGCTCGACGACTTCGTCAGCTGCGAGGATCCTTTCTTCCGTCCAATCGCTATGACGATGGGGCCGGATGGCTGCCTCTACATTGTCGATTGGTATAACAAGATCATCAGTCACAACGAAGTCGCTCGCAATCACCCTGACCGCGATAAGCAGTCCGGCCGCATCTGGCGCATTAAGCCCAAGGGCTATGTCGCACCGGTGCCGGTTGATTACACGAAGCTCTCTTCCGACGACCTCATTGCTCGTCTGGGTGGTAAGATTATCGGTGACGCCCATCTGTCGTGGCAGACGCTTGCCGACCGCACATCCGACGCCACGACCACGGCGTCACTACAGGCAATCATTCGCGACGAGAATGCCGCCTCACCTCGCCGTATCCAGGCCCTCTGGGTGCTCGGCTGGCAGCAGCAGACGCCGGTCGACCTATTGCCCATTCTCGCGCGGAGTAATAACCGTAATGTCCGCCGCGAGGCGGTGAACGCCTTACGCTTTGCGGAAGCCGCACTGCCGCATCTTGAATTGCTCCGTGCACTTAAGGCCGACGCCGACCCGGAGGTGCGTAACGCCGCCATCAAGGCCTTGGGTGAGGCTTCTTTGCATTCCGCCGAAGCACTGGGTGCCATGCTGGAGTTTGCCCGGCCTTCGCTCGATGGACCAGTGGCACCAGATCGTTCTGGCAAGCCCATCAAGGTGGGCATCGCTTATGATCGTGAATTCGAACGTTTCCTCGTTCGCATGTACCTCGAACGTCAGCCCGCCGCCGTCGCCGCCTTCTTGGCAACAGATGCCGCCAAGCCTTTGCCAGCCGAAGGTCGGATGTTTGCCGCACTTGCGCTCGACCCAAAGGTCGGAGCTCCCCTTGTCGCCCAACTCGTCGGCCAACTGTCCCGTGCGCCGGGCCCCGAGGAGCTCTTCGCCGTTGCCAAGACGCTTGATCAGCCGGCCAGCGTCACGGTTCTCCGCAAACTGCTCGCTGATGGCGCGGTCCGCAGTCGCGTGGCAGAACTCTTGTTGGTCTACCGCACGGACCTCGATCCGGCGAAGGTCGGCCCGGTCGTCGCTGAGGCCGCCCGTTCCTTGCTCGCACAGGGCGCGCCAGAGCGTGCCCTCGCCGCTCAACTCATCGGCGGCTTCCAACTGATGGAGCTGGAGGACGAGTTGCTCGCTTTGGTCGGCCGTGAAGACTCACGTCGTGATGCCTTGGCTGGCCTGCAGCAGCTACGTACGACCAAGCCTGAGGCGATTGCCGCCTTGGTCGGACAGGCTCCGGCGGAGGTCTCGCGGTTGGCCCTGGCGGCTCTGGTCGCCGCCCGCTCCCCGCAGGGTGCCGTGCTGGCGATGAAGCTTTACCCGACCCTGGGCGTGAATGAACGCAAGGTCGTGCTCGATGGCATCAGCGGCACCAAGGCTGGGGCCAAGGCCATCGCGGCTGGTCTGGCTGATAAGTCGATCGCGGTTGCCGATATCGAGACCCCCGTCGCCGAGAAACTCGCTATCGCCTTGGGTGATAGCCCGGAGCTTACGGTCGTCTCTGCCCAGCTGGGTGGTGTCTTCCGCAGCGTGTTGTCGCTCGATGGTACGGATGAAGCCGTCGCGTACGCCAATCTCACCTTGAAGGGTCCCTTCACCGTCGAGACGTGGGTGAAGCTGGATGGTAAGGTCGATAATAAAGCCAGTATCCTAGGTGCTCCGGGTAAGCTGGACCTTAACTTCTTCAGCGGAAGTTTCCGCGCCTATTTCGGCGGGACGATTCGCGACGGCGTTACTTCCTCGAAGCCTGTTTCCTCAGGTATCTGGACGCACATCGCCCTCACGCGTGACAGTGCCGGCATCCTCCGGATTTATCAGGACGGCGATCTGACCGGGACTTCGAAGGTGACCGTACCACATGACCTGACCGGACTCACCATCGGCTGGTCGGGCCCGGCTGGAGGCCCGCTGGGCGCCTTCTCTGAGTATCGTGTTTGGAACGTCGAACGAAAGCCGGCCGAGGTGCGTGCTAATATGACTCGCACTTTCGCGGGCGACAAACTTCCGGTCTCCCTCGTCTTTGCTTCTGCCTCGGATGCCTCGTGGGGTAAACTCGGCAAGGGTGCCAAGGTGGTGCGCACGACGGACTCGCCGCCGCTGTTGAATGCGGCTCAGTTTGCCGCTCTGGAGGTCAAGACCGCGCATTATTTTGCGCTGGCGCAAAAACCGGGTAATCCCGCAAAAGGTCGCGTCGTCGTCACGCTCTGCCAGACCTGTCACATGATTAACGGGCAAGGGGGCCTCATTGGCCCGAATCTGTCCGGTGCCGGTGCCATGGGCATGGAAGGCGTCATCCGGAATATCATTGATCCCAACGCCGCGATCGAGGCCGCTTACCGTATCTTCCAGGTCAAGCTCAAGGCGGGTGAAGTCATCGAGGCTTTCTATGTCTCCGAAGACTCCACGGCCTACGTGCTTCGCCAGCCCGGTGGTGCCGATCGGCGCGTGCCGAAGGTCGAAGTGAGCTCCACCAAGTACCTGCGCCGCTCGATTATGCCCGAAGGGTTGCTTGATGGCTTCACGGACGAGCAGGTGGTCGACCTCTTCGCCTATCTGAAGACGCTCAAGTAAGCCCCGCCGCTGGCTCTACGCCTTCTTCGCTTGCCGAGGGGGCGTGGGGGCTTACGGCTTGAGTCATGTCCGTCTGGTTCAATCCTGCCCGCGAAATCGACGCCCTGCTACGCAAGGCGGCACTCTCCGTTCCTGGCTTGGAAGCCGATTTCAATCCGGAGCTAAAGCCGTCGGACCCCCGTCACGCCGACTTCCAGGCTAACGGCGTGCTCGCCGCCGCCAAGAAGGCCAAGGCCAATCCGCGTGCCCTTGCCACGGCCCTTGTCGAGGCCGTCCGTCTGCAAGGCGGGCTGGATGCGAATCTCATCCAGATCGAGGTCGCGGGTCCGGGCTTCATTAATTTCAAGCTCACCCCGGCCGCCTTGGGTGCTTGGTTGCGTGAGTATCGCGACGAATCCAAGTGGCGCGCGGGGGCGGCCCGTTTGATGGGCGGCCGTAAAGTCGTCATCGATTATCCTTCGCCCAATACTGCCAAGCAGATGCACGTGGGCCACCTGCGTCCGATTGTCATCGGCGAGGCCGTCGCACGGCTGATTGAGTTTTGCGGCGCTGATCTCGTGCGCGATAACCACATTGGTGACTGGGGGACGAACTTCGGTATCCTCATCCTCGCGATTCGACGGGCCGGCTTCAAGTTGGACCCTAAGAGTGCGACCGCCCTTGAGGACCTCGAGCGACTTTATAAAGAAGGCAGCATCGCGACCAAGGCCGACCCGGTGCTGATGGATGCCGCCCGAGCCGAGCTTGCGAAGCTGCAGTCCGGCGACGCCGAGAGCGCCGCACTCTGGAAGGAAATTGTCGAGGTCTCGAATGCCGCCTGTCAGCGTATCTACGACCAGTTTGGCCTCAAGACAGACGTCATCCTCGGCGAGTCCTTCTATCGCGATAAGGTCGACCAGGTCTACGCCGAGCTCGCGAAATATAAGTTAGCCGAAGAAAGCGAAGGGGCTCTGGTGGTCTGGCATGATGAAGAGCCGCGCTTCTCGCGCCACGCCGAGACCAAGATGCCCTTCATCGTTCGCAAGAAGGACGGTTCATCCAACTATGCCTCAACGGATCTCGCCACGCTTCTTTACCGCACCGACCACTTCAAGGCCGACGAGATCGTCTACGTTACCGATGGGCGTCAGCAGGATCATTTTCACCAGCTCTTTGTCACTGGCGATAAATGGTTCAAGGCTTCGGGGCGAAAGCTTCCGCGCCTCCGTCACGTCTGGTTCGGTACCATTTTAGGCGAAGATGGCAAAGCCATCAAAACGAAGTCGGGCGACCCGGTTCGTCTTCAGGCGCTGATCGATGAGGCCACGCAGCGCGCCTTCGATGCGGTTACGAGCAAGAGCCCAGAGCTGCCGGAAGCCGAACGCCGTGAGATCGGCAAGGCCATCGGGGTCGCCGCTATGCGCTACGCCGACCTGTCGTCGAACCGTACGATGGATTACACTTTCTCGTGGGATAAGTTGCTGGCCTTTGAAGGGAATACCGCACCTTACCTTATGTACGCCGTGGTGCGCGTTCGATCTATCTTCCGCAAGAGCGGACTAGCCGTGGGGCAGGGCGAGGAAGGGGCGACTGATCCGGAAACCCCGGCCGAGATTGCCCTGGCCCGTAAGCTCTTGGCTTTCACCGCAGCGCTCGACCAGGCACTCGAAGAACTTCGCCCGCATCATCTCTGCACCTACTTGCACGAACTCGCCGCCGCTTACGGTACGTTCTACGCCGCGGATAGCGTCATTGTGGATGACCCGGCCGTGAAGGCGCGTCGTCTCATGCTCTGCGCGCGCACGTGTGCGGTCATGGAAACTGGCCTGCGTCTCCTGGGTATCGAGCCGGTCGAGCGAATGTAAGCGCGGGGACTCGCCCAAAACCGTCAGATTCGCCTATCTTCTTGGGTAATCCGCTGGGTCGGGCGTGACTTTCCCGGAGGGGTGCTGTCAAAGTGTCTCATGACCCCAGCGTTCACGGCATGCCTCGTGGCTATGATGCTCATTCCGCGGATCTTGGGTGCCGCAGATGGTCCGCTTGAGCTGGAGACCCGCCGGCTTCATCTCGGAAAACCCGGTCAATGGGAGTGGGATATTTTTAAGGATCGGAAGGTGGACGCCGAGCGATTGGAATATCGCTTCCAAGCCAAGTCCAACGCGACCGAGCAGACGCTCCGGATTTGGCAGCGTGATGTTAAGCTGGATTGGCAGGTGAAACTTAATGGCCGCCGGCTGGGTAATCTCGTTTCGGCAGAGGAGGCCCTCGAGGCGCTATTCGCTTTGCCCAGAGGGTCGCTTCGTGACGGCGAGAATATCCTGACGATCGAGGCACCGAAGGCTTTGGATGATATTGAGGTCGGCCCGATTACCATCGTCGATAAGCCCGGGCGAGATTTTCTGGCCGGCGCGAGTATCGTGGTCGCCGTGACGGATGCGAACTCAGGCAAAGTTTTACCTAGTCGATTAACGCTCACCCGCTTGGATGGAACGCTTCAACCTCTACGCGCTGAGCCCGCCGCCAGCGTCGCGGTTCGCACGGGCGTGGTGTATGTCAAGGATGGCCAGGTCACGATTTATACCGCACCCGGAGATTATGTGCTGCATGCGGGGCGCGGCTTTGAGTGGGGTCTCGAGCGTGCCAAGATTTCGCTCTCGGCCGGTGGGACTCAGCAGGTTGCCTTCAAGTTGCATCGCGAAGTGCCCACCGAAGGCTGGGTGGCGGCCGATAGCCATATCCACACCTTCACCCACAGCCGGCATGGTGATGCCACGATTGAGGAGCGGATGATCACCCTGGCGGGTGAGGGCATTGAATTAGCCATCGCCACCGACCACAATCACCACGCGGACTTTGCCCCGGTCGCGAGTAAGATGGGCGTATCGGGATATTTTACGTCAGTCGTCGGCAATGAAGTCACCACGAATCGGGGCCACTTCAATGCCTTCCCCGTAGAGCGCGGCTCGCCAGTCGTGAATGCCAAGGAGGATGATTGGTCTAAGTTGGTGCCGTTGATGCGGGCGGCGCCCGGCGTGAAGGTGATTACGCTCAATCACCCTCGCGATGACCATCAAGGCTTCATCCCCTTCGGCGAGACGCAGTTTAATCCCAAGACAGGAAAGCATCGCGATGAGGCCGCCTTGGCAAATATCGACGCCGTCGAGGTGGTTACCTCCGGCGCGATGCAGTCTGACATCCATCAGCTTTACCGCGATTGGTTCGCGCTGTTGAATCGCGGGCTGCGCATCTCGGCCATCGCTTCGAGCGATAGCCATGATGTGAATCGCTTCATCGTAGGGCAGGGGCGCACTTATGTGGCGACGCGGGATGAAGACCCGGCCCATCTGGACCTAGATGAAATCTGGCGGAGTTATCAGCAGGGCCGGCTCTTGGTCAGCCTCGGGCTCCTCGCGCACCTGAAGGTAGACGATAAGTTCATCGTGGGCGACCTCGCTACTGGCTTGGGGGAAGTCATCAAGGTCGAGGCATCCGTGCTCGGGCCAGCGTGGGCACAGGCTGATCATATTGAACTTTATGCCAATGGGCGCCTGATTCGTGAGCAGGATATTCGCGATGACCATCGGGCGGGGTTGAAGGCGAAGATTACGTGGATGATTCCCCGGCCAGCACACGACGTCCATTTGGTGGTGATTGCGACCGGCCCCGGCGTCAGTGAGCCGTTCTGGGGTATTGCTCGCCCCTACCAGCCGACCAGTAAGGTTCTAGGCGCTCGAGTCATCGGTTCCACGAATCCCATCTGGCTGGACGTCGACGGCGACGGGAAATTCCACTCCGCCTTGGCTTACGCGCAGGCCTTGCTCAAGCGTCACGGTAATGACCGGGCGGCCTTGAGTGCCGCCTTGAAGAATTATGATGAAGCGGTGGCGGTTCAGGTGGCGGAGTTGCTGCCAGCGGCTGGGGTGGGGCGCTGAGCCAGCGTTTGCCGTCGACCCGACGGAACCGTCGGGCTATTCCCTTGTCACCCCACCTATGGAAACCCCTGCTCCTGCGGCGGAAGCCGTCGCCCCCAAGTCGGAACGCCTACTCTCACTCGACGCCCTGCGCGGCTTCGATCTCTTCTGGATTATCGGAGGCCACGGCATTGTCGTGGCCCTTTTAGCTCTGACCGGCTGGGGCTGGCTGGCGACCGTAGATGCGCAGCTAGGGCATGTGGCTTGGAATGGATTCCACTTCGAAGACCTTATTTTCCCGCTGTTTCTATTCATGGCCGGCGTCTCGACGCCTTATTCGCTGACGCGTCGTCTGACGGAAGGCGCCCGCGGCGAAGTCTGCCGCAAGATTATCCAGCGCGGCCTGATCCTCGTCCTGCTTGGTATCATCTATAACAACGGACTCCAGTGGAAGGGGCTTGAAGGCATGCGGTTCGGTAGTGTGCTCGGCCGCATCGGCCTGGCGGGCATGTTCGCCCAGCTCATCTTCGCTTTTAATTACGAGATGCCGAAACGGCTCTGGGTTTGGTTCGCGGGCGTATTGCTCGGCTATTGGGCAATCATGTCGCTGGGTCATGCGCCTGGTTTTGCCCCGGGAGATCTGACCATGGAGGGAAACTTTGCCAGTTACGTCGACCGCTTGATCTTGCCCGGACGGCTGCACCTTAAAATTCACGACCCCGAGGGCTTGCTCGCCGTCCTGCCGGCAATTGGTAATGCGTTGTTAGGCATTCTTGCCGGCCTATGGTTGCGTCGACCTTCGACGGAGGTTTCTGGTGACCGCAAGGCTGCCGGCCTAATGGTTGCCGGCTTGGCTTTGTTGGTCGGAGGGTATGTCTGGGATCTAGTTTTCCCGATTAACAAGAACCTGTGGACGAGCTCTTTTGTGCTGTGTACCTGTGGATGGTCCAGTCTCCTGCTGGGCGCCTTTTATTGGTTCATTGATGTGCGTGGGTGGCTACGCGTCTTCGGCGCCTTCTTTGCGGTCGTCGGCATGAACTCCGTGCTCATTTATATGGCAGGGAAGTTCCTCAACTTTGATTACACCGCGAAGGCTATTTTTAGCGGTGTAGCCAAATTCCTGCCAGCGGGGTGGGCCGCCCTGTTGCTCGCCATCGGCTTCTTCATGGTAGAGTGGACGTTGCTCTGGTTCTTGAAGCGGCAGAAACTGTTCCTTAAGGTTTAGGCTGGCCGGGGTCTTCGCTTGTCTTCCGCCTCATCTGGATGAGGCTATCAGTATGGATGAACCTGAGCTGAAAATCACGCGTGGCGACATCATCGCCCGGGGTGTCCTCTGCCATTGTCCCAATTGCGGGAAGCGTGGTCTGCTCGCCTCCTGGTTCCGCTTGAACAAAGCCTGTCACGCCTGCGGCATGGACCTCGCCCGGTCCCCCGGTCTTTATTCCGGCACGACCTCGATTGGCTACGTTGCCGCCATCATCTTCGTTATCATCCCGGTCTCTTTCTTAGTCGTCTTCAAGGTGCTTTCGGTCGCGACCGGAGTGTTGCTCGGGATTTTTGGATCCTTCGGCTTTATCGTATTAATCTACCCCGTCATGCTCTGCTGGATGGTCATGGCGTACCATGTGGCGATGCCGGGGGAACTGCCTGGGAATGGCGGCGGGTCGGAGGAGGAAGGCTGACGCTGGCCTTGACATACATCTTCATATATGGATAAGAAGATACTTCAAATGTCACGCCGGCACCTCATCGAAGCCCTCCGCCGACCCGTGCGACCTGCGGTATCGGTGGAGTTCTTTCCGCCCAAGGATGCCGAGGGTGGGGCGCGGATGCTGAAGGTAGCGGCGACGCTTAAGCCGCACGGGATTGATTTCGCCTCGATCACCTACGGTGCTGGGGGCACTTCCCGTGACACCACCATCACCTACGGAGCCGAACTGGTAAAACTGGGCATTCCGCTGATCGGACACCTCACCTGCGTCGGCCATTCGCGCGCGGAGCTGGCGGCCATTATCGCCCAATACGATCAAGCTGGGTTCTCCGGGATCCTCGCGCTCCGGGGCGACCCGCCTAAGGGCCAGACGGAGTTTGTGACTCACCCTCAGGGTTTTGCGCATGCCCAAGAACTCGTCCGGCAGATCAACGTCGAACGACCTGGGCGTTTTGCGGTAGGGGTTGCGGGCTTCCCGGAACGTCACCCGGACGCTGCGGACGACCTGTCGGACATCCGTTTCCTTGCGGGTAAGGTCGCTGCGGGCGCCGATTTCGTGACCACGCAGCTGTTCCTGGATAACGAGGATTACTTTCGGTTCGTCGCCCGCGCGCGGGCGGCTGGCGTCTCGGTGCCCATTCTGCCTGGTATCATGCCCGTGCTTTCCCTGAAGCAGGCCCGTAATTTCTGCGGCTTTTGCAAGGCCCGGATTCCCGATGCCTTGGTGCGGGAACTCGAGGCCTGCGGTCCGGATGAAGAAGCCCAGCGTAAGGTCGGGGTTTCCTGGGCCGTGCGCCAGGCTCGCGGCTTGGTCGCGCGCGGTGCGCCCGGTTATCATGTATATATACTAAACAAGGCAGAGTCGGCCGTGGAACTCTTCGCGGCGTTGCGGGATTAAGGCGGTGACCTCACATCAATAGGTTTGTAAAGGCCGTGGCCCGCTCGTGTGATGGGTCATGGCGAACACCCCTGCACCTTCGGTTACTGGCTGGCAATCTGGCTTCTGGAACCTGATGGCGACGCAGTTCCAGAACGCTTTTAGCGACAACGCCCTTAAGCAGTTGATTATTTTGGTTCTGATGGCTGGCGTTGCGACAACTGCCAGTGCTGACGCGGACCGGGATCGTCTGGTCGCCATGGTAACAGCCGTTTTCTCCGCCCCTTTTATTCTTTTTGCGATGCTGGGAGGCTGGCTGGCGGATCGTTTCAGCAAGCAACGCATCATGGTCAACGTGAAGCTGGCGGAGATGGGCATCATGGCTTTCGCCGCCCTCGCCTTAGGTCTGCCTGGCCTGCCGCTGAAACTCTGCGCTATTTTCCTGATGGGCTGCCACAGTGCCATCTTCGCGCCTTCCAAGTACGGAATTCTGCCTGAAATTCTACCGCACGAGAAACTTTCATGGGGCAATGGCATCCTAGAGTTATTGACCTTCCTTGGGGTCATCTTGGGTACCGTTGCGGCCGGAATTTTCTCGGATGGATTTAAGGGTAGGGAGTGGATCGCTGGCCCCATTTTGGTGGCGATTGCCTTTGGCGGATGGTTGCTGAGCCGTCGCATCACGCCGGTACCGGCCGCCGACCCAACGTGCCCAGTCCGCATCAATCCTGTTACCGACCTTTGGCGTCAGCTTAGTATCATGAAGCAGGATCGGGATCTTTGGCGTGCGTGCTGGGGTAATACGGGATTCTTCTTTATCTCCGCCTTGGTGATGATGAATGTCGCGGTCTTTGGTAAAGGGGTCCTGAATCTTTCGGACACGGGGATTAGTATGATGAATGTATGGTTGGCCCTCGGCATCGGGTTTGGTAGCGTCATCGCTGGGTACGCCTCGCGTGGTCACATCGAGTATCGCCTCGTGCCTATTGGTGCGCTCGGGCTGGCCCTGAGCACCATCCCGATGGGAATCGCTGGTGTCACGGCCGTTAGATTCGCTATCTGTATGGCGACCTTAGGTTTTTCGGCGGGCCTCTTTATTGTCCCCATCGTCTCCGTCATCCAGCATCGCCCTTCGCCGGAGAGTAAGGGCGCCGTGCAAGGCACGGTCAGTAGTCTTAGCTTCATCGGGATTATGGTGGCCGCCGGTGTTCAATGGGTCGCCCGCGAGACTTTCCACATCACCTCTGGCCAGGTTTTCTGGGTGTGCGGGGCCTCGGCGATTATCTGCGGCGCCTATGCGGCGATTTCCCGAGGGAGATTCATCAAGGCCGAGTAGGTCTGGCCTGCTTCTTAATCTTGGATTAAGGGCGGGGATGGTAGAATATAGGACAAGCACCAATGCGCCTCCTGATTGTCGAAGACGAAGCTCCCCTGCGGAATGGCCTGCTGAAGCTACTCCGTGAGGAAGGGTATGCCGCGGATGGCGCCGCTAACGGCGAAGAGGGGCTGCACAAGGCGATGGAGACGGATTACGACGCCATCGTGCTCGATTACCTCATGCCGGGGATGGATGGACGTGAAATGCTGCGTCGTCTCCGCCATACGAAGCGGACGCCCGTGATGATGCTCACGGCTCGCAACTCAGTCGATGACCGGGTGGCCGGCTTGGATCTCGGCGCCGACGATTACGTTTCCAAACCTTACATTCAGCAGGAATTGCTGGCCCGCCTGCGCGCCCTTGTGCGGCGTAATCACAGTTCGGCCGCCGCGGTGATCACTCTCGGCGAAGTCGTCATCGATACCACGGCCCGCCGGGTCACCAAGGGCGGCGTCGACGAGCCCGTTACGGGTCGCGAATATGGCCTGCTTGAATACCTCGCCCATCGCCGCGGAGCCGTCGTGCCGCGGGCGGAGCTTTACGAGCACCTGTTCGACGAGAACGAGGACACGCTATCGAATCTGCTTGAAGTCCATGTTTGCAATCTGCGTCGGAAGCTCGGGGCGGATTTGATTAAGACCCGTCGCGGCTTGGGCTATGTGATTGAAGCCGCCGCCAAAGAAAAGGGCCGCCCATGATCTTTCATTCCATCCGCTGGCGGATTTTGGCTTGGAACTTCGCCTTACTCGCGGCGACGGCTTCGGTGCTCCTCGTGGCGTTCTACCGCCATGAGAAGCAGGCCCGAGTCCAGGAGCTTGATTTACGACTCCGCCAGGAGATGACGCGCGGGATGGGTGCGATCAACGAGGTCGTGCCGGGCCTCGGCGGTCCGCGTAGCCCTGGTCCCGCTCCCGCCGTCCGTCCTAATGGCAAGGCCGCTCCACGTGGAGAGAGTCAGGAACAGCGAGCGACCAAGGCGCGCCAGGCTTTGACCGAAATCGTCGATACCGGCGTCTGGGTCCAGGCGGTCGACCCCGCGGGCAAGCCTCTCTATCGTTCGCCGAATGCACCCGAGGACCCTGCGCTCATCGCTCAGGCCTTGGCCGAGCTCGAGACGCCTTTGGAAGACGCCCCAGCGCGGCCGCAGGACCTGATGGCGACGCTCCCCGGACATCGTGTGCTGTTACATCGCCCACCGGGTCGCAACTTGGTGATGTTCGGTAATCCCACCACTCAGATTGATGCAGCCCTTGCGGTGCTGGCTCGGAATCTCGCGCTGGCTGGCTTCGCCGTCGTGATTGTTGGCTGTGGCATCGGCTGGATTCTCGCTGGTCGCTCGCTGCGCCCCATCGATCGTATTGCCGCTGATGCCGAGGGCATCGCCGCCGGTGACTTCGGCCGGAAGATCGATGTTGAGGACACGGAAAGCGAACTCGGCCGACTGGCCGTCGTCCTGAATGATACGTTTGGCAAGATGAATGCCGCGCGGGAGCACATGGCCCAATTTACCGCTGACGCTTCGCATGAACTCCGCACGCCACTGACGGTGATTCTTTCGGATAGCCAGGGGGCGCTGCGTCAGGAGCGCACGCCAGAGGAATATCGAGCGGCACTTGAAACCATCAAGCAGTCGGCCCTGCGGATGAAGTCTATTTCGGACGCATTATTGGAGCTCGCCCAAGGGGATGCGGCCCATCCAGTCAATAAGGATGCCTGCGATTTGGCCGATCTCGCCGATGAGTCGGTGGCGTTGCTTGGCCGCGTGGCACGCGAGCATGGGGCCACCCTCATCGCTCAGCTAGAGGGTGCTCCCGTGATCGGCGATGCTGGCCGGTTGGGACGGGTGATTCTCAATCTTACCATCAACGCCATCCTGCATAATGAGGCCGGCGTGGCGGTGACGGTTTCAACAGGGATGGTCGACGGTCAGCCTGAATTACGCGTCGCGGACAGCGGTCGCGGCATCACTCCGGAGAGTCTCGCTCGTATTTTTGAGCGCTTTCATCGGGCCGATGCCTCGCGCTCTCGGCATACCGGTGGGGCTGGCCTGGGGTTGGCCATCGTCAAGCAGACCGTCGAAGCGCACGGCGGTACGATTACCGTGGTCAGCGAAGTTGGTAAGGGCACGACTTTCATCGTGCGCCTGCCGAAGGCCTAATTAAATCGTCGCGAGGACGCGTTGCTTAATCTCCGCGATGGACATCGCGTTGAGCAGGACGGGCGACAGGCGGTTCTCGTTGATTAGCGGGAGTGCCGTGAGGCGTTCGCTGAGGACGAGATTACGGTTTGCGGCGACTTCGTCGACGCGGTCGACAGGCGTGAAACGCGGGGTCGATTTGAGTACCTCGGGGTGCTCGCGAATGAGTTCGCCGATGGCCAGGACGACTTGGGTAAAGCGGTCGAGCTCATCCTTCGTGTAGGATTCGGTCGGCTCGATCATTAGCCCGAAGACTTCCGGGAAAGCGACGGTCGGGGCGTGGAAGCCGAAATCAAGGAAGAGTTTGCCGACGCGGGCGATGATGCTCGCGCGCGGAATGCCGGATGCCTCGATGCGTTTGAAGTCCTCCTCTGTGAGGGTGAGGATGAACTCATGCATGCGGGGCACGCCATCGGCGGCCGCAGGGAGGGAGGGGAAAGCTTTGCCGAGGGTGGCGAAAAGGTAGCGGCTCGAGAGGACGGACATGGCGGCCATGCGGCGAACGCCTTCCTTGCCGAGGCGCTGCAGGTAGGTGTAGACGCGCACCTTGTGGGCGAAGTTGCCCCAGTGGCGATGGAACGAGCCGATGCTGTGCTTCGGTTTGACCGGCACGTAGGCATCGCCCTGTTTCGCAATTTGAAATCCAGGCAGGAAATCCACGAGACGTTCGGAGACGGCCACGATGCCATCGCCAGGGCCGCCGCCGCCATGCGGGACGGTCCAGGTCTTGTGCAGGTTGTTATGGACCGCATCGACGCCCAGGGCCCCGAGGTTTACCCAGCCAGCGATGGCATTCATGTTGGCGCCGTCCATGTAGACGAGGCCACCGATACGATGGATCTCAGCGGCCATCTTCTGGAAGTCGGTTTCAAAGACGCCTGAGGTATTGGGATTGGTCACCATCATACCAGCGATTCGTGGTCCGAATTCGGCAATCTTCGCAGCGAAGTCGGTTTGATCGACGCGACCATCGGGGGCGGACTTCAGAATCATGATACCCGACGGCGAGCCATCGGGGTTACGCTTAGTCGCATAGCCCGCCGTGGTCGCCGTTGCAAAGTTTGTGCCGTGGGCCGTCGACGGGATGAGGATGATGTCGCGGTGCTGGCCGTGGTGGCGGTGGTAGGCCTGGAAGAGTTTGAGGCCCACGAGTTCGCCTTGGGCGCCTGCGACGGGTTGGGTCGTCAGTCCGGCGAGGCCCGTAATTTTGCGGAACCACTCCTGCGTCTGCCAGAGGAGTTCGAGCGATCCCTGCGCGTCTTCGGAGGGCGCCTGTGGGTGGAGTCCCGTGAAGCCAGGTAGTCCCGCTGCCCAGTCATTGATGTGTGGGTTATACTTCATCGTGCATGAGCCCAGCGGGAAGCAGCCCGTATCGGGCGACACGTTGAGTTCGCCGAGCTTCGCGTAGTAGGCCTTGAGCTCCGAAAGAGGGAAAGAGGGCAGGCCGACTGATCCTAGGCGGAGGAGGGCGGGCGAAATCTCGGCGAGCGGCTTCGCCCCGGCGGACTTCCCGTAGAGGCCTTCGAAGAAAGCGATGAGCTTGTCGGTATCGGCGGCCGTTTGGAGGTCGCTGAAGGAGATCTTAAGCAGCGAGCAATTGCAGGGTGTGCGGCCGGTGATGTCGACGCCCACGTGCAGGCCGGCAGCGCGTCCCTTGGCGATGACAGCGTCGGCGGGTTCAGGGAGCATCAGGCTGAATTCATTCCAGAAAGCTTGGTTGGCGTAGCAGACCTTCAGTCCAGGGATGTTATGCAGCTGGGCGGCGGCACGATGGGCTTGGTCGCGTCCGGCGCCGCAGCTGGCGGCCATGCCTTTTTCGCCGCGGGCGAGAATCGCCGCGCCAGCGATGGTGGCGATGAAGGCCTGATTGGAGCAGATGTTCGAGGTAGCCTTGTCCTTGCGGATGTGCTGTTCGCGGGTGGACATCACCATGACGATGCAATCACGACCGGCGTTGTCCTTGGCCTTACCGACGAAACGTCCGGGGGTTTCGCGGACTTCATTCTTTTTATCGGCATTATGACGCACCGCAAAGATGCCGAGACCGGGGCCGCCAAAGTTGGCGCCGATCGCAAGGTGCTGGCCTTCGCCCACGAGGATGTCAGCCCCCTTGCGGCCGTACTGCGCGGGGGCCTTGAGGCCGCCCGTGGCGAGGAGCATCGGGTCGATGACCGCGATAGATTTCACACCAGCATCGGCGCACGCGTCGGTGAGCGCATCGACGTCTTCCAGTAGGCCGAGCGCATTGACTTGCGGGAAGATAACGCCGGCAAGTTGCTTGCCGAGGCGTGCGGCGGCGGTGGCGATACCAGCGGCGGTTAGACGTCCGGTGTCCTCGTCCGGGGTGAGGAACTCGAGTTTGACGGAAGTGTCCGCGACGTGCGTGCGGAGCACCTCGAGGTCGCATGGTAGCAGGTTGGCGCCGACGAGGATGGTGTTGGCTTCGGCGTCGCCCATGCGCACGGCGCAGACAGCGGCTTCAAACAGGGCGCTAGCCCGGTCATAGAGCGAGGAGTTGACAGCCTCGAAGCCGGTCAGCTGGGCGAGGGTGGATTGGTAGATCCAATGGGTGATGAGGGTGCCCTGGGAGCGTTCGGGCTGATAGGGCGTATAGGAAGTCGTCAGGTTACGAATCGAGCAGACATGGCCGACGATTTCATGCGTCTGGTAGACCTGTAATCCGTCGCCCAGAAAAGGGGTCTTCACCGAATTCTTTTGGGCGAGCGCCTCCATGCGGTCGGCGAGGGCCTGGTATTCGAGTTCCGCGGGCAGGTCTTGGACGCCGGTAAACTTCACCGCAGGGTCGATATGCGCGTATAGGTCTGAGAAGTCCTTGGCGCCGATGGTGGCGAACATCGTGCGAATATCCGCCTCGCTGGCCGGGATGTAGTGGCGGGCGAGTTCGCGCGAAATCTTAGAAGGATCGAAGGGCAATTGGACCATGGAGAGAAGAAAGGTTTTGAAGCAGGAAAGAGGTCTCGCAACCGTCCACCAAACGGCGGCGGCAGTATTAGAGAATCAGGGTTTTGGCATAAGGTTTGGCAACCCAATCGGACGCTTGTGAATAAGTCGCTGGCCGGTGGTGCGTTGCCTTCGGCTGGGGGGTGCCCAATCTCGGGTCATGACCAAGCAGGAGCGCGCTAACTATGTGGGGAAGGAGCTCGCGAGGCTCTACCCAACGACGCCTATTCCCTTGGATCACACGGATGCTTTCACGCTACTGGTGGCGGTGGTGCTTTCGGCTCAGTGTACGGACAAAAAGGTCAACGAGATCACCCCGGCACTTTTCGCCGAAGCAGGTACGGCGGCCAAGATGGCTGCGATGACCGAGGTGCGGGTGCTGACGCTCATCCGCCAGCTGGGTCTCGCCCCGCAGAAATCCAAAGCGTTGGTCGGCTTGGGCAAACTGCTCATGGCGAAGCACGGCGGCACCGTGCCCCGGACCTTTGAGGAATTAGAGGAACTTCCAGGCGTTGGGCATAAGACCGCCTCCGTCGTCATGGCACAGGCTTTCGGGGTGGCCGCCTTTCCGGTCGACACGCATATCCATCGCCTGGCCAAGCGCTGGAAGTTGAGCCCGGGTAAGTCCGTCGAACAGGTTGAAAAGGACCTCAAGCGACTCTTCCCTGAGGACAGTTGGAATCAGCTGCATCTGCGGATTATCTTCTACGGGCGGGAGCACTGCACCGCGCGCGGCTGCGGCGGTAAGACGTGTGGGATTTGTGCCGCGCTAGCGCAGAAGTAGAGGACTGAATCGATGACAGATGACGGATGACAGAGTGCTGCGTCGATGAATGACCCAGGGCAGAAAGCAACTTTGGTCTATCTGTTTTTATCGATTCAGACCTCTGTCATCTGCCATCGACTCAGTCATCTACTATTAAGCCCTGATAAGGGCTTCATGCTTCGCACGGAAGTCTTCACTCCAGGCGGCGGGCTGATGCGTGGTTCCATCCATGCGGCAGACCGTGCGGGAAGCCTTGGCGTGTAGGACGGAGAAATCGGCGCTGCGGAACTCAAAATCGACGGTGAGGCCGGCGGCACGTACTTTGCGGACGCTAAGCACAAGTTTCAGTTCGCATTCGGGTCGGACGGCCGCGTGGTAGTGGAGTTCGATATCACGGACGACGACGTAAACGTCCGGGGCGACAGCGGGATCTAGGGTGTCCTTACCCATCACGGCGACGAACATCACCTTCTGCGCACGCTCCATCAAGAGTACGTAATGCGAGTGATGGAGGATGCCGAGGCCGTCGGTCTGATCGAACCACGTCTTCATGGTCACCACGAAACTTTTGTCAGATTGGAGTCCGTCGACGGGCATGGGGAAGGGGTGTCGTGAAAAGTCTGGAGTGCAAGCCCGAGAGCTATTTCGTCCGGCGGTAGGACGCCGCAAGCAAATCGAGGGCGGCCCAGGTTTCGTGGGCAGGCTTCAGGCCGAGGTCGCGCTGCGCGGCGGAGACATCGTACCAGTGGTCCTTCGAGAGTTCGACCGCGATGAAGCGGGTCATGGGCGGTTCGCCTTTGAGGTGGAAGAGCGTCCAGACTCCTTCGAGTAAGGCGCCGAGGGTGTAGGCCGCTCGCGGGCTGATTCGGCGGGTGATGGGTTGCTCGCCAGCACCGACGAGAAGGCGGTTAATGAAATCCCAGAGCTTCACCGGCGCACCCTGCGAGAGGAAGTAGGCTTTGCCGTTGGCGCGTCCGGCGAGCAGGGCATCGAGCGCACCGAGGTGCGCGTCCGCCGCGGTGTCGAGATGCGTGACGTCGATCCGGTTCTCGCCGTCGCCGACGATCCGGAGTTTGCCGGCACGGGCCCGGGCGAGGACCCGAGGGAAAAGATGATTATCGCCGGGACCCCAGATGAGGTGCGGACGCAGGGCGCAGACCTTGAGTTTATCTGAAGCTGCCTTCAGCACAAATTCTTCGGCGATAGCCTTGGTCTCGGCGTAGGCACAGAGCCAGTTGTCGCCGTAGGGTAGGGATTCATCGGCACCCCGGAAAGCCTCGCCCGTGAAGACGACACTTGGGGTGCTCGTGTGAATCAAGGCGCGGACGCCGTGGGTCTTACAGGCGGCGACGACGTGACGGGTGCCGGTGATATTTATACGCAGGTAATCCTCCCAGGGGCCCCAGACGCCAGCCTTGGCCGCCACATGGAAGACGTAATCACATCCGGCCACGGCCTTGGTCACCGCCGCTTCGTCGCCCAGATCGCCTTGGTGAAACGCGACTTTCTCCGCGAGTTCGCCAGTCATCAGTGTCCGGCCCAGCACGCGTACCGCGTAGCCACGTGCCAAGCAGCGGCGGACAATCGCTTGGCCGAGGAAGCCTGCCCCGCCGGTGATAAGGACGCGAGGCGGGTTCATGATTTCAAGTTACTGAGGGGGTTGGCCCCGAGTTTCGCCGTCCACTCTTTAGCGAGCCGGAGCCGGTGAATCTTCGCATTATGGCGGACATCAACAGGCAGTGCGTGCTGGAAGACGAAGACTTTGACGGTGCTCGCCCAAGGGTTGTCTTTCGCCAATGCCTGGAGCGTTTCGATGAAGCGCTCGCGCTCGCCGCTATTCGCAGGGAAGTATCCAGCCTTAGGCTCAACCACGAGTGCAGGAACTTGGTTATTGCCTGCCCCTAGGCCGATGAGGGCGCAGCGGGCTACCTGCGGGTGCTGGCGGAAGGCGGGCTCGACGGCTTCGGTGGGTAGGCTGCCTGTGGGGGTGCGTACGCGTTCGACGCGGCGACCGAGGAAGAAGATCCGTCCATCGGCGTCGAGGCATCCGAGATCGCCCATGCGATGCCAGACTTTTTCACCATCGGGAATTTTTGCGAGTCGGGTGGCGCCGGGCAGAGCGTCATATTCGCGGGTGACGCTGGGGCCGGTCACGATGATTTCGCCCATCTCGCCAGGGGCGCAGACTTGGGCGGCCTCCAGTGAGGCGATGGCGCCATCGGTCTCACGGATAATCCGGACTTCGACCCCCTTCACGGGCCGGCCCACGCAGGTACCTTTGCCGCGAAGCGTGGGCGCGCGCAGTTCTCCGAGGAGCTCGTCGGCTTCAATGGTGGTGGCGGGCAGGCATTCCGTCGCGCCGTAGGGCGTGTGAATCTGGCATTGTGGGGCAACCTTGCGGAGTTTGGCGAGGAGTTCCCCGGAGACGGGTGCACCCGCGATGAGCAGTCGGCGAAGCGAGGGTAGGCTTAGTCGCTTTGCGTCGCAGTAGTCGGCGATTTTACCCCAGATAGCTGGCGAGCCGAAAGAGGTGGTAACCTTTTCTGTAATTAGCGTGGCCGCAATCGGTGCCGGATCTGCAGCCATCGGCTGCGAGGGGTCTAACATGGGTGTGACCGTGGTCACGCCGAGGGCCGGATTAAAAAGGGCGAAGAGCGGCAGCATCGTCATATCGATTTCGCCTGGTTGGATTCCGAAAGTATCGCGCACCATGCTGATCTGCGCGTCAAACATGCCGTGGGTGTAGCAGACGCCTTTGGGTGCGCCGGTGGAGCCGGAGGTGAAAAGGATGGCGGCGGGTGCGTTGGCCTGCACGTCCGCCAACGGCCGCGGCACTGTGGAGTGGCACTGGTGGAGTTGGTGCCGCCAGTGTGAGGTGCCCACGCAAATGCGTATCCGCAGGCTACGGAAGGCAGGCAGAGGAAGGCGGCTGAGTAGTGTCGCTGGGCGGATGCCCACAATCGCCTCGGGGTGCGACCGCTGGATGCAATCCAGCAGGGATCGCCAATGCATGCCTGGGTCGATGGCGATGGGTATGGCGCCGAGTTTGAGTAAACCGAACATCCCGACGATCAGGTCGTGCCCAGGGCGGACCGCTAGCAAGACGCGCATGCCTTCGATTACACCTTCGGCGTGAAAGAGGCGGGCCGCGGCATCACTTTCTTGGTCGAGTGATCGGAAGGATTGGAGCGTGTGGACTACCTTCGCGTCCGGCCCGACCGAAAGCGGGGATTTAGTGGCAAGGCCGTCCGGCTGTTCGAGGGCGGCTTGCCGCAGATGGCGGGCGACGTTGCTTCGGGATACGCTCATTTGCCTGTAAATGAAGAAGCCCCGATGTCGGGGCTTCTGCAAGGGCTAGTTGACGACTTAGTAGTCGGTCAGGGTGACGGCACCCCAGAGGAAGGTGATACGGTCACCGGAGTCATTGCGGCGGGAGTAGAACTCATCGGTGGTGGCGCCCACGGTGACAATTTTCTTGGGGGCGTAGATGCCGGATTCGACCTTCATGATGCCGAGGAAGTTGTGGGTAGGCTCAAGGGAGACATTACGACCGTGGTTAGGGGTGTCGTAGGTGGTGCAACCAACCAGGGCGGCGGAAGCGATTAAGGTAGCAAGGGCGAGCTGCTTCATAAGTGGGGTAGACTTTGATGATTGGTAGGGGGGAGGGGGCTGACAAGCCCGAATCATTCACGAAACGCCCCAGTTCCGCCAGGCCATGAGTATCTCCGGCCCGCGGAAGAACCAAAGGGCTCCCGCGATGGCCATACTGGGCACGAACGGCACTACCCCTTGGTATGCCTCGCCCTTTATTTTCGATAAAACCAAGGAAGGTAGGGCCGTGATTACGCCGATGATAGAGCCGCCAAAAAGGCAGAAAAGTGCCCCTTGCCAGCCGCAATAGGCCCCGACGCCCGCACAGAGGATGATGTCGGCCTCACCCATGGCTTCTTGCCCGGCGATGATCGAGCCGACCGTGCGGATCCACCAGACTAAGGCGGTGCCGACGGCGATACCGATGAGGCTGTCGATCAAGGCGTAGGCGCGATTGACGGCCGGTTCGGCGTGCGCCGTCTGGCCGAAGAGTGAGGGCACCAACATGGCGATGATGATGCCGGTGCCAACCAAGGTGAAGTTGGGTGCGTCCGGTACGGTCATGTCGTCGAGGTCACATCCGGCGAGCAGGATGAGGAGCGAGAGGAAGACCCAGGCGACGGCTACTTTGGGTCCGGCGAGCATGGTCCACGCGGCGATGAAAAGTAGGGCCGTAATCAGTTCTACGAGCGGGTAGCGCACGGAAATCTTTGCTCCACAACAGCGAGCTTTTCCGCCGAGGCTGAGCCAGCCGATGAGCGGGAGGTTAAGCCAGAAAGGTATCGGCTGCCCGCAGGCGCAGTGGGAGCCAGGCGTGATGACGGATTCCCCTTTGGGCATCCGGTGAATGCAGACGTTAAGGAAACTGCCGACACAGGAGCCGAGGACGCCGACCGTGAGGGTTGCGAGTCCCGAGTGGAGGGCGGCGAATCGCTGAAGGTCGGCGAGGGTCATATTCAGGCAGCTTTTTCTCCGAGGGCGTGACGCATCGGGGAGGCAGGGGGAAGAATGCCTGTCCAAAGTTGGAAGGCGAGCGCTCCTTGCCAGCGGAGCATCGCGCGACCGTCGGCGTGGCTTACGCCAAGGGCCTGAGCATCCAGCAGCAATCGAGAGGTCGTCTGGCCGTACGTGGTGTCGAAGACAAATTGGCCAGGCTTAAGAAGGGTAGCTGGGAAGGCCGACGGGTCCGATGATTTCAGGCCAAGCACCGTGCAGTTAATAATCACGGCGTCGCCTGCAGGGGCGATGATTTCATCGAGGCCGGCCGCGGTTACTCGCGGATCGTCGAGAGCGAGGGCTAAGTCAGCGGCCCTTTGGCGGTCGCGATTGTAAACGCGCAGCGTGGTGCAGCCGGCATCAAGGCAGGCGGTGGCGACCGCCCGAGCGGCCCCGCCGGAACCGAGGAGGACTACTTCGCGACCTTGAACGGTGCCGCCGGAGTTTTCGCGCAGGGCGGCAAGGAAGCCCGGACCGTCGGTGGTGTGTCCGTCCCATCCGTTGGGGGTGCGGACGAGGGTGTTCACGGAGGCGGCCCGTTGGGCGGCCGGCGACAGGGAGGCGGTGAGGGTGAGTGCAGCGATTTTGTGCGGCACGGTCAGATTCACGCCAATGAACCCAGCGGTATGGAGGAGGCGAAGCGCTTCCGGTAATTCGTCGGCGGTGATATGCAGTCGATGGTATTGCAGGCCGCTGAGGTGCGGATGCGTCGGCACCAGTGCGGCAATCGCTGCGTTGTGCATTGCGGGGCTGAGCGAATGCGCAATCGGGTCACCAAGCACGCCGAGCTGTGGCCCGTTGAAGCGAGCGGTGCGCAAGTTGGCGAGCGTCAGGGTGTCAGGCGCGCTCATCGTGTTTATCGAGGGCGTGGACAAAGCCCAGGAAGAGTCGGCTGCTGCGGTCGTCGCCTTGGGCTTCGAATTGGGAGACGAGGTTGCGACAGCAGCGCGCGAGCGTCTGATGCGTGGTGACGGGTTGCAGGAATGCCTCGTCTGCCGGCAATTGGTTGTCGAGGAGGAGGAGTTGGACTTCGGCCCGCGTGCGGAAGGCGCCGCCTTCGTAGCAGTCGATGTAGAGCGGTTCGCGTCCGCGGAAGACTCCGACCATGAAGCGCCCTGGCAGGCCGACAGGTTCGGCTGGGAGGCCGAGGCGACGGGCGACGAGTAGAAAGATTAGGCAGAGCGAAATGGGAATACCGCGGCGACTTTGGATGACTTGGGAGAGCAGGGAGGAGGAGGGGACGGCGAAACTCTCCTGCGCGCCACGGTAACCTTCTTCGCCGAAAATCACCCGGCAGAGGAGTCGGCATTTGGCCCGCACATCTAAGGGCTCGGCCATCAGTTCACGGGTGCGCGTCGCGAGGCGATCAAGCTCGGCGGCATAGGCATCATCGCACAAGGATGGGTTGGTCGTGCGTTCCAGAAGGAGGCACGCTTGCTCGAGGTCGCACTGGCCGTCGCGAAGGTGGGTTAAGAAGGACTGCGCGGCGGCCTCGGGTGTACGCAGGTCGACTAGCAGGACCTTGGCGTGAGTCGCCAATGACTCGTCGTGCGTTAGCGTTTCTAGCCAGAGCACTCCTTTGAGACCCGCTGCTTTGAGTTTAGTGAGCACGGCCTGACGGACGACCGGAGAGGGGTCGTCAAGAAGGCGCTCCAAGGTCGCCAGCTCCGCATCGTGCGTCATGCGGTATTTTTACCCGCAACGCTCTTCGCTGGGCAACAAGGGACTGGTGATTCGCTGGTCTTTTATGGATTGACGACTCATCAAACGAGGAAGCGACAGGGCGTCCCGCCCGCGACGAGATGTCGCGACGTTGTCTCGGCTTAAGCGCTGGCTAATGCCAATTACGGGTCGATTAGACCTTCTAGTCACCCGCCGGCTTGGAACGCTTTCTGCAGTTAGTGCGGTATGACAACTCCCTACGGTAACCTTACCGAGAAGACTTCCGAAGCCCTGCAGCAGGCGCAGGGAATCGCCATGCAACGTCGGCACCCGGCGCTAGAGTCCGCGCATATTCTCCAAGCCCTGCTTGAGCAGGAGGGCGGGGTGGTTGGCTCTCTCCTTCGGCGAGCAGGCAAGGATGAGCCGGCGTTCGCCTCAGCCGTGGCTGGTCAGCTCGCCCGCCTGCCCAAACTCGCCCAATCCGCCGGCCAGCCTTCGCTTTCCGGGGAGACGCACGAACTCCTGCTGAAGGCCAAAGATGAGGCCGCGGGCATGAAAGATGATTTTGTTTCGGCCGAGCACGTCCTGCTCGCGCTCAGCGAGACTCCTTCGCTGCGGTCAATCTTTACCGCCGTCGGGTTCGAGCGGAAGGCAATTCTCGCCGCCTTGCAGGCTGTGCGTGGTGCGCAGCGCGTGACGACGGCCAATCCTGAAGCCACCTATGAGGCCCTCGCCAAATACGGGCAGGATCTCACGGCCTTGGCGCGAACCGGCAAGATGGATCCTGTCATCGGCCGCGACGAAGAGATTCGTCGCGTCATCCGGATTCTTTCCCGGCGCACCAAGAATAACCCTGTGCTGATTGGCGAACCTGGCGTCGGTAAGACTGCCGTGGTCGAAGGCCTCGCTCAGCGGATTGTGAACGGCGACGTGCCAGAGAGCCTGCGGGATAAGGTGCTCTTTTCCTTAGATATGGGTGCGCTCATCGCTGGAGCCAAGTACCGCGGTGAATTTGAGGAACGTCTCAAGGCGGTCTTGAATGAAGTGAAGTCCGCCGAAGGAGGCATCCTTCTCTTCATTGACGAGATGCACACGCTCGTCGGTGCCGGCAAGGCCGATGGCGCGATGGATGCGGCGAATCTGCTCAAGCCGATGCTCGCTCGTGGCGAACTCCATTGCATCGGGGCCACCACGCTCAAGGAATTTCGTGAACACGTGGAGAAGGATCCCGCCCTCGAGCGCCGCTTTCAGCAAGTCTTGGTGGATCCGCCCAGTGTGCCGGACACGGTTTCTATTCTTCGCGGGCTCAAGGAGCGCTTCGAGGTACACCACGGCGTGCGCATCGAGGATGCCGCGCTGGTCGAGGCCGCCACGCTCTCCGACCGTTATATTACGGCCCGCTTCCTGCCAGATAAGGCGATCGACCTCATCGACGAGGCGTGTGCGCAGATCCGCACGGAGATTGATAGCGTACCTTCTGAACTCGACGCTTTGAATCGCCGCGTATTGCAGCTTGAGGTTGAGGAATCCGCGCTCAAAAATGAGAAAGACGAAGCTTCCAAGGTTCGCCTCGGCGGACTGCGGAAAGAACTCGGTGCGGCCCGTGAGGAGCAGACGGCATTTCGCGCACGCTGGGTTGCGGACAAGGAAGCCGTGACCAAGGTGCGATCTTCACGCGAGAAGCTGGAGAACGCCAAGGCCGACATGGCTAAGGCCGAGCGCGCGGGTAAACTGGAGGAAGTCGCCAAACTTCGCTACGGTACCATTCCCGAACTCGAGAAGGAGGTCGCCAAACTGGAAGGCACGGCTAAGTCCGCCACGGGCCTCTTCCGCGAGACGGTCACGCCGGAAGAAATCGCCGAAGTCGTTGCCCGCTGGACTGGGGTGCCGGTCAGTAAACTACTCGAGGGCGAGCGGCAGAAAATTCTGCGACTGGCGGATAATCTCAAGGCCCGCGTGGTGGGTCAGGAGGAGGCCGTGCGGGTGGTGGCTGAGGCCGTCCAGCGCTCGCGGGCCGGTGTTCAAGACCCTCGCCGTCCAGTTGGATCTTTTCTCTTTCTGGGGCCGACGGGTGTCGGCAAGACTGAGCTCGCCAAGGCCCTGGCGACCGAACTTTTCGACAGCGAGAAGTCGATGATCCGCATCGATATGTCGGAATACATGGAGAAGCATGCCGTCTCGCGCCTCGTTGGTGCGCCTCCTGGCTACGTCGGTCACGAGGAAGGCGGCCAGCTCACTGAAGCACTCCGCCGCCATCCCTACGCCGTGGTACTCCTCGATGAGGTTGAGAAGGCTCACCCCGAGGTCTTCAATATCCTGTTGCAAGTACTGGACGACGGCCGCTTGACCGACTCCCAGGGGCGCACGGTGGATTGCCGCCAGGCGATCTTCATCATGACATCGAACATCGGCAGCCGACATATCGCCGAGCATGCCGGTTTCGGGCTGACGGATAGTGTCCGTGAGTCGGTCATGGCCGACCTCCGTGCCCATTTCCGGCCCGAGTTCCTCAATCGGATCGACGACATCGCTCTCTTTCAGCCGCTCGGTCATGAACAGGTCGCTGCAATCGCCGGCATTATGCTGCGCGGTCTCAACGAGCGGCTCGCGGTCAAGCGGATCCGGCTCGACTTCGATAAGACGGCCTTGGCGCTTATTGCCGAGCGCGGTTTCGACCCCGTCTACGGAGCACGCCCCCTGCGCCGTTACTTGCAGCGTGAAGTCGAGACCTCGCTCGCCAAGGCCATGCTGGCAGGGGAAATCCCTGAGGGTAGCCTCGTTCGTGTCAAACGGGCCAAGGACATCTTGGCCTTCGACGTCCAGGCGGGTGGGTTTTCGGATTGAAGACGGACGGTGCCCGTGGAGTCTGTCGGTATGACTGCACCGCGCATCCGCTGCGGGGTGGCCGGCACGGGTTCGCTCGGCCAGCACCACGCCCGCATCTACTCGACGCTCCCCGGGGCGGAACTCGCTGGGATCTTTGAGCCGAACGATGCTCGGGCGGCGGAGATTTGCGCTAAGCATCAATGCCATCGATTCGCGACACTCGAGGAGATGGCCGCTGGTTGTGATGCCGTGAGCGTCGTCGTGCCGACCAATTACCATGCGGCCGTCGCCCTCCCGCTGCTCGCCAAGGGGGTGCACCTACTCATCGAGAAGCCTATCTGTGTCACGCTAGATGAGGCGGCTCAGATTCTGGACGCCGCTGCCAAGGCGGACCGCATCGTGCAAGTCGGCCATATTGAGCACTATAATCCGGTGATGTCGTACCTCGAGAAGGCCGTCACCGATGCTCGCTACATCACAGCTGAACGGTTGGCGCCCTTTACGCCGCGCGGCACCGAGGTCGGCGTCGTGCTCGATCTGATGATCCACGACATCGGGATTGTGCTGCAACTCGCCAATTCCCCCGTCGAGCGCATCGACGCCGTTGGCGTTTCGGTGGTCACGAAGACTGAGGATATCGCCAACGCGCGCCTAGCTTTCAAGAACGGTTGCGTCGCGAATCTCAGTGCCAGCCGCGTTTCCCTGAAGAAGAACCGCGAGATTCGCGTCTTCCAGACCGGCGGCTATCTCTCCATCGATTTCATGGGCCAGAAAGGACACACCGTCCGTGTCGACCCAGCGGCTGAAGGCGGTTTCGCCAAGGAGGAGATTCCAATCGAGAAGGGCGAGCCGCTCGCCATCGAGCTCGCTTCCTTTACGGCTTGTGTGCGTGACCGCAAGAGTCCGAAGGTCAGTGGCGAACTGGGGCGCTCTGCTTTGGAAGTCGCCATTCGCATCACCGAGCAAATCCGTGCCGGCATGGCACGCAAATGAGCGCGTTCCCCCGCATTCCCGTGGCTTTCGATCGTCCCCGCTCGGGAGAGGTCGATGTGCTGGTGGTGGCGGGAGAGCATTCTGGTGACCAGCATGCGGCGAAGGTCGTTGCGGACTTATTGAAGGCACGGCCGGGGCTCCGTGTCGCCGCGTTCGGCGGCCCGGATTTGAAGGTGGCCGGCGCACAGGTGCTTTTCGATATGACGGGCTTCTCGGCGGTGGGCATTGTGGAGGTGCTGGCCGCCTATCCGTTTTACCGCCGTCTGTTTTCGCGGATGGTCGCGTGGACATTGAAGTGGAAGCCGAAGGTCGTCATGTTGGTGGATTACCCTGGGCTCAATCTCCGGCTCGCTGACGAGCTGCGTAAGGCTGGGCTTTCGCGGGCAGGCTTTGGAACCACGGCGGTCATCCAGTATGTGAGCCCGCAGTTATGGGCGTGGAAGCCCAAGCGGCGTTTCACCATGGCCCGGGATTTGGATAGTGTCGGCACGATTTTCCCATTCGAGCCTGCTTGCTACGCCGATACCAAGCTCGAAGCACGTTTCGTGGGTCATCCTTTCGCCGAGCCAGATCATCAGCACGGTCTGAAGTATGATTCCGCCGGCCCGGTGCTACTGTTGCCGGGGAGCCGTCCCAAGCCCGTCCGGAAGATTTTCCCCGCCTTGGTCGAAGCTTTTGCCGAATTCCGTAAGCATCACCCGGGTCGCCGCGCCCTTGTGTTGCACACTGGTGGCGAAGTCCACGCGGAGCTTTATCGGTTGCTCGCGGAATATGGCGACGCGGCGAAGGGGATCGATCTCCGGCCGGTCTCGGAAGGTCCGGCGACAGGCTGCGCCGCGCTCGTCAGTTCCGGCACCATGTCATTGACCGTTGCGCTCGCGGGCATCCCCGGGGCGGTGGTCTACCGTGCCAATCCGCTGACCTGGGTGGTTGGTCGACGTCTGATCGCCGGGCGGGTTGATAACCTCGGTATCGCGAACATTTTGCTCAAGCGGCAGGCGTGGCCGGAGTATCTGCAGTCTGCCTGCGAGCCTGCCGCCTTGGCGGTACGGTTGCGCGAATGCGTCGAAGTGCCTGGCCCGCGGGCCCAGGCCTTAGCGGATTCCGGTGAGCTGATGAAGATGCTTTCGGCCCAGTCCGGCTCCACGCCCGCCGAGTGGGCGGCATCTTTCCTGCCCGCGTGAGCCAGCCCTTGGTCATTGTCGTGCTGGGTTGCGGTTATGTCGGCGCGGAGTTCGCCCGGTTGGCCAAACGGGCCGGGCATGATGTCACCGGCATTGTGCGATCGGAGGCCTCGCGCGACCACCTCAGGGCAGAGGGCTTGAAGGCCGAGGCATTCAATATCTTCACCGACGATTGGGCTGCGCTGCCTTCACGCGTTGACGCCGTGGTCTACGCCGCGAGCACAGGCGGGGGCGGGCCAGAGGCTTATGCGCTCGCCTATGATATCGGCGTCCGGCGTTCGCTCGCCTGGGCGAAGTTGGTCGGCGCGGCAAATTTCATCTTCACCAGTTCCACGGGAGTTTATCGCCAAGATGACGGCGGCGTCGTTGACGAAATTTCCGAAGTCGGTGGGGCACCGACCGCCGACGCAATCCTCGCCGGCGAGCAGTCGGTGCTTACGTCTGGCCTCGCCCGCGCTCGCGTGCTGCGCTTTGGTGGATTGTATGGACCGGGACGACATCATCTCGTGGATCAATTGCGCCGCGGTGAAAATGTAATCGGCGGTCGCGTGGATCACTTCATCAACTATCTGCATCGCGATGATGCGGCATCTTCCATTCTCACTGCAATCACTGGTGGCCCGCTGGGCGCGCGCGTTTACAACGTCGGTGACGGCCGGCCCGTGACAAAGGCTGAACTTGCTAAGTGGATTGCGAAACGCCTCGGCCAGGCCGAGCCCATCTTCGATGCCACCGCTCCCGCAGGCCCCCGCGTGGCCAAAGGAGGGCGGACCCAGCCCAACCGAATTGTCGCGGTGGGTCGAATTAAGGCCGAATTAGAGTGGTTTCCTCAGTTTACGGACGTTTTTCAGGGTCTTAGTCAGCTATTCTGACCGTGATTCCCGTCTAAGTGTGGCGAGTTTAAGGCACTTTCTTCACCACTTCGACATCATCCTGTAACATTGGGATGAGATAGTCCCGTCGCATAACCGCACCAACACCTATGAATAGCACCCTCAAGTCCATGCTCATCGCAGCTGCCGCCATTACGTCGGTTTCTGCGTACGCCCAAGACAAAGCCACGCTCGACCTCCTTGTGAAGAAGGGCGTGATCACCGCCGAAGACCGCGCTAAGACCCTAGAAGAGGCCGCCACCGCGCGCACCGCTTCTGGAGCTGGCCGCGTCTGGGCTAAGGAAGACACCACCAGCCGCCTGACTTTCTCCGGCTACTTCCAGACCCAGTACGAGAACTTCGGTTACTCGCAGACCGTTGGCGCCACCGGCGTCAAGACCAGCGACTACCGCGCCCAGAGCGCCTTCCTGATCCGCCGCCTTTACCTCGAAACCTTTGCTGACCTCGGTTCCGGTATCTCCGGTGACGTCGTCTTCGACATGTCTGGCAACACCGCCAACAGCATCGACCGCGCGATGGTTTCCCTCGCCGGCAGCTACGGCTCCTTCGACTTCGGCTACCGCAAGGTGACCTGGGGTTATGAAGAGTCCACGCTCTCCTCGCTCTTCAAGGCTTCCTCCTCGAAGCTCTACACCGTCGAGCGCGGTATCACCAATCGCTACTGGAACGAACAGGAAAACGGTTCTGCCACTGCCACGACCCGTTCTGACGGACGTCGTCTCGGCTTCGGCGCCCACCACCTCGGCCTTCACTACAATAGCGTCACCAACACCAACGGCCTCGAGTACGGCGCTTCCGTTACCAACTCTGCCCAGGGCTTCAACAACTACAAGGGCCTCAATGACCTCGGCCTCTACGCCAACGTCGTCTGGAACAACAAGATCAGCGACAATGAGAAGTATGCGGTCGGCGTGAACTACGGTAAGGCTTCCTACTTCAATTCCACGGCGGTCGCTCAGTCCACGGCCAAGATCGAAGGTTACAACCCCTTCGTCCAGGCCCAGTACTTCAAGTGGACCCTGCTGGCTGAGTACATGAGCACGAAGGTCAACCAGTCCGCTGATGCCGCCAACGTGAACAACACGGACCATACCCCTAAGGGCTATGACCTGACCCTCGCCTACGACTTCACCCAGAACTGGCAGGGCGTCATCCGCTACACCAACCTCGATTCTAATGGCCGTGGCCAGCAGATCGGTGACGGCGAGCGCGATTTCGCCAGCGTCGGTGGCCTCGGTGGCACGACCTTCAACAAGTCTGATTCCTACTACATCGGTGTGAACTACTTCTTCACCGTGAATGCTCTGGGTAAGGAAGTCGCCGGTACCAACGCGAAGATCCAGCTCGGCTACGAGATGGCTACCTTCAAGGACACGCTCACCACGGCTGGTCTCGTGACCACCGGTGCGGGTGACCGCGCCAAGGTGAACACGATCCGCCTCCAGGCTCAGGTCGCGTTCTAAGTCGGTTTCGGTAGGATGCTTCATCGAGGGGCCGACGGGAGTCGGCCCCTCTTCCTTTGGCGGGGTTCCTGCCGCGACAGCCGCCCATCACCGGGCGGCTGCTTCGTGTCCGTCGCTTACCTCGGCGGCCAATCGTGCGATACATATGGCCCCCGAGTTGCTGTCGATGGGCGGAACGAGCGCAGTGTGCTCGAGGCAAGAATCCACAGGCGGAATAATGCGCGGGCCGGGGTGGCGGCGACCCGGGTGCGGTGGCAGGAGTGGGGCAACCCTTCATCTTCTCCTCGAGCCCAGTCGTCTTGTCCGTCGATGGGTGTTCCTGGTACTCGCTATTCAGCTCAGGGTGGGTGCCCTAAATCTCGCCGGAGGCTCTGCCTGAATAAAACCGAGGCCAACTGGGTGCGGAAGCGCCGCGGCAACTCCAGCCTATGTCGGTGGGGTTTGGCGGTTAATGGGTTAATGGGGGCATGGCCTCAACCCCGTGCGTGCGCCTCCAACGGTTTCATAAGCAGGCAGGGCGTGCGGCGACTCCGGCCAACAAAAAACCCGACCAGTTGGTCGGGTTTTGTCTCAACTGAGCCCTTGGCTCAGAGTGCGCGGTAGTTAGGCGAAGCGTTGTCGGAGCCTTTAGCCTGATCCCGGAGGCGGCGATTCTCTTCTTCCACTTCAGCCTGCTTGGTGATGGCAGCAGCCGCCTTGACGTTGGCTTCGCGGAGGGCGACGGAGGCGGCTTCGAGGTCAGCTTCGGCCTTCTTTTGCTTGGCGACGGCCGCTTTGACTTCAGAGCCGTCACGCAGATTGGCGATTTCGGTGTTGAGCTCGTTGATGCGGGAGGTGGCCTCGGAGCGGGCCTTTTCTAGTTCAGCAACTTTGGTGGCAGCCTTGGCGAGGTCTTCCTTGGCTTTGGCCAAATCGGCGATGGCCTGCTTGGACCCGTCGATAGAGGAAGCGGCTTTGGCGGAAGCGGCATTTTCGGCGGCTTGGGCCGACTTCATGCGGGCGACGGCTTCTTCGGCTTTACGCTCGGCGGCGACAAGCTTCGCGCCGTTATCACGGAGGGACTCGAGGTGTGTTTTGCGGGCCACATCGAGATTGGAGAGGGCGGAGGCTTCGCCGCTCCAGGAGACCACGGCAATACCGCCAAAGGCGGCGGCAATCAGGATGAGAATGTATTCACGAGGCTTCATAGGATTTGATTACGGTATTTATTGCCCGAAACCGCCAAGGGGTCAAGTGCCTACCCCTGCTTAGGAAAGGCGATTTTTGTAATCCGCGTAGCCGAACTTACGTATTACCTGAATCTGGCCGACCGCCGGGTCGAAGCTCGCGATCGCTGGCAAAGGGACGCCATTGAAAGTCGTGTTCTTGACGAAGGTGTAATGAGACATGTCCAAAAATACGATTCTTTGGCCGATTTTAAGCGGGGCTGGGAAGGAGTAGTCGCCGATGACATCGCCCGCCAGGCAGGTGACGCTGCCGAGTCGATAGGTGTGCGGGAGTTGGCCTGGCAGGTCGGCGTCGATGATGTCGGCTCGGTAGGGCATCTCTAGCGTGTCCGGCATGTGGTTGGTCGCCGAGATGTCGATGATGGCGATATCCAGCCCGTTATGGACAAGGTCTAGCACTGTGCCGACAAGCACGCCGGTGCCGATGCCGATGGCTTCTCCGGGTTCGAGGTAAATTTGGAGGTGCTCGCCCCAGCGTTGACGGAAGCCGGTGATAACTCGGACGAGGCGATCGAGGTCGTAGCCTTCGCGGGTGATATGATGCCCGCCGCCAAAATTAACCCACTTCATTCGTGGGATGAATTCGCCGAACTTAGCCTCAAAGGCTGCAACCGTGCGTTCGAGCACATCGGAGCCTTGCTGGCACATCGTGTGGAAGTGGAGCCCTTCGAGGCCCTCGAGGTCGGCCACCGATTTGATTTCAGAGCGGAGGGTGCCGAGTCGTGAGCCGGAGGCGCAGGGATTGTAGAGCTCGACGTCGACCTCGGCGTGCTCGGGATTGACGCGCAACCCGAAGGAGACTTTGCGACCCGAGGCGAGGGCCGCGGCCTTGTGGCGCTTCCATTGCGAAGGGGAGTTAAAGGAGATGTGGTCGGCGACGCGGAGGAGGTGGGCAAACTCTTCGTCCTTGAACGCGGGAGAGTAAGCGTGGACTTCGCCGCCAAATTCTTCGCGGCCCAGCAGGGCTTCGTGAATGCCGCTGGCCGTGGTGCCTGCGAGGTATTTGCGGACGAGCTTGGCTTCGCTGAACTGCGCAAAGCCTTTGAGCGCGAGGAGAATCTTGGCGCCCGAGCGGTCCATCACGGAGCGCAGGATGCGGAGGTTATTCTCGAGTAGGCCGCGGTGCAGCACGTGGCACGGGCTGGGGACCTGGCTCAGATCGACCTTGCGGAAGGCTTCGGTGAGGGCGTCGGACACGGGCTTGAAAGTGTGAGCGGATGCGAACGGGGCAAACGAAAAGCCCGCCGGTTGGGCGGGCTTGAGTGGACGTCTCTTTAGGCGACCGGGAGTTCCTTGACGTGCCAAGGCAGGCCACGCTTGTTGAGTTCGTCCATGAAGGGGTCAGGGTTGAGCTCCTCCATGTTCCAGACTCCTGGTTTCAGCCACTGGCCACTGGCGACCAGCGCGCCGCCGATGGCGGCAGGGACGCCTGTCGTGTAGCTGATGGCCTGAGACTTCACTTCGGCGAAGCACTCTTGGTGGTCGCAGACATTGTAGATGAAAACCTTGCGGGGTTTGCCGTCCTTGAGGCCGGTAATTTCACAGCCGATACAGGTCTTGCCCTTGGTACGCGGGCCGAGCGAGGCGGGGTCGGGCAGGAGCGCCTTGAGGAACTGAATCGGGACGATTTGATGGCCCTGGAAGTCGATGGGGTCGATGCGAGTCATGCCGACATTCTCAAGTACGCGCAGGTGGGTGAGGTAGTTCTCGGAGAAGGTCATGAAGAAACGGATGCGCTTCAGGCCCTTAATGTTAATCGCCAAGGACTCGAGCTCCTCGTGGTAGAGCAGGTAGCTGTCCTTGGGGCCGACAACGGGGTAGTCGTACACCCACTTGACGGAGAGCGGGTCGGTTTCCTTCCACTCACCCTTCTCCCAGTAGCGGCCACGTTGGGTGATTTCGCGGATATTGATCTCGGGGTTGAAGTTGGTGGCAAACTTGTAGCCATGGTCGCCGGCGTTGGCGTCCATGATGTCGATCGTCTCGATGGTATCGAACAGGTGCTTCTGGGCGTAGGCGCAGAAGACGTTGGTCACGCCCGGGTCGAAGCCGGAACCAAGGAGGGCCATGAGGCCGGCCTTCTCGAAGCGTTCGCGGTACGCCCACTGCCAGGAGTATTCGAACTTCGCGAGGTGGGGTGGTTCGTAGTTGGCGGTGTCGACGTAGTGGATGCCGGCGTGGAGGCAGGCGTCCATCAAGTGAAGGTCCTGGTAGGGTAGCGCGACGTTGATGAGCAGGTCGGCACCGAAGGACTTGATGAGGGCGACGGTGGCCTTGACGTCATCCGCATCGACGGCGGCCGTGCGGATGGTGCGGCCGGTCGTGGCCTTAACGTCGGCGGCGATGGCCTTGCACTTATTCTCGTTTCGGGAGGCGAGCATGATTTCCGAGAAGAACTCGGTCGCCATGGCGCACTTATGGGTGACGACGTTGCCCACGCCGCCCGCACCGATGATTAGGACTTTTTTGCTCATGAGATGACTGATTTCTGTCCACTCAGTGGAGAGGGGGAAGCAAAAAGGATACACAGTCGGGCAAGGGATGGGCGTCGGTCGGGTGACGCCATCCAGCCAGCCCTTTCCAAACCGGCGAACCGGTCAGAAAGTAACCCTTTTGGCTGGCGGGATGGACGAGACTCGAACTCGCGACCTCCGCAGTGACAGTGCGGCGCTCTAACCAACTGAGCTACCACCCCGGTAGCCAAAAGGAAGGGTAACAAAGGTTTCCGGCAGGGGGTCTGTCAAACGGAAAACCGACCGAATTAGCCTCGAACCTGACCTTGGCCAACGATTTCGAACTTCCAGGTGGTCAATTCACGAATCCCCATAGGTCCGCGGGCGTGTAGGCGGTCCGTGGAGATGCCGACTTCGGCTCCGAAGCCGAACTCGCCCCCGTCCGTGAAACGGGTGCTGGCATTCCAATAGACGCAGGCACTGTCAATTTGGGCCAGGAAGGAGCGGGCTACGGCTTCGTCTGCCGTGATGATCGCGTCAGAGTGGTGGGAACCATAGCCTTCGATGTGGGCGACGGCCTCATCGAGGCCGCTGACGATCTTCACATTGAGTATCAGGCCAAGGTGCTCAGTGCGGAAATCCTGTTCAGTCGCCACCTTAGCACCCGGCATGAGTGCACGGCTCTTTTCGCAGGCGCGGACTTCGGTTTTTTTCTCCGATAGCGCTGCGGCCATAGCGGGGAGGAATTGAGCGGCCACGGCTTGGTCGACGAGTAGCGTCTCAAGGGCATTGCAGGCGCTAGGGCGCTGGCACTTGGCGTTGAGTACGATGGCCTGGGCCATGGCGAGGTCAGCCTGCGCATGGACGTAGACGTGACAGATGCCAGCGTCATGTTTAATGACGGGGACTTTGGCGGAGTTGACGACGGCCTCGATGAGGCCAGGTCCACCGCGCGGGACGATGATGTCCACGATGCCACGAAGGGAACCCAGTGCGGGCACAGCTTCGCGGTCCGTAAAGGGGAGGAGCGTGACGGCGGCGGCGGGGAGGCCGGCGGCGCGCAGGCCAGTCGCGAAGGATTTCGCGAGCGCGAGGTTCGTGTGGATGGCTTCGCTGCCGCCGCGGAGCACGCAACCGTTGCCGGACTTAAGGCAAAGGGCCGCCGCGTCGACGGTGACGTTGGGGCGCGATTCGAAGATGATTGCGACGAGGCCGATGGGCACTCGGCGTCGGATGATGCGGAGGCCATTGGGCCGGGTCCAGTCCTCGGTGATTTCGCCGACGGGGTCAGGGAGTTTGGCCACCGCTTCGCAGGCTACGGCGATATCCTCAAGGCGGGCATGGTCGAGGCGGAGGCGGTCGGTCATCGCCTCGGTGAGCCCTTTGGCTTTGGCCACCGCGAGGTCTTTACCGTTAGCTTCAAGGATGAAGGCCTCATCGGTACGCAGGGCCTGGGCAGCCGCACGCAAAGCACGGTCGCGGGTTTCGGTCGACGCCAGAGCAAGCGCCCGCGAGGCCTTCTTGGCGGCTCGGGCGATATCCGTCACGCGCTGGAGCAGGTCGCTCATTTCTTCTGTAAGGAGAAGCGGGTGCCGAGCTTCTTGCCGGCCGCGATTTCGATGAGCACGTTCGGGTGGCGGCCGCTGGCGATGATGGTATCGACCCCGCCTTCGGCGGCGATCTCGGCCGCGAGCAGCTTCGTGACCATGCCTCCGACATTGCGTTCGGAACCGGCGCCGCCGGCGAGGGCGCGCACGGAATCATCAAGTTTGCGGACGGAGGGGATCAGGTCGCCCGTGCCGTCGGACTTCGTCATCAGGCCTTGGATGCCGGAAAGGATGATCAGCAGGTCGGCGCCGACGAGGGCGGCGACGTGCGCGGAGAGGCGATCGTTGTCGCCCACCTTAATTTCCTCATCGGCGATGGCATCGTTCTCGTTGATGATTGGGATGAAGCGCTTGCGAGCGAGGAGGAGGTCGAGTGTCGCCCGGGCGTTGCGGGTGCAGGCACGGCTATCGAGGTCCCAGTAGGTCAGGAGCATCTGGGAGCCGAGCAGCTTATGACGGCGGAGGTGCTTGCCGTACTCGGACATCAGTTCGGGTTGGCCGACCGTCGCGCAGGCTTGGAGTTCGCGGGCTTCTTTAGGGCGCTTGTCGAGGCCCATGGCAGTCATGCCGGCGGCGACGGCTCCCGAGGTGACGACGACGACCTGGATGCCGCGCTTATTGAGGGCGGCGACCTGATCGACGATGCGACCAATCTGGACGCGATCGACCTTGCCGTCTTTGCGGGTGAGCAGACCGGAACCGAGTTTGATGACCCAACGTTTTGCCATGGCTTTAAGGTGCAGACCTTAGCCGATGGAATTCGTCGATGTCCAGCGTCAGAGTGGCCCGCCCGCCGGGGAGGGAGGCGTCAAGCCGACGGCCAGCCAGCCCTTGGGGGCTAAAACGCGGCCCTGCGGGGTGCGCAGTACGTAACCTTCTTGGACGAGGAACGGCTCGTGGACTTCCTCGAGCGTGTGGGCGTCTTCGCCGATCGCGGCGCCGATGCTATTGAGACCGACCGGGCCACCGTTATGTTTCTCGGCCATGGCACGGAGAAAGCGGTGGTCCATTTCATCGAGGCCGTGGCGATCGATTTCGAGGAGTTCGAGGGCGGCGGCGGTCACGGCGGCGTTGGCTTTTCCGCCCGCACGTTCGAGAGCGTAGTCGCGGGTGAAGCGTAGGAGATTGTTAACGATGCGCGGGGTGCCGCGGGCACGTCGCGCGATTTCATCAGAGCCGCCTTGGTCGATATCCAGCTGCAATAGCTCCGCATTACGGCGCACGATGCTCAGGAGTTGTTCGCGGGTGTAATAGTCGAGGCGAGTCTGCAGGGTAAAGCGACTGCGCAGTGGAGCGGTAAGTAGGCCAGTGCGGGTGGTCGCGCCGACGAGGGTGAACTTCGGGAGGTCAAGACGCACGGAGCGGGCGTTCGGTCCTTGGTCGATCATGATATCGATGCGGAAGTCCTCCATTGCGGAGTAGAGAAATTCTTCGACCGTCTTGGGGATGCGATGAATCTCGTCGATGAAGAGCAACTCGCCTTCTTGCAGGCTGGTGAGCAAGCCCGCGAGGTCCGATGCTTTTTCGACGACTGGTCCGGACGTGACGCGAATCGGGCGACCCATCTCTTCGGCGAGGATCATCGCGAGGGTGGTCTTCCCTAGTCCGGGTGGGCCGTGCAGCAGGATGTGGTCGAGCGTACGGCCTTCGCGCCGAGCGGCGCCAATCATCACGCGCAGGCGTTCGACCGTGCGGGCTTGGCCGACGAAATCATCGAGCTTCGGCGGGCGCAGGGAGGCATCGAGCGAACGATTGGCCCGTGACAAGCCTTCCTTCCCGGCGGGAAGAGCGGGCTCATCGGGAGAATCCTTAGCACGGGCCATAGGCGCAAGGTGCGGAGTCGCGGCGGATTGGCAACCCTCAGTCCTCGGCGAAGCCCTTGGGCAGTTCGGAGGCGGGGAGGCGTTCAATATCGGCACCGAGGCCACGCAGCCGTTCTTCGAAGCGTTCGTAGCCGCGATCGAGATGGTAGAGCCGTTGGACCCAAGTTTCACCTTTGGCGATGAGGGCGGCGAGGATGAGGGCCGCGGAGGCGCGCAGGTCGGAGGCCATTACGGGCGCGCCGGAAAGAGGTCGATCGCCGTAGATGGCTGCGGTGGGACCGTCGATGGCGATTTCCGCCCCCATGCGTTGGAGCTCGGCCGCATGCATGAAGCGAGCGGGGTAGATTTTTTCCGTTACCGTGCTCCGGCCGTCGACCAAGAGTTGCAGGGCCATGAATTGGGCCTGCAGGTCGGTGGGGAAGCCGGGGTAGGGTTCGGTGATAATGGCGACGGCGTGCGTTGGCCGGCCGAAGGCGCGAATGAAGTCGGGTCCCGTTTCCACGCCGACACCTGCTTCGCGCAGCTTGTCGAGGAATGCGGTGAGGTGCGCGGGGTTGCAGTGCGTGACGGTGACGTCGCCGCCAGTGATGGCGCCAGCGACTAGATACGTGCCTGCTTCAATGCGGTCAGCGATGACCGTGTGGTCACAGCCGTGAAGGGTTGTGACGCCTTCGATTTCAATGATGTTGGTGCCCTGTCCGCGGATTTGTGCGCCCATCTTGATGAGCATCTCGCAAAGGTCGACGACCTCAGGTTCGCGGGCTGCGCACTCGATGCGGGTGATCCCCGGGGTGAGTGTCGCCGCCATCACGATGTTGGCTGTGCCTAAGACCGTGCTGCCCATCGGGCCGCCCATGAAGACCGTGTCGCCATGAGCTCGGCTGGCGTCGACTTGCACGAGGCCGGCTTCTACGTTCACGATGCAGCCCATCGCCTCGAGTCCCTTTAGGTGGAGATCGATGGGGCGCGGGCCGATGACGCAGCCGCCGGGAATGGCCATCTCCGCGTGACGGAGGCGGCCGATGAGTGAGCCGAGTAGGCAGACGGAGGCGCGCATCTTGCGTACCAGGTCGTAGGGCGTGCGGTGTGTAATTGTGGACGCACAAATAGTCCACACGCCGGGCTCGGGGTTGGTGACGACGGCACCTTGGTGACCGAGGATCTCGGCCATGTAGCGGACGTCGCTGAGGTCGGGGACGTTACGCAACGTCACCGTCTCGCCCGTGAGGAGCGAAGCGGCGAGAAGCGGCAGGGAGGCGTTCTTGGAGCCTGCGGCCCGGAGGGAGCCGCGCAGCACGTGACCACCTCGGATGCGTGCGACCTGGAGCATTGTGTAAAAGAGCGGGGGCGCCGTTTGGCGCCCCCGGTTCAATCAGCCTTCGCGCGGACCGTTGCGAGGACCGCGGTCGCCACGGAAATCTCCGCGGCCACCACGTGAGCCACCACGATCGCCACCGCGAGATCCGTCGCGGGAACCGCCACGGAATTCGCCGCGTCCGCGTCCACCGCGCTGCCCACGGTCAGAGCGTTCGCCGTGATGTTCGCCGCGGGGCTGCTGGGCACGTTCGGAAGGAACAAAGACGGCCTTGGTGGGAATGCCAAAGAGCGTAGCGAACTTGCGCTTCAGCGAAGCCCAGAAGCCGATCGGCGCCTGGACGGGGATGACGACGGGCTCGATCTGGATGCGTGGGCGTTCTTCGCGGCGGGGGCGATCTTCGCGACGAGGACCGCGGTCGCCTTCAGGGCGGGGGCCACGATCACCTTCGGCGCGGGGCTCGCGACGAGGACCACGTTCGCCTTCGGCGCGCGGTTCACGACGAGGACGGTCGCCTTGCGGGATGCCGGGCTGACGGCCTTCTTCGGCGACGAAGCCTTCGGCACGAGGTTCGCGGGGTTCGCGACGCGGGCGGTCACCCTGCGGGATGCCCGGCTGGCGCGGTTCGCGTTGCTCACGAGGCTCACGCTGCTCGCGCGGTTGAGGCGCAGGCTGCTGGGCGAGGCTACCCGAGAGGTTCTCGGTAAGCTGCGACGGATCTTCGACGACGCCGCAGGTTGGGCGGGCAGTCTGACCATTGGCGGCCGGAGCGGCGCCACGGGGTGTACCGCGACGACCGAATTGCTTCGGCGTGGTGATGGTTCCGGGTTTCGCGGCGGGTTCACTGGAAGCACCGATCACTGACAGCGGGGGGAGTTCCGCGTGGGCGGACTCCAGCTTAGCTTCGGCAATACGGGGTGCGGGGGTGCGGACTTCATTGGCGCCTGCGTCCGCGGCGGGCTGTTGGGCGGAGACTGGCTCCTGGCCCTGGGTTTGTTCTTGGCTCATGTTTCTTGTGTTGGGGCGGCCTTCGTTGTGGCCGACCGGATGATGCGGGCTGCTCCGTTGTGGGGCGGCGTCGCGGTTTGTCGGACCCTTGGTGACGGAGGACGAACCTCCTTGGGGTGCCGAAAGGCGCCGGGAGTGACTCCCGGAAAGAATGTGAATAAATAGACCCCCCTAGGTTAACAACAAGAAACTCCCTCAGCGGGCCTCTTCCGTGAACCTTTGTTCACGAATAAGCACGATTTTGACGGTTCCTTGGTAGGAAAGGGTCTCTTCCACCTTAAGTCGGATGCGCCGGGCCAATTCCGTCGCCCCAAAGTCATCCACCTTGCCGGGGTCGACAATGACCCGGAGTTCTCGGCCGGACTGGAAGGCGTAGGCTTCGCGGACCCCCTCAAAGGTGAGGGCGACTTCTTCCAGACGGCGGACGCGCTGGGCGTAGCTCTCGAGGGTAGAGGAGCGGGCCCCGGGGCGGGAGCCGGAAGCGGCATCGGCGATCATCACCAGTGGCGCGTAAAGGCTTTCGGCTTCCACCTCGCGGTGGTGGCCGGCGACGGCATTGACGACGCGCAAATCTTCGCCCAATCGGCGGAGGAGGGCGGCCCCAGCGAGGGCGTGACTACTGCCGGCTTCGGCTTCGATGGCCTTGCCTAAGTCATGCAGCAGGCCGGCGCGCTTGGCGGGAATGGGATCGATGCCGATCTCGGCGGCAAGCATCGCGCAGAGCTGCGCAACCTCGATGGAATGGGAGAGCGTATTCTGGTTAGCAGAGAGACGGAAGTGGAGTCGGCCAAGCAGCTCTTCGACCGAGGCATCCATCGGTGGGAGCCCAAGGTCGCGCACGGCTTCCCGGCCGAGGCGCCGGGCGTGCTTGACAACTTCTTCGCCGGCGGAGCGCACGGAGTCTTCGATCAGTCCGGGTGAGATCCGTCCGTCTTTCACGATGCGTTCGAGGGCGATGCGGGCGATTTCGCGTCGAACCGGGTCGAAGCAGGAAACAATAGCTAAACCAGGGGTTTCGTCGATGAGCAGCGTCGCCCCCGTGCTCTGTTCGAAGGTGCGGATGTTGCGACCTTCCCGGCCAATGAGACGTCCCTTCATGTCCTCATTAGGGAGCGAGACCGAGATCGCCGTGGCGTCTTGCGTCGTCGTCGTCGTGAGGCGTTGCATCGCCGAGAGAAGTTTGCGGCGAGCTTCGTCGTCGATGTCTTGCTCGACTTGGTCAAGCAGTCCGCGGCGGAGGTGTTGAGCCTCTTCGCCGTATTCGGCACGCATCTTTTCGAGGAGAAGTTGGCGGGCTTCGTCCGGGGAAATCTTGCCGAGGCGTTGGAGTTCGCGCTGCAGGAACTCCCTTTGCCGTTCGTTGTCCTTGCGCATCTCATCGGCCGTGCGGGCCTCCTCTTCGGCGGCGGCTTTCAACCCGGCGGCCTCGCGTTTTTCGGCTTCGGCTTTGGAGTGAAGTTCAGCGGCTTCGACGGTCGCTTCGCGGCGGGCAAAATCGACCTCGGTGCGGAGGCGGGCATCGCGGATTGAGCCGAGGGTGTTTTCCCGCCACTTGGCGACCGCATAGGCCACGATGGCTCCAGAGGAGAACGCCACGGCGGCGAGGATGCTTTGGTCGGCTGCCACAGGCATGTTCGTCGCGGTTTCCGGAGGTCCGGGGTCGATACCCTTGCGTCCAAAGGCCCTTCCGCAAGCCCTTTCGGGAGGTTGACCTTGCCAGCGGGGGGCAAGGCGGGTTGCCTTCGGCATGTCACTAAACTTTATCGATGAGCCGACTCCGGCCGCGGTCTGGTGGGACAAGTTTGCCAATTATTCGTGGCGGACGGACTGGACCCAAGTCGTCCTGATTCTCCTCTTAAGCACGCTTGGGGTGGTTGCCATCCAATCGGCTGGAAGTGCCCGGGAGTCGAACTTCTACCAGAAGCAGATCTTCTTCATCGCCCTGGGATGGGTGGCTTATTGGGCGGTCTCGTCGGTCGATTACCGCCAGATTCAGCTTTTCGCCCGGCGCATTTATATCTGTACGGTGGCCCTGCTTATTCCGGTGGCGATTTGTGCGTTATTGAAGAAGGATTTAGGGTCATTTATTCATAGCACCAACGGAGCCCGTCGCTGGATGGATTTTGGCACGTTTTCGTTGCAGCCATCCGAATTCGCCAAGGTGGGAGCACTGATTTTCCTCGCGGCAGTGCTAGCCCGATCGCCCATCGGCAGTTTTCGTGCGAATTGGCGCACGGCAGCTTTAGTGCTCGGGGCTGCGGCAGTCCCGTTTGTCTTGATTTTTGTGCAGCCTGACCTAGGGTCTGCTCTCATCTACCTGCCGCTTTCATTCATCCTGCTTTTTGTCGCCGGCCTGACCCATAGGTTCTTCGTGGTGGCCGGGGTGGCTTCCCTTCTGTTAGCCGGAATTGTGGCACTGGATTTGAAGGAATACGCAGCGAAAGTGACCACTTATTCGCAGGCTCACCCGGAAGACCGTGACCCGGCGCGGGCGGTGCGCGGAACCCACGAGGCGAAGGCGTGGTTTTTCCTCCTCAAGGATTATCAGCGGGAGCGTATCATGTCTTTTGTCGCCCCCCATGTGATTGATCCGAGGGGCCTAGGGGTGACTTGGAATGTAAACCAGGCCGTGATTGCGGTTGGGCGTGGGGGCGTCACGGGTCAGGGATTTGGCAATGGCACGCAGGCTCGCTTCGGCTACCTGCCGGAGGCGGCCGCTCATAATGACTTTTTATTTTCGGGGATGGCCGAGGAAATCGGCCTCACCGGCGGACTCTTGGTGATAGGCGCATTTGCTCTGTTGTTCTGGCGCGTCGTGCGAACGGCGGCCCGGGCCTCGGATCGTTTTGGTTCCTTGCTGGCTATTGGCGCCGCGATCGTGCTCGGCACGCACGTGGTGGTTAACATCGGCATGAACATCAACCTGATGCCCGTCACCGGGGTCCCCCTTCCTTTCCTTAGCTACGGAGGGTCTTTCGTTCTCAGCTGTTTCTTGCTCCTTGGATTAGTCCAGAGCGTTCACCGGCATTCGTCCGGTGGCGGCGAAGACGGAGGCTCTCCGGCAACCGGCTTAACCGCCTGACCGAGATGCCCGACAATACTGAACCCGAAGATATTCACGACGAGTCGCCCGAAACCGGCGAACAAACTTCCCCGATCGACCAGCGACAGCTGGCCGACGAGGCGTCCAAGCGCCGCAAAGAGCTCCCGTTGCTCCAGCGCATCGTCAAGCACTTCTCCAAAGACCGAGCCGTTTACCGCGAGCTCGTCATCAACGCCGAGACGCTCGAGAAGCGGGTCGCACTGCTCACGAACGGTGTGCTCGATAAGTTTGAGATCGAGCACAAGGGCGAGAACCGAATGGTCGGCGCGATCTTCAAGGGACGGGTGCAGAATCTCGAATCCGGCCTCAAGGCCGCCTTCGTGGATATCGGTCAGCCGAAGAACGCTTTCTTACATTACTGGGACATGCTCCCGGCGGCCAATGACTCCCAGGTTGAGTTTATTCGTGATAACGAATCCGCCGCGCAGAAGGATCGCAAGGCTCGCTATCAGGCGAAGGATATTCCGCAGCTCTTCCCGTCTGGCTCTGACATTGTCATCCAGGTAGTGAAGGACCAGATCGGCACCAAGGGTCCCCGTTCGACGACGAATATTGCCCTGCCGGGTCGTTACCTCGTCCTGATGCCATTCAGTGGTGCGTGCGGCGTCTCCCGTAAGATTGAGGAGGCCCCTGAGCGCGAGCGCCTGAAGGACATCCTCCGTTCACTGACCATCCCCGAGGGCATGGGTGTCATCATCCGTACCGCCGGTGAAGGTAAGCAGGCGCGCTGGTTCGTCCGCGACTTGCATGTGCTGCTCAAGTGCTGGCAGGCGATCGTCGAGAAAATCAATGCTCCCGACCGCAAGCCCGTGTTGCTCTACCAAGAGCCCGGCCTCATCGAGCGCACCGTCCGCGACTTCCTCACTGAAGAAGTCGACCGCATTCTCGTCGATAACCCTGAGGACTTTAAATTAGTCCAAGACCTCGTCGGCGTCGTCTCGCCGCGTTCCCGTTCACGGGTCGAGCTCTACAACGACCCGATTCCCGTCTTCGAGCGCTACAATATCGAGCGGCAGATTGAACAGCTTTTCCAGCGTCGTGTCCCGCTCCCGAGCGGTGGCGAAATCGTCATCGATGAGACGGAGGCGCTTACCGCTATCGACGTCAATACCGGCGGACATCGCGGTAAGGACGGCGCGAAGGATGGCAACTTTATCACCCAGGCGAATCTCGAGGCGGTGACCGAAGCGGCCCGCCAGATCAAGCTCCGCAATCTCGGTGGCCTCATCATGATCGACACGATCGACATGAAGAACCCGAAGGACCGGAAGAAGGTCTTCGACACGCTCCGCGAAGCGATGGAAGACGATCGGGCGAAGCACCAGATTCTACCCATCTCTCAGCTCGGCGTGTTGCAGATGACGCGTCAGCGTCACACGGAGTCCAATACGACCTCCATGTACACGGCCTGCCCGCATTGTCAGGGGCGTGGCATCGTGAAGAACCCTCGTACGGTGTCCGTTGAGATTCAGCGCAAGCTGCTGAGCACGATTCGGCGCCTCCGAGAGGCCGTCGGCCCGGATAAGGAACTGGAGATCAATATCCTCCTGCACCCCATCAACCTCGAGCGGATCATCACCGAGGATCGGGAGTTCTTCCGCGACCTGATGAAGTCCTGCAAGGTTCGCCTCGGCACCAAACCGGATCCGACCTACAGTATCGAAGCCTTCAAGCTCTTCGATGGTGCGGGTAAGGAACTGCGCTGACGTAGCGGACAGCTTTAACGAAAAGACCCCGGGGCTATCCCCGGGGTCTTTGTTTTAGCGCTTAGGCCGGTAGCCCAGGAGCCGCAGGCCGTTAAGGCAGACGAGGACCGTACTACCTTCGTGCACCGCGACGCCTAGGGTCAGGGGGGCCTGATTGAAGACCACGTAGGCGGCCATGCCGAGAGCGGCACCGATGGAGACAATGATATTGAAGCGGATGGCCGCGCGGGCGGTGCGGCTGAGCTCAATCGCGTCTACTAAGCGGCCGATGCGGTCATCGGTCAGGACAAGGTCGCTCGATTCCAGGGCGGCATCACTCCCGCGACCACCCATGCCGATGGCGACGTCAGCTGCCGCCAGGCTCGGCGCATCGTTGACGCCATCGCCAACCATGGCGACCACATGGCCTTCCGCCGAATAGCGACGGATAGCAGCCATTTTGGCGTCCGGGGTCAGGGCGGCGGCATAACTCTGCACTCCGACTTGCTTGGCCGCGGCCGAGGCGGCTTCCTCGCGGTCGCCGGTGAGCATGACGGTGCGGATGCCACGCTGATGCAGGGCGTCGAGGGTTGGGGCGCTCTCGGCGCGGATCTGGTCGACCAGAGTGGCCCGAACGACGACAGTGCCATCGGACGCCCAGACTTCGCTCACAATGGCACCTGCGGCCATTGGGGCGGGCGGCAGGTCGTGCCCGCCGACGAACTCGCGGGTTCCGACGCTCCAGCGGGTGCCGGCGACGGAGCCGGCGACCCCTTGGCCGGGGGAATTAGAAAGGCCGACCACCTGAATCTGCACTGCGCCTTCTTTCTGGCAGGCCTTGACCACGCCAGCGGCGAAGGGATGGGTCGTGCCAGACTCCAGTGAGAGGAGGGCGTTGAGTGCGCGTTGCCGGTCGGCGCCAGCAGGGAAGACTTCCAGTGCTGCCACTTCTGGCTCACCCGCGGTGAGCGTGCCGGTTTTGTCGAAGCAGACGCAGTCGACGTCGGCCAGTCGCTCCACGGCGGCACCCCCGCGGAAAAGGATGCCGTTACGCGCGCCGGCGGCGATGGCCGCGAGCACGGCGGAGGGGACCGAGAGTACTAAGGCGCAGGGGCTCAGCACCACCAGTAAGGTCATCGCCCGGTAGAGCGGCGCCGCTTCTTTGACGGCGTCCGCCGGGCTGGTGAACTTTAGGAAGACGAAGAAGAGGGCGGAGGCGGATAGCGTGAAGATGGCGTAGGTATCGCCCCATCGGTCGATGGTGCGCTGGGCGGGTGCTTTACTCTCCTGGGCTTCGCGGATGAGGCGAACGATCCGTTGCAGGGCACTATCCACTTCAGCCTTAGTCACTGCCACGATCAGGCGCCCCCACGTGTTCAGGGTGCCGCCTGCGACCTCCGATCCAGGCTTCTTGGCGGCGGGTTTGGCTTCCCCGGTGAGGTTGGATTCATCCACAGCGCTTTCCCCGGTGAGCACCTTGCCGTCTGCTGGGATGAGTTCGCCTGGCAGGATGACCACGCGGTCACCTGGGCGTAGTGAGGCCACGGAGATTTCCGTTTCGATGTCGTTTTCGCCCAGCAGACGGGCCTTTTTAGGTGCACGGTCGAGTAGGGCGTCGATGGCGCCGCGCGTACGATCCATCGCGAAATGCTCGAGGGCGCCCGCCGTGGAGAAGAGGAAGAGAAGGAGGGCGCCCTCGGCGCGAGCATCGACGACCCACGCGCCTGCGGCGACGACCAGCATGAGGAGGTGAACGTCGACGCGGCGCTGCTTCAGCGAGGCCCATCCGTCGATCGCCGCGTCCCATCCGCCCGCCAGGCAGGAGGCGCCGACGAGCAGGAGTGCCCAGTCGCTCTCCGGGCCGCCGAAGTGCTTTGCAAGCAATGACAGCAGGCCAAGGACGCCGCTGGCGGCGGCCAGGAGGGCGAGCTTTTTCCACTCACCCGCTTCTTCGTGATCATGGTCGGCGGGATGATCGTGCATCACATCAATCTGTGCGCCCAACTCGGCGGGTCAACCTCGCGTGAGCTCGCGAAGCGTATCGATTTCATGTTTACGCATCGTCGTGTGAACGGATTTTTTACGCATCGTCTGACGCGCTTCCGCGACACGAAAGTTTCCTCTTGCGCAAGCGCAAGTTATGCTTATCAATCTTACTAAGAGTTAACCGCAACGTGACGAACCGAACCGAAACCCCGAGCGAAAGTCTCATCACAGTGTCGCTTCCCCCGAAGCTCCACTCTGAAGCAGTCGCCTTTCAGCATCGGTCCGGATTCAGCACCTTGAGCGAAGTGATCCGTCACGCGCTCGATCGTTTCGATGACTCCCGTCCTTCCCTGGAGACCACCCGGTCTCGCCAGGTTTCTTTCCGCGTACCGTCGGAGCTCCGTACTCGTATCACCCGTCAGGCGCGTAACGCCCGGGTGAGCGTGGGGCGAATCGTCAGGGTGGCGCTTCAGGCGTTGCCCTCAAACCCAACAACGATCCAAAAAAAGGACACAACTATGGCTAAAAAGAAGGCTGCTGCTAAGAAGAGCGCCAAGAAGGCCACCAAAGCTAAGAAGAAGTAATTCTTCCTAGTCTTTTCCGTCCTTCGGGGCGGATGGCGCCGGCACCCCCGGTTATAACAAGGACCCTCGCAAGGGGGTCCTTTTCTTTTTCCCCACATTCCCGGAGGTGCGGTTAGCGTATAGGCTTGAAATCGCCCCCCCGAACACGGTTTCTTATCGGTCTTAGACCTCATGAGCACCCCTGCATCCGGCCGTATCACTATCGCTAACGGCAAACTGACTGTCCCCGACCATCCGGTCGTTCCCTTTATCGAGGGCGACGGTACTGGCCCGGACATCTGGCGCGCCTCCGTTCGAGTTCTCGATGCCGCGGTCGCCAAGGCTTACGCTGGCAAGCGCAAGATCGAGTGGCTCGAAGTCCTCGCCGGCGAGAAGTCTTTTAAGCAGACGGGCGATTGGTTGCCGGAAGCGACCTTGACCGCCTTCCGTGATTACCTCGTGGGCATCAAGGGCCCGCTGACCACTCCCACCGGTGGTGGCATCCGCTCGCTGAATGTTGCCCTGCGTCAGCAGCTCGATCTCTACGTCTGCCTCCGTCCCGTGCAGTGGTTCACTGGGGTGCCTTCGCCGGTGAAGAATCCGGGTAAGGTCGACATGGTGATCTTCCGCGAGAACACTGAGGACATCTACGCGGGTATCGATTTCGAGGCTGGGTCCGAAGTTGCTTTGAAGACGCTCGATTTCATTAAGACCAACTTCCCGAAAGAGTTTAAGAAAATCCGCTTCGGTGCCGAGCAGCCGGAGACGGTGGGCTTAGGCATCAAGCCCGTCTCTCGCCCTGGCTCCGAGCGCCTGATTCGCTCCGCACTCCAGTACGCCATCGCGAACAAGCGCAAGTCGCTCACCCTCGTCCATAAGGGAAATATCATGAAGTACACCGAGGGTGCCTTCATGAAGTGGGGCTATGATCTCGCCAAGAGTGAGTTCGGTGCTGAAGAGATTGATGGCGGTCCTTGGTGCAAGATTCCGGAAGGCAAGCCTGGTGCGGGCCTGATTATTAAGGACGCCATCGCCGACATTACCCTCCAGCAGATTCTCACCCGTCCGACCGATTTCGACGTCATCGCCACGCTGAATCTCAACGGCGATTACCTCTCTGACGCCTTGGCGGCGCAGGTGGGCGGCATCGGGATCGCCCCGGGCGGCAATATCAATTACCTGACCGGCCACGCCATCTTCGAGGCGACCCACGGTACGGCCCCCAAGTATGCCAACAAGGATGTCGTCAATCCGGGTTCGGTCGTGCTCTCCGGCGAGATGATGCTCCGCTATATGGGTTGGATTGAAGCCGCGGATCTCGTGCTCAAGGGTCTCAATGGCGCCATTGGTGGTGGCCGCGTGACTTACGACTTCGCGCGCCAGATGCAGGGTGCCACGGAAATTAAGTGCTCGGAGTTCGGCGACGCGATCATCGCATCGATGTAAGCGAGCTGAGTTTTTTACATTAACCTGTTGGCAATCCCCCTAGTCCTTGGGGCTTGCCAACAGGTTTTTTTTGGGCAAAACGGAGAGTCACAATCCTATCCATGAAGCACACCCTCACCGCCCTCGCCCTCGCCGCTTTTGCTGCCGGCGCCTCCGCCCAAAATGCCCCGGCTCCCGTCGCCGCCGCTAACACCGACATCGCCGTCCGTGGCAGCGTCTCTTGGAACGGCAAGAATGTCTTCCGTGGCATCGATCGCTCGGATACCGCCGGTCTCGTACAGTCGGCCGTCACCATCGAATACAACATCCCTGGCTTCACCGGCGTCTCGGCTTACCTCAACTTCTTCAATGCAGATGGCGTTGAGCGCACTTACACCCTTGGTGCCAAGACCGATTCGCCCTTCGGCACTCTTGATGTCGGCATCCAGCGCCTGACTTCGCCCTCCGTCCGCACCCTCGCTTCCGACGGCTTCACGCAGCTCCGCTCCAATAATGAAGTCTACGTTGGCACGACCCTGTCCACCGTCGCTTTCAAGCCTTCGGCTTACGTCTACTACAGCAGCGACCTCAAGCAGTACACGCTCGAGCTCGCCGGCTCCAAGAGCTTCGCTGGTTCTAGCGTCGGTCTTTCGGGCTTCGACATCGTCACCAAGGTTTACGGCGGCTACAGCAACGCCTCGGCCAGCGCTTACGACGTTAAGAACGCCTACGAGTACCTCGGTGCCTCCGCTGACCTCACCCGCGCCGTCGGCCAGGGTGCCGTGTTAGGTGCCGGCGTGAATTGGGCCTATAACACCGATGGCCGCGCCCTAACCGCTGGTTCTTCGGCCTGGGTTCGCGTTTTCGCTAACTTCAAGTTCTAAGCCCTCCCTTATAAGGGGACGGTAATCCGGGAGGCGCAGTTTAGGCTGCGCCTCCCTTATTTTTGGCTTATTTTGCCCATACCTCCCTACGGGTGTATTCGAGTGTTGACGGAGGGGGGTCCTTTCTCATGTTCCCGCTTTCCCTCTTTATGAAGACCACGCTAGCCAAGAACGTGCAGCTCAAGGACAAGACCTGGTATGTCGTTGACGCCAAGGACCAAGTCCTGGGCCGTATTGCCGTCAAAATCGCCAACATTCTCCGCGGCCGCCACAAGCCCACCTACACCCCCCACGTCGACACGGGTGACTACGTCATCGTGATCAACGCCGACAAGGTGCGCCTCACCGGCTCTAAGGAAGAGGACAAGACGTACATGTTCTTCACTGGCTGGGTGGGTACCGCCTACCGTCGCACGGCTGCCGCCATGCGCACCCGTCGCCCTGAGTTCTTGGTCACCCACGCCGTCAAGGGCATGCTCCCCAAGAACCGCCTCGCCAATGACATGCTCCTTAAGCTGCGCGTCTACGCCGGCGACAAGCACGAGCACGCCGCTTCCAACCCGATCCCGTTCAAGGGTTAATCTATCGTCCTCTTTGCAATGAGCGCCAAGTCCCCCGCCATCACCGCCGTCGGCCGTCGCAAGACCGCTTCGGCCCGCGTCCGCCTTACCCGCGGCACCGGCACCATGTCCATCAACGGCAAGCCCGCTGAGGAGTACCTCTACACCGAGGCCCTCGTTAAGGCTGCGACGTTGCCTATCCGCACTGCTGGCCTCGAGGGTCAGGTGGATGTCATTGTCCTCGTCATCGGCGGTGGCCCTAACGGTCAGGCCGGCGCCATCTCCCACGGCCTCGCCCGCGCGATCCAGAAGATGGATGCCACCCTGCGTGCCCCTCTCAAGAAAGAAGGCCTCCTTACCCGCGACGGTCGTATGCGCGAACGTAAGAAGCCCGGCCGTCCTGGTGCCCGTAAGCGTTTCCAGTTCTCCAAGCGTTAATCCGCGACGAGACAGGAACCCACGAAGGCCCCGGCACCCCGGGGCCTTTTTGTTGCCCAGTTTTCTGTGTCCTTTCATCCATTCGTCATCTAATAACCACACACTCAAGCCATGTCCCAAAACCTGACCAAGGTCGGCATTGTCGGAGCCTCGGGCTACACCGGGGAAGAGCTCGTGCGCGTGCTCGCCCGGCATCCCCGGGTGAAGCTGGCCGCCGTCTGCTCCCGCACGCTCGCCGGCAAACTCGTCGCCGATGAGATTCCGCGCCTGCGCGGAGTCGTGGAGGCTACCCTGACTTTCTCGGCCTCTTCGCCCGAAGAGTGCGCAAAGTCCGACGTGGAAGTTTGGTTCCTTGCCTTACCGCACGGCGTCGCCGCCGAATATGCCCAGCCACTGGTGGCCGCCGGCAAGCGGGTGCTTGATTTATCCGCGGACTTCCGTCTGCGCGACCTGGCTAACTACAAAAAGTATTACGGACACGATCATCCAGCGCCGGCCCTCGCCGCGCAGGCTTTTTACGTCATTCCTGAATTGCAGACGGGCGATGCTTGGAAGTCCGCGAAGCTGATTGCCTGCCCGGGCTGCTATCCGACGAGCATCCAGATTCCGATGGTCCCGCTCTTGCGCGCCGGCCTGATTAAGCCCGAGCCAGGGCGGCTTGTCATCAACTCGTACAGTGGTGTCTCCGGGGCCGGCAAGAAGGCCGAGGTCGGCCTGCTCTTCTCGGAGCGGGATAGCTCGATGAAGGCCTACGGCATTCCTGGCCACCGGCATATCGCCGAGATCGAAGAGGCATTCTCGGCCGCGGCGGGTCAGCCGGTCGTGATTCAATTTAATCCGCATCTTGCGCCCATGCACCGGGGGATTGCCACGACGATTGTGGTGCCTGCCGCGGGGGTGACGGTCGCGCAAGTTGAGGCCGTATGGCAGCAGGCCTACGCGGGTCGGCCGTTTGTGACGTTGCTCAAGTCGGGCGACTTCCCAGACACCGCGCATGTCGCCAATACCAATCGGGTGGCCTGTTCCGTCGTCGCCGATGCGCGCACGGGCAATCTCATTATTACCTCAGTCATTGATAATCTCCTCAAGGGCGCTGGCGGTCAGGCCGTTCAGAATCTGAATCTCATGATGGGCTGGGGTGAGGCTGAAGGGCTCCGTTAATTTTCATGTCCATCGAATTCACCAATGATTCGCCCGGGATTTCCGACGTCCCTGGCTTCCGGGTCGGCGCGGCCGCCTGTGATATCCGCAATAAAGGCACAGACCGTCTCGATCTGACGCTCGTGGTCGCTGATCAGCCGTGCGCGGCCGCCGGCGTTTTCACCACCAACGATGTGAAGGCTGCGCCCGTCCGGTTCTGCCAACAGGTCTTAGCCGTCTCGGCGGATAAAATTCGCGGCATCGTCGGCAACAGCGGCAACGCCAACGCCTGCACCTCGCAGCAGGGCGATACCGATACCGTGGCGATGGCTAGGCTGGCGGCGGCCGCGGTCGGCCCCGGCGGGGATCAATTCCTGGTTTGCTCGACGGGTCGCATCGGCGAACTGCTCCCGATGGCCAAGATTGCCGAAGGTATTAAAATCTCAGCTGTGCGGCTTTCCCGTGATGCGGCCGAGGGCGTGCGTTCCGCTAACGCTATCCTGACTTCCGACACGCGGCCTAAGTCGGTGACGGCACGTTTCTCGTGGCAGGGAAAGACGGTCACGATTGCTGGCATCGCGAAGGGTGCCGGCATGATTGAGCCGAATATGGCCACGATGCTTGCTTTTGTGTGCACGGATGCGGCCGCTTTGCCGGCCGAACTTAAATCCGCGCTCAAGGCTGCCTCCGACCAGTCCTTTAACTGCGTCAGTGTGGATGGCGACATGTCGACCAATGATACGGTGTTGCTGCTCGCTTCCGGCGTTTCCGGGGTCGCCGTGGGCGCCTCCGCCGAGCCGGCCCTCCGCCAACTTTTCCAAGAGGCGCTCGACAAGGTCTGCTTTGCTCTGGCTGAGAAGATTGTCGGCGATGGGGAGAAAATCACTAAGGTCGTCGCCGTCGAAGTTGAGGGTGCCCGTACCCGGGCCGATGCGGAAAAGATCGCCCGCGCCATCGGCAACTCGCTCTTGGTGAAATCCTCCTGGTATGGCGAAGATCCGAACTGGGGACGACTGGCGGACGCCGCCGGCTACGCCCGGACCGGCTTAGATGAGTCTAAACTCGATATTTTTTACGACGACGTCCCCGCCGTGCTCGGCGGCAAGCCGCTCCCGGAGAACAAGCCCCAGTGGAAACAGGTGGTGAAGGCCGCTCGTTTCGCCGTCCGGTTGAAGCTCAATCTGGGCGAAGCCAAGTTCCGGCTTCTGGCCGCTGACCTCACCGACGGGTATGTTAATTACAACAAAAGCGAGTAAGGTTTTCCGTTTACTCTGCCGACCGTAGTCCCGACACTTCGCACCGAAAGATGAGCACACCCGCCGCGCAAAAAGCCGAGGTCCTTCTCGAGGCGCTTCCCTATATCCACAAGTTCCGTGGCTCCACCTTTGTGGTGAAGTACGGCGGTAGCTTTATGGATGACCCGAATCCCGAGGGACGCGATCGGGTCGCCACAGACATCGCTTTCTTGGCGGCCGTCGGCATTCAGGTCGTCGTCGTCCACGGGGGCGGTAAGGCCATTACGCGGGCCATGGACAAAGCGGGTATTAAATCCGAATTCCGGGGCGGCATGCGCGTCACGGATGCCGCGACCGTGAAGATTGTGGAGGAAACCCTTAATGTGGAAATCAACGGGCAGATTTGCGAATCGCTGAAGGCCCGGGGGGGCAATCCGCTCGGCATGCCGGGCAACCACGTCAACCTTTGTGAGAAGCTCATGGGCACCGACGAAAAGGGTGAGCCCGTCGATATTGGCTTTGTTGGCGATATCAAGTTCGTGAAGACGAAGCTGATTAAGAAGGCCCTCGCCGACGGCTTTCTGCCGGTCGTCTCCCCCATCGCCCTCGACGCGGAGGATCATCCTTACAATACGAACGCCGATGTCGCCGCCGCCGCCGTGGCACATTCGCTGCGGGCCCGCCGGCTGATTTTCATGAGTGACGTCCCCGGTCTGTTGGCTGACGCCAAGGACCCCGCCTCGCTCATCACCACGCTTAAGGTGAGTGAAGTCGATGAGCTTAAGAAGAAGGGTGTGATCGCCGGCGGGATGATCCCTAAGGTCGATAGCGCCGTGAAGGCCCTGAAAGAAGGGGTGCGCCGCGTGCACTTCATTGATGGCCGCGTGCCCCATGCCTTGCTGCTCGAAGTCTTTACCGACAAGGGCATCGGCACGGAAATCATTCACGGTTAATGAGTGGGCTCACTCCAGATTCCGCCGCTGGGAACTACGCGGCCAATGTCGCCCATAATTATGGCGCTCCGCCCATCACCTTAGTGAAAGGGCAGGGGGCTTATGTCTGGGATGTGGCCGGTAAGCGTTACCTTGATTTTGCCGCTGGAATCGCGGTCAACTCCGTCGGGCATGCCCACCCGCACTGGGTTAAGCGCGTCACCGAACAGGCCAGCAAACTCGTCCATGTCAGCAATCTTTACCGGAACGAGCCGCAGGGTGAACTCGCCCACGCCCTGTCGCTCCGTTGCGGGCCAGGTCGCGTCATCTTTTGCAATAGTGGTGCTGAGGCTAATGAAGGGCTACTCAAGCTCGCCCGTCTGCATGGCCAGCGTAAGTCTGGCACCGAGGGTGCCTGCATTGGCGTAGTCGTCGCGGAGAAGGCCTTTCATGGTCGCACCTTCGGAGGGATGTCCGCCACCCCTCAGGAGAAAATTCAGAAAGGTTTCCGTCCGTTGCTCTCTGGCTTCACCACGGCGCCGCTCAACGATCTTGCGGCCTGGGATAAGGCCATTGACGCTCAGACCACCGCCGCAGTCTTGATTGAATCGATCCAAGGCGAAGGTGGCGTGAATCCCGCGACCCCAGCCTTCCTTCAAGGCCTCGAGAAAATCTGCCGAGAGCGGAACGTACTCCTGATGATCGATGAAATTCAGTGCGGCATCGGCCGGACCGGAAAGTTCTTCGCCTATGAGTTTGCAGGGGTGAAGCCTGATGCGATTGCCATGGCCAAGGGCCTCGGCGGCGGTTTCCCCATCGGCGCAATCTGGATGGCTCCGCCGCACGACGACCTTTTCCAGGCAGGCTCGCATGGTACGACTTTCGGTGGCGGCCCGCTCGCGGCCACCGCTGGGCTGGCTGTCCTCGAAATCATCGAAGCCGAACAGCTCATCGCGAAGGTCGCCCGTCAGTCGATCGGTTGGCACGCGGAGCTGCGCAAGCTCATCGAACTGCGCCCCGACCTAGTGAAGGAAGTTCGTGGTGCCGGCTACATGGTCGGCGTGATTCTCTCCATCGACCCCGTTCCCGTGGTCACCGCCTTGCGTGATGCGGGGATGTTGACCGCACCGGCTGGTGGCGTCGCCGTCCGCTTGCTGCCCCCGCTCAACGCCTCTCCAGAGGAGTTGGCCGAATCGGTGGCGATCCTGCGTCAGGTGCTTGTCGGCTGGAAGGCCGCTTAGGCGGTTTTCTCCCTTATTTTCCTCTGTCCAAACGGTGCTGGAGGCTTATGTTCAAACGCTTTCCGAGATGCGTCATTTCCTGAAGGAGACCGATCTGACTATGGCCGAAACGGCTCAGGTCTTCGCCGCCGCGGCCGCACTCAAGGCTGGGCGCGGCAAGTCTGACGCGACGGCGTTGGCTCGTCAGTCATGGGGCCTCATGTTTTTCAAGAAAAGCACCCGCACCCGCGTTTCCTTTCAGGTCGGCGTTCACGAACTCGGCGGCATGCCGGTGATGCTCAATGCTGATGACCTGCAGATTTCCCGCGGAGAGACGGTCGCGGACACCGCGCGTGTTCTTTCGCGCTATCTGCATGGCATGGTGATTCGTTGTCACGAGCACAGCCTACTCGAGGAGTTTGCTCGATGTGGCACGATGCCGGTGGTTAACGCGCTTTCGGATTTCCTCCATCCGTGTCAGTTCATGACGGATATGTTCACCTTGGCGGAGCGCTTCTCCCCGGGTCGCCCGGAGCAGTACGCTGCATCATTAAAGGGCAAGAAAGTCGCCTTCCTCGGTGATACCGCCTGCAATATGGCCAACTCATTTGTGCTCGGTGGCGCCGCTCTCGGCGTCGAAATCGCCCTCGCTGGTCCAGCTGGCTATGAGCCTGGCGCTGAAATCCGTGCCCAGTTGAAGAAGGATGGCCTCAATGAGACTTTCACGTTCTCCACGGACCCTGCGGTGGCCGTGAAGGGTGCGGATATGGTCTACACCGACGTATGGGTGAGCATGGGCATGGAGGCCGAGAAGGCTGAACGCCTGCGCACGATGCAGCCTTATCAGGTCAATTCGAAGCTGATGGCCTTGGCCAAGCCGGGCGCCTACTTCATGCATTGCCTTCCTGCCCATCCCGGGGAGGAAGTCTCCGCCGAGGTGCTTGAGAGCAAGCAGAGCATCATCTTCGACCAAGCGGAGAATCGGCTCCATGTGCAGAAGGCCATCCTCGCCCACCTCGCCGCCCATCGCGGTTAATTTTCCCATACACACATGAGCAAGCAGAAGAAAATCGTCCTGGCCTACTCCGGTGGCCTCGATACCTCCGTCCTCCTTTCCTGGATCAAGGAAAAGCATAACGCCGAGATGATCGCGTTCTGCGCCGATATTGGCCAGGAAGACGAACTCAAGGGCCTGAAGCAGAAGGCGATGAAGACCGGGGCCTCCAAACTCTACGTCGACGACCTTCAGGCCGAGTTCTCCCGCGATTTCATCTTCCCGATGATGCAGGCGAGTGCCATCTATGAAGGCCAGTATTACCTCGGCACCTCCATTGCTCGTCCGCTCATCGCCAAGCGCATGGTGGAAATCGCCCGCAAGGAAGGCGCCACGGCCATCGCCCACGGCGCCACGGGCAAGGGCAATGACCAGGTCCGCTTTGAGCTGACCTGTGCCGCGCTCGCTCCGGATCTCGAGATTATCGCCCCTTGGCGCAACGAAGCCTTCCGCAAGGATTTTCCCGGTCGCGCTGAGATGATTGCGTATTGCGCCGACAATAAGATCCCGGTCGAAGCCAGTGCTAAGAAGCCATACTCGTCCGACCGCAATCTCCTGCACATCTCCTACGAGGCCGGTATCCTCGAGGATCCCTGGATGGATGCTTTCCATCCCTCCAACAAGGCGATGTTCAAACTCTCCGTCGCCCCCGAAGATGCCCCCGATAAGCCAGAGTACGTTGAGCTCGAGTTCCGTCAGGGCGATTGCATCTCCGTCAATGGCAAGAAACTCGACCCTCTCGGCGTCATGCGCACCCTCAATAAGCTTGGCGGCCGTCACGGCGTCGGCCGCGTCGACATGGTTGAGAATCGCTTCGTCGGCATGAAGAGCCGTGGTGTCTATGAGACCCCGGGCGGCACCATCCTGCACTTCGCCCACCGCCAGATTGAGTCCCTGACCATGGACCGTGAGGTCATGCATCTGCGCGATTCGCTCGTCCCGCGCTACGCCACCCTCGTCTATAACGGTTTCTGGTATGCGCCGGAGCGGCTCGCCCTCCAGGCCTTGATCACCGAGTCGCAGCGAAATGTCTCCGGCACCGTCCGCGTGAAGCTCTACAAGGGCAGTGTGTACGTCGCCGGCCGCAAGAGCCCGCGTTCGCTCTACAACCCGCACATCGCCACGATGGAGGCCGATCCGACCAAGGCTTACAATCAGGACGACGCCACGGGCTTCATCCGTCTTAATGGCCTGCGTCTGCGCGTGAACTCCAAGGTCAACGGTGTGGCCAATCTCAGCAAGACGGTCCGCTGAGCGGCGGGGTCAGTAAAGAAGAAGGGCGTCCCGGTTTGGGACGCCCTTCTTGTTTAAACTGGAGGCGCGGGTCGGAATTGAACCGACGCATGGGGCTTTTGCAGAGCCCGGCCTTACCACTTGGCTACCGCGCCTGAAGACTGACTGGCACCCAAAATGCCCCCTTGGGGAGGGCGTTTCAAGGGTTTTGTGCATGGGCTTCCCTTTCGACGCTTTATCGCCTAATACCATGTCATGCCTCAGCCCGTCCCACCTTTCCGCGTCGGCCTCGGCTACGATATTCATCCTTTGGCGGCTGGGCGTGCGTGTATCTTAGGCGGCGTCTTGATCCCTTCGGAGGTGGGCCCGGTCGGTCATTCCGATGCGGATGTCCTCCTGCATGCGGTGGCCGACGCTATTCTTGGCGGGGCTGGCCTGCGCGATATCGGCCATTATTTCCCTAATACCGACGACGCCCTAAAGGGCCTAGATTCCGCCATGATTTTAAAGAAGGCCGTCGCCGAGGCCAAAGCCCTGGGCTGGTGGGTCGGTAATGTGGACATTGTGTTGATTGCGGAACGCCCCAAAGTGCTCGCTCACGTGCCCGCTATCCGGGCTCGGGTGGCCGAAATCATCGGGATCGACCCCGCTCAGGTGGGAGTGAAGGCCACCACCAACGAGGGCATGGATGCCATCGGCCAAGGCAAGGCGCTGGCCGTCCAGGCGGTTTGTCTGCTTTTTAAGCCCTAAAACCTGTCGTTTTCGACGGCTTGGGGGTTCGGGCTTGTCAATGGCTAGTGCAAAGCGAATACTGAACGACCCTTCAGTCCGAAGGGGTCACCTATGGAAAAGACTCTTATCATCCTTAAGCCCGATTGCATGGAGCGTCGCCTCTGCGGCACCGTCTTGGCTCGCTTCGAGTCCGCTGGATTCGAGATCATGGCAAGCAAGATGGCCCGCCTGACGTCTGCCCAGCTCCGTGAGCATTACGCGCACGTCGCTGACAAGCCGTTCTACCCGGAAATCGAGGCCTTCATGTCCTCCCGCCCGGTGATCGTTGCCGTTCTCGTTGGCGACAATGTCATTTCCCGCGTCCGTGAGTTACTCGGACCGACCAATTCTAAAGTGGCCCCTAAGGGCACCATCCGGGGCGATTTCGGCACCGAGATGATGCGCAATGTTTGCCACGCCTCTGATAGTCCCGCTGCGGCGGAGGCTGAGGTTCGCCGTTTCTTCAGTTCTGACGAAGTCTTTGCCCCTGAGGCAAGCCGAGTCTGACCCGAGGCATAGCACCAAAAATAAGCCCCGCAGTTCGCGCTGCGGGGCTTATCTTTTTACGAGTATCGCGAAGGCTTACTTCGCGGCCTTAGGGGCCTCCGCATGGACGGGCGCGACGGGCGGAGGGTTGAACTTCTCGTAGAGCGGCCAAGCGTAGGTGAGGAAGCCGACGCCGATGGCCCCTGCACAGAGGCCAACAATCCAGAAAGACTGCTTCTTCATTAAGGCTGCGATGGCTGAGAGCATGATGGCGATTTGCAGGAACATGATCGCGAGGCCGAAGTTGCCGCCGCGTGCCTGGCTATAGGCGGCTTCGGCGTCGAGGTAGACGGCGTCCTTCATGATTTCGGCCTTCTCGCCCTTGTAGCGCTTGATTTCTTCGTCGGCCTTATCGATGGCCTTGCGGGCGATGGCTTTGGCTTCAGGGGCGGGCGTGCCGGCTTCGATCACCTTGATGATGGTGCTCTCGGTGTCTCGGGCGGTCTCTTTCAGGCTCTTGGCCTGGTAATAGGCCCACTTGTTCGAAGCACTGACCGTGGCTAGTTGGGTCTTTGTTGAGAAGCTTCCGCCCTTAAGGGTCGCGAAGGCGGCGCACACGGCGAGGAGGGTGGTGGAGAGGGCGACCCACTTGGTCCAAGCGTCGGGGGCGGGAGCAGGGGTGTCTTTTTTGGCTTCAGTCATGGTGATGTCTCTGGAAGCAAAGGTTTTCAGCCCTTGGCTCAATGCATTTCTTTCCCGAAAGCCCGCGCACCAAGGGTGCGCGATAATTCCCCGTTGCCCTCCGGCGGGGGGATTGGGCAAAGTCGGCCCATGCTGGATCCTAAGTTCCTTCGTGAAAATATCGACCTCGTCCGCAAGGGCATCGCCCGGAAGAAGTTCCAGGTCGATCTCGATGCCGTCTTGGCCGCCGACGAAGCCCGCCGCCATGCGGTGGCCGAGTTCGAGGTCGCCCGCTCGGCGCAGAACGCCGCCAATAAGGAGATGGCGGCGATGCCCAAGGGCTCACCGGAGTTTCAGGCTAAGGTCGCCGAGATGAAGGCGGCATCCGCCAAGGTGAAGGAGCTCGAAAAAAAGGTTTCCGAAGTCGAAGAGCAGATGAAGGCGGTCGCTCTTTCGGTCCCCAATATCCCGCACGATTCCGTGCCCGAAGGTCGCACTGAAGCTGACAATAAGGTCGTGCTCGAGTGGGGCGATCATGGAAAGCTCATCTCTGCAGCCGCCAAGCCGCATTGGGATATCGCCTGGTTCAGTAAGGCCATTGACTTCGAACGTGGCGTGAAGGTCACCGGTGCGGGCTTCCCTTTCTACGTCGGCGACATGGCCCGCCTCGTCCGCGCGCTGATTCAGTACTTCCTGGAGGAGGCTGGCGCCAATGGCTACACGGAGGTCCACGCCCCGTTGCTCGTCAACGCCGCTTCCGCTACCGCTACCGGTCAGTTGCCCGATAAGGAAGGGCAGATGTACCACGCCCAGACGGATGATTTCTACATGATCCCGACGGCGGAAGTGCCCGTCACAAATTTCTTCCGCGACGAGATTCTCGAGGAGGTTTCCTTGCCCGTGAAGCGTGCAGGCTATACGCCGTGCTTCCGTCGCGAAGCTGGCAGCTGGGGCGCCCATGTGCGCGGCCTGAATCGCCTGCACCAGTTCGACAAGGTGGAGCTCGTGAAATGGGTCCACCCCGAAAAGTCCTTTGAAGAGCTAGAGCTTTTGCGTGGCGACGCCGAGCGTCTCCTTCAGAAGTTAAATCTGCCTTATCGCGTGCTGCTTATTTGTGCCGGCGATATCGGCTTCTCCCACAGCAAGCAGTACGACCTCGAAGTTTGGGCCGGCGGCCAGAAGCGCTGGCTTGAAGTCTCGAGCTGCTCTAACTTCACCGACTTCCAGGCCCGTCGTGCGGGGATACGGTTCCGCCCGAAGGATGGGAAGCCCGAGTTCGTCCATACCCTCAACGGTTCTGGTCTCGGCCTGCCACGCGTCCTCGCCGCCATCTTGGAGAACAACCTCCAAGCCGACGGCACCGTGCTCGTGCCCGAGGCGCTCCGTCGCTGGTACGGCAAGGAAACGCTGTCGTTCTGACGTCCGCTTTGGATTGGCAGGGCTTCAGTGTCGCGTAGTCTGACTGCGTACCGATGAGCTTGCCTAACTCTGATGCCTTGCGGGTGGCCGCGTTACGGCTTCCGCGACTGCCATCGATGCCGTCGGTAGCTGGGCCGATCGCGATCGCGGTCTCGGGTGGTGCGGATTCAGTCTACCTACTGTGTGCATTGTGGGCCGATGAATCATTGCGGCCGCGCCTTCGTGTTCTCCATCTCGATCACCAGGTCCGAGGCGAAGCCTCTGCGGGAGACGCTTGTTTCGTGGACGCGCTCTGCGCCGCCCTCGGCGTGCCTTGCGTGCTGGGCTTACGCGAAGGGGCGGGGGCTGCTTCGGAGGCAGACCTGCGCTCCGCCCGCGATACTTTCTTCGCCGAACAGCGAATGGCTACCGGCTTTGAAATTCTTTGTACTGCTCACCATCTCGATGATGTCGTCGAGAATGCACTGCTGCGCCTCGCTCGCGGTGCGGGGCTGGCCGGGCTGGCTGCACCGCGGGCCTTGCAGGAGTTTCGCGACGGCCATTGCCGCTGGCGACCGCTCATCGCCGCAGGCCTCACGAAGGCCGACTTACTCTCCGCCCTCCATGCCGCCGGCCTCCCTTGGCGCGAGGATGCAACGAACATTTTGCCCATCGCGGCCCGCAATCGTATCCGCACCTGGCTGGCCCAAGGCGGAGAGCAAGCGCTCGGGGTAGGTTATCAGGACGGCTTTGCCCGTTCTGCCCGTATCATTGGCGAAACTCAATGGGCGCTATCGCAGTGGGCGCAGGAACTCGGCTGTGTCATGGTCGATGGCGCTATGCCCGTGGCTCAGCTCCGCGGCCGCCCAGTAGCCTTAATCCAAGAATGCCTTCGCGGGTTCCTTTATGCGCAAGGCGTTGCGGATCCGAGCGGACCTTCCCTTGCGTCGCTGACGGCCGCCATGGGTGCCGGTCAAGACGCCCAGTCGGCCGTGCGGGGTTTGCTCGTGCGCGTGCAGGCCGGTTATCTCTCGGTCTTGAAGGATTCTCCTGTATTAGGACAAACTGAACGTCCGCTACGGTTGGGTGTGCCGGATGAAGAGTGCGGACTGCTAGCGGAGTTCGCGGATGTCGATGAGGCGCTGTGGGCAAGTCTGTCTCGGGGGGACATTTCGCCCACTCGGGAGGTCTATCTTGTCGCTTCACTTGGGCCGCTTGTCTGGCGGGGCCGAAGGGAGGGCGACCGCTATCAGCCTCTCGGGTCGTCCGGATCGGCCAAGCTATCCGACCATCTGATTAATCGCAAAATCCCTGTAGCCCAGCGGGAAGCGTTGCCGGTGGTCATGGCCGATGGGCAGATTCTCTGGGTGCCCGGATTGCCGCCAGCAGAATCCGCGCGTCTGGCAGGGCCGACTAAGGGGGCTCTCCGGTTGACTTGGCTTGGCCCCTGCTTAGGTTAAAACCTCTGCCCATGAGCCAAAACGATAATCAGGATAATCGCAACGGGCCGCGCATGAACGCCAAGCCCGTGTTGGTCTGGTTGCTGCTCATGGCCGCCATCATCGCTCTTTTTAATATCCCGAACGCCGCCACGGTCGGTGCTCCCCAGAAGCTGACGGCCTCTCAAGTCCTCGCCGCTGCCAAGGAGGATAAGATTCAAAGCCTCACATTGCGCGGTGACCGCAGTGCAGGTGAGGGCTGGGTGCATCTGTCAGGGGAGCTCAAGGTTGCGGGGGCCAAGCCCGGGGATAACAACAAGTTTACCGCTGAAGGCTCCCTTACTCCGGCGGATCGCGACCTCTTGCGTGCCCGGATTCCGACGGATTCTTTTAAGGACGTCGCTGAACAGACCGGCTGGTCCATGTTCCTTTACAGCACGCTGCCGACGTTGCTCGTCTCCGGCATCGTGTTGTTCATGATGTACCGCTTTCTGAAGAATGCGAACCGGGGTGCGATGCAGTTCGCCAAGTCCCGGGCGCGTCTCAATGCCAACGAAAAGGAAGCCACCACTTTTAAGGACGTCGCTGGCTGTGATGAGGCGAAGGAAGAGGTGAAGGAGATTGTCGACTTCCTGAAGGATCCGAAGCGTTTTACGCGCATCGGCGCCAGCATCCCGAAGGGCGTGCTCATGGTCGGGCCTCCTGGTACTGGCAAGACGTTGCTCGCCCGCGCGGTCGCCGGCGAAGCAGGGGTGCCGTTCCTGAGCATCAGCGGCTCGGATTTCGTCGAGATGTTTGTGGGAGTCGGCGCCGCCCGCGTACGCGACACCTTTGAGCAGGCCCGCAAAATGGCACCTTGCATTATCTTTATCGACGAGATCGATGCGGTTGGCCGCCAGCGCGGTGCCGGCGTCGGCGGTGGTAATGATGAGCGTGAGCAGACGTTGAACTCCTTGCTGGTTGAGATGGATGGCTTTGATGGCCAGGCTGGCGTGATCGTGATCGGGGCGACCAATCGCGCCGACGTGCTGGATGCCGCCCTGTTGCGGCCGGGTCGCTTCGATCGCCAGGTGTTTGTCGACCTTCCTGACTTGCGCGGACGCGAAGCGGTTCTTGCCGTCCACGCCAAGCGGTTCCAGTTGGCCCCCTCAGTGGATTTACAACGAGTCGCGCGTATCACGACCGGCATGTCCGGCGCGGACCTCGCGAATCTTTTGAATGAAGGGGCGCTGCATGCGGGTCGCCGTAATCGCGAAAAAGTCGAGATGTCGGACATCGAAGAGGCTCGCGACAAAATCGCCTATGGCCGCGAGCGCAAGAAGGTCATGGATGATTCTGACCTTAAGAACACTGCTTACCATGAAGCTGGCCACGCCGTCGTGCAGGCCCTGATTGATGATGGCGCTTTGCCTTTGCATAAGGTCACCATCATCCCTCGTGGCCGCGCTCTCGGGATGGCGATGCTCATGCCCACCAAGGAAATCTTGGGTTACACCCGCAAGCGACTACTCGACTACATCTGCATGGCCATGGCTGGTCGGGTCGGCGAGAAAGTCGTCTCCGGAGAAATTTCCAACGGTGCTTCGAGCGACATCAAGCAGGCTACCCGTTTCGCTCGTCAGATGGTGTGCGACTGGGGGATGAGCGACCTCGGACCCATCGCCTTCGGCGAAAACTCCGACACGGTTTTCCTCGGCCGCGAAATTTCGCGCACCCAGAATCACAGTGACGAGACCGCCCGCCGGATTGACGAGGCCATTTCCTCCATCGTGAAGGAGCAGTATGCCCGCGCCGAGAAACTCATCGCTGACAACGCCGATGCCCATCGCAAGATCGCCGAAGCCCTCTTGGAGTTCGAGACCCTGGATGGCGTGCATGTCATGGAAATTCTTAAGACTGGAGCTATCCAGACGCCTATCGTCGCGGCGCCTGAGGTGGTCGCCCCCGCCGCCACGACTTCCCCTGTCCCGACTCGGGCTGAACCCGACTCGGGGATGCAGTCGGCTCCTAGCCCCGCTTGAGGTTTGCCTCGTCGGCCTAGCTAACTAGGCTCACGGCATGGTCATCGGACTCACTGGCGGGATAGGCTGCGGAAAGTCCGCAGCGGCCGCTTTCTTTGCCGAGTTGGGCTTTCAGGTTATTGATGCCGATAAACTTGCGAGGCAGGTCCTCGAGTCCCCGGCCTGCGTCGCCCAGCTTCAGGCTCACTGGGGTCGCGACTGTCTTGATTCAGTCGGCCTGCCTAATCGCGCTTGGATAGCCGCCAAGGTTTTCGCTGAGCCTGCTGAGCTCGCGTTTCTGGAGGGGCTGACTCACCCTGAGGTGGCCCGGCAGCGCCAAAACCTCATTGCCCAGCACAATGGCGATACGGTCGTTGAGATCCCGTTGCTTTTTGAGAAGAATTTAGGCGCTGAGTTTTCGACTGTCGTTTGCGTGGCAAGTTCTGACGCCATTCGACGGGAGCGGTTACGCCTTCGTGGTCTTTCGGAGGTGCAAATTACCGCGAGGATTAATTCACAAATACCTATTGAGCAGAAGGTTAAGGGCTCAGACTTTGTGATTTGGAACGATGGAGAGCTTTCTTTTCTTCGGCAGCAGGTCGGGCGATTGGTAACCCAGTTGCGCGGTCGATGAAATCGGTAGGTTTTCGCTTAATTTGCGGTTGCGGGTAAGGTTCCCTGATTTAGGTTATTTTACCCCGCCGTTCCTCTCCAAGAGGCCCTGCATTTCTACCCCCATCTTCCGCTCCGGACTTCCCTACTGTGACGACCGCCGACGACTACGTCATTCAATTCATTCAGGACAAGGGGCTCGTGTCCCCTGCCGACGTGACGCAGGCCAGGGCTGACCTTGGCGCCATTCCGGAAGGGCAGAACCCTGACACCTTGGCTTTGGCTAAGCTGGTGGAGACCGGCAAGGTGGCGTGGGCTAAAATCACTGAGGCGCTCAGCAAGGAATTCGATATGGAGCTGGTGGATCTTTCACAGATCGCCCCGGCCGAGGATGTGCTCAAACTGATTAGTCGCGACCAAGCCGAGCGTCATAATATCCTGCCGCTGCAGATGGACGGCGTCGAACTGGTCGTCGCTATTTCCGACCCCCTCGACACTGAGACGATCGACTCGATTTCCCGGATGCTGAAGGTGGCCCTGAATCCGAAGCTGGCCCCGCCCGAGGAGCTTAAGGCGGCAATCTCTCGCTGCTATAACGGCGGCCAGATGAGCGTGTCCTACGATGATATTTTAGGTAAGTCCGAAGAGGGCGGTTTATCGGTAGAGCTCCCGCAGGGTGGCGACGTCAAGGAGGACGACGCTCCCATCATCCGCTATGTCAACTCGCTCATCGTTGACGCCATTCGCCGCAAGGCTTCCGATATTCACCTCGAGCCCCTAGAGAAACGCTTCCGCGTGCGCTTCCGTATCGACGGCGTCTTGCAGGAAATGAAGGGCCCACCTAAGCGCCTGCAGGCTTCCGTGATTTCCCGCCTCAAGTTGATGGCGGAAGTTTCGCTCGCCGAGAAACGCATCCCGCAGGACGGCCGTATTCAAGCCCGCACGGGCGGCCGCGACATTGACTTGCGCGTCTCCGTGCTGCCCACGGTTTATGGCGAATCCATCGTCATGCGAATTCTCGACAAGGAGGGCCTTAAGCTCGGCCTGCCGGAGTTGGGCTTCTTCGCTGACGACCAAGCTAAGTTCCAAGGGCTGATTTCGGGTTCAGACGGGGTTTTCCTGGTCACCGGCCCGACGGGTTCGGGCAAGTCCACCACCCTGTATTCCGCGCTTAACTACATCAATAAGCCGGACCGAAAAATCATCACGGTCGAAGACCCGGTCGAATACCAGATGGCCGGCATCAATCAGGTGCAGGTGAAGCGCGATGTCGGTATGACCTTCGCCGCCGCCCTTCGCGCAATGCTTCGTCAGGCGCCCAACATCGTGATGATTGGGGAAATTCGAGATCTTGAGACCGCGGAAATCGCCATCAATGCGGCGCTCACCGGCCACATGGTTTTCTCCACGCTGCACACCAACGATTCCGTCAGTGCGGTCACCCGACTCGTTGATATCGGGGTTAAGCCGTTCCTCGTTTCCGCCGCGCTCCGCGGGGCGTTGGCCCAACGACTCGTCCGCCGCATTTGCCAGTCCTGTGCGCAGCCCTACAAGCCCAATGCGAAGGAACTCTATTCCATCGGCATGTCCGAGCAGGACATGGCCGGAGCGACCCCCATGAAAGGTGCCGGTTGCGTCAAGTGCGGCGAGCGTGGCTACAAGGGACGCCGTGGTGTCTTTGAGATGTTCGTCATCACCGAGGAAATCCAGGAGATGATTTACAGCGGCGCAAATCTCGTCGACCTACGACGCAAGGCGCGCGAAGCCGGCATGCGCACGATGCGCGAAGACGGCCAGCGCAAGGTGGCCTCGGGCATGACCACCATCGAGGAGGTCATGGGTGCCACCGTGGCTGACGACATTATCTAATATCGATGGCCTACGAGATGAATCAGTTGCTGGAGGCGATGACCGAGAACGGTGCTTCCGATCTGCATATTCATGTGGGCCGCTCTCCCTGTCTGCGGGTCAATGGCATCGTCGTCTCTGTGGATGGTCCCGCGCTGACCGAAGCCGAAGTCGAGCGTCTGGTCAGATCGGTGGTGCCCGTTGCTCAGCTCCCGCGTCTCGAGAAGGACGGCGGGTGCGATTTCGCTTTTTCCTTTCGTGATAAATGCCGCTTGCGCGTGAATGCCTTCCGCGGCCACGGAGCCTACGGCATGGTTCTGCGTCTCCTGCCTTCGGCAATGTTCACGCTCGAGCAGCTGCGACTCCCCTCCGTCATCAAAGATTTGCTGCGGCGAGCTCGCGGTTTGGTGCTGGTCACTGGGCCGACCGGCTCCGGGAAATCCACCACCCTCGCTTCGATGATCAACTGGATCAACGAGAACGAGCAGGGCCACATCATCACCATCGAAGACCCGATCGAGTATACGCACGAGCACAAGAGCTGCATGGTCACCCAACGCGAGGTTGGGGTCGATTTGCCGTCGTTTGCTGAGGGTGTTCGGGCCGCGCTTCGTCAGGATCCAGATGTCATCTTAATCGGGGAAATGCGCGACCTTGAGACGATCGAAGCCGCGGTCACCGCCGCCGAGACGGGCCACCTTGTGCTCGCCACCCTGCATACCTCCGGCGCCGCCCGCACCATCGATCGCATCATCGATGCTTTCCCCGCCAACGCGCGCGAACAGATTCGGGCGCAGCTTTCGACCTCGCTGACCGCCGTGATTTCGCAGTGCCTGTTGCACACCAAGGAAGACAAGCGGGTCGCCGCCTTTGAGATCATGCTGCGGACGGATGGCGTGGCCGCAAAAATTCGCGAAGGCAAGACCTACCAACTGTTGACGGATATCGAAACCGGCGGCGTGCGCGGGATGCGCACCTTGGACAGCGACCTGCTCTCGCTCTGCCATCAAGGCCTCGTTTCGGAGGACGAAATCTTTAACTACTGTCAGAATCCCGAAGCGATGCGTGACCGCATTAAAGCTGCGCCCGCTGCTCGCTAAACTTTCCCACCCCTTATTCTATTCCCATGTTTGACGACCACAGCGACCTGATCCGCGATATCGCCCTTGAGGCGGGACTCGTCTCGCCTCCCCAGGCCGAAGAAATCTGGGAGTCGCACGGCCTGACGGGCAAATCCTTCTCCGAGTCGATGATCGACGCCGGCCTGGCCGACCGTCCGACCATTCTCCAGGCGGTCGCGGATCACTTGCATGTACAGTTTTATGCCGCCGTGCCGCATGAACTCGGGGATGATTTAATCAAGCTCCTCAAGCCGGCGCAGGCGCACAAATACGTCGTGATTCCGGTTTCGGATGAGGCGGGAAAGCTCACGCTGCTCGCCAAGGACCCGTTCAACTCGGCGGCCGTCAATGAGCTGACCTTTATTCTCCAGCGTGACATCGAGTTGGCTGTCGCCGATCCGGCGTTGGTGGAGTCCGCGGTTATTCGTGTTTACGGGGAGCCTTCCTCTTCCTCGATGGAAGATCTGTTGGGTGAATTCGATCAAGTTGAAGGCGGCGTCCCGGTTACGGATGAGGACGTCGTCAATCAGGCCAGCCAGGCTCCGATTATTCGCTTCGTCGACCTCGTGCTGCAAGAAGGGGTCAAAGCCAAGGCTTCCGATATTCACTTCGAGCCGTTCGAGCATGAGTTCCGTATCCGCCTGCGCATCGACGGCTCTTTGTATGAAATGGCGCCGCCACCCAAGAATCTCGCGTCGGCGGTCATCGCCCGCGTCAAGGTGCTCTCTTCGCTGAATATCGCCGAACGGCGCGTACCCCAGGATGGTCGTATCAAGACCACCATCAGTGGACGCGCTATCGATTTACGCGTCTCGACGCTGCCGACCCAGTTTGGCGAGTCCGTCGTGCTCCGTATCTTGGACAAGACCGTCGTCAACCTGAGCCTCGACGCACTGTCGATGCAGGATGACATCAAGGAAGGCATCCGGGCGATGGTCAGCCGGCCGAACGGAATCTTCATTGTCACCGGCCCGACGGGTTCCGGTAAGACGACCACGCTTTATTCCGCGCTCCGTGAAGTGAATACCGAGGACATGAAAATCCTCACGGCCGAAGACCCGGTCGAATACGAAGTTGAAGGCATCATGCAGGTTCCGATTAACCATCAGGTCGGGCTCACCTTTGCGGCCGCGCTCCGTTCGTTCCTTCGCCAAGACCCTGACACAATCATGGTTGGTGAAATCCGTGACCTTGAGACCGCCCAGATTGCCGTGCAGGCCTCGCTGACTGGCCACGTCGTGCTCTCGACGCTTCACACCAACGACGCCCCGGGTGCCGTGACCCGTCTGATTGATATGGGACTCGAGCCCTTCCTGATCTCCGCTTCGCTCGAAGGGATCCTCGCCCAACGTCTGCTCCGCCGCATTTGTAAGTCCTGCCGCACCGCCTACGAGCCGGATAAGGACGTCATCAACATGCTCGATGTGGACGCCTTGGAGATCTCCAACAAGAAGTTCTACTTCGGAAAGGGGTGTGCAGAGTGCAATCGTGCCGGGTACCGCGGACGCCAAGGCCTCTTTGAGCTGATGTCTATTAACGACAATATCCGCACCCTTATCACGCAGAAGGCGCCGACCTTGGTGCTCAAGCAGAAGGCCATCGAATCCGGCATGCGTCCGCTCCGCGAGGATGGTCTGCGTTGCATCTTTGACGGACTGACTACTATCGAGGAAGTCCTTAAGTACACCTAACCCCTTACCCAGCCACCCCTATGCCCGACTACAAGTACACCGCTATCGACAAAGGCGGCAACCAGACCTCCGGAACTGTCGATGCCGCCAATGATGAGCAGGCGCGCTCCAAGCTCATGGCGCGCGGCTTGATGGTCACGACATTGAATGCCAATGCCGGTGCCCCCAAGTCCGCATCCTCCGCGGCCTCTGCCCCGGCTTCCGCCCCGAGGTCGGGATTGTTCGGCGCCAAGGTTTCCTCCGATGACGTCACCCTGATGACGCGTCAGCTCGCGACGCTGATTATCGCAGGTTTGCCGTTGTTGCGGGCGCTGGAACTAATCACCAAGCAGGAACGCAATCCAGCCTTCGCCCGCGTCCTCGCCAATGTCGCTGATAGCGTCTCGCAGGGCAATAACCTCTCCGAGGCTCTGCAGGCCCATCCGAAGGTCTTCGACCGTCTCTTTGTCAACATGGTCCGTGCCGGCGAGGCGGGCGGCGTGCTTGATAAGGTTCTCGATCGTCTGGCCAAATTCCGGGAAAAGGCCGCTCGCATCCAGAAGAAGGTCAAGTCGGCCATGGTGTATCCTGGCGTCGTCATGTCGGTCGCCATCGTTATCGTCTACATCCTGATGGTGAAGGTTGTCCCGTCTTTCCAGAAGTTACTGGATGGCCAGAAGACCCAGATGCCGCCGTTAACCCAGTTCGTTGTGGGCATCTCCAAGGCCCTCACGGTTTACTGGTGGGCTACGCCAGTCATCATCGTTGGGATCGTCGTCGGATTGAAGCAGGTTCTGTCGAGCGAGAAGGGCAAGGAAGTCTTTGATAAGATCATCTTAAAAGTACCGAAGGTCGGTGCTTTCGTAACGGTCGTCACCGTCTCCCGCTTCGCGCGTACCTTCGGTACCTTGATGGCTTCCGGGGTGCCGATTCTCCAGGCGATCACGATCACCCGCGACACCCTCGATAACGCCGTCATCGCGAAAGCGTTGGAGAAAGTGCATGACCGAGTTCGCGATGGCGAAGCGCTTTCTGTGCCACTCGAGCAATCGAAGTTATTCCCGCAGATGGTCACCTCGATGATTCAGGTCGGCGAAGAAACGGGTCAGCTGCCCGAGATGCTTAACCGCGTTGCGGACATCTATGACGAAGACGTTGATAACGCCGTGACCGCGCTCACTTCGATCATCGAGCCTATCCTCATCGTGTTCCTCGCCGTGGTGGTCGGCACGATCGTTCTCGCGATGTTCCTGCCGCTCATCGCGCTCATCACGAAGATGACCGGGGGCTAATCAGCCCTTCAGCAAAGCAAGAAGCCCGGTCCAAGTGGATCGGGCTTCTTTGTTTTGGTCAGATTCGTGACCCCCTAAAAAGGAGGCGGCTTGCATACCCCTATGCAAGCCGCCTGTTTTTTACTGCTTTATCTTACTTACCCCATTGTCCCGTAGGACAAAGTTAATACCTGATACCGTGCAATTAAATCGGACTCCTTCAACACTAATCCGACGGCTTTTCAGGTTTTGTTGATTAAACCACTATCAATCAACGATTTAAAATTGGGTGCAGGGGTAGGATTTGAACCTACGACCTTCAGGTTATGAGCCTGACGAGCTAACCGGGCTGCTCCACCCTGCAATAAGTGGGAAGTGAAGGAGAAAGGGGACACACCCGGGTCGCAAGCCATTTTTTAGGCCAGTTCTGCACGGCTAGTTTGCCGATTCCTTGGGTCAAAAAGGGTTGAAGCGGGGAGGGGGGAGTCAAAGATGTCAGAACCCCCTAAGCGATGAGCGAAGAACTTCCTGCGAACCCTCCTGGAGAGACTGCACAGTCAGCCCCTCAACAGGTTGAATCAGCCTCGCTTGGTTCCAAGCGCATGAAGCTCCCATTTTGGAAGCGTATCGGTGGCGGGGGTCTTACGGTGTCGCTCGCTATTCACGCGGTGCTTATCTTTATTGCGGCAGCTTTTGTCGTCTCGACGGTTACGGACAATGCCAAGAAGGATCCTAACACTTTTGCGACCGGTGCCGGCGGCGGTTCCGGGGGCGAGCGCGTGAAGAGTACGCAGCACAAGATTCAGCCCAAGAACGTTAAGTCGCTGGCCAAGACGACGACCCGCATTACTTCCAAGAGCGCTTCGGCATCAATCGCTTTACCGGACATTCCCAATTCTGCATCTGCCTCTTCCATGGTTGCGGGTGCGATGGCTGGCGGTGCTTCCAAGGGCTTCGGCGGCGGTGCCGGCGGCGGCATCGGTGCTGGCAAGGGGATGGGTTCCGGCGGCGGGAAAAACTTCGTCGCGAAGCCCGTCCTTGGGGCGAACATCTTTGCCCAACGGTTAGCGGTTTATTTCGACGCTTCCGCGTCGATGCTGCCCTATCTCGACAAGGTTGAGGCCGAGATCCGCGATAAATTCCCTGATGCGGACGTCTTCCTTGGCAATGGGGTGTTCATCGACATCCATGATACCGAGGTTGTCGGCGGCGATAAATTCAAGGGTACCCCGTTTCTGAATCGACCTCAGGGTGGCGGTAAGAAAAAGACCGCTAAGGGTGAAATCGTTGAGACAGATACTAACCCGGCCAAGCTCACCAGCGCGGGCCGCAATATCCTCAAGAAATACGGGCAGAACTTTAAAGTCGGTTCCGCCGGGGCTTGGATTGACGTCCTCAAAGATGAGCGTGCTTACGACGCCTTGATTATTTTCTCTGACTTTCAGGACGGCGTCCGTCAGGTTCGCACCAAGGGTTACAAGCCCGACAAGGGGATGCGCCCGGACCCACCCGTTGTTTTTACGGACCGTAATGATGCGGGCTCTGGCGGTTTCAAGTCCGCCACGATTATTCCTACGGGCGGCTCCGCAGGCCAGCCGGTCGTGATGACTAAAGACACCACTGGATTGGCCGTGGGCATGTTGGCCGTGGGTTCAGGGATTCCGCTCAATACGACCATCACGGAAATTAAGCCGAACGTGAGTTTCACTTTGGATAAGCCGCTGAAGGGTAACCCTACCGGTAAGATTTCGTGCAACAACGGCGGTGACAAGCGTAACCCCGAAGAGAAGAAATGGGAAGAAGAGTGGCTGAAGGCTTTCGCCGCGGCGAAGGACAATAAAGGACCTCGTCTTTATCTGCTATCCATTCAGCAACAGCCCCGTGGCGTGCTCGCAGCGTGCGTTGAGGCTTCTGGCGGTCAGGCTAAACTCATCACGGGCCTCCGCACGCTTGAGGCTGCACCTCTCGCTGGCGTTAAGCCTCCAGTGGCTGGTGCTCCAGCGGCGGCCACCCCACCTGCTGCGGGAGATACCAGTGCCGCGATCAAGGGCGTCACGACCAAGGCCGCAGCCAAGCCGGTTCGCTGAGTCAGGCCTAGGCCTAACTCCAGCCATCGCCGGAACTGAAAGGTTTCCCTGCGGTTAATACTGGGTTGCCCAATGGGTGATGCCTGGGCTTGGGCGTGTTTGATATTCGGAGAGGTGTCCTAGAATGGTCGGATGGAATCCCGTGACTCTGTACGTCCACGCTCGCGTGCGCGCTCCCTCGCCGGATTGGCTTTTTCCATCGCGGTACACGTGGTATTGGTGATGGCAGCCTGCTGGATTGTGTGGCGGCAGGCAGGCCCGGAGCAACGTGCGCAGGAGTTTGTCGCCCATGCGGTGGCGGGCGGACGCAGTGGTGCGTCGGCAGCTACCGTGGTTCATCCGGTGAGCCATCCGAAGGTCAGGATGCCGCAAGCACGCCTGGCGACGAAGTCTGCCAGTGCCACGCTTGCACTGCCGCCGATGTCTGCGCCGAAGCTCGGGGCCGCCATGGGCGCGGCGACGGGCCGAGGCGGGGTTTTCGGAAGAGGTATCGGTCGGGGTGCGGGCGGCGGTCTAGGCGCTGGCCTGGGTAAGTCCGCTGGCTTCGTGGGCCGACCGGTGATGGGCGCCTTCATCCGGGCCAAGCGCGTCGCGGTCTACCTGGATTGCTCGGGTTCGATGCGCTCGTATCTGCCGCGTGTCGAGGCCGAGATCCGGAAGGAGTTTCCGGACGCAGACGTATTCCGGTTTGACGGTGCCCGGGTCGTCGGCTTGGGCGACACGGTCGTTTTTGGCCGACGGTTTCAAGGCGTCGCGCCTCGCCTGCGCGAGGGTCCGACGCAGACCACGCTCGAGTCGTTGACGCCAAACGGTCGCTCGGTGCAGGCCAAGGTCCGGACAGCCTGCGAGAAGGGCTCGCTGGGAGCGTGGATGGATCGGCTATTGGCGGAATCCTATGACGCGCTAGTGGTCTTCTCTGATTTTCAGGATGGCGTTAGGCTCTATGAAACTAAGAAAGGCGAACCGAAGATGGTCTATTCGGATAGTTCCTATCATAAGATCGGTGGCGTCCAGAAAGGACACACCCGTTGGCAGCGGGAGTGGCTGGAGGCCTTCGCCAAGGCCCCGCACGGGGCCGGCCCGCGGCTTTATCTCTTTACCGTCCAGCAGGAGCCGCAGGTTTTCCTGCAGGCTTGCGTGGCGGCCTCCGGCGGTGCCTCGACCTCGGTATCCTGGCTGAAGAAAGGCGGACGCAAGGCGTCGCCTTGACGGTTGCACCCTTGGGCGGGACGGCTTGGATAGGCGCATGGCCCCTTTCACGGCAGATTACCGCGCTAATTTCTCCGACACCGACGCCGCGGGCATCGTGCATTTCTCGACGATCTTTTTCTGGGTCGAGGCCACGGAAGAGGCTCTCTTTCGCCAATTGAAGTTGCCGTTTATTCGGGCTGAAGGGGCCAAATTGACCGGCTTCCCCCGCGTGCGCGTCGAGTGCGACTTCCTTTCGCCGATTCACCGTGAAGATATCGTGGCCGTGTCGCTTACGCCGACGGAGATCGGGGACAAGAAAATCGTCTGGGGCTTCGAGGCCAAGGTGGGTGAACGCGCCGTCGCCAAGGGTGCCCTGACGACCGTCTACGCCTGGCGCGAAGGACAGGGCCCGATGTCGGCCGCGTTGGTGCCACTTGAAATCAAGACGGCGTTGCAGCAGCACTTTGGCGTCTGAGCTATGAACGAAGGCACTACGAAGAAGCCGTGGGTGTGGCTCGGTCTGGTCGCCGTGGGCTTTGCGTGCTTCTCCTTGCTCGGATTGCAGCCGGCATCCTTTGCCTCGCTCGTCCATCCGCAGCCTTTGCATGCCGATGAGGCGGTGCAGTGGTCTTTAGCCAAAGATCTATCGGAAGGGGTCCTTTACAGTTCCCATGAAGACCGTTTCCACGGCCCGACCTTGGCGTCGTCCCTGTTGATCTGCTCCAAGGCGTCGGGCACCGCGTTCGCGGATATGTCGGAATCCTATCTCCGTAACGTCACCGGTTTTTATCTCGTGCTGCTTTCCTTGGCGGCCTTGGCCTTACCCGGTGTCGGTCTGATCCCGCGCGTCACCGCCTCCACGTTCTGCTTCCTCGTCGGCGGCGGTGCTCCCTTCGGGTTTTATTATGTGCAAGAGGTGCTCCTGGTGGCGGGGCTCGCCTGGGGTGTGGTGCTATGGTTGCGTTCCGAGGTCGCGGAGTGCCCTAGGCTTAAGGTTTTTTTTCGTCTGCTTTCTGGCCTGTCCTTCGGTTTTGCACTGGCCTGTAAGGTGACGGCGGCGGCTTACCTTTTATTCTTTTTTGTGGCGCTGATGCTGGCACGCAAAGCTTGGGTTGATCGTCATCTCTTGGCCTTCCTGTTCGGCTTGATGGCGTCATGGGCTTTCTTTCAAAGCGTGGCCTTCACGGATCTCCATGGCTTGACGACTTGGTGGGGTCAGCTTGCTCGGTCGCTGGGCGTAGCCAGCGGCCAGTCGGAAGACACGCTGATGGCGGTTAACTACTGGCCTTGGATCTGGGCAGCCCTCTGGGTGGGGGAGTTTGCCCTTCAGCGTTACCTGACACAGCGACTGGTCCCCTTCCGCTCCGGGTCATTCGACTTCGCCTTAGTTTTTGTCGGCTTGATCTTCAGCTTCCATCTCCTGCTGCCTTACAAGACGCCTTGGTTGCTTTACGGCGTCATGGCTTTACCCTTGGTCCTCATCATCCCACACCAGCTTAGTGGCGGCTGGCTGCGGGATGGCATCCTGTTGGTGGGCTTGCTCATCGGGGCTGGCTGTGCGGCCGGAGATTTTGCCTCGCATTCGCCGACGGCCGACCTGCGGGCTTTCGAAGCGAGCACGGCTCGATTCAAGGAAGCCTACAAGGGAAAAACCTTCTTCATTGCATTAGAATTAAAGGAAGGGGGCAATTACTGGCCTCTGCCATATTACCTCCGTCGCTACCAAGTTGGCTTCGGGGACTTTCCCGCGGCCGCTCAAGCTCCCCTGCGGCTGATCCCGGTGACCGACGACAGCGAGCCAGTCGTATCCGGCTACGCGGTCTCTAAATTGACCCTCCGAGAGGGCGGGGACCGCTATTGGGTGCTGGTTGCCAAAGGCTACGAAAGCGTTTTTATCGGGAAATAACCGCCATGGAAAGCACCCCAGTCATCCACAATTTCTCTCACGAGGCATTCGGCTCTCGTTTCTGGATTCGCATCGCCGCCGAAGATGCCATCTACGCTCGGAATGCATCGGAGGCGCTATTCCAGCATCTTGATGACTTAGATTTCCAGACGGACCTCCGCCATGACAGCGGACCGGTCGCCTCAATTAATCAAATGCCCGAAGGCGCCTTGGTGGCCGCCTCGGAGCACGTCCAGGCACTCTGGAATTTCTCCCGCGATGTCCGGGCGGACACCAGTCGGGCTTTTGATGCCACCGCGGGGGCCCTTTTCCGCTACTGGAAAGACCGTGGCGATAGGCCCTTTAATCCGGACGATGCCGCCTGGCAGCAGATTTGGACGGCCTATCAAGGTGGGGAATTCAAGCTCGAGGGATGCGAACTCTCCTGTGTCAAATTTGGTTCCTCGGTCGACTTTGGTGCCATCGTGCGCGGTTACGCCCTCGATCGGATGGCTGAAATGCTCGAAAGCAGCTGGGGAATTCATCGGGCGCTACTCATGGCCTCCGGTAGCGTCACGCTCGCACTTGATCCTCCGGGAGATTCCGTGGGCTGGCGCATTGGCGTCGGCGCCCACGAGGAAATCAAGCTGTGTCGTTTCGCCATGGCGAGTAAGATGGCGGATCCCACACGCGCCAATATCGTAGACCCGCGGACGGGCCAGGCCGTCTCCTTGATTGGGCCGGTGCGCGCGATTGCGACTTCAGCCATTGAGGCCGAAGGCTTGGCGGCCGTGGGCTGTGTGCTTACTTCGGCGGAGAGCGAAGAATTTGTGAACCGTGGCTGCAGTCGCGGTCTCTGGATGCCGGATGGCTCTAAGTTGGGATCGGCGACCTATTTCGATGTGACGGAGCGGCCGATATCGGACACGGTCAGTTAATCAGTGCTTCGAGGTCGTTCAGCAACTTGACGCGATTTTCAGAGAAAATAAAGGTGTCGGAACTGAGTCGTCGCAAAGATGCTTGCAGGACTTCCTTGGACGGTCGGCGGTTTAGCATCAAGCGGCGAAGGTATGTTTCCAAGTCGGCGGAGATCTGGGCGTACTCCAGTTTGAGCCGCACAATCTGCATCAGGATGGCTTGGTTCGTTTCGTTTTGGAGGTGCGCCTGGATGAGTACCTCGTTGGCTTCGTCGTAGCGGCGGGCCGTAATGAGCTTCCGGCTAGCGGAAATCAGTACTTGGGGCGGCACATTACGGTTTTGCATCAACTTCTGTAGGTTGATGATCCCGATATCTGCTTGGCCATCGGCGAAATAGGCAATCATGCGCAAGGCTTCAAAGGCGATGCGCGTCTCGGCGACCCACTGTTCGCGTTCGGCGCGTTTGTAGAGTTCGTCGACCAGTTGGATGGTCTCCCGGGGTCGATTGGCGTTCAGTAGGCACTCGACGTGCACCAAGGTGAAACGCACGCGATTGGGAAAGCGCCGGGTTTCCGCTAGGCGTTGCAGGCGAAGGGTTAGGGTGGTGTCGGCGGTGTCATTCCCGAAGCGGCTGAGGTCGAGCATCGTCTGCTCTTGATGGCCGAATCGGCTAATAACCTGTTCGATCTGTTGTTCGCGACGGCTGCGATTTGCCGCTCCTGGCATCAGGTAAAGCGACTGAATGAGGGGGGTGGGCTTGTCGGGTGCGATGATGGTCAGGAGGGCGAGGCTGTCTTGGGCGGCGGCGAGTTGGCCCATCTCCTTGAGCCACGAGGCTTTAATTTCCAACAGGCGTTCCTTGCCCGCGGGGTTGGCGTTGAGTGCGAAGTTAATCTGCTCCAGCGCGGCGTTCCGCTCGCCGGATTCCCAGAGTATCTGGCAATTGAGGAGGTAGCCTTCGGCGGTCAGGGTGAGTTGGTGGGTTTTGACCAGCCGGGAAGCTTCGCTGAAATTGCCTCGCAGAAAGTTGGCTTGGGCTGCGGCGATTTGGAGATCCTTCTTGATCAACGGCGCGAGCTCCGGGTCATTCATATACTTATTTGCCGTCGTGATGATGCGCTGGTCTTGGTCCAGCATGAAGCATCGCTGGAGGTAAATGCGGAAGTGTTCGCGGTCTTGCTTGGCGAAGAGCATTGAGTCTTCGAGCAGCTTGTAGCTATCGAGCGGACGATTGAAGGCGAAGAAGAGGTCGGCGGAGAGTCGTTGGGCCTCCAGGTCCGTGGGGCGCAGGCTGGAGCCAGTGCCGATATATTTAGCGAATTCGGCGTAGTCCTGGCGGGTGAGTGCGGCCTTGGCGATCTCGATGTAAAATTGTCCTTTGCGTTGCAGGTGGGCGATGCGACCGTAGCCTTCAGCAGCGTGGATGATCTGAGCTAAGTCGCGCTGGCGGATGGCTTCCTTGCCGCGGAAAACATTACCCACGGAGTTGGCAATCGTGTCCGGGAAGTACAGGTACATGTCGGCCCGCCGCGTCGTCGCGATGCCGTTCATATACTTCTGATTAAATAGGTAGAGTTCCGCGGTGACTACCCAGAGCCCGGCGAGGAAAATAGGCAGAAGCAGGCAGACGCGCCCCCAGGCCAGTCGATAGCGGCGATTTTTATACCCGACGGTATCCACGATGACCAGACCCAGCAGGATGCTCCGACTGGAACGGGAGTCCTGCCCTTGGCCGTAGACATAGTGGGGTTCCGATGACATGCCTTCACCGATGTTCCCTGTCCGCTGGGGGCGGGCAAGTGTGGAGTGACTTTCAGCGGAGCAGACGGGCGGCTTCAATGGCGCCACTGACCCGCGGCAGGCAAGTCTGTCCAATGCAGACGGTGAAGCCCGCTTCGGCCGGGGTGCTGGTCATAAACATGGGCCGATAGGGCAGGGCGTGCGGCGCGGTATTGGCATCTCCCAGGAGCTCCGCTCGGAAGGCATCCCAGCCCCCCGGGGCTTTGGCGGTGGCATAGCCCGAAGCATGTCGAACGAGGCCGTCTAGGGCGTGGGATACCCCGCTAGGTACGTTGCGCGAAAGTCCGCCATACGCCGAAGCGAGATCAGTGAACTCGCGCGACCAGAGGCTGTCATCATCCAGTGAACGCATGATGCCGAAGCCGTGGAGGAGGGAGGCGTTGCCGGAGGGAATCGCATTATCAAACCAATCTTTCTGACGAACCGAAAGGTCTTCACGGTCCGCCGGCACAATGAAGTAGCCCACGGCATGAGGGTCGGCAAAACGATCCTTGGCGGCGTGTAGAATCAGGGAGGCGCGCTGTTGATGGAGCGTACCCGCGGCTGGATTTACCCAAGGCGCGAAAGCCGCTAAGGCTAGTTCGGCTTCGGCCATCCAGGCGTGATCGGCAAGGCCCGCTGGTAGGCTGGCCTTTTCGCCATGGGCGACACTCAGGAGATTCAGTCCGGGATTTTCCTTGGCCAGGATGGTCCAGAGTTTCGCTTCAGTCTGTGCGGCGTGCTCATACCAGTCTTTGCGATCCATGATCCAGCTGGCTTTGGCCAACCCGGTGATCACCAGGGCATTCCAGCCCAGCAGGTTTTTACTATCACGTTCGGGTTGGGGTCGCCGGTTGCGTTGAGTGAGTAGCTTGGCCCGGGCGGCCGCAAAGCGGGTGCGCGTGGCGTGATCGCCGCGCAACTTGGGAATATTGGCGCCCTCGAAGTTGCCTTGGTCGGAAAGGCCGTAGGCTTGGGCAAAGGCAAAAGCGTCTGCCCCTAGGATCTCCGCGACCTCGGCGGACTTCCAGACGTACGTCGTCCCTTCTTCGTGGTCGGTGTCAGCATCGAGCGAGGCCGCGAATAGGCCGTTCTCCGTGCGCATTTCCCGGAGCATCCAATCGACCGTCTCGGCGCAGACATCCGCATACAGTGGGTCGCGGTAGCGGGCCCAGGCTTCAGCGTAAACGCCAAGGAGCTGGGCATTGTCGTAAAGCATCTTCTCGAAGTGCGGCACGGTCCAATCACGGTCCACGCAGTAGCGATGGAAGCCGCCACCGATTTGGTCATAAAGCCCGCCGCGGGCCATGGCACCGAGCGTGATGGTGAGGACGGCATCCATCCGGATGGCGAGGGTGCGGTCGGCTTGGACTTCAGGATCAGCCCGCATACCCAGAAGAAAACTGAGCGTATGGGGCGAGGGGAACTTGGGGGCACCGCCGAAGCCGCCGTGCTGATCATCATGTTGCTCGCAAATACGTCGAACGGCACTGATGAGGTCGGCTTTCGTCGGGGCTAGTCCGTCGGCATCAGGTGCCCTTGTGAGGTGCGTGAGGTTCTGGGCAATCGCGTCAGCATTGGCGCCGAGCTCAGTTTTGTTGCGATGGTAGAAGTCGGCCACGCGCATGAGCAACTGCGGCCAGGGGACTTGCCCGTGGCCGCGATCTTCGGGCGGGAAGTAAGTTCCGCCGAAGAATGGCCGGCCATCCGGTAAGCAGAAACAATTGAGCGGCCATCCGCCGTGCCCCTGAATCATCTGGACCGCGTCCATCATCAGCTTGTCGACTTCAGGGCGTTCCTCGCGGTCAACTTTGATACAAATGAAATGCTGATTCATCAGATCCGCAATCCAGGCCTGTTCGAAGGACTCACGGGCCATCACATGACACCAATGGCAGGATGAATAGCCGACCGAAACCAAGACGGGTTTATTCTCGGCTTTGGCCGCGGCAAAGGCTGCCGGACCCCAAGGCCACCAGTGCACGGGGTTATCCCGGTGCTGGCGGAGGTAGAGAGAGCTTTCTTGGGCCAGGAGGTTCGGCACGCCTGCACGGTTGAGATACCGCCGCAGGGTGCAACAAAGACCGTTAGGCCGCCCTTCGACTTGCAGGAGGGCCGATGTCGGTCAAGGCTCGGGGAATGAGGCCCCTGATGTTCGCCATGCTGCTGACTGTCGCCACCGCGACGGCGGTGGAGGTGCGGGTCCAGTTGCCCGACCAGGGGGTGGATGATCGGCTGAAGGCATTTGCTGCCCGTTCGGAATCCTTGGTGGTTGAATGGGAGCCCAAGGTGGCGGCGGCCCTCGGAGTGCCGGTCGAACGTCGGCCTAAATCCGTCACGATTATTTTCCGGGACATGAAGGGGGTCGCTTATTGGGACGGTAAGGCGATCAACGTCGCGACCGCGTGGGTGGCCGGGCATCCCGATGATGCGGGTCTGGTTGTCCATGAACTTACCCATGTGCTGCAGGGTTACCGCAAGGCCCCCGGCTGGATGACGGAAGGGCTGGCGGACTATGTCCGCTTTCAGCTGATGGAGAAAGGGAAGTTCGGTATCCGTATCGACCCCTCCAAGAATAAGCCTACGGACTCATATCGCGTGACTGGTTATTTCTTGGCCCAAGCCGAGAAGAAGTACCCCGGGCTTATCGTGAAACTTAATCAGGCCTGCTTCGAGGGTGCGCCCGTCGACAAGGTCTTTGCCGCCCACTGTGACGGGCGTACCTATGAGCAGGCCTGGGCTGAGCTGGTGCCGCCGATCAAGAAGTAGCCATGGCCACGATTCGCATTCTGGAAGACACGGTAGCCAACCAGATCGCCGCCGGCGAAGTGGTTGAGCGGCCCGCGGCGGTGATCAAGGAGTTGCTGGAGAACTCGCTCGACGCCGGCGCTCGGCGCGTGACCGTAGACTTTTCCCGCGGTGGCAAGGCCTTGATGATCGTGGATGATGATGGGAAGGGTATGACCGGAGAGGAGGCGCTACTCAGCCTGGAGCGTCACGCGACGAGTAAGATTCGTATTGCGGCCGACCTCGACCGCATCGCCACTTTTGGTTTCCGCGGCGAAGCGCTCCCTTCCATCGCGAGTGTCGCCCGCTTCACGATGCAAACCCGCCCAACGGAGGCGCCCTCTGGCACGGAAATCTCGGTTAACGCTGGTAAAATAGTCCATCGCCGCGAACACGGCATGGCTCCAGGTACTCGCATTGAGGTAGCCAATCTTTTTCACCCGGTCCCAGCGCGACTCAAGTTCCTGAAGTCCGATGAGACGGAGGCAGCGCACATTGTTCGGCTAGTCCGGTTGTATGCAGTCGCTCATCCAGAAGTTGGGTTCCTGTTGCGCGAAGATGGCCGCGAGATTTTCCGGTCGCCGGGTAATGCGCCTTTGCTTGATCGCGTCCGTGAAATCTGGGGTCGGCAGGTCGCGGAAGAGGTAACGCTCATGCCAGTCTTTGCCCGCCCAGGGATGAAGCTCAGTGGGCTCCTCGGGAAGCCTGGTGTCAGTCGTGGCACTCGGCAGGACTTGGTCACGGTAGTGAATGGACGCCCGGTGGATAGTCGCACGATGGCCTTTGCGCTGATGGAGAGCTATCACACCTTAATCCCTAAGGGTCGATATCCGCTCGCCTTTGTTTTCCTCGAAATGGATCCGGCTTGGGTCGATGTGAATGTCCACCCCGCTAAGCGCGAGGTGCGTTTTCGTGATGAAGCCCGCGTCCGTAATTTCCTGATTGAATCCGTGCTCGCCGTCCTGCGTTCGCACGGTGGTGACGGATTGCCCGCCCAGACGGTACCTGCGGTCGCCCCGTTGGTCGCGGGAGCCGCTTCCGTGGTCAGTATCGCCGCGCCGGTACCACCCACAATCCCCGTCCCGGCGTCCGCTGGAGTGGCGGTGCCGGTACCCGTGGCGCCTGCGCATGCTCCCGCCGTGCGACTCGGCTGGAGGCTACTTTCGCGCCTGCGCGAAGAGCGTGCCGTCTTTGAGACCCCGACGGGGTTGGCGATTCTCGATATCGGTGCCGCGCATCAACGTGTGCTCTACGAATCCATCCTCAAGCAGTTCTCCGAGCAGAAACCGGTCAGTCAGCCTCTGTTGATGCCGTTGGCGATAGAGCTCGAACCGCTGCCCGCCGCGGTACTGCGTGAACGCCTCCCGCTCCTCACGGCGGCGGGTTTTGATTTCGAAGAATATGGGCGCAATTTCTGGCGGATGGCGGCACTACCCGCATGGCTCGAACCGGAGGATGCCCTGGATTTCGTGCGCGATTTACTTGCCGAGATGGCTCGACGCGAAGGTGATTTTGGTCGCCCGTCCCTAGCCTACGACGCGCTTGCGAAGCTGGCTGTAGGGAAAGCACGCCGGAAGGGCGACGCCATGTCTGAGGGTGAGCTGATGGAGCTAGTGCAGTCTTTATTCCGGACGGCACAACCTGGGACGTGCCCGCGGGGTCGACGTACCTATGTCGAGTGGACCGATGCCGATCTCGGTCGCCGATTCGGCTGATTAGCGCCGTCCGCGTTTGCGGGTAGGGGAGGCGGGCTTGCCGGTGCGGAGTGATTCAATTTGATCGCGCAGCACGGCCGCACGCTCGAATTGAAGTTCATCGGCGGCTTCCAGCATCTCCGCTTCCATGTCGGCCAGCACTAAAGCGATGTCGCGATCGTCCGTCCCTTCGGCGACGGCGAGGGCGTCTTCAGCTTCGGCTTCGACAAGGCTTTCTTCAATCGGACGCATGGTGCCCTTAGGAGTGATGCCATGTTTCAGATTGTAGGCTTCTTGGCGTTTGCGACGGTCAGCGCAGATGGTCATCGCGCGACTGAGCGAGCGAGTCATGACGTCGGCGTAAAGCAGGACCTTGCCCTCGACGTGGCGAGCCGCCCGGCCGGAGGTTTGAATGAGGCTCGTTTCACTGCGAAGGAAGCCTTCTTTGTCCGCATCGAGGATGCCGACTAAGGCGACCTCGGGGAGGTCTAGGCCTTCGCGGAGTAGGTTCACGCCCACGAGGACATCGAACTGGCCAGCGCGCAAGCGGCGCAAAATTTCGACGCGCTCGATGGCATCAATATCCGAATGGAGGTATTCGACCTTCAGTCCGCTATCCCTCATGAAATTGGCGAGATCTTCGGACATCCGCTTGGTCAGTGTGGTCACCAAGGTGCGGAAGCCACGGGCGGCAGTGGCCTTGGCTTCGCCGATGATATCTTCGACTTGCCCGGCGATGGGGCGCACTTCCATGACGGGGTCTAGTAAGCCAGTCGGACGAATGACTTGTTCGGCAACTACGGTCGAAACGGCGTATTCGTGGGGCGCCGGGGTGGCTGAGACATAGACGGCCTGTTTCACTTTCGCGTCAAACTCATCGGGCATCAGGGGTCGATTTTCCAGAGCGGACGGGAGGCGGAACCCAAATTCCACTAAGCGCTCTTTGCGGGCACGGTCACCGTGGTACATGCCCCGAATCTGCGAGACCGAGACGTGGCTTTCGTCGATGAAGACCAGCATGTCATCCGGAAAGAAATCAAGTAGACAGTGCGGGCGCTCGCCGGGTTTACGCCCCGACATATGCATCGAATAGTTTTCAATACCCGGGCAGAAGCCCGTTTCGCGAAGCATCTCAAGGTCGTGTTCAACCCGCATGCGGATGCGCTGGGCCTCGACGAGCCGGTTGTTCTTTTCGAAGTAGTCAACGCGCGCTTCCAGTTCATCACGAATGGCTTGACCAGCGGCTTTCACCCGTCCGGGTGCGGTCACGTATTGATTAGCTGGGTAGAGGTCGAATTTATCCAGCTGTTTGCCGGGCTTCACGCTTATGGGATCGAGCTCGCGGATGGCTTCGAGGGTGTCGCCCCAAAATTCAAGGCGAATCGCGGACTCCATGTAGGCCGGCCAAACATCAATCGTCTCGCCGCGGGCCCGGAAATTGCAGCGCTCCAGGATGGCATCGTTGCGCGTGTATTGATTGGCCACCATCTTTGCCAGCAGCTCATCACGGCGCATCGTCATGCCCGTCTTCAGGGAAATCATCGCGGCGATGAAATCCTCTGGCGAGCCGAGCCCGTAAATGCAGGAGACGGAGGCGATGACGACTACGTCGCGCCTGGAGAGGAGGGCGGAACTGGCGCTGATGCGCAGGCGTTCAATGTCTTCGTTGATCGCCGAATCTTTCTCAATAAAGGTGTCGGTCGAAGGCACGTAGGCCTCCGGCTGGTAGTAGTCGTAGTAACTGACGAAGTATTCGACGGCGTTCTGCGGGAAGAAATTCTTGAACTCGGAGTAAAGCTGGGCGGCGAGGGTCTTGTTATGGGAGATGACCAGTGCGGGGCGTTGGGCTTGGACGATGAGGTTCGCCATCGTGAACGTCTTGCCGGAGCCGGTGACGCCCAGGAGGGTCTGGCGGGCGTTGCCGGCGCGGAGCGACGCATCCAACTTGGCGATGGCTGCAGGCTGATCGCCCATCGGCTGGTACGATGATTTTAACTGAAACTCCATCTCAGCTAAGGCGGCCGCGGGCGAGCCACTGCGGGTCTACTTCGGAAAGGTCCTTCACAATGCGATGGGCGCCAGCGGTGACCAGCTGCTCGCGGGTATTGGTCGTGGCCAGGGCGATCGTGATGAAGCCGCCATCGATCCCGGCTTTCAGTCCGGAGAAGGAGTCTTCGAAGACAAAAGAACTCGCCGGTTCGCCGCCCCCGAGGGCGCAAGCCTTCAGGAAAACTTCTGGGTCGGGCTTGCCGCGGCTAACATCCTCGCTGGCGATCGCCCCCAGGAAGTAGTCGCCGATGCCGAATAACTCGAAGGAGAGGGCGAGGTTCGCCTTGTGGGTCGACGTACCGATCACGCAGGGAATGCCGAGATCATGGAGCGCACCGCAGAGTTCGCGGACGCCCGGAAGCAGGTGAACATGGCCGGTGCGGGCGATATCTCGGTACAGAGCTTCCTTGCGGTCGGAGAGGCGCTTCACCTCAGTCTTATCGTTAGCCCAGCCCAAGATATCCGGAATGATTAGCTCGTTACGCTTGCCGAAGCCGCGTTTGAAATGGTCAGCAGGTAGCGGAAGTTTCTCCTCGGCTGCCAAGGCTTCCCAGGAGCGTTCATGGGCTATCGAGGAGTCGATGACGACTCCGTCCCAGTCAAAGACGGCAACAGTGCGGGGCATGGCTCAGTGCTTATCCCAAGGCAGTGTCACCTTCACCGGACGATGTTCCCAGACGTTAAGCGGGTCGAAAATCTGGCCAGGGGCGAGGATGCCGTTGGGATCGAGAGCCTGCTTGACTGCCATCATCGCTCCAATTTCGGCGGGCGTATGCTGCAGGCGGAGGAAAGGAGATTTCGCGATGCCAATGCCATGTTCGCCCGTGATGGCTCCACCGAGTTCCACGACTTTGGTCATCACTTCGTGGATGGCTTTCTCCGCTTTGCGGCAATGCTCGGGATTGTCCCGGTCATACATGATATGAACATGGAAGTTGCCGTCGGCCGCGTGGCCAAAGGTCGGCGTTGCCAGGCCGATCCGGTCGCGGACTTCACGCGTATAGCGGATGAGCTCAACATAGGACCGGAAAGGGACGACGATATCTTCGTTGAGTTTCGCGTTACCCAGCGAATACATCGCTTGCGAGCAGGTGCGGCGGATGTCCCAAAGAGCTTCGGCTTCGGCTTCGACGTCGGTCTCACGGAAGGCGATAGCGTGGCGGCTGATCCAGGCCCGGACTTTCACTGCATCCTCCGCTAGTGCGGCCGGGTGGCCGTCGATTTCGACGAGGAGGATGGCGTGGGTGTCGGCGAGCCCTTGGAGCTCGGTGGCCGTGAAGACGCGGCTGCCGCGTTGCTTCTCGGCGGCCTCGACGGTCTGGGTGTCGAGGAATTCGAAAACGGCGGGGTTCACGCGCAGGCCCATTAGTTCGGCGGCGGCTTCGAGGGCTCCTTCGTCGGTGCGGCAGGCGATCAGGAAGGTGCGGCGGGCGGCGGGCTTATTGACGAGTTTCAGGGTGGCCTGTGTGATCACGCCGAGCGTGCCCTCGGAGCCAATCCAGAGGTCACGGATATTAAGGCCGCTAACAAATTTGCGGAGCGGCGCGGCCCAGCGCACTTTTTCACCCGTGGGGAGAAAGCCTTCGAGGGCGTAGACGTGGTCACGGACAACTCCGTACTTCGCGGCGCGGAGGCCGCCGGCGTTGGTCGCGATATTTCCGCCGATGCTGCAATACTTGAGCGAGGACGGATCGGGCGGGAAGAAGAGCCCGTGAGGGGCGGCGAGTTCGTTGATGCGGGCGGTGATTGCCCCGGGTTGCACGGTCGCCATTGCGGAGATCGGATCGATCTCGATTTTATCCCAGTGGTCTAGGTGGATGACCCATCCGCCTTGGATCGGGGAGCTGGCACCAGTGTTGCCGGTGCCGCGGCCGCGGACAGTCACCGGGATGCGGTATTCGTTGGCGAGCTTCAGGACGATTCCGATGTCGTCCTCCACGCCTGGGCGGATGACCGCTTCGGGCATGAAGGAAAGGCGCATGTTGTCGAACGACGCGGCGAAGCAGGTAGCTTCATCGGTCAGCACCTTCTCTGGGCCGAGTTTGGCCAGTAGGGCTTGAGTGGCGGCAGGATGCGTCTTCACGAGGGAGCTCACGCCCGCCATCGTGCACCCTTAGCCCAGTTCGGCAAGCCACGCTGTCGCTTCGGCGTCGGAAGGCATGCGCCAATCGCCGCGCGGCGAAAGGGCTAAGGACCCGACCTTGGGGCCATCCGGCATCGCGGAGCGCTTATATTGCTGGGTGAAGAAGCGGCTCAGGAACGAGCGGAGCCAATGGCGGATCTCCGCTTGGTCATATTTTCCGGCAAAGGCGTGTTCCGCGATCCAGAGCACCTTTGAGGGGCGGAAGCCGTTGCGGATGACGTGATAGAGGAAGAAGTCGTGCAGCTCGTACGGGCCGACAATCATCTCGGTCTGTTGGGCGATTTCACCGTCGGCTCCGGGAGGGAGTAATTCGGGGCTCACGGGCGTGGCGACGATGTCTTCCAGGATGCTGCGTTCTGGGCCGACGTGGCGCGCATGGGCGGCCCACGAAACCAAATGCTTCACGAGCGTCTTCGGAACGCCGATGTTCACGTGGTACATCGACATATGGTCAGCGTTGAACGTGCACCAGCCGAGGGCGGCTTCGGAAAGGTCGCCCGTGCCGACGACGAAGCCCTGACACTGATTGGCCGTGTCCATTAGGATCTGCGTGCGCTCGCGGGCCTGGGCGTTCTCGAAAGTGACGTCGTGTTTGCCGGCCGGGTGGTGGATATCCTTGAGGTGTTGATCGACGGCCTCGTTGATAGGAATTTCGCGGGCCGTGATGCCGAGCGTTTCCATCAGGCGCATTGCGTTCATGCGGGTGCGGGCCGAGGTGCCTGGGCCCGGCATCGTGAGTCCGATGATGCCTTTGCGATCCAGCCCGAGCCGATTGAACGCTTCGAGGGTGACCAAAAGGGCCAGCGTGGAGTCGAGTCCGCCTGAGACGCCAATGACGATGTGCTTGAGGCCTGTATGTCGGATGCGACGGGCGAGGCCGGTCGATTGGATTGCGAAGATTTCTTGGCAATTCTCGTCGCGCCGATGGGCGTCGGAAGGGACAAATGGATGCTGGCTGAAGCGACGGCGCAGTTTGGGGGTCTGCCCGACGGGCGTACCGAGTTCGAAGCTGAGGACGCGAGGGCGGAGGGTCGACGGAGCACCGAAGAAGGTGCTATTGCGGCGGCGTTCGGCGGCCAGGCGGTCAAGGTCGACCTGGGAAACAATCAGGGCGAGATCAAAGCGGAAGCGTTCTGATTCGCCGAGTACTACGCCGTTCTCGGCGATGAGTCCGTGCCCGCTATAGACGATGTCCGTGCTCGATTCGCCGGCGCCGGCGGCCGCATAGACATAGGCGGCGAGGCAGCGGGCGGATTGGGATTTCACCAGGTCGCGTCGGTAGGCGGCCTTGGTCAGGAGTTCATCGCTGGCCGAAAGGTTGCAGAGGAGGGTGGCGCCGGCGAGTGCGAGGGCTCCGCTTGGGGGCTCGACGGCCCAAAGGTCTTCGCAGATCTCGATGCCGATGACACAGTCCGGCATGTCTTTGGCCTGGAAGAGTAGGTCGGTGCCGAAAGGGACTTTCTGGCCGAGGAGATCAACTTCGCTGACTGAGGCGACACGGGCCGACGCGAACCAGCGCTGTTCGTAGAATTCCCCGGTATTGGGCAAGTGGGTCTTGGGGACGACGCCGAGGACCTTGCCGCGGGAGATGGCGACGGCGACATTGAAGAGGCGTCCATTGACCTCCAGAGGCAGCCCGACAAGGGCAGTTAGGCCGAGCTTAGCGGTAGCCTCGCAAACCTGTCCTAGGGCCTTCAGGGCACCCGCTAGCAGGGTGCGTTGGCCGAAGAGGTCGCCGCAGCTATAGCCGGTCAGGCAGAGTTCGGGTAGAACCACCAATTCAACCCCCTCTTGCGCGGCCTTTTCCAGAGCCTGACAAATCAGGTGGGCGTTGGCCGCAGGGTCCCCCAGCCGGAGGGCCGGCGAGGCGGCCGCCACGGTCAAAAAACCGTTCTGGTGGATGCGGTTGGACATCAAAGGACGAGAAGCCGTTATGTTCACCGTTGACCGAAGGGGAGGCAACCCGAAAGGTCTGCCATTCCCTGTTCAAAGGGGCCAAATGACCACCCAGCCGCTCAAAGAAGTCCGGATCTTTTCGCCCGCCACCGTGGCCAATGTGGCGTGCGGTTTCGATGTGCTCGGTTTCGCCATCGACTCACCCGGAGACGAAATCGTCGCCCGCTTCTCGTCCAAGCCCGGACTGACCATCTCTAAAATCACTGGCGACGACGGTCGTCTACCGCTCGACTCCAAGAAGAACACGGCCGGCGTGGCGGCCCATGCGCTGTTGCGCCACCTTGGTAAGAGCGACGTCGGCATCGAGATGGAGATTCACAAGAAGATGCCCTTCGGCAGTGGTCTCGGCTCCAGTGCCGCCAGCGCGGTCGGTGGGGCCTTCGTGGTGAATCGTCTGCTCGGTGACCCGCTGACTCGCCTGCAGTTGCTTCCTTTCGTCGTCGCTGGTGAAGCCGCGGCCGATGGCGCCTGGCATGCCGACAATGTGGCGCCCTGTTTGCTGGGCGGAATCACTTTGATTCGTTCCAATGCCGAACTTGATGTGATGGATGTGCCGATTCCGGATCGGCTCTGGGCCGCCGTCGTCCATCCGGACATTGTCGTGCTGACCAAGGTCGCCCGGGAGATTATGCCGCGGCAGGTGCAACTGGAAATCTCTACACAACAGAGTGGCAATCTTGGTGGCCTACTCTGCGGCTTCTTTAAAAGCGACTATGCTCTCATCGGCCGCTCGCTGCATGACTTGATTGCCGAGCCACACCGCCACCGCCTGATTCCGGAGTTCTATCGTGCCAAGGCCGCCGCCATGGCCGCCGGAGCGCTTGGTTTCTCCATTTCTGGTGCCGGCCCCAGCGTCTTCGCTTTGTGCGAAGGCGAGGAAACCGCCCGCAAGGTTGCCGCCGCGGTCGCCGCCGTGTTTGCTTCGGTGCCGATTAAGGCCACGCCTTACGTCTCGCGTATCAATCCAAAGGGTGTCCATGTCATCTCCGAGTCCTAAGTTGGAATTCGTCTCAACGGCTGACGCTTCCTGTCGCGGCTCTCTCCGCGAGGTGTTGCTTTCGGCGATGCCCGCCCGGGGTGGGCTATGGGTGCCAACGCACATTCCACAGCTCGCGCCCGACTTCATGGAGCAGCATCGGCATGACTCGTATGCCGAGTTGGCTGAAGCGGTGATCGCCCCCTATTTCGCTGAGGTCCTCGGCCCCGCGGTGTTGCGTCAAATCTGCCAGGACGCCTTTAACTTCCCTGTGCCACTGGTGTATCCGGAACGGCTCAAAGGAACGCCAGCTGAGCGACTCGCGGTACTGGAGCTCTTTCATGGGCCTTCCGCCGCCTTTAAGGACTTTGCCGTGCGCACGCTCGTGCGCGTCACGGCTCGCGTCCTCGGTAATGACTTCCCGCAACTGACGGTCTTGGCCGCCACCTCCGGTGATACTGGGGCCGCGGTAACTGAAGCCTGCGCCGGGGTGCCCGGGGTGCGTGCGGTCGTGCTTTATCCGCGCGTCGGCGTGAGCGGCGTGCAGGAGTCGCAAATCGCCCGAGCGCGTCCGGGCGTCGTCGCGATCTCCGTCGATGGCACCTTTGATGACTGTCAGGCTATCGTGAAACGCGCGTTGGCTGACGAGAGCCTGCGTCGTCGTCGCCCGTTGCTGACGGCCAATTCTATCAACCCAGTTCGCCTTATCGCACAGGTGCCCTTCGCTTTCCATGCGAAGCGTCTACTCGCTTCAGGTCGGCGGATGGGTGTCGTCGTCCCTTCGGGAAATCTCGGCAACGTCGGCGCCGTTCAGTTGGCCCGTCGGATGGGCTTGGAGGTGGCCGCGCTGGTTGCCGCCACGAACACCAATTCACCGCTACCGGAACTCTTTGCCACGGGGCAATATCGGGCCCGCCGATCAAATCCCACCGCTTCGAACGCGATGGATATCGGTGACCCAAATAACCTCGCTCGCTTGCTTGCCTGGCGACAGGGCGGCCCTTCGGTTGAGGCCGTGACCGTCGATGATCGTGCCACTCTGGATGCGATGCGCCGCGTGAGAGATGCTAGTGGTTACGTGCTCTGTCCACATACCGCTGTCGGCTGGAAGGCCGGCGAAGACCTACTTGTTCGGGCGGGCGCTCAATTGGATGACGTGGTTGTCTTCGGCACAGCCCACCCGGCCAAGTTCCCTGATGTGCTCCAGGCTGCCTTCGGTGACGCTAGTGTTTCGCGTTTCCCGGGCGAACTTCCTCCGCCAGAGCCGATTAAGATCGGTAATGACTTTGAGGCAGTGCGCGCCGTGCTGGAGTCTGAAGCGGGCTTCCGTTGAGGAGGCTTACTTCGACTGGCTATCCGTCGCCGGCTTCGCTTTAGCCGCGGGAGCGGGGGTGGCGGCTTTGGGGTCGCGGGGCTGCTCGAATACGATGATGCAGCCCGAGAGGGCGAGGCTAGCAAGGGCGAGGGCGGCGAGCAGGACGGTCTTCATTGCCCTGATTTAGGTCCGCGCTGCCTCGTTGGCAAATCCACAAAATAAAAAGGCCGTCTTGCGACGGCCTAGGAGGGCGGTGGGTGCGTTGATTATTCCGTATCTGCGACCGCGAAGGTGACGTTCGAGATGTTCGCCTTGGCGAGGCAGTCGAGGACGTTGATGACGCGCTCATAGCGGGCGGTCTCTTCGGCCTGTACCGTAATCAGTAGCTTGGTCTTGGACTGCTCGGCAGCTTGGCCCATTTGCTTCATCTGATTATAGAGGTTCTCGAGCAGCTTGTCACCAGGGGCGCCGACAGGGTCTTCGTTCAGGGTGATTTCGCCGCTTTCGCTCACGCCGATAGTGACCTCGTCGGGCATCTCGGTTTCCTTGGAGGTCTCAGCGTTGCCTGGCAGGGTGGTCTTGAGCTCATGCTCCACTTTCACTGCACCGGCCATCACCATGAAGAAGAGCATGATTACGAAGACCACGTCGATCATCGGGGCGATTTGGAAGCCCGGGTTGGCGTCGGCTTGTTGTTCAACTTGTTTCATGGCTTATTCCTCGTGATTGAGGCCAGAGAAAGCGATGTTCTCGATGCCTGCCTCGGCGCCCCACTCGAGGGCCTTGGAGATGTATTTGGCGTGGCAGTCCTTGTCGGCGCGGACCAGTAAGCGGTACTTCGGATTGTCGCCTTTGCGGGCGGCGAGTTCTTTGGCGATGCCGTCCTTGTCGTTCATATCAAGTTCGCGGTCGTCGAGCTTGTACTTGGGCATGCCGGTTGTCTTGTCCCAGGAGATGTTAATGAGTCCAGCGGCGGCCTTGTCGTCTCGCTTCACGCCGTTGGCGGCGACAGGGAGGGAGATGTTCTTGTCGACCTTGAGCACCTGCGACGAGGTGATGGACATGAAGAAAATCAGCAGCACCAAGAGCACGTCGATCATCGGCGCGACCTGGAACTCTGGTTCCCCTTCTCCGCCTCCTCCTCCGCCTGCCATGGCTGTTTAGTTTGTTAGGGGGTGGAAGGTGTGCGCTTAGGCCTGAGGCTGGTCGGCCGCAGCGGCATTCCAGTCAGGCTTACCAGCGTAAATCTCTTCATCGCCCACCTTGCGTCCAGCGACTTCATCGTAGGGGAAAGCGCGGAAAAGACCGGTGGCAATCTCCGTGATGTCGTGGATACCCTTGTTGATACGGTTGGCCAAGAGGTAGTAAGACATGAAAGCCGGGATTGCGATGAAGAGACCCGAGGCGGTTGCCACGAGCACTTCGCCGATAGCTTCGGCAAGTTTGGAGGGGTCGCCTACGCCAGAGGAGCCGAGTTTTTCGAACGCCTTCATCATGCCCGTCACGGTGCCAGTGAGGCCGATCATCGGAGTGCAAACGCCGATCACGGAGAGGTAGGAGGAGCGGCCCTTGAGCTCGGCCTGGATGCGGGTGATTTCAGAGAGGATGGCCTCTTCGGTCATCGTCTTGCCATCTGGGGTGAAGGCGACGCCAGCCCGGACGACATCAGCCACCGGCGAACCAGCGGTCTTAGCGAAGGCGTAGGCACCGACATAGTCGCCGCGCTTGAAGAGCTCGCGGAGCTGATGGACGTGGTCGACGGGGTAGAGTTTGCCGGCCGAGGTGCGAATGACGCCATCGACGATGAACCAAATCATGGCGACGGAGCAGATCGTGATCGGATACATGACCCAACCGCCTTCGCGGAAGAGGTCCATGAGGGTCTTCTCATGTTTCACGGCGCCAGCGGCTTCCTGGGCGGAAGCGAGGACGGTCATGAGACCCAGGAAAGCTAGGGTCAGGGTGGTCTTGCGGAAGTTCATCTTCATTGGGATGATGGGGTGTTGGGTAAGTTTTAGGTCGGGTTTTGGAAAGGGGCAAGGACTCACTTATTGCCTTCGACGGCCTCTTCAGGTCGCAGCTTGGGCTTGGCCATAATGACGCCTTCGGGGAGCGGGCCGCCTTCAGCGATCTTCTTTTGGTCGGCCTCGGCCTTGGCACGCTCCTCCTTGGGTAGGAGCTTCTTGGCTTCTTCCGCTTCTTTGGAGACGGGGAAGGTGACAATGATGTCGTAGAGGTAGCGATTCGAGATGGCTTCCAACTTCTGCTCCTTGAGGGCTGGGCTATCCATGCCTCGGAACGAGCGGGCAGCCCCGAGGAGGGCCTTGGGTACGTGCTCCACTTCGGCACCGAAGAAGACTGGGACGCGGAGGTAGGCATTCATGGCGGCCTCATATTTCTTCGAAGCGAAGAGAGAGTTGCCTTTAACGATGTGCAGGCGGGCCTGGATTTCGGAGCTCTCTATCTTGGTGATCAGTTCCGAGGCTTCAGAGATAACGGCGTCATGGTCGCCCTTGCGGGCACGCTGCATGAGACGGGCGAGCTGAATCTGGGTGGCGACGGCCGGCTGCTTGGCGACGTCTTCCTTCTCGAAGGCATCGAGGAAACTAGCGGTAGCTGCGTCGTTCTCGAGGCGGTCAAGGGCGTCGAGCTTGATCAGCGAGGCCTTGGTCCACCAAGAGCCAGAGACGTTTTTCATCGGCTCAAAGAGGCGGAGAACGGCTTCGGCGTTGTCCAGCGCTTTGCCCGGCTCGCCGCGATTCACGTTGTTCTGCGCCTCGGTGAGGCGGGCAGGCATCGGCCAGAGGATGTCGATGACTTCCGTGAGTTTGCGAGTGAGGCCAACTTCGATGCCGCCCTGATTGGTGGTGCGATCGATGGTACCCTTCACGGCATTAATGATGCCCTTTTTGGGGTCGGGGGTCGCTGGCTTCGGCGGGATGGACGTGGTGTCCAGTTTGAGGGGGTCATTAATTTCCCAGCGCTCCCCGCCCTTGAACACAAAGGTTTGCGCTTGGGCGGACGCGGCCAAAAGGAGGGCGACGATGGGGACGAACGGATGCCGGACGAAGTGTTTCATATGATCAGAGGGTGAGGATGAGCGCTTTGGCTTCGGTGCCTTCGCGGGTATCTTTGATGCGATCCTTTTCGAGCATCTCCTTCAGGAGTAGCTTGGCGGCGTCCTTCTGGTTGAGTTTGCCCGCAAAGAGCTTGGCGGCGGCGAGGTAGGACTTGGCTGACCAGTTTTCGTATTTCTTCCAAGTCATGTAGCAGCGGCGATAGTAGGCCACGGCTTCGTTGTAGCCTTTTTCGTCGGTGGCTTGGCGTTCGGCCATGAGGCCGAGCCAATAAAGCGAGGCCGCGGTTTTCTCGCCGCGCCATTCCTTGGTCTTGGCGATTTCCTCGAATTCTTTCTTGGCCTCCGGATACTTCTGCATCTCGGCAAGGCAGCGGGCACGGATGAAGCGGAGGTCGAGTTCCTTTGACATCAGGATATTATTATCAATCGCCTCGTTGCAGAGGGAGAGGGCTTCCTTGTACTTCTTGTCGGCGAACTGGATTTCCGCCAAGCCGGCGAAGGCAAAGTCGGCGTACTCCGAGGAGCGGCCGTGCTCAAGGATGTAGCCGAAGTATTCCCCGGCTTTCTTGTGGTCACCCTTGGTCAGTAGGCTGTCGCCGACCATGGCGAGAATCGTCGGGCTGAGTTCCTCGGCCTTGTAGTTGGCGGCGATTTTACCGAAGTAGAGGGCGGTTTTCTCGGGTTCGCGGTTGAGGGCGGCGAGTTGGCCGAGTGCAAAGAAGCCGCGAGCCTGGGCTACCAGCGAGTCGCGATGCTCTTCGAGTCGCAGTAACTTGGTCATCTCGGCTTCGGCGTTTTCCGAGGTGTAAGCGCCCGGCAGTGGCTTGGCGCCGGGCTTCACGCGCTTGACCTTGCGGGAAAGTTTTTCCGCGAGGAAGGCGATCAGCTTTTCAGTTCCTTCTTGGGTGCGGTCATTGATGGATTCGGAGACGGCGTCCGAGAGAATTTTGAGCGCGCGCTTCTTTTGGTCGGAGATGCTGGTCTGGCGGTCGGCCTCGACCTTATCGAGCTCGACCTTGAGTTCGGCGGAGAGCTTGGCGACCGCGGCCTTGCCGGCATCCACTTCTTCCTTGGTGACCTTATCGCGGCGTTCGAGCTCATCGACCTTCTTGCGGGCTTCGGCCAGTTTACCACTGAAGGCCTTCTGGGATTTTTCAGCCCGTTGGCCGAACTCCGGCATATCGCCCATGCGTTCGGTGGAGCGGATGACCTCGTACAGGTAGGTCATCGCCTTAGGGTCGTTGTGATTCCAGTCGAAGATTTCCTTGAACAGATCGCGCATGCGCTTGTGGTCGCCGCGGCCAGGGAGCATTTTCCGTAATTCGCCGAGGGCGAACTCGAGGGCCTGCGGATTGGTGCGACCGCTCTTGGCGGCAGCCTCATAGGCGTCAATGGCCTTGCCCGTGAGGGCCGACTTTTCATTTTCCAGCTTCGTCTTGATCTCGACAAACTTGGCCTTGTCCGGGGATTTGGAATTGAGGCGCACGTCAAGGTCGGCGGCCTTGATTTTCTTATCGATCTCATCTGCGAGGCGGATGTTAGCGTCGCCGATGAGCGTGTAGACTTCCGGCATCTGGTTGATGACCTCATCGGTGCGGTCTTTCTCGTAATCCTTGAGCCACTTCTCACAGAGCTTGAGGGTGGCCGGGATGTCGGGCGGGTTGGTGCCGAACTGGACGATGGCCTGACGGTATTGGACGTCGGGCAGGAATTGGCCTTTCGGGTACTCGGTTTGGTAGAGGTCGAAGGCGACCTTGGTTTCCTTGTACTTGCCCTGGAAGAACTGGCAGAGGGCGCTCATGTAGAGTACCTGCTGGCGAACGGGGGAGCGTTCATATTTCTTGAGGAAGGCGTCAAAGGCCTTCTGGGCGGGTGCCCAATCGACTTGCGAGAAGAGGCAGGCCGCAATGCGGAAGTCGATTTCTTCGGCCGTCTCAGGCGTCAGGCTCTTCACGTTGTCGCGGACCCACGTGAAATGCTTAATGGCTTCGGGGTAGTCTTCCTGGGCTTGCGAGATGTCGCCAAGCATGAGGCCGATGGCGGAGACTTCGTCGGCGTTGGGGAACTTGCCTAAGAATTCTTTGCACTTGGCCTGGGCCTCGGTGTTGCGACCGATCTGGCGCAGGGCCGTGATGTAATAGTAATAGGCTCCGGCGAGGCGGGAGAAGTTGGGGCTATTCTCGAAGATGTCTTTGAAGGCCACGTAGGCCTCCCAAGGGCGCTTGAGTTCGAGGAGGCAAAGGCCGATGCGGTAAGAGACAAACGCATCGTAGTCCTTATTCGCCGTGAATTCCGTTTCGTATTTCTTGAACTGCTCGACCTCAAGTTTGGCCTTCTCGATGTTGGCGGCCTGTTCGGGATTGGGCTTGGCGTTGGCTTTGACGAGGGCGGCGTGTTCAGCCTGTTTGGCTTCGATGGCCTTGGTGAAAGAGCTCGTCAGGTTTAGGCGGCGCAGGGTGCCCTGATAGTTGGTGAGGGCTTCGCGGTAGAAGTTGGCGCGAATCGTTTCATCGGCGGCTTGTTCCGCGGCGGCGAAACGGGCGTCTCCGATTTCGAGGCGCTGCGTGTTGGAGCGCACGACTTCGGCTGGGGAGCCGCTGCTCTTGGCGTCGATTTCGCTCTTAAGTTGCGAGGCTTCCTTCGTCAGGCCGAGCTTAGTGTAAAGTTCGACGAGCTTGTTGGCGGCTTCGCGACGTTCGGGGGTGTTGATGCCTTCCGCGGTGGCCTGCTTGAGGAGGCCGATGGCCTGAGCGAGGGCGGCTTTCCTGACGTCATCGGGGGCGTTTTTGGCCCGGTCAGAGACGATTTTGGCGGAAAGGGTGAAGGCGTTTACGCGATCCTCCGGGCGGGCCAGGGTGTTCGTACGAATCTTTTCGAGGCGGGCCAGGGCGGCGTCGAACTTGGCTTGGCTGGAAAGGACTTCGATGAGGGTGAGCTCAGCGATACCGCGGCGATTGTCGGCGTCGAAGAAATCCTCCGTGCCCTTCGGGTACTTGGTGAGGAAGGCGGTCAGCTCGGTTTCGGCCTTCGGCCAGTCGCGCATGAAGTAGTAGCAGCTCGCCTTGCGGAAGCTGATAACGGCCTTTAATTTCAGTTCGACCTCAAGGGCCTTCTTTTCAAGTTCTTCATATTGCGCGAGGGCCTCTTTGTACTTCTTGGCATCGAGGCTTTTCTCGGCCTCCTTGTAGAGGACGGACAGAGGGTCTTCCTTCTGCTCGGCGGTGGGCAGGGGCTTGGTCTGCGCCTTCAGGTGAGCCACGACGGGCGTCACGGCAATCAGGACGGCGATCAGCGCAGCCTTAGCTAGTTTATAGGTACGGGACTCTTGGATAAGCATCGGGGGAGGGGAGCCGTTGGCTCCGCATCAGGGGGTTGGCTAAAGTTGGCTCGATGACCAAGGGATGCCAAGCAATAAGCCCTAAATCGGGGCTTATGGGGGGGGTCTTTAACACTCAGTCTTCACCCGTGTGAATAACTCACTTGCCCGACTTAATTCCGGAAGCCAGCAGGGTCTCGAACCTGGGCTCTTTTTCCTCTTTAGCCACCACCCGGACCTCCGAATGGCAGAAGCCAGCCTCTTCAAGCCAGTCATGTAGGTCGTTCTCTTTGAAGCCGAGCCAGCGGTCGGCATAAAGCTCGTGCGCTTTTTCAAACTTATGTGCCCGGAGATCGAGGATGAGCACCCTGCCGCCTGGTTTCAGGATGCGAAAGGCTTCGGCAATCGCTTTGCGGGGGTTCTCCGCGTGGTGGAGGGCCTGGCTTAAGAGTGCGAGGTCAATGCTGCCAGAGGGGAGGGGGACTTTTTCGATGTCTCCGAGCACATAGGTCAGATTGCGGAGCTGCTCTTTTTTCGCCAAGGCTCTCCCGAGTTGAACCATGCGGGGCGAATTGTCGACGCAGTGGACCGTTTCCGCTTGGCGGGCGAGGAGTCGAGAGAGAGTGCCATCTCCGGCCCCAAGATCGGCGATGCGGACCTTGGGGGTTAGCAGGAAGAGCATCTGACCGATGGCTTCCCAAGACCTTCCAGGGCAGTAATTGCGGCCAAGGCGGTCAGCGACCAGATTGAAGTGCTGTTCGGCTTTTTGCCTCCGCTTCTCGATGATGCGCTGCAGGGCACGCTGATCGGCGGCAGATTGCGCTTCGGCTTCGCTGGCGGCGAGGGCGGCTTCCACGACCCCCTTGGTGACTGGGTTAAGCCCGCGGGCTAAAGAATAGTATGACTTCTTGCCGTCGCGGCGATCCTGCACCAAATCGGCTTTGCGCAATAAGGCGAGGTGGGTTGAGATGCGTGATTGCTGGAGCCCGAGGATTTCCTGGAGTTCGCCGACGGAGAGTTCACCGCGGTGCAGCAAGAAAAGCATCCGGGCCCGGGTGGGGTCAGCCAGCAGGCGCAGGGAATCCCATGGGTCAGACATGGGGTGAAACTGGAGGGCATCCGTTCCCGTGTCAAAAGAGGAAGCCCCGAAATCGGGGCTTCGACGAGGGCGCTGACGGTCGGCTTACTTGCGCTTGTCGATCCAGCGGGTGATCTTCAGGACGGTCCAGTTTTCGGCCTTGCCGTTAATGTTGGTCGTGAAGGTTTCGCCCTGCTTCTGGTTAAGGAACTGCTTAGCCAGGGGAGAGATGTAGGAGAGGATGTTCTCTTCCGGCTTACCGTCCCAAGCGCCGAGGATGTCATAAGACACTTCGACTTGGTCGGAGCCGCGGCGGAGGACGATGCTGGAGCCCACGCTGATGGCATCGGTGGTGGCTTCGGAGAAGTCGACAACCTTGGCCTTCTTCAGGATGGTGTCGAGTTCGGCGCGGCGGGCGGAAAGGGTGTCATGCTCCTGACGGGCCATCTTGTACTCGGAGTTCTCACGCAAGTCGCCGTGTTCCTTCGCAACTTGGATGGCTTCCTTGATGGCCGGGAGGCGAACCTGGACGATCTCGATGAGTTCGCGTTCTTTCTCTTCCTTGCTGCCTTTGGAGACGATGAGTTGCTTCTCTTCGGCTTCGGAGCCGGAGTGCTTGGACTTCGCGAGGCGCTGGACGTGCGGCTCGATCTTAGCGAGACGTGAGAGCAGTGCTTTCTTGGTCATCTCGTCAAAGCCCTGGCTGCTCAGCATCGTGCGGGTGAGGTCGAAGATGGTTTCGCTGTCGACTTTCTTGCCGCCGATTGGAGCGAGGATGCTTGCGATGAGTTCCTTGTCCTTGATGAGTTCGTTGGCGAGCGGGATGCGGGCGGTGGAATTGGACTCGAGTGACTCGGTGTCGATCGAGGAGAGAATTGCGCCGAGGAGGGACGGGGCGATAAGGCGAGAGACGATGTCAGCGTACTTCTTGGAGTCGCGATTCTTAATCACCCAGATGATCACCGGGGCGCGCAGTTCGCGTGTTTCCAGCCAAAGGGCGAAGCGATTGGCGACGGCCGCGGCCAATTCTTGGTCGCAAAGGTAGGCGATGGACTCGGAGACGAGCTTGGCGGATCCGCTCTTGGTGCCGCCGATGTCGCGGTTGCGGAGCAGGTCGAAAGCCCGTTCGGCCCAATTATCACCATGATGCGCGCGGACGAGGTCGAGCAGGCTGCGAATCTTTTCAGTGGTGTGCGGAATGTTCAGCGCCACGAAGGCGAGGTCGCTTTCGGAGCAGAGTGCGATGATTTCGGAGGCGGTGGGGCTGACGGTTTCGACCGTTTCCACGGCGGAACGGAAGAATTTATCACGATTCCAGATGCCGCAAAGAATCGCGGGAAGGTTGTCGCGACGGCGGGCGGTCTCGAGCTTCTTGATTTCCTTGGCAAGGTCGGCCGACACCTTGGCGAGGTTGGTCTCGTTGGCGGCAGAGCGGGTCTCCGCAGATGAGCTGTCAGCCAGTTCCTCGAGGAGGGCTAGTTTGCGCTCAAAATTTGGGGCGGCTTCGTACTGGGCGAACAGGTCTTCGCCGAGGTCCTTGGGGGCTTCAAGTAGGGCGTAGATTCCGCCTTTGCGCTCGGGGACGAGGATGGCGCGGTCTTTCCGCAGGGCGGCACGGCCCTTGGTCCACCAGGACTTGAAGGTGGTGGCTCGGTCCTTGCCGGCAGGCAGGGAAGCGAAGTGGATGCGCTCGAGATTGGCTTCGAGGGCGTAGGAGGAGCATTCGCCGGTCGGGTATTCGGCTAGCAAGGCCTTGACGACGCCGGCGGGATCATTGGCCACCATGGTGGCGACTTCCTGCTTAGAGGTGTCGGCGTAGGCCTTGGCGACAACGCCATTCGGGTTGATGACCTCGATTTTACCAAGGAAGAAGGCGGCATCCATGGCGTGGCCCTTCTTATTCTGCTCTGGGAAATCGACAGTGAAGCGCTTGTTGGCTTCGTCGTAGGTACGGATGATGCCGATACCCCATGCCTGGTGGAGGCAGAAGGCCGGCTGACCCGTCGCCACCCGGTCGATGGCGGCCTGCAGGGAGTTGATTTTACCACCTTGTGGGTTGGGGGCCTTGTTGCTCATTGCAAAAAGGGGTTTTGGGCATAACAATTCTCACTTGCAAGCAGGAAGGCAGGGGGCTTTGGGGTCTACGCCCTGCGCCGCCTTCCGACCAGCGTCATCTATGGCATTTAAGCCCGAAAAACCCTCAATCCACGGCGAAACTCCCGAGACCCTCGGTGAGCGGCTCGTCGCAGGTGGCCATCCGCGCTATCGGGCCGGGCAGATTTTTGAATGGCTCTACCCTAAGAGGGTCGAGCGGTCAGAGCTGATGACCAACCTTCCAGCCCCCCTGCGGGCCTGGATGGATGAAAACTACGACTTTGAGGCCACCAGCCTGGTCCTGCGAAAGGCTTCCTCGGATGTCACCCAGAAAATCCTCCAGCGCCTGCGCGACGGGTCCCTGATTGAGACGGTCATCATCCGGGCTCCGATGGAGGGGGTGGGACAGGAGAAGTCCCGGCGGACTATCTGCATCTCGACCCAGGTGGGTTGCGCCTATGGCTGCAAGTTCTGTGCCTCTGGCCTCGAGGGGTGGAAGCGCGATCTCTCCATTGGTGAAATCGTCTCCCAATTGGTCCAAGTGTGTCGGATTGAGGATAAGGCCGACCCGAGTCGTGCCGCTGAAGGGCTCGCCTCTTTCGACAACATCGTGGTGATGGGCATGGGTGAGCCGCTGGCGAATTACGAAAACTTACTCGCGGCTCTGCGCATCGTGAACGCCCCTTGGGGATTCGGTTTCGGGGCACGTCGCGTCACGATTTCTACTTCTGGCGTTGTGCCGAAGATTTTCAAACTCGCCGAAGAGCCGCTCGGCTTCCGGTTGGCAATCAGCCTCCACGGTGCGACGAATGAGGTGCGCAATCAGATCATGCCGGTGAATAAGAAGTATCCACTGGAGGAATTGATCCCCGCGGCGAAGGCCTTCGCCCGCAAGCACGGCCGGATGCTCACGCTCGAATTTATTCTGATCGAGGACATCAACGATTCACTCGACCAAGCTAAGCGCCTCGCCGTGATCGCCCGCGAGCTCCACGCCCACGTCAATCTGATCCCGTATAATAAGGTCGAAGGTCTGCCCTGGGTGCGGCCGTCGCTTACGCGACAAGAGCGCTTTGTGCAGGTGTTGCGTGGGCTGGGGGTGACGGCGACTTTACGACGCGAGAAGGGGCACGATATCGATGCCGCTTGCGGTCAGTTACGACTGCAGACGGAAAAGGCCGAGGCCAGTGGGGCTTCGCCCCCGCCAGCCGCCGCCTAGGCGGTCAGTTGCTGCACAAACGCCTTGCGGTCCGGCGACTTGAAGAAGGCCGTGCCGGCGACGAATGTATCCGCCCCCGCAGCCCGGCATTGGCGTCCCGTTTCCACATTAATTCCACCGTCGACCTCGATGCGGAAATTGGCTCCGCGCTTACCGCGTTCGGCGGCGAGGAGTTCGATGCTTTTCAAGACGGAAGGAATGAAGGCCTGCCCGCCGAAGCCGGGAAAGACGGTCATGCAAAGTGCCAAATCAACCGAGTCGAGATAGGGCAGTAGGCGGCGCGGATCGGTGTCGGGATTCATCGCAATGCCCGCGCTCATGCCATGGCTTTTAATTGCCGCGAGGGTTGCTCCGACATCGTGATCGGCTTCGACGTGCACGGTCAGACGTTCGGCCCCGGCTTTGGCGAAGGCGGCCACAAAGCGGTCGGGATTCGTAAGCATCAGATGCACGTCAAAATGTAATTGGGTCAGCGGGCGAAGGTCGGCCACCACTTGGGGGCCGAAGCTAATGTTCGGCACAAAGTGGCCGTCCATGATGTCCAGGTGAAGCCAAGACAGCCCAGCTGCTTCAACGATGCGCACGCCTTGGGCAAACTCGCCATGATTGGCGGCGAGCAGGGAGGGGGCGACGACGGCGTTGGGCATTTTACCAGGCGGTGGTGGCGGCTTCGCGAATCTGGGAGGCGATGTTGGCAAACAACGTCGGGGCGAGACTGAGTTCCTCGGCGGCACTGTCGCCGGAAAGTTGCAGGGTCGCGATCGACGTAAAATCGCGATCCTTGAAGAGCACGCGCCGTCCGCCGTCGGCGGTCAGGGTGCAGCGCACCACAAAAGTCACGCGGTAGCTAGTGTAGGCGTAAGCATCGCCCGTCTTCGTGGTGAAGCCCTCGCGTCGATACTGCGTGACTTCTGTGCTGAGTAGGGCGTCTCCCGGTCCGACCTTGATCCGCGGATCAGCCGCGAGTGCTTCGGTGATTTTACCTTGCAGCACGGCGTGCGTGCCGGGGCGTGGGGTGGAGTTACGGATGGGGGCGATTTCGATGGAGCGGAAGGCCGCTTTGGGGGCACCGAGTTGATACGACGAGCAGCCGAACAGGAAGAGGGTGGCGAGCGCGAGGGCTAGATTCTTCATCGGCGTTCGGTTTCGGTGGCTGATTTCGGTGCGGCTTTTTTGAATCCAAGGGCATCGAGGTCATCGCCGACCACGGCCGGCTTGGTGTCGGTGGTCAGGCGTGGCCGTGGGTAGACGCCGAGTAGGCGATCGGCCAGGGTCTTGGGCGGGTCAGGATTCTTCAGGATTTCCCCGAGCAAGGCTTCCGCTTCTTTGGCGGCGGCAGATTCTGGCGCGATGGTACGGCAGGCATTGGCCATCAGTTTGGCGGCCTCAGGGTTATTGCGATTCATCCAGTAGAATTTCGCCAACTGTAGGCGAGCCCGGGCGGCCCGATCCCGCAAGATGACGATTTGGATTTCCGCCTGTTTCGCCCGCTCGGTCTTGGGGAATTTCGCGGCAAGTGAACGCCAGTGGTCAATCGCTTCAAGGGTACTGGCTTGATCCCAGTCCGGGCCCATGGAGTCCTTGGCGCGTAGGCCGGCAAGCGACTGGATGGCTTCGGCGGTGTGCTTGGAGGTTGGGTAGTCGCTGATGAGCATCTCCAGCGCCTCCGTTGCCTGAGCCCCGTTATCGTCCTTAAGGGACAGTCGGGCGCTGCGAATCAGGCATTCATCGGCCAGCGGGCCATTGGGGGCAAGCCGGACGGCTTTCTTCCAGATGGCCACGGCGTTATTCTGGTCGCGAAACCACGGGAACCAGCCTCCGAGGTAGCGGCGTTTCCCTTCGGCGAGACCATTGGCGATCTCGAACTGGACCTCTGCGGCTTTATTGAATCCAGGGTAATTTGAGTGGCGGGCAAAAAGGTCGTCGATGAGTTCGGTCGCATTTTCAAATTGGCCGCGTTCCGTAAAGAGTTTTGCGCGTTCGACGATGGAGACGGCTTCTGCCTCGAAGCCCTTGTTGGCTTCGCCGATGGTGGCCCATGCTTCGATCGCCGCACCGAGGTTGCCAGCTTGAGCTTCGCGGGTCGCGGCGTTCATTGCCGCCAGCACGACGTCTTCCCGGCTGGCGGGGATGACGTCGCAAATCGTACCTGGTTTGGTCATCCAAGTAGCGGCACTCATGTCGCGCTCTTCGAAAGCGGGATTATTTTTATTACTCTTTTTTCCCTCGTCGCGGACGAACTCCGCGTGGGCGTGGGCGCCGAGCAGGAGCACGGCACAGAGGATGGATTTAGCGGGAGGGTTCATGCCAGCGGAGAAGAGTTGCGCCCCAGGTGAGTCCGGCACCGAAAGCCACGATCAGCACGAGATCCCCGTGCTTGATCTTGCCTTCGCGCCAGGCCTCCTCGAGGGCGAGGGGGATAGAGGCTGCGGATGTGTTGCCGTAGCGGTCGAGGTTAGAGGGAAAACGGTCCATGCCCACATTGAGTTGGCTGGCCACGGCCTCTAGAATGCGGATGTTCGCTTGGTGGGGAATAAACCACGCCACCTGCTCAGACTTCATGCCGCACTTGGCTAGTACCCGTTCACAGGACTCAGTCATCACGCGCACGGCGTGCCGGAAGACTTCTTTTCCGTTCATGCGCAGGTGGTGCTGCCCGGCCTTAATTGATTCCGGTGTGGCGGGTGCCGCCGAGCCGCCGCCGACACAGTGTAGGAGCTCGGAGTTATTTCCGTCGGCTCCCAGCAGGTTACCCAGGATACCGACATGCTTGTCGGTGGTGGTCGTGAGCACCACGGCCCCGGCGCCGTCGCCGAAGAGCACGCACGTGGTGCGGTCAGACCAATCGACGACGCTGGAAAGCTTCTCCGCGCCGATGACTAGGGCGTGCCGATAAGAGCCGGAACGCATCATGTCGGTAGCGACTTGGAGTGCGTAGACAAAGCCAGAGCAGGCGGCGGAGACGTCGAAGCAGGGGATGTCGCGACGCAGGCCTAGTTTCGCCTGGAGGAGGCACGCAGTGGAAGGGAAGGGAACGTCCGGCGTCATCGTGGCCACAATCAGCAGGTCGATGTCCGCCGTGGTCAGTCCGGCACGATGGAGCGCTTGGGCGGCGGCTTTGGCGCCCATGTCAGAGGGGTTCTCGTCCGGGCTGGCGATGCGCCGCTCGGAGATGCCCGAGCGGGTCTTGATCCACTCATCAGAGGTATCCACCATCGAAGATAGCTCAGCGTTGGTGAGTTTGCGTTCCGGAGTATGCACTCCGAGGGCCTGAATGAAGACTGAAAGCTCCGCGCTGCTCATCGATTGCGTGAGGAAAGACCCCTTAGGCAGGGAAGGGAACACTAAAACCTCAGGCTTCCTCAGGGGTCGAGGAAATGACCGCATTCGCCTCCGCTAGGGCGGTCAGCATGCGGCTGCCGGCCCCATGGCCGAGGGCTTCCAATCCGAGCCGAATAGCACTGGCGATGCCTTGGCGATTGCTCGAGCCGTGGGCTTTCATGACGAGGCCGGAGAGTCCTAGGAGCGGGGCTCCGCCGTAGCGCTCGGGTTTCAATTTTCCTTTGAGGTCACGCAAGAGCGGGAACATGGCGATGCCGCCTGCCATATAGACCGGATTACGCGTCACCTTTTGTTTGACCATGGCTCGCACCATATAGACGAGCCCTTCAAGGGTCTTCAGGATGACATTACCGGTGAAGCCGTCGGTGACGACGACGTCACAGGAGTCGCCAAAGACGTCAAACCCTTCCACCGGACCGACATAATTGATACGATCACCCATGGCCTTGAGGAGCGCGTGGGTACGATTGATGCGCGGCCCGCCTTTACCTTCTTCGGTGCCCACGGTGAGTAGGCCAACGCGAGGATGGGCAATGCCGAGCGAGCTTTGCGCGTAAATCGCACCGAGCACAGCGTTATGCACCATTTGTGCCGGGGTGGCTTCGGGGTTGGCACCCACGTCGAGCATGATGAAGTGTCCTTCCCGGCGGGGCATGATCGCGGCGAGTGCCGGCCGTTCGGCACCCTCCATGGGACGAACTTTAATTGTGCCAGCAGCGACGAGGGCCTTGGTGTTACCCGTGGAGACGACGACGTCGACTTCGCCAGATTTCAGCATTTCGAGGGCGACGACCATCGATGAGTCGCGTTTCGATTTCAGCACCGTCATGGGCGCGTCATCTGGCCCGACAATGCTGCTGGCGTTCTTGAATTGGAGCCGGTTGGACTTTAGCGAGCGATGCTCGAAAGCCAGTAGGCGGAGGTTATCTTCATGCCCAACCAAGACCAAGGTGTCATCCGGGCCAATTACACCATCCTTGAAGGCGAGGGCTGCGGCCGCAACGGCTTCAGAGGGCCCCAGGTCACCGCCCATGCAATCCAAGGCGATGCGGTGTCCTTTCTTCGGAGGGGCTTCGCTCATGAGGTCGGGCGGAGCCCGGAAAGGAGCTTAAGCTCCGGTGTCGAGCACCTGACGGCCACGGTACTTGCCCGTGGTTGGATCGACGCGGTGGGAACGACGGAGGGCGCCGGATTCGGCGTCCTTGACGAGCTTAGGGGCGCGGAACTGGTTGGCACCGCGACGGAGTCGGCTGCGGCGTTTGGACTGTTTGCGTTTCGGGTTGGCCATGGTTCTACGCTGGGATGAGGGTCGGTTCTACCCCTCCCGCCCCCTCGGTCAAGCCCCCTTTCCATTCCCTTGCGATTGTGGGCCGGTTTGTTTGTTTAGGACTATGTCTGGCCGCCCTGCCTTATTCCTCGATCGAGACGGCAATCTCATTCGCGATCACCATCATACGTGCCGGGAGGACCAGATTGAGCTCATTCCTGGGGTTAAGGAGGCCCTGCATGCCTGCCTGCGGGAAGGGTATCTGCTCTTCGTGCTCACCAATCAGAGCGGCATTAATCGAGGCATTTTTTCTTGGGACCAATATCAGGCCTGTAACCGCCGCATGCTTGCGTTACTTGAATTACCCTCGCCAGGTATCTTGGAAATCAAGGCGGCCCCCGAGCGGCCCGACGAGCCGTCTCTTTATCGTAAGCCCAGCCCGCGCTTCATCCTGGAGATGATAGCCCAGCATGGACTCGATCCGGCCCGCTCGTGGATGACCGGAGATCGGCCTTCCGATTGGGAGGCTGGCTTTAACGCGGGCGTCCGTTCGTGTGCGATGCGCAGCGGCGCGGCTAAACCCGAAGAGCTTCAAGTGGCCGCCCAGCGGGGCTTTAGCGTCCACGCTGACTTCCCTGAATTCGTCCGGGTGGAATTGGGATTGGTTTTCTAAACCAACAAAAAGGACGAACCGGGTGGTTCGTCCGTTGATCGCCTAGGGCCTACTTTAGGCCTTAGGCTTTTCCTTTTCGCAAGGGCACTTGCCTTCTTTGGCCGGCTCATCCGCCGCGACGAGAGCCTTGGGCTTCTCTTTTTCGCAGGGGCACTTACCGTCGTCCTTCTTCTTTTCTTCAGCGACGAGAGCCTTGGGCTTTTCCTTTTCGCAAGGGCACTTGCCGTCATCCTTCTTTTCTTGGGCGCCGACAAAAGCAGCCGAGACGGCGAGGATGCCGACGGTGAGAGCGAGGAGTTTGAGGAACTTGGAGTTCATGGTGAGAAGCCACAATCTTCTCCGAAATCCGAAAGGTGTCAATCGGCTCGAGGCTAAACCCGCCTAGGAGATACCCCTATCGGTCGAGGGCATCTCGGATGGTTTTTAAGTCAGGGCTAATTCTGCTTAAGCCACTGCCTGGCAACCAGTTGCTACCGCTATTCCCAAGGTATACCTGGCCTTTTTTAAGACAGGGGAGGTCTTTGATGACAGCAATTCGACCCATTTCGGCAATCTTCTCCGAATTAATCCTCATGGGCTCATTCACGGGCGAATTTTGAATCCAGAGGACTGCCTCCGGATTGGCCGCCGCCAGTAACTCCCAGTCAAACTTCACCCAGGCACCCTTGGTTAGGGCTGATTGCAGGGCGGCGACGGCGAGGGGTTCGGCGAGATAACTGTCCGGCCCAGCCATAACGCCGTCCCAGACGACAATAATTTTCCGGCTTAACTTGGCTGGGCGACCCCTGAGGAGGTCTGCGATTCGCTTTGCCTCATTAACACGGCCGGTCGCTTCCCCGAGGAGGAGGATGTCTTTGCTGCAGGAACTTCCGGATTCTGGATTAAGGATGATCGTGCGCAAGCCAGCCTTCACACATTTCTCCGCCCAGAGCGGATTAGCCATGCGTGGGATAATCACGAGGTCTGGCTTGGTTCTGAGTAATCTCTCGAGGTCGGGAAGAAAGACGTCGGCATCGCGCGCGGCCAGATGATCCTTGGGCAAGGGGCACCAGCGTGTGGCCATGACAATCTCAGCGGAGCATCCGAGGTCGAGGAGGGTCTGCGTGGCGCCTGGGCTGTAGCTCGCGATGCGGTGTTCGCTGGCGCCAAGGGCGAGGCAGCCCGTGAGCCAAAAAAGCAAAGCACGCATTAGGCCGAGAGCAGGCGAGCGAGGCGCATCGCCGAATCGAAACTGCCGCGGTCCGCTTTGCCTCGGCCGGCGAGATCATAAGCGGTGCCGTGGTCGGGGCTCGTGCGCACATGTTTTAGCCCGAGGCTAAGGTTGGCGGCCGCCGAAAAATCCACCGACTTCAGCGGCGCGAGTCCTTGGTCGTGGTACATTGCGGCCACCGCATCGAATTCGCCCTGCAGATGGCGGTGGAAAACCGTGTCTCCAGGCAGGGGCCCGGTGACGTCGTGACCTTCGGCGCGCAGTTTCTCCACGGCGGGGCGGATGACGTTGTCATCTTCCTTCCCGAGCAGGCCGCCTTCGCCGGCGTGAGGATTAACTCCGCAGACAGCAATGCGGGGTCGGGCATCGCCGAGCTTCTGGCGGAGTTCAATCAGGGCGAGGACGGTGCGGCGAATGGCCTCAGGGGAAAGCGCGGCGGCCACCTCATGCAAAGGGATGTGCCACGTGACTAGCCCTACGGTCATCTTGCCTCCCGCGAAGGCCATCACGGGGTGACCGGTCCAGCGGTCGGCGAAAAATTCAGTCTGTCCGGGGAAGGGGTAGCCCACGCCCGCTAATCCTTTTTTATTAACCGGTCCGGTGACGACGGCGGAAAATCTTCCGCCGGTCGCACCGCGGGCCGCCAACTCCATTGCTTCGATGGCGATTAATTGCCCGGCATCGTCCGGCTTACCAAGCTGGGCGGCGTAATCAGCGGGTCCGACCGCGAGTCCTTGGCCTAACCGTGCAATCCAATCGGCTGGACCAATCGGGACAACCGTGGGGGCGAGTGTTGGGTTGGAGTTTAACCAAGCGGCCAAGAGCTCTGGCCCAACGCCAGCGGGATCTCCGCAGGTGACCGCAATGGGCAGGGTGCTCATTCGGGTGAAGCAAAGCGCCCGCGCTTCCCTCCTAGGAAGAAGTTCAGAAACTCGTTTCCTTCCATGGTGGTGTACTCGTTCGTCGCCAGCGCGACTTGCGCGAGCGTGGCACACGCACCGTGCTGGGCATAGACTGCATGGTAGGCCCGCTTAAGCTCGGCGACACCTGGAGCGCTCACTGCTCGCCGCCGCAGTCCAATGAGATTAAGGCCCGCGAGGAGATTGCGACCGTGGGCCAAAGCGTTCGGGGGGACGTCCTCAGTGATGACGGCGTTGCCTGAAGTCAGGGAGCCCCCGCCAATCCGGCAGAACTGATGTACGGCTACGCCGCCACTGATAAAGGCTTTATCTCCGACGAGCACGTGGCCGCCGAGCATGCAGCCGTTCGCCATAATGACATCGTCGCCCAGAATACAATCGTGGGCGACGTGGGCGCCAGCCATCAGGAGGCCATGGGCTCCGATGAGGGTATCGTTCCCGGGCTTGGTCGCACGATGAATGGTGACGTGCTCCCGGATGATGGTGCGGTCGCCGATTCGCACGCCGGAAGCCACCTTGCGGTCAAAGCCGAGATCTTGAGGGTCGCCGCCGATCACGGCGAAATGGTCGACGGTTACGCCGGAGCCGAGTTTGCTTCCTCGCTTGATGATGGCGTGCGCGGCGATGCGACAACCTGGGCCAATGATCACGCCGGCTTCGATGATCGCAAACGGCCCGACCTCGATATCGGCGGCGACGTCGGCGTCAGGGGCGAGGATGGCTTGAGGGTGAATCACTTGGAGTTATGGCCAGATCCGAAGAGTTCGAGTTGGGCGGCCTTGACCATATCGTAGATGCGGAGCAGTCGGAGCAACTGCAACGTGTCAGACTTGGCATAGCTCTGGTTAGATTCCACCGCTTGGACGAGGTTTTCCAGAATGGTTCTGAACGTGAGCACGTGGTCGACGCCGCTTTCGCGGAGGAGGGTAATACTCTCTGAGCGTTGCGGCTCTTGTGCAGGGATGCCCGGCAGCACGAGAATCTTGGCGAGCGGTTGGCCCTCGAGTGGAGTGAGGTCTGCGAAAGCTTCCTTGGCCGCCTCAACGGCTTCTTTGCGGACGAACTCGAGGAGGTCGCCCTTTTTGATCATCGTGGGGGTGATGGCTTTGGTGGTGTGCCATGCCTTCACGGCTACGACCCCGGCGGCGATGCCGGGTAAGTCTGAGCTGAAGAGTTGAAAAGGGGTTTCGCCCCCACGACGCGGGGAGGGGTTGATGACTAGTAGGTCGCCTTCCTCGTCGGCACGCTTCCTCCGCGACTGGACGGCGTACTTGCGGGATTGCCGCACGAAGAAGCCGTTCATTTCGAAATACTCGCGGACCAGACTGTCGTCGAAACCCGCCATTGGCGCAAGGATGCGTCCAAATGGTAGGCCTGGTCAACCCGTCAAAAATCAGAGCACGAAGTCCGCGGGGGCGATGGCCACGGTGAACTCGCCCTTCAGGGAGCCAGCTTTCATGGCAGGAACTAACTCTGCCAGGGCAGAAGTCCGGATGGTCTCGTGCAACTTGGTGAGTTCGCGGCCGACGCAGACCACGCGCTGGGGTCCGAGCTCCTCGAGCATCTCATCGAGAAAGTCACTAATGCGGTGGCAGGATTCGTGGAGGACGACGGTTTCGTCCGCCGACTTGATCGACTCGAGGAATCGCCGCCTGGCGGCTGACTTGGGGGCGAGAAAGCCCACGAAGCGAAAGGCGTTGGTGGGTAGGCCTGAGGCGGAGAGCAAGGCCACGATGGCACAGGGGCCGGGGAGGGGCGTGACGGTGAGGCCACGCCGACGGCATTCGCGGGTGACGCGAAATCCAGGGTCGCTGATGCCAGGCGTTCCCGCGTCGGTAATCAGTGCCACCTTAGCCCCGCCGGCGACTTTGTCGGCAATGAGCACGGCGACGTCTTTCTCGTTGTGCTCATGGTAAGCGAGCATCGGCTTAGAGATTTCTAGATGGCGAAGCAGGCCGCCTGTCACGCGAGTATCTTCGCAGGCCACCACATCGCAGTCGGCGATGGCTTGGCGCGCGCGCGCGGTGATGTCGCCGAGGTTGCCCAAGGGCGTGGCGACAACCCAGAGGCGCCCAGACGCTCCGGCGCTCTGGCCAGCCGCGCCTAAGTTACCCGCGGGCATTAGCGAAATCCTGCACCCCGCTGAGTCGAGACGCCAGGTAGGCCTGTCTGAAAGCCGGAGGGCGAAGACTGTGGCAACGTTGAATCAGCTGGCTTCTCAACGGTCTCACAACCCGCCAAGCCCAGAAGGCAGGCAAGCAGTGCGAGGGCGAAAATCGTCCGCGGGTGCATTAGTTGCTAGCGAGTTTGTTGGACGGGACCAGGGAGACGATGCCGCCACGGGCAAAGGCCTTGAGGTCGAGATCCTTTTCAAACTGAATCTGTCCGAGGGAAAGCGAAGCTTTGGCCGAAGCGATTTGGACCTTGCCGATGCGCTTGCCGTCGACCTTCACGTCAAACAGAGCCTTCTCCTTGATGCCGTTGTCTCCGCCGACGGAGAAGGCAATGACGCCAGTCTTGGCGTCGATATCGACAATCTTGGTGAGGATGCTTTCCGTGGCGGCTTCAACGGCGGCGGCCACGACAGCGGTGCCGGGAGCGGCTTCCTTGCCGGGTTCGCCGAGAGGGTCGCGGGAGAAGCCGAAGGGGTTGGAGTTATCCATGGCATTGGAAACCTTGGTGTGGAGCGCGACGTATTTGATACGAATCGCTTCAGCGGTTTCCTTTTCCTTGGTGGCCTTGGCTTCGGTTTCGGCGAGCTGGTCCTTGGTGAACATGGCCGCAACTTTTTCGGTAGCCTTGACGAGTTCTTCCTTGGCGGTTGCGAGTTCGGCTACGGCGCCATCTTTCTTGCTGTTGGCATCAGTGAGCTGGGTGACGGCTTCGTCGCGCTTGCGGGTGAGTTCAGCGACTTGAGTGTCCAGGGCGGTGGTCTTCTCGCCTAGGTCCTTAATTTTACCGTCCTTTTCGGTGACGGCATTCTGAAGGTCCTTTTTGGTCGCTTCGAGGGCGATGATGTCGGCACGCTTCTTGTCGATAACGCCTTTGGCTTTAGCGATGGCCGTGATGCGCGCATCGAAATCCTTCGGCGTGGAGAGCAGGGTGTTTAGGGGGGCTGGAGCCTTGATGTCTTCGTCTGCACCCAGCGACTGGGTCAGGGTGATGGCGTCCGACATCTTGCCCTTCACAAAGAAGGCGCCACCGACGGCTACAGCGGCGAGGACGATGGTCAGGATGCGGATGAAGGCGTTAAGCTTCTTGTTCATGGGGTAGGGGAATGGGTGGGAAAAGGCTTAGGAATGGGTGAAGAGTGTCTGCCCTGGATCGGGGTATTCCTGTGCGGAGACGGGACCGGGGTTGGACGCAACGTGCAGAAGAACTTTAAACACCAATTCCTCTTTGCCCACAAGACCAATTTCCTCGCAAACCTGCGTGGCGGTGAGCGATTTCCCTTTGAATTTGGCAAGCCCCGCGAGGGCTTGGGCACGTACCTTCAGGGTCTCGGCGGCAGCCTTTTTGCCAGCTTCGACCCCGGGCTGGTGGTAGGCGTTGATGCCCAGGAGGCTGGCGTAAAGGCCGACGGCCCGCTCGAACAAGGCGATGAGCATGCCAACGGAATGGGCGTCCACCTGCTTGATAGTCAGGGTGATGCTGGCGCGGCCGTTGCTGGACAGCGCGTCGCGGGTGCCAAGGAGGAAGGACTGCAAGTAGTCGCCAGAGGAAACCCCAGGCTCGACCGCGACCGAGGGCCCCTCCCGGTCTTTGAGGACTTCGATAAAGACCGCAAAAAAGTTATTCACACCATCGCGCAACTGCTGGACGTAGGCATGCTGGTCCGTGGACCCCTTGTTGCCGTAAACCGTCAGGCCCTGCAGGACCTTGCGGCCTTGGAGGTCGAGCTCTTTGCCGAGTGATTCCATGACCAACTGCTGCAGGTAGCGTGAGAATAGCAGCAGGCGATCTTTGTAGGGAAGGACCACCATGGCCTTGCTGCCGCGCCCTTCGGTGAGGTGATGCCAAGCGAGGGCCATGCGGGCGGCCGGATTCACGGTAGCGTCGGGTACACGGGTGAGTGCGTCCATGGCTTTCGCACCTTCCAGTAATCCTAGGATGTCGATGCCCTGCAGTGCCGCTGGGAGAAGGCCGACCGGGCCAATCTCACTGGTACGTCCGCCGACCCAATCCCACATGGGGAAGTTCGCGAGCCACTGCTCGGCCTTCGAGACCTTGTCGAGTTGGCTGCCTTCGCCGGTGACGGCGACAGCGTGTCGGGCGAAGGAGAGGCCGGCCTGTTGCCAGCGCAGGGCTGCTTCAATCTGGCCGTTACGCGGCTCGGGTGTGCTGCCGGATTTCGAGGTCACGATGGCTAGCGTGGTGCCTAGCCGTCCGGCCAAGGTGTCAAAGACGCGGTCGATGCCATCGGGGTCGGTGTTGTCGATGAAGTGCACGCGCAGTTTGTCTGCTTTGGTGCCGAGCGCATCGGCCACGAACTGCGGGCCGAGCGCTGAGCCGCCGATGCCGATGCACAGCAGGTCGGTGAAGTTGCCCGCCGAGCCTTTCACGAGGCCCGCGTGGACTTGGTGGGCGAAATCCAGAATCGCGGCGACGGCGCGTTTCACTTCAGCGGCGATCTCAGCGTTAGGCGCGAGTTCTGGCGCCCTTAGCCAGTAGTGGCCGACCATGCGTTTCTCGTCGGGGTTGGCGATGGCACCTTTCTCGAGCACCGCCATGTCGGCGAAGGCTTGGGCCAACGCGGGAGCGATTTGGGCTTCGAAGCCAGCTGGAGCGGGGGCTCGGCTGAAATCCAAGGTGAGGCCGAGGTTAGGGAAATTCAGGAGGTGTTTCCGGAAGTTGTTAAAAGAGTTTTCCACGGGATGGATGTTTTCCCGCCCCGCCGTGGGTTTGGCAACAAAAAGGGCGGGTCGCGATGGCGCCCGCCCGTCAATTTCCGTCAGCTAAACCGACTTAGTCGCCGTCCGTGATCGCGCCATCGGAGGCCGAGGAGACCAGTTTGGCGTACTTGGCGAGCGTGCCGCGCTTTTCCTTACACGGCGAGGCCTTCCACGACTTGAGTCGCTGGCTGATTTCGTCCGCTGGGACGACCAGATTGATCTCATTCTTCTGCGCGTCGATGGTGATGGTATCGCCATTCTGCACGACGGCGAGGACGCCACCCACCGCCGCTTCCGGGGTGATGTGACCGACGACAAAGCCATGCGAGCCACCCGAGAAGCGGCCGTCGGTAATGAGTGCCACGGTCTTGCCCAGGCCCTTGCCCATGACGGCGCTGGTGGGCCCAAGCATTTCCCGCATGCCGGGTCCGCCTTTCGGCCCTTCGTTGCGGATGACGATGATGTGGCCATCCTTCACTTCGCCATCGAGGATGCCGCGCAGGGAGGCTTCTTCAGATTCGTAGACGATGGCCTTGCCGGTGAAGGCGCTGCCTTCCTTGCCGGAAATCTTCGCAACAGAACCTTGCGGGGCGAGATTACCACGCAGGATGCGCAGGTGGCTGTCAGCCTTGATGGGGTTTGAGAAAGGTCGGACCACATCTTGGTCGGCCGCGTAACTGCCGACATTGGCGAGATTCTCGGCGACGGTTTTACCCGTGACGGTCATGCAGTGTCCGTGGAGTAGGCCCTTATCGAGAAGCATCTTGAGCAGCGGCTGCAGGCCGCCAATACGGACGAAGTGTGCCATGTTGTACTTGCCGCTCGGTTTGAGGTCGGCGAGCACGGGCACGCGGCGACCGACGCGCTCGAAATCTTCGAGGGTGAGTTTGATGCCCGCAGAATGGGCCATCGCGATGAGGTGCAAGACGGCGTTAGTGGAGCCGCCGAGCGCGATCACGACGGTGATGGCGTTCTCAAAAGCGGCCAGCGAGAGGATGTCGGACGGGCGGATATTGCGCTTGAGTAACTCGAGCACGGCTTTGCCCGCACGTTCGCAGTCGGCGAGTTTATCCTTAGAGTTAGCGAGCTGCGCGGAGCTGTCCGGCAGGCTGAGGCCGAGCGCTTCAATCGCCGAGGCCATGGTGTTCGCGGTGTACATGCCGCCGCACGAGCCTTCGCCCGGGATAGAGCACGCTTCGATTTCCTTAAGTTCGCTGTCGCCGATCTGCTTGCCGGCGTGTTTGCCCACGGCTTCGAACACGGTGACGATATCGGCGGCTTGTCCGCGGTAAAGGCCAGGCAGAATGGTGCCGCCATACACGAAGACGGAAGGGCGGTTGAGGCGCGCCATGGCCATGACGCAGCCGGGCATATTCTTGTCACAGCCGCCAATGGTCACGAGCCCGTCAAAGCCTTCGGCGCCGGTGACGGCTTCCACCGAGTCGGCGATAATTTCGCGGGAGACGAGCGAGTAGCGCATCCCGGGTGTGCCCATGGAGATCCCGTCCGAGACCGTGATGGTGCAGAAGATGACCGCTTTGCCCCCGGCGCCGTCTGCGCCCTTGGCGGCCTCGATGGCTAGTCGGTCGATATGCATATTGCAGGGGGTCACCATCGACCAAGTCGAAGCGATGCCCACGACAGGCTTCTGGAAGTCGGCGTCACTGAAGCCTACGGCCCGGAGCATGGCCCGGCTGGGGGCGCGGTCGGGGCCGTCGACGACGATGGCGGAGTGATGGCGGCAGGAGTTGGCTTCGGTCATGGGTGTGAAAAGTCTGCGGTTGTCAGTCGGTTGCCGCCCCCTAATAAGAGGGCAGGGTGCGGACACTGAGCCGCCCCGCCGTTGCCGACAATCCGATTTAAGACCCCTCGTCCCGTGGAATTCAACCTCAAGAAAATCATTAAGGCCCTCCTGTTCTCGACCTCCGAGGCGGTGTCCATCAAGGACATCCAGAAGGTCGTCCAGCGCTACCATGCCCAGGCGGCCGCCGAAAGGCAGCCCGACCTGCTCGAAGGCGCCGGGGAGCCGACCATTCTGCCCGCCAGTCAGCCTGTCCAGGAGGTCATCCAAGACATCATCGATCAGGTGCCCACCCTCCTGACCGCGACCCAAATCCGTGAAGCCGTAGATGCGCTCGAAGCCGAGATGCGCGAGGCCAATGATGCCTGCCGTATTCTGCAAGGCCCTGAAGGTTTCCGCCTCGTAATTTCTCCCGCGTACTCGGATTGGGTCCGGCTCCTTCGCGGCGAGCCTCGTCCGCAGCGCCTGAGTCCGGCCTCGCTGGAGACGCTTTCCATCGTCGCTTACCGCCAGCCGGTGACGCGCTCAGAGATGGAAGCCATTCGTGGCGTCTCTGTCGACAGCGCCTTGAACCGCCTGCTGGAGCTCGAACTGGTTGCCGTGACCGGTCGCGCCGAACTCCCCGGCCGTCCCATTCAATATGGCACGACGGATAAGTTCCTCGACTTCACTGGCCTGCGTTCGCTTGGCGAACTGCCCGCCTCCGATGTGCTCTCCCCCGCTCAGATTTCCGAGTGGATCACGCGAGCAACCACGCCAGTCAATATCGGCGACTCCGAGGTCGGCTTGCCGCTCGACGATCAGTCCACCGCCGTGGTTGCCACGGAGAATCCGCCTGAGCCTGAAGCCCCTACTGCATGAGCCTCGAAGAGCATCGCCGCGAGGTTGATCGGATCGACCGTGAAATCCTGAAGTTGCTCGGAGAGCGTCTTCAGGTGGCCCGTGCAATCGGCGAAGCTAAACTCAAGTCCGGGGCGCCTGTTTACGCCCCGCAGCGCGAAGAGCAGCTCCTGCGCACCTTAACTGAAGCTGCACCCGGCATTCCGGCCTCCGGTCTTCGCGCGGTCTTCCGCGAGGTCATCTCTCTTTCCATCGGTGCACAGATGGCCAAGCCTGTCGCCTACCTCGGGCCCGAGGGTTCATTCACGCAGCAGGCCCAGGTGCGCGCCTTCGGCTCCAGCGTGCCTTCGCTGCCGCTGCGTTCCATCGGGGATATCTTCGCCGCGGTTGAGTCAGGCGAGGCTTCCTATGGCGTGGTGCCCGTGGAAAACTCTACCGAGGGCGTGGTCAGTCACTCGCTGGACCTCTTGGCCGAATCCGATCTCAAGGTGGTGGCCCAAGTCACTTTATCTGTCGAGCAATGCCTCGTCGGTCATGGTCCGCTCGATGCGGTCACACGCGTCCTCTCCAAAGATATCGCACTCGCGCAATGTCGTGGCTGGCTTTCTCGGCATGTCCCCGCCGCTGTCTTGGTCGAGTCGGATAGTACCGCGGCCGCGGTTGAGATCGTCGCTCGTGAACCTAAGGGCCAGGCAGCCGTTGCTTCCGCCACCGCCGCTGAGTCTCGCGGCGTCCCCATCCTCGCTCGCGGCATTCAAGATCGCCGCGATAACGCCACGCGTTTCTTCGTGATCGGCACGGCGGCGAACACCGGCGGGGCGAAGGATGAAGTCACCAGTGTTGTGCTCACCCTTAAACATGAACCGGGTGCACTCCAAGGGGCGCTTGCGGCTTTCTCTGATCGCGGCATTAATCTGATCCGCATCGAGTCTCGCCCGAGCCATCGCCGAGCCTGGGAGTATCTCTTCTTCATCGATTTCCCAGGACACTGGGACACCGCGGCCGTGCAGGCCGCCGTCACCGAACTCAAGGGTCGCTGCGAAGTGGTTAAGTGGCTGGGTAGCTATCCTCAGTCAGCCGGATGAGCCGTCGCGCCCTGGGTGGCGTGATGCTCGCGGTGTCGCTCGCCGTGGTCCTGTGGTCTGCGTTCGCCTGGTGGCGGGCGTGGTCGGCTCCATTGGTACAGATTATTTTCCGGCCATCCTATACGGTGGAGGGCATCTCCACGGGGACGCCCGTCCGCGTGCAGGGTGTCGTGGTCGGCCAAGTTTCCTCGGTTGGCCTCGATGTGGATGCCGAAGGGCGACTCCGCCCGGCCGTTCATCTGAGCCTGAATCCTGCCACCCTGGAGGATCGCGGTTTCGCGGACCGTCTGCGTGATGATCGCCTACACGAGGAGGTTGAGCGCGGCTTGCGGGCGCGTCTCGTGGCGGTGAATCGGGCGTCCGGCCTTTTGCAGGTCGAACTCATCTGGGATCGCCAAGCGGTTGTCCCCAGTGGGCTCTCTCGTCATGAAATTCCTCCTGAAGTTGCCGTGCCCGCCCGGGCGGTCGATCAATTTGTGGCGCAGCTCGAGGCCCTTGCTCAGCGTGATATTGCTGACCTTGCGGCGGGATTGGAAAAGGACCTCGATGGGTTTTATCCGGCCACTGACCCGGAGCGGGCTGCTCGTTTCTCAGCCTCGCTCGTCGAGCGTACCGCGGCCGTCGTCGTCGCGACCGGCGATGATACGCTCGGGACAAAGAGCCGCCGCCTATCGGCAGCCTGTGCTCGGCTCCGTGAGGCGGTGGATGCCGCTGACCGCAGTCTCAATGATGAGACGATCGTACTGCTCCAGGTTCGCCTAGCTGACGCCGGGGCGGCGTTGGCATCCTTCGCGGCCGCCCTCGAAGGATCGCGGGCCGGGATGGATTCGGCTTCTGAGCAGGTCTCTGGCCTCTTTCGTTCCGTCTCCGAAACGGCCCGCCAATGGACCAAGAAGGCATCGGGGCTGACCACGGAACCCAAGCCCCGCTGAGGGAAGAGGCTTGCGGCGGACCCCGGTAGCGGGGATAGGTGAGGGACTTTACCCGCCATGGCTGACCCGACCGACAAGATGGAATCCATCATCAACCTGTGCAAGCGCCGCGGGTTTGTTTTCCCTTCCTCCGATATCTACGGTGGCTTCAATGGCTTTTTCGACTACGGCCCGCTCGGCGTTGAGTTAAAAAATAACATCAAGCAGGCCTGGTGGCAGGACTTCGTCCACCGCCGCGATGATATCGTCGGTCTCGACTCCTCGATCATCCATCACCCGACGACCTGGAAGGCCTCGGGGCACATCGATAATTTCACCGACCCGCTCGTCGACTGTAAGGAGTCGAAGATGCGCTACCGCGCCGACCAGTTATTCTTCGCCCCGGTGCGCGTCGCTGGCGAGACCATCGGCTACGTCTCCGTGCTCGAAGATGACGGCATGCAGGCCAAGGCCGATGAAATGGCTAACGACATGAAGCGTAAGCTCGCCAAGCAGGGTGCGCTCGAGCCGGTCGTGCTCAAGGATTACACCGAATCTAAGCCCGAGGAGCACGCGCTCATCCCGTCTCCCGCCACTGGCAAGCCGGGTTCGCTTACGCCCCCTCGCTCGTTTAACATGATGTTCCAGACGTATGTCGGAGCCATGCAGGACGCCTCCGCCACTGCTTACCTCCGCCCGGAGACAGCCCAAGGCATCTTTATCAATTTTAAGAACGTCGTCGACACGGGCCGCGTGAAGCTCCCCTTCGGCATTGCGCAGATCGGCAAGGCGTTTCGCAACGAAATCAATCCCCGCAACTTCATCTTCCGCTCCCGTGAATTCGAGCAGATGGAGATCGAATATTTCATCTCCCCCGCCGCAGATTGGGCTACGGCTCACCAGGAGTGGATTGATGGCTGTCTCGCTTGGTTCGAGTCCATTGGCATCCCCCGCGAAAAGCTTTCCCTCTACCCGCACCCGACCGAGAAGCTGGCCCACTATTCGAAGGGCACTACGGACATTATGTTCGAGTTTCCGTTTGGCGTCCAGGAGCTGCAGGGTGTCGCCGCCCGCGGCGACTTTGACCTGACCCAACACAGCAATGTTTCCGGGCAGAAGCTCGACTGGTTCGACGAGGTCGCCAAGGCCCGTTATATCCCGCACGTGATCGAGCCCTCTGTCGGGGTCGATCGCGTGTTCCTAGCCTTACTGACGACGGCTTATCATGAAGACGAGGTCGAGGGTGAGAAGCGTGTCGTGCTCCGTCTGCCGGCGCGCGTGGCCCCTTTCAAGGCCGCCATCTTCCCGCTGGTGAAGAATAAGCCCGAGCTCGTCGAGCGCGCCGAAGCGCTCTACCGCCGCCTTAAGAAGCGCCATAACGTCTTCTATGACGCCGCGGGTGCCATCGGTCGTCGTTACCGTCGTCAAGATGAGATCGGGACGCCTTACGGCATCACGATTGACTTCGAGACCATCGAGAAGGACGCCGGCGTCACGGTCCGAGATCGCGACACGCTCGCCCAGGTCCGCATGACCGAGGATGAGTTGGTGCGCTTCCTTGACGATAAGGTTAACGGCTGACCTTCGGGCTCGCCGCTAAATCTTCCGCCAACTTGGCTAGGCGTCGTTTTCCGCAAAGGGAAGCGGCGATGGCGAGGTTTTGGAGTCCCTGCGGGAGGTGGGCGAGGTATTCGGGGCGCCCCTTCTTATTTCCGAGGAAGCCGTAAGCCCCGCAGGCCTGCAGGAGGCGCTGGGTAGCAGCGACATGGAAATAGTAGGAGAATTCGTCGCTGGAACCCTGCCAGCCGGAGACTTCACGGGCGTGGTCTTCAATTTCAATGCGCCAGAGATCCATGTCCGTCCGGCGGAGATAGGGGTCAAAGGCGAGTGACGCGTAATCGTAGAACATGCACCCTTGGCGCATACCCTGAAAATCAATCAGCCAAGCCTGATGGTCGCGCACCATAATATTTTGCGACTGGAAGTCGCGGTGGATAATCACGGGGGACTGGGTGCTGAGATCTTTTGCCAGTGAAGCCATTTCATCGAGTACGCCGCGGTCGACCTTGCGGCCAGCGATGACGTTGTCTTGGAAGTATTGGCGTTCCCATTGATACAGGTTCGGACCAAAGGATTCCATTAAGGTAATGCCCGAGGTGGCGAGGGCTTCGGCGCCGTGCCGATGAATCGCCGCAACCTGTTCGAGCGCCGAGGCTACGGCCGTCCAAGGGAACTCCGTGCCTTGGGCTAGCGACCAAAGATCCGTCGCGCCGAGGTCTTCCAGGATGAGCACGCCGGCGTCTTTGTCCTCGGCGATCACGGCAGGGATATTGGCGCCGATCTTTTCGCGCAGGACCGTCGCGAGGCTGCCGTAAATCAGATTCTCTGGGCGACTGTCGTCATATACGCACAGGATGGCGGATTCGCCAGCGGCGTTGCGCACGTGGTGAAATTTACGGCCCGAGCCACCTTTGAGGACTTCGCCGCCTTCGGTGAGCGCATAGCCGTGTGCCTTGGCCGCATCCGCAGGCGAGATCGCACCGCGGACGAGTTTCTCCTGTTGGGCTTTGATCGCTTGGTATTCCTCGACGGTGCCGAGGTCATGCCAAGAAGCCGAGCCGTCGAGATAGCCTTGCACGCTCCCCGCTTGGGCTTGGATGCGACGGAGGAAATGTTCGACGAGGGATTCAACGGTGGCGGGGGTGCCGAGGACGAAGGCCTTGGCCGCAAAGCAGATGCCGGTGTATTGATAGCTGGTCTCCGCCTTGCCAAGACGGTCGCGCATATCCGTCACGACACCTTCATCGGTGATGCGGACGTTGCGATTCGGGCCTTGCTCGCGGACGACCAGGGTGGCTTCGCCGCCGTTGTCACGATGATGGGCGAACGCCGCCGCCATATCGCAGTCGGAGAGGATGTCGCCATTCCAGATGACCAACTCCGTATCCAGGTCGCCGAGTAAGCTGGCGATATTCGCCAGACCTCCGCCGGTCTCGAGGATTACAGGTTCATACACGAGCTTCACTTCGGCTTCGCCGTATTTGCCGTCGGGGAACGCTGCGGTCCAAGCCTCCGGACAATGGTGCGTATTGATGATGAAGCGGCGCGTGCCGGCGGCGCGGAGTTTATCCATCGCCTGGAAGACCATGGGGCGCCCGCCAATCGGCAGCAGGGGCTTAGGGCAATTTTCCGTGAGCGGGCGAAGGCGCGTGCCTAGGCCGGCTCCGAGAATGAAAGCGGTGCGGGGGAAGTCAGACATGGGAAAGTTTGGAGCAGGCGGGGCAGATGCCGTAGACCTCCATGATATGGGTCAGGTCGGCGTAGCCACGCTGGCGGGCGGCGGCTTCGATGCGGCTGCTGTCGCATCCGGGCAGTCGCTCGATGCGACCACAGCGGCGGCAGATGACGTGGTGGTGATGGTGGCCCGGTGAGACGAGGGCATACAGGCTGCGGCCGCGCTCAAGGGGGTGGCGTTGGACAATCCCGGCATCATCCATCGCGCCGAGGCTTCGGTAGACGGTGACGAGGTCGAGTTTGTCATCGCCCGCCGAGGTATGGATTTGTTCCGCACTCAGAGGGTGCTTGGCTCCAGCGAGCACCTTGAGCATGGCGAGCCGGGGTGAGGTCACGCGCATCGCTTTCTCCTTCATGCGGGCGACGGCCGCCTCGACACGGTCATTGCTGCCTTCTCCGCAGCAACCCTCGTCATGGCGGTGGGCCTGGGACATGTCCCGTAGGTTTGGGGTCGTTTATGACGAGGCAACAAAGAATGGCCACTTGCCTCCCGCCCGGGTCTGGATTGGCTGGGGTTCGCCCATGTCCGACCGTCCGGCTAAGTCTAACCTCCCTCGCGAGCTCTGTCCGGTCGCAGCAAGCGACTTCGTGTCCGCCCGGCCATTTGAGCTGGAGCTCGGCGGGGTTCTCCCGTCCGTCACCCTTCGCTACGAGACCTACGGGACGTTGCTGCCGGATAAGTCTAATGCGATTCTGGTGCCGCATGCGCTCAGTGGCGATCACCACGTCGCCGGTCGCTACGCCGCAGAGGATACCAAGCCGGGCTGGTGGGATTGTTTTGTGGGTCCGGGCAAGGCGATCGACACCGACCGTTTCTTTGTCATCGGTATCAATTGCATTGGAGGCTGTCGTGGTTCGACCGGGCCAACCTCCCTTGATCCGCGGACGGACAAGCCCTATGGCGGCTTCTTCCCCGAAATTACGCTCGGGGACATTGTCCGTGCTCAGCGCCTGGTGATCCGCCACCTCGGCATCACTAAATTGCATGCGGTCGTTGGTGGATCAATGGGTGGCATGCAGGCGTTGATTTGGTGCGCGGACTATCCCGCCGAGGTCGGTCGCATCGCCGTCCTCGCCGCTGGCCTGAGTCAGTCGCCGATGGCGATTGCTTTGAACGCGGTTTCCCGTGCCTGCGTCGAGCGTGACCCCAATTTCCGGGGTGGCCATTATGCTCCGGGTGAAGGGCCAGAGTCTGGCCTCGCGGTGGGCCGTATGCTGGCCCACATCAGCTACCTGTCGTCCGCCTCCTTTGAACAGAAGTTCGGAAGGGCTAAGGTTCCCGGAGCGCTTCCTGGGGACCCCGTGCACTGGCAGGTAGAGAGTTATCTGGAGCATCAGGGGAAGTCCTTTGTGCGTCGTTTCGATGCCAACAGTTGGTTACGCATCACGCGGGCGGTTGATCGCTTCGACATGACCGCCCGTGCTTCTTCAGGCTCCCTGTTCACGCAGGATGGCCCGGACGTGCTCGCCATCGGCTTTTCGAGCGACTGGCTATATCCGACTAGCGAATTGCGCATGTTGCTCGCCGCGGCCACGGCGGTGGGCGTTAATGCGGCTTACCATGAAGTCGTCACGGATGCCGGCCATGATGGCTTCTTATTGCCAGACACGGGCCTCACGGTCCGGCTGCACGCCTTCCTGGGCTGATTAGAGCAGCGGCGCGATCACCTTCGAGACGCTCTCCACGATCCGACCAGCCAAGCTGCGGCTCCGTCGATAGAGGTCTTCGGTATACTGGGTCGAATCGGCTTCGAGCGCGGCGATGAAGCCGTTGACTTCGGCGATAGCGTTGGCGTCGCGCACGACTGCACCGATCTCGTAATTCAGGAAAAGAGAACGCATATCGAGATTGGCCGAGCCGACCACGAGCTGCTCGTTGTCCACGATGACCAACTTGGCGTGAAGGACATCGGGTTTAAAGAAATGAATCTCCGCGCCGGCCTCTCGGAGTTTGCGCAGGTACCAGCGGCGGGCTAGGTCCATTAGCCGGTGATCGGAATGGCGCGGGATGAGGATGCGCACTTTGCGTCCCGTGCGCGCGGCGGCGACAAGCAGGCCGAAGAGGATGCTATCCGGGATGAAATATGGCGTGACGACGGTGATGGATGATTTGCAGTCCGAAAACAGGCGGACGTAGCAATCCCAGAGAGGGTCCTTTTCGCAGTCGGGTCCAGAGGCGACGACTTCGACGCGCGCGGCGCCGACGGCGGTTACCCGTTTGCGCAACAACGTGGCGAAGCTCATCGGGGTTTCATCGGTTGCCTGACACCAGTCAGCGATAAAGACCCGCTCGAGTGCGGCGGCGGAAGGGCCTTCAATCAGGAAGGAACAGTCGCGGAAGCGCCGATGAGATGGCTCGCTGCCCATATACTTCATGCCGAGGTTCTGGCCGCCGATGATGGCCGTGGACCCGTCGAAGACCGCAATCTTCCGGTGATTCCGCCAGTTGGCGGAACCCTTGCCGCGCGTCGGCAGGACAGGATTAAATAGGGCGACCATACCGCCGGCCCGCTTCAAGGGGCGGCAGAGTCGCAAGGGTATCCCAAAGCTGCCAATGGCGTCGACCAGTAGGCGCACTTCGATGCCTTCCCGGGCCCGGGCGGTGAGGAGGCTGATGATTTCCTTGCCCACGGCGTCATTATCGAGGGCGTAGGTAGAGATACTGATGCGATCTTGGGCCCCGCGGATTTGCGTGCGCAGGGCTTCAAAGGTGTCACGGCCATGCCGATCGCCCAGTAGCTTGAAGCGATTGCCATCAAAGTCTGGCTCATCACTGAGCCGTCTGGCGACGCGATTGACCTCCTTCTTGGCGTCGGCCAACGACGAGTGTTTGCGCCCGCCGAAGAGGAAGAAGAGCAAGGCGGTCGGGACCGGGAGCAGGTACGCCAGCGGCCCCCAGATGAGCAGATAGAGGAAGCTAATTCGCGCCCGCAACACTTGGATGAGTACGTAAACCCAGCAGGAGATTTTCACCGCCCACATAGCGTACGCGTGAACAAGCCCCAGCCAGTTGGCTACGCCGAGCAGGACGGCACCCGCGAGGGCGATCCCCGCCCCGCGTGTCAACCGGCCGTATCCTTGGAACCGAACCATGCTTGAATACTACAACCTAAGGTCGCGGATGGGCACAAAAAAAGACCCCGGTTGCCCGGGGTCTGTTTGGTTCCTGTGAAGGACGGCTTAGTTGCCGGCCTTGTCGAGGAGGTCGCCGAGGCTGTTGAAGTCTCCGCTGCCCGACGAGGACGACGAGGAGCCGCCGGCCGAGGGGGCAGGGGCGCCACCGGTCGAAGGACCCTTGATGCGGTCGTAGCTGGAGATTTCCGCCTGGAGGCGTTCGGCGTCGTAGTTCGCGGCCTTGATCGAGAGACCGATGCGGCGGTCTTCCTTGTCGATTTTGATGACGCGAGCGGTGACATCCTGACCGACTTTGACGACATCCTTGACGTTCTCAACGCGCTGTTCGGCGAGCTGGGAAACGTGGACAAGGCCGTCGATTTCGTCGGAGAGTTCGATGAAGGCACCGAAGTTCGCAATCTTGGAGACCTTGCCGTTGACGAGGTCGCCGATGCGGTACTTGCGGTCGATTTCGCTCCACGGATCGGTCTGGGTCTGCTTGACGCCCAGGGAGATGCGCTGCTGGTCGACATCGACGTCGAGCACGATGGCTTCCACGTCGTCGCCCTTCTTCATGACTTCGGCCGGGTTGTTGATGCGGCGGGTCCAGCTCATGTCGGACACGTGCACCATGCCGTCGATGCCA
>CALQLO010000004.1 GCA_943331445.1 Akkermansia muciniphila
ACTGGGGCCGCTACGCCGGCGCCTACGCCAAGATCGACTCCCGCCCGAGCCTCAACCAGATCATCAAGACGCCGAACCTCGACCGCATCGCCGGCGAAGGTGCGATCTTCCGGCACGCCTTCGAGACCGCCCCGAGCTGCACACCCTGCCGCAGCTCCCTTCTCTCAGGCCAGTATTTCTTCCGCACCCACATGGGCGCGATCCTCAACGGCGCGAAGTGGGATTCTGCCATCCCCACTTACCCGCTGATGCTCCGCGACGCGGGCTACCACATAGGCAAGAGCCACAAGGTCTGGAGTCCAGGCCAGCCGGCCGATGCCCCGTACGGCGGCCAAAAATACGCCTACGAGAAGTCGGGCCGCAAATTTAACAACTTTTCCGAGAACGCCACGGAGATGGTCAAGGCCGGCGCGACCTTCGCCGATGCCAAAGCCAAGCTGCTTGCCGAAGTCAGCGGTAACTTCCAGTCCTTCCTCGCCGACCGCAAGGACGGTAAGCCGTTCTGCTATTGGTTCGGCCCGACGCTCACCCACCGCGCCTACGAGAAGCACAGCGGCGTCAACCTCTGGGGTATCAATCCTGACGACCTCAAAGGGAAGCTGCCCTCCTTCCTGCCCGACGTCCCTGAAGTCCGTGACGACGTGGCCGACTACATGGGCGAATCCCAGGCCTGGGATGCCGGCGTAGGCGTGATCATCGCCGAACTCGAGAAGCGTGGTGAACTCGACAAGACCATCTTCGTCATTAGCGGCGACCACGGCATGCCCGGCGTCCCCGGCGGCAAGTGCAACCTCTACGACCACGGCACCAACGTCGCCCTGATCGTCCGCGGTCCGGGCATCAAGGCCGGCCGCGTCATCGACGACTTCGTGAACCTGATGGACCTCGCTCCGACGTTCCTCGAGCTCGGCGGGGTGCAGCCGCCTGCCGTTATGACCGGCCGCAGCATCGTCCCGCTGCTGAAGTCCGCCCAGGCCGGCCAGATCGACGCGTCCCGCACCTGGGTCGTCACTGGCCGCGAACGCCACGTGGGTTCCGCCCGCGAAGGTAACCTCCCCTACCCGCACCGCGCGCTTCGCACCAAAGAGTTCCTCTATGTCCGTAACTTCGACCCGGACCGCTGGCCGATGGGCAGCCCGAACTTCACGTCCCGTGCTGACCTCCCTAAGTTCGAGAATATCGAAAAGGTAACCTACACGGCTTTCGCGGACATGGATGCGAGCCCGACCAAGGCCTGGGTCGTGCATCACTTCGACGACCCGCAATACAAGTGGGTCTACGATTACTCGTTCGGCAAACGTCCCGCGGAAGAACTTTACGACCTCGCGAAGGACCCGGACCAAATCAAGAACCTCGCCGCCGACCCCGCCTACGCTGGCACGCTCAAGCACATGTCCGCCCAGCTTCTCGCCACGCTCAAGCAGGTCGAAGACCCGCGCGTCGGCCCGAGCCCAGTGAAGTTCGAACTCCCGCCCTTCACCCAGCCGGGGAAGTGAGCGGGAGTATCGAGGGTTAATAGGTAGGGTCACGACTGCGTCGTGACCTAGACTAGGTCAGCACGCAGTGCTGACCCTACCCGCAGCCTCCGGCGGGCGCTCTCACTTCTTCCCCAGCTCTTCGCCGCGCTGCTTGGCGGCGATGAGGGCGGAGGCGACGATGTCGCGGAACTTACCCGCTTCCATGGCGTCGAGGCCGGCCTTGGTCGTACCACCGGGAGAGGTCACCTGAATGCGGAGATTTTCCGGCGTCTCGCCGGTAGCCGCGAGCAGTGCCAGCGAACCGCTGAAAGTCTGGCGAACGAGGAGCTTCGCCTGTTCGGGCGAGAAGCCGAGCGCCACCGAAGCCTGTTCATAAGCGGCGACGTATTCGAAGAAGAAACCCGGACCGCTACCAGACACGGCCGTAACGGCGTCGAACATGGATTCGGGAAACTCTAGCACCGGACCGAGGCCCGAAAGAATGGCGTCCACAATCTTGGCATCCGCGGCGGCCAAAGGCGTGGCGGAGCAACGTGCGCTGATGCCCTGACCGACCGCTCCAGGCGTATTAGGCATGGCCCGGGCGACATTACGGGCGGAAGCGAAGAAGGTGCCAATCGTGGCCAGACGCGTGCCGGCGAGAATGGAGAGCACGAGCTTACCCTGCGCGAGCGTGGCGTAGGACTTATCGAGATCCGCGAACTGTTGCGGCTTGCAGGCCAGTACGATGGCGTCGGCACCGGCAAGGAGTTCAGCGGGCGTCGAGGCCACCCGCACCCCGGTGGCCTTGGACAGGTCGACGGCGGTGGAATCGTTACCACCGATGACGGTGATGTCGGCCGGGGCGCAGGCACCCGAGCGAAGCAGCCCCTGCACCATGGCACCTGCCATGCGTCCGGAACCGATGAAAGCGAGTTTAGGCATAATCAGAGAGTGCGGACCGCAGCATCGAGAATTTCGCAGGCCTTGTCGATGTCCTTGCCTTCATGGGCCGTGGACAAGAACGCGGTCTCGTAAGGCGAAGGCGCGAGGTAGACGCCGTGATCGAGCGCATAGCGGAAGACCTTGCGGTAGAGGTCGCCGTTGGAGGCGATGGCTTGGTCGTAGTTGCGCACCTTCTGGGTATTGAAAAAGAGTGAGAACATCGAGCCGACCTGCGGGACCTGCAGCGGGATGCCCTTGGCCTGGGCGGCGGCGAGCAACGTATCGCGCACGCGCCGTCCGAGGACATCGAGACGTGCGTAAGGATTCTGGGACTTTAACTTACGGACCGCGGCGAGACCAGCGGCCATCGCGAGTGGATTACCCGAGAGCGTGCCGGCCTGATAGACCGGGCCGAGTGGAGCGAGCTTATCCATGATCTCGGCTTTACCACCGAAGGCACCGACCGGCAGGCCGCCACCGATAATTTTGCCCAAGCAGACCAAATCAGGGACGACGTCATGCAGACCCTGCGTGCCTGCGAGCGAGAGGCGAAAGCCTGTCATCACTTCATCAAAGATGAGTACCGTGCTGTGCTTCGTGCAGAGCTCGCGGAGACCAGCGAGGAAACCCGCGTCGGGCAGAATCAGCCCGACATTGGCGGGAAACGGCTCGACGATGAGGCCAGCAATCTGGCCTTGGTTGGCATCGAAGAGTGCCGCGAGAGCCGGGAGGTTATTATATTCCGCGACGAGCGTGTCGGCTGCGGTACCCGGCGTGACGCCCGCCGAATCCGGGTTGCCCTGCGTGAGCGCGCCGGAGCCAGCCTTCACGAGGAGCGAATCGACGTGACCGTGGTAGCAGCCGGAGAACTTGATAATCTTATGGCGACCCGTGTAGCCACGCGCGAGGCGGATGGCGGACATGGTGGCTTCGGTGCCGCTATTAGTCATACGGACCTTCTTCACCGCCGGGACGCAGGCGAGGAGGAGCTCGGCCATCTCGACCTCAAGCGGGTTGGGGGTGCCGAAACTTGTACCGCGATCGAGGGCCTCCCGGACCGCGGCACGGATATCGGGGTCGTTATGGCCGTGGATGGCCGGACCCCAGGTCAGGACGAAATCAATCAACTCTTGGTCGTCGGCCGTCGTCAGGTGGGCACCGTTGGCCGATTTAGTGAAAAAAGGCGTTCCTCCGACCGAACGAAAGGCCCGGACGGGGGAATTGACGCCGCCAGGAATCATCGCGAGGGCGCGCTGGAAGAGCTGCTCAGAGGTATTCACGGCGGAATCTGATGAAGAAACCGGGGGGCTGGGCAAGGGCTGAGTCGAGACGCCACCCGGAGTTGGCAATAAAACCCATAAAATCCTGTTCAACCCGAAGGACTGACCTAGTCTGCCGAGACCCCGATGCGCCGAAGTTTCGCCCTTCCCCGCTCCCTCCTCCCAGCCTTGCTCGGGGTGACCATCCTTTGTGCCGAGCCACCCAAAGAGCTGAAGCCCTTTCTACAGAAGCACTGCAATGACTGCCATGACGCCGAGAGCAACAAAGGCGGACTCGACCTGACCAAACTCGGAGCCGACCTCAGCCAGCCGGAAGCCATGGCCAAATGGGTGCGCATCTTCGACCGCGTCGACCAAGGCGAGATGCCACCGAAGAAAAAAGCCAAGCCGGATCCGCTCGAAAAATCCCTCTTCAGCAAAACCCTCGCGACCGGCATCACCATCGTCGATCGAGCCAACAAGGCGACCGTACTCCGTCGCCTGAATCGCAATGAGTTCGAGCAAACGCTCAATGATCTCCTTGGCGTCAACGAAGAGCTCACCCCCTTATTGCCGGAGGATGGTCGCGCCCAAGGTTTTGATAAAGTTGGCGAAGCGCTCGACCTCTCCTCGGTCCACCTACAACGCACGATGGATGCGGCTCGCCAGGCGTTAAACGCCGCCATGAACAAGGGGGACGCCCCCGTGAAGACCGACATCACCATCGGCTTCGCCGATGGCCGCAATGCACAACATATCGGCAAAAGCTGGCATAAACTTGATGACGGCAGCGTCGTGGTCTTCAGCGAAGGCGGCTACCCGGCCGTGATGGCGGACTTCGAGGCGACCGTCCCAGGCCTGTATCGTGTGACCTTGAGCGGCCGCTCCTTCCAGAACACCAAGCCCGTCATGGCGACGATCTTCACCGGGGCATTCGGCTCAGGCACCCCGACCCGATTCTTGAGCACCCAGGAATTCTCCGTCGAAGGCTCGGAGATCAAACTCGAGTTGCAACTCAAGGCCCGGGACAAGGTGCGACTCTTCCCTTCCCTTCGCGAGTTCGACTACAACATGAATCAGAAAACCGGCCCCGGAAAATATCCCGGCCCGGGACTCGCCCTAAAACCCATGCGCGTCGAAGGACCGCTCGTACCACAATGGCCCGGCCTGGGACATAAATTGATGTTCGGAGACCTACCGAATGCGCCCACGGCCGAGGCGGCCAAGCGCATGAAATATGAACGCCGGCGCACCCAGCAGATGTATGAAACGACGAGCACCCAACCTTCGGTGGACGGCTCGCGTCTCATTAAAGGCTTCATGGCCCGCGTCTCACGGGAAAAATCAGCCGCCGACCAGGCTGACCCCTACATCAAACTTTTTGAAAGCGAACTCAAGAGCGGCTCCTCCTTTGAGGAATCACTGATGACCGCCTACACCGCGGTACTCTGCTCGCCAGCGAACCTCTACTTCCATGAGCGATCCGGACGCCTCGATGCCTGGGCCGTCGCCTCCCGTCTCAGTTACATGCTCTGGGGCACCGCTCCCGATGCCGAACTGCGCCTTAATGCCGAAAGTGGGGCCCTGCTCAAACCCGCCACCCTCCGCGCCCAAACTGACCGGCTCATCGCCGACCCCCGCTCCCAGCGCTTCGTCTCCGACTTCACCGACCAATGGCTCTCCCTGCGAAATATCGAGCTCACGACCCCGGATAAACAACTCTATCCCGAGTTCGACGACGCATTGAAGTCAGCCATGGTGGAAGAGACGCGCCGCTTCTTCGCCGAGATTCTCGCGAAGAATCTCAATACGACCAACTTTCTGGATTCCGATTGGACGATCTTAAATAACCGTCTCGCCCGGCACTACGGCATCCCCGGCGTCGAGGGCGTCGCGTTTCGAAAAGTCGCGCTCAAGCCCGAGTTCCACCGCGGGGGTATTCTCACGCACGCCAGCATCCTGAAAGTCTCTGCCAACGGAAACAACACGTCACCCGTCGTCCGCGGTGCGTGGGTACTCGATCGCATCCTCGGCACCCCGCCGCCGCCGCCGCCGCCCGGCATTCCTGGCGTCGAACCCGATATCCGTGGAGCGACCACCTTGCGCCAGTCCCTCGAGAAACACCGCACCATCGAAAGCTGTAACAGTTGTCACGCCAAGATTGACCCGCCTGGCTTCGCCCTGGAGAACTACGACGTCGAGGGTGGCTGGCAGACGAACTACCGCAGCCTAGGCAAGCAGTTCAAGTCACCCCCCGATATCAAACGCGTCCAATGGCGCGTTGGGCCGCCCGTGGATGCCTCTGGCACCACAGCCGACGGCAAGAACTTCACCAACCTCAGCGAGTTCAAACAAAAAGTCCTGCTCGCGAAGCCCGAGACCTTCACCCTCGCCCTGGCGCGCAAGCTCGCTGCTTACGGAAGCGGCCGGGCGATGGGTTTCTCCGATCGCACCGAACTCGAACGCATTACCCATGAGACCTTCACGCACGGTAATGGCCTGCGCGATCTCATCCATGGCATCGTCCAGAGCGAAATCTTTTTAAACAAATGAACGCCCCACACATCGCCACCAAGACACGCCTCGACCGGCGCGCTTTCCTACGCAACACGGGCTTGCTCCTCACGCTGCCCTGGCTCGAGGCCATGGTCCCCAGCTTCGCTAATGCCGCGGAGACGCGCGCCGCGACGACTCAACCTCGGCGCTTCTTGGCGATGAATTACAGCCTCGGCTTCCACGTCCCCCTGCTTGTGCCGAAGGAAGAAGGCGCCGACTACGTGCCCTCGTTCTATCTCGAAGCTCTCCAAGCCCACCGCAAGGATTTCACCGTCTTCTCGGGAATCTCACACGATGAACAGAATGGCGCCGACGGCCACACCTCGGAGCTCACCTGGCTGACATCTGCGAAACACCCTGGCTTGCCCGGCTTCCGCAACACCATCTCGCTCGACCAATTGCTGGTGCAGAAACTCAGCCCAGACACACGCTTCACCTCCCTCGCGCTCTCCGCTGGTTCCAATGGCTCACTCTCGTGGACGATGAACGGCGTCAACCTTCCGGCCGAGTCGACGCCTTCGCGCCTCTTCCAGCTCCTGTTCGTCAACGGCAGCCCCACCGAGGTCCAGCGCCAGCTCCGCGACCTGCAACGCGGGCGCAGCATCCTCGACACCCTCAACGGCGAAGCGAAGAAGATGAATGCCAACCTTGGCCCGCGGGATAAAGAGAAGGTCGACCAGTACTTCACCAGCGTCCGCGAACTCGAAGCACGCCTGCTCTCATCTTCGGCCTGGGCGACCCGCCCGAAGCCGAAAGTCGACGTCAAGCCGCCCACGGACATCACCGATCGCAACGACATCATCGCGAAGACTCGCCTGATGCATGACTTAATTGCCCTCACTTTCCAGACGGACTCCACCCGCTTCATCACCTACAGCGCGGGCGGCGGCAATAGCCCGAAGATTGAAGGGGTCACGCACGAGTGGCACAACCTCTCCCACCACGGCCAGGACGAGACCAAAATCGAAGAACTCCGCCTTATCGAACGCGCGGAGTTCAATGAAATCGGCCGACTCCTCGGGCTCCTCAAGGGCGTCAAGGAAGGCCGCGGAACCTTGCTCGACAACACGATTGTCATGGCGGGAAGTAATCTCGGCAACGCCAGCTCACACAGCTCGCGCGACCTCCCGCTCATCCTCGCAGGAGGCGGTTTCCGTCACGGCAAACACGTCGTCGCCGGCGGCAAGGGCAACGACAACGCCCGCTTCGCCAATCTTTTCGTGCAAATCGCGCACCGGATGGACGTCGGGCTCGAGAAATTCGGCAGCAGCAATGCTCGCAGTATCAAAGGCTTCGAACTCGCTTAACGCATGCGACTCGCGCTGCTCGTCAGCCTAGCGGCCTTACAGACCTTCGCGGTCGAGACTTGGGTGGCCGCTGGCTATGGCGGTCGGCGCATGATTTCGCACGATGGCCTGAAGTGGGAGATTACCGAGGAATGGGGCGTCGATGGGAAAGATGATAGCAATAACCTGATCAGCGCGGCGTACGGTGCGGGCAAGTTCGTGGTCGTCGGCGGTGGCGGCTGGAGCCGCGACACCCAAGCGGGCCACATCCTAACTTCGCCGGACGGCGTCAAATGGACCGAGGTCAAGAAGCTCCCCTTCCGAGTCAGCCCGCTCGTCTATGCGGGCAAGCGTTTCATTGCCGGTGGCCCTGATCGCACGCTTTGGTTTTCCGATGACGGTACCAATTGGACCCAAGGCGGACAGGCCAAAGCCGAAGGTATTCCGAGCTGGGCTCTCTGGTTCCGCCAAGGTGCCTATGGCAACGGCGTCTATGTCTTCATGGGCGAAGCGGGCGCCAAGAAGGAATTCTTTTGGTGCATGCGCACGACGGACGGCACCAAGGTCGACTTCCGGGCCGACCTTCCCCAGCTGCGTTCATTGGCCTTCGGCAACAAACTCTTCGTCGCCGTGGGCAACGGAGCTATCGTAACTTCCGTCGACGGCAAAGACTGGCTGAAGCAGGAACGCCCGGTGGACGAAAAACTGGATTGGATTCAGTGGACGGGTAAACAGTTCCTCGCCGGCGGCGGCAAGGTCACCCTCACATCGACGGATGGAAAAACCTGGCAGCCCTCTACGATTCGGGCGCCTGGGCGGATCGTCTGGACAGATGGGCAACGCTTCATCGCTAGCTCCTGGCCAGGAAAAATGTTCTTCTCTGCTGACGGCAAGACCTGGCAGCAATCCGCTGCGATGACGCCCAACGGCATCAACGCCGTGGTCAAAGCCCCGTAAACAAAAGGGCCGGAGTCTGGCAACTCCGGCCCTTTGATATATCAGCCTATCCCTAGCGCAGGCTCTATCCCTGCGCAGCTACGCTGCGCTTACTTCTTACCGTCGTCGACGACTTCGAAGTCACCATCAACCACCTTGCCGTCCTTGGACTTCTTCTTGCCGTCGCCAGCATCGGCCGCGCCTGCACCAGCGCCTGCATCAGCCTTGGGCTGTTCGCCTTCCTTGGCGGCTGCAGCGTAAATTGCCTGAGCGGCTTCGGACAACGGCTTGAGCAGGGCCTCGTGGGCTTTCTGGAATTCCTCGGCAGTGGCGCCTTCCTTCTTCAGGAGCTCCTGCGCCTCCTTGAGTGCGGCCTCAGCCTGCGCCTTCGTGTCGCCAGGGAACTTATCACCGTTATCCTTGATCTGCTTTTCGCCCTGGAAGACCACGGCGTCGAGCTGATTGCGGGCTTCGACGAGCTCGCGGGTCTTCTTATCGTCTTCGGCGTAGAGTTCGGCTTCCTTGCGGAGTTTTTCGACTTCTTCCTTGGAGAGACCCGAAGAACCCGTGATGGAGATTTTCTGTTCCTTACCCGTGCCCTTATCTGAAGCGGACACGTGGAGGATGCCATTGGCGTCGATGTCGAAGGTGACTTCGATCTGCGGAGCGCCGCGAGGTGCGGGCATAATGCCGTCGAGCTTGAACGTCCCGAGCTTCTTGTTGTCCTTCACCATCGGGCGTTCGCCCTGGACGATGACGATGTCCACCGCCGGCTGGTTGTCCGAAGCCGTTGAGAACGTCTGGGACTTCTTCGTCGGGATGGTGGTATTGCGTTCGATCATCGCCGTGGCGACGCCGCCCATGGTCTCGATGGACAAGGTGAGCGGGGTCACATCGAGCAAGAGCACGTCCTTAACATCACCCTTGAGCACACCGGCCTGAATGGCGGCGCCGATGGCGACGACTTCGTCCGGGTTGACGCCCTTATGGGGCTCCTTACCGGCGAGACTGCGGGCGATCTCGATGATCTTAGGCATACGGGTCATGCCGCCGACGAGCACGAGCTCATCGACCTGGGCCATCTTGAGTTCGGCGTCCTTGAGGCAGGATTCAAACGGCTTGCGGGTGCGCTCGGAGAGGTCGTCGCAGACCTTTTCCATCTGAGCGCGGCTGAGCGTGATATTAAGGTGCTTAGGGCCAGAAGCGTCTGCAGTGATGAAGGGCAGATTGATGTCGACCGAGTTGGAGGACGACAGGGCAATCTTGGCCTTTTCGGCTTCTTCCTTGAGGCGCTGGCGAGCCATGGCGTCCTTGGAGAGATCGATACCAGATTCGATTTTGAAACCATCAATCAGCCACTGGATGATACGTTCGTCCCAATTATCGCCACCTAGCTCGGTGTCGCCGTTGGTAGCTTTCACTTCGAAGACACCGCCACCGATTTCGAGGACGGAGACGTCGAAAGTACCGCCACCCAAGTCATAGACTGCGATTTTTTCGTCGCCCTTCTTGTCGAGACCGTAAGCCAGCGAAGCCGCCGTGGGCTCGTTGACGATACGGAGCACTTCGAGGCCCGCGATGGTGCCGGCGTCTTTGGTGGCCTGGCGCTGCGAGTCATTGAAGTAAGCGGGGACCGTGATCACGGCCTGCGTGACCTTTTCGCCCAGGTAGGCTTCGGCGTCGGCCTTGAGCTTGGCGAGGACCTTGGCGGCGATTTCTTCCGGCGCAAACACGCGGGGCTTGCCGTCGACTTCACATTCAATGGCGGCGTCGCCGTTCTTACCTTCGACGACCTTGTAGGGGAGCTTCGAAGCGATGCCCTTCACTTCCGCGAACTTGCGGCCGATGAGGCGCTTCGCTGAGAAGATCGTGTTCTTCGGGTTAGTGACGGCCTGGCGCTTAGCGGCCTGGCCGACGAGGATGTCGCCGTTCTTCGTGAAGGCCACGATGGAGGGCGTGGTCCGCGCACCTTCCGAGTTGGAGATGACGACGGACTCGCCTGCTTCCAGGACGGCCATGCAGGAGTTAGTGGTGCCGAGGTCGATGCCGATGATTTTACTCATATGTTGTTTTGGTAGATAGGTTCTGTCCTCTTATTGGCAGGGCGTGTGCCAACGGAAAAACCCGATATTTATTTGATTTTCAAAGGTGGTAGCCCGGGCAAAAGTGCCCCTGACGGGTCAATATGACAAAGTGTCCCACCGCTCCCCGTCCCACCTGCCGACAAAGGCTTCGCCGTTGCCCTACCCCATGGGTTACCCTATCTAGACCCACTGATGTCGGCCCCCCTCGATCAATCCATCCGCCTCCGACGCCTCCGTGCGACGGCTGGCATTCGTGCCATGCTCGGCGAAACGGTCGTCGAACCCCGCCACCTCATCCAGCCGCTGTTCGTGACCGACGGTGAGGTCGCTGAGCCTGTCGGCTCCTTGCCCGGCGTCAGCCGCATCCCACTTTCTCAGTTAGCGGCCAAGTGTGCTGAGCTCCAGTTGCTCGGTATCCATGGCGTAGCGCTCTTCCCGAAAGTCGACGCGAGCCGCAAGACCGCCGAAGGCGCCGAAGCACTCAACCCCTCGAACCTCGCCTTCCGGGCCATCCGCGAAGTGAAGGCCAAGTCGCCCGGCACGGTGATTTTCGCCGACATCGCCCTAGACCCTTACACCACGCATGGACACGACGGCATCCTGAACGCCGCCGGCACCGACGTGGACAATGACCATACCGTTGAAGCGCTCGTGAAGATGTCGCTCTTCACCGCCCAGGCCGGCGCCGATTTCGTGGCCCCGTCCGACATGATGGACGGACGCGTGAAGGCGATCCGCAAGGCACTCGATATCTCCGGCCACACCGGCACTGGCATCCTCGCCTACTCCGCCAAGTTCGCCTCCGCCTTCTATGGACCGTTCCGCGACGCCATCGGCAGCGCCCGCAAGGCTGGCGAAGCCCCGATTTCGAAGGCCACCTATCAGATGAATCCGGCCAACCGCCGCGAGGCCGCTCGTGAGGCGATTCTCGATGCGGAAGAAGGTGCCGACCTCCTGATGGTGAAGCCCGCGGGCGCCTACCTCGACATCATCCGCGACCTACGCGAGTCGACGAGCCTGCCAATCGCCGCTTACCAAGTCTCGGGCGAATACGCCCAACTGCACGCCGCCGCCGAGAAAGGCTGGCTCGACCTCCGCGCCACGCGCGACGAGTCGCTCCTCGCCATCCGCCGCGCTGGGGCCGACGTGATTCTGACTTACTTCGCGGAGGCCTATGCTCGCGATTTCGCTGCGAAAAAGTGAGGAGATAAACGTGGCGCGACTCACCTACGTATTAGCCGCCGTCTTCGCGCTCATCGGCCCGGCTTTATTCCTACGCACCATCAACCTCACGGAGTGGGGAATGCTGCCAGCAGAGCTAGGGTTTGCGCTCTGGTTCGTCTCGCCCTTCATCTTGGTCGCACTGGCGGTCCGCTCCGAAAAATTTTCGTCCATCGGCGCCCTCATCGCCACGACACTTGCGGGCCTCTTTGGCGCCTGGTTTTACGCCGAACTGACCTTCCACTTCACCACGAAGTCCGATGCCCAGGACGCCATCGCGATGCTCTTCGTCGCTGCCTACCAGCATGCGATCATCGTCCTGACGCTGGGCCTGTCTTTAATCGTCGGCTGGCTGCAGGCCCGCCAGAAATAAAAAGGCGCGGATCGCTCCGCGCCTTGGTGGACCACTCGCCACTTCCGCTTACAGGAAGAGGGGCTTGATGTGGCGATCGAAGAGATTACCGGTCACGTTGCGTGCGCAGTCAGCCCGATAAGTCTTCAGCGCATTCAGGTAGCGCGGACCCATCTTGGCGGCGACCTTGAAGCCGACGTGGATGAGCTGGCGGATGTTGGCGTTGTAGAGCGGATTCTTCTGATCGTGGCGCAGGGCGCCGACGTATTGCACACTCGTCCAGCCGTTCACTTCGGTCACGGAGGGCAACTTGGAGCGATCGATGTCGATGACCGTCGCATAAGGTAGGCAAAGCTCATCCATGTGGGCATGGGCTTCAGCGTAGATTTCTTTCGCGATGACGAGTCCTTCGCCACCGGCTTCGGCGAGACCGATGCATTCTTCGAGCCAATTGGTACCTGCGGTCTTCACGTGAACGCCAGCGCCATGTTTGGCGAGGGCGCGGCGGATGGCTGGGTAGATTGAGAACTTATCGCTGCCGCTATGCACGGAGAGCTTCAGGTTAGCCGGGAGGCCATACTGCTTAACGGCGTGCGCGATAACGCAAAGGTCGTCATTGAATTCGCGTTCGAATTGGGCGACGTCGCCGACGTAATCGACACCCTTATTGAAACGACCGGTGAACTTCGGAGCGATGGTCTGGATTGGTACGCCTTCATCCGCGATGGCCGCGAGGATGATCAGCAATTCGGGCGGGGTCTGCGGATTATCGGTCTCATCCATCGAGATTTCGGGGACGAAGCGGCCGACGCCCTTCACGGAGACGATGTGGCGGTAGACCTTGCCGGCTTCCTGGACAGCCAGCAGGAACTTGGCGGCCGTGCGCTCGACGTCGGCACGCGTGGTCGTGAACGGACGGTCGATGCCGGCGAGGGTGATGGTGCCGACGAGCTCAGGGTGGCGGTCGACGAAACCCTTGACCGCAGCAGGGTCGGCGGGCTGAGCAATGAAGTCAGCGACGTCGATGGTGAAGAAGTCAGAGACGCCGACGAAACGATCGACGGTCTTCAGGCCGATATGGTCGGCATCAAGGAAGTAGGGAGCGGTCCAACCGAGGGCCTTTACGGCGGCATCCGCCGCCGCGCGAGTGCTGGTCGGCTCGGAGCCGATGATATTGTGCTCGCGGTTGGACTTATTCCAGACCGGCACGATTTCGACGCCGAGTTTCTGGGCCGCGATGCAGGCAGCGAGCTGGGCTTCGGCTTCGTGGGCGAAGCGGTCGCCCATACCGAGGGAGAATTTACCGATGACGAGAGGTTGCGAGGACATGAGGGTCGAGGGAAAGTCCCACATTCAAAAGGCGGGTCGTGCGTCAGGGCAATCCTTCGCACGCTTAAACTTACGCCGAATAGCCTCATTTAAACCGCGCCAAGCCCGTCGCTTGTCCTTGCCCTTAGCGCCGTCGTTCACCTTTACTCCCCAACCTCTCCTATGCACCTGAAGATTGCCGTCCTCCCTGGCGACTACATCGGCCCCGAAGTCATGGCCGCCGCCCTGCCCGTCCTCGAGGCTGTCCTGAAGAAATCAGGCCACACGCTCGAGCACTCCACGCATGACGTGGGCGGTGCCGGCATCGACAACCATGGTAAAGCCTTGCCGGATTCGACCCTCGAAGCCTGCCGTGCCGCGGATGCCATCCTCTTCGGTTCTGTCGGCGGACCCAAGTGGGAGAAACTCCCCCCAGCCGAACAGCCCGAGCGCGCCTCCCTGCTCCCTCTCCGGAAGCACTTCACCCTCTACGCCAACGTCCGTCCCGGCCTGTTACTGAAGAACCTGATCGACACCTCGCCCATCCGCCCGGACCGCATTCCGAATGGCGTCGACATGGTCTGCATCCGCGAGCTTACCGGCGGCCTGTACTTCGGCCCGAAGTCCACGACGACGCTCGCCGATGGCGACATCGAAGCCATCGACACGATGGTCTATCGCAAGTCCGAGATTGAGCGCATCACCGACGTCGCCATCGCCACCGCGCGCGGCCGACGCAAGCACATCACCCTCGTTGATAAGGCCAATGTCCTCCAGACCTCCGTGCTCTGGCGCAAGGTCGTCGCCGACCGTCTCAAGGCCACCGCGCCCGACATCACCCTCGCGGTCATGTATATCGATAACGCTGCGATGCAGCTCGTCCTCAAGCCCTCGCAGTTCGACGTCCTCCTAACCGAGAATATGTTCGGTGACATTCTCTCTGACGAAATGGCCGTCATCTGCGGTTCCCTCGGCATGATGGCTTCCGCTTCGCTCGGCCTGAACCGCAACCGACACGGTTACGGCTACGGCCTCTTTGAGCCTTCGGGCGGCACCGCCCCGGACATTGCGGGCCAGGATAAAGCCAATCCCTGTGCGCAAATTCTTTCCGTCGCGCTCATGCTCCGCCACTCCTTCGGCCTCGAAACTGAGGCGAAGTCCATCGAAGCCGCGGTCGAGAAGACCATCGCCGAAGGCATCCGCACCGCGGATATCGCCGCCGGCGGCAAGGCTGTGGGCACGAAGGCTATGGGTGCGGCGATCCTCGCCCGCCTCTAATCGTGGACGAAGCGGAACGACAGCGCGCAGCCGAACGTCGACGGGAGGCCGTGTGCAGTCCGTTCATGCGCATCACGCGTTTCCCCGTGGAAGTTGCGCGTGACCTGCTTGATGCTGGCTACTACCGCGTCGACCAGCTCGCTGGCCGCTCGCCCGAGACCCTGCTCTCGGAAATCAAAGCCCGCTCTAAAGAAAAGCCCGGCCTGCACTATTTGCCCGCCCTCAAGATGGCCGTCTACTTCGCCGAGTCCGATAATCCCGACCCCAAGAAGTTGTTCCTGGATCAGTGGCAGTGACCTCGGCAGGGCTCTCGACAGTTAATCAGAGGAGGGGTTGACCCCTGTCGGCATAAGAGAATACAAGAGGGCATGCGCCCCCTCGCCCTACTCTGCCTTTCCCTCTTCGCCCTCGCCGTTCGCGCGGCGGATGCCCCTCTTACCTACGTCGGCACCGACGGGGCTGGCAAAGGCAAGAAGGTCGTGCTCATCGCCAACGACCACGAATATAAATCCGAGGAAGCCCTCCCGGAGCTCGCCCGTATCCTCGCCAAGCATCACGGCTTCACCTGCACAGTACTCTTCGGGATCGACCCGAAGACGGGCAATATCGCGCTGGGCGATCCCAGCAACATCCCGGGAACGAGCGCCCTGCAGGACGCCGATTTAATGGTGATCTTCACGCGCTTCCAGTCCATCCCCGTCGAGCAGATGCAGCCGATCTTGGATTACCTCAACCGCGGCGGAGCGGTCATTGGCCTACGCACGGCGACGCACGGCTTCCGCTATCCGAAAAATAGCCCGCTCTATAAATATTCCTTCGATTACAAAGGTGAAGATTACAAGGGCGGCTTCGGTCGGCAGATTCTCGGCGAAACCTGGGTTGGCCACTACGGCCCCAACCACAAGTCCAGCACGCGCCTCGACCTCGTCGCAGACCAATCCGCTCACCCCGTGCTCCGCGGCGTGAAGAATGCTTGGGCTGAAATCGGCGCCTATAACGCCGCTCCGATTGAAGGTAGCACCGTGCTCGCCATGGCCCAACCGCTCACTGGCATGACGCCTGATTCACCTTCTGACGCTACCAAGAAGCCCATGCCGGGAGCCTGGGTGCGTTCTTATAAGTCCACTTCGGGCAAGGAAGGACGCGTCTTCGCTTCCACTTACGGCGCCTCGGGCGACCTCGCGAATGACGGCTTCCGCCGCATGCTCGTGAATGCCTGCTTCTGGACCACTGGCCTCGAAGCCGCGATTAAGCCTGACATGGAAATCAGCCTCGTTGGCCCTTTCAATCCGACCTGGCTCGGCACCTTCAAGCGCGCCGGCGCCGCGAAGCCCTCGGATCTGGCCAGTTACGACAGTCCGATTTTCCCAGCCATCGCCAATAAGCCGAAGTCGAAGTAAGGCTAACTGGCCGCCTCGCTTGCGGCGGGGCGGTTCAGTCGCAAACTGGTCGCCATGGTTCCCACCGTCGTCGTTCCCGTCATGACTCTGGGGAACTGCGTCTTCTTGCCGCAGCAACTCCTGCCGCTGCGTATCTTCGAAGCACGCTATCGCAAGATGCTGAAAGAGACACTGGCCGGCAGTCGCATGTTTGCGGTATCGCAGCTGGACGAAGACAGCCTCACGAAAGGTGACGCCGAGCCGCCCTGCCCGTTCACGTGCGTGGGCCGCATCGTCGGACACGTTGAACTCGATGATGGCAGCTCGCACATCGTTCTCGAAGGACTCCGCCGCGCGAAAGTCATCCGCGTTAAACGTCGTACGCCTTACCCCATGTTGGAAATTGCGCCGGCAACGGATGCAGAAGTGGCCGATCAGCTGGGCTGCACGCGCGAGATCGCCCGAGTGCTTTCTTATTCAGAGAAAATCGTGGAAGCCCTGGGCGTTGAAGCCGAGCCACTGATGCAGCGCCTGCGCGGGCTCGCCAATCAGCCGGGGGCACTGGCAGATGCCGCCGCCGGCCATCTCGTCACCGAGTCGGATACCCGACGACGCCTGCTCGAATGCCTCTCCCAAGATCTGCGCATCAAAGCCGTGGCCGACGAACTCGCCCGCCTCGACGCCCAGAGCAAACTGGATGAACAAGGCGGTGGCGAAGACACCCGGGGGCTAAACTAAGGCCGAAACCGAGGGCAAGAGGGCCCGATGACCGGAGGGAAAGAGATTAAAGGGCCCAAGAAAGGCGGGGAAGAGGACTTGAAGACCACAGTCTATTATCCCTAATCAATTAGTTATTTTAAGCGGACTAACTTTGTTAACTCCATGTTAATAAAGGATTAACATACCATAATCCTCCAGCCCTCGGGCACTCGTGTCCTCCAATCCTCGATTCACGCCCCTTTCCTCTTGCAGTTTAGTCTCATTCTAACTGATTGAGCGGTTAGAATGATTCAAAGTCTCACTGATCTAGACCGGGAACACCTACAAGAAGCCCTCAATAAAAGTGGCCAGAAGGTCACTTCGCAGCGCGAAGCCGTCTTCTCCGTCCTCCTCGCTGAGCGGGACCACCCCACTGTCGATGAAGTCTTTAACCGGGCCCGCGAGGTCATGCCGGGGCTCTCCCTGGCCACGGTCTACAACTGCCTTGAGACGTTCGTCGGCTGCGGCCTCGTCCGCCAGGTCAACCACGAGCGTGAATCGACCCGCTACTGCCCTAACCTAGCCCCACACGCGCACTTCCGCGATAAGGAGACCGGACAAGTCCACGACATCGTGCTTCCGCCTGACGTCATCAACAGCCTGCGTTCCATCCTACCCCCCGGCTTCGACTCTGAAGTCATCGAGATCAGTTTCCACGGCCGCGCCCAGGCCAAGGCAAGTAGCTCCAACTAATTTCGTCCATGTCCGACTCTCTCGTCATCAAGAACCTCAACGCCTCCATCGGCGAGCGGCAGATCCTGAAGGATTTCTCGCTCACCGTGCCGAAAGGCGAAGTCCACGCCATTATGGGGCCGAATGGCACCGGCAAAAGCACCCTCTCCAAGGTGCTCGCTGGCCATCCCGATTACTCCGTGCAATCCGGTGAAGCCTTCCTCGACGGTGAACAGATTCTCGGTCTGGCACCGGATGTCGTCGCCCGGGCCGGCCTTTTCCTTGCGTTCCAGTACCCGAGCGAGATTCCCGGCGTGACCATCGCCAACTTCATCCGCGCGGCCATCGTCGCACGCCAAGCCAAGGGCGCCCCGTTCGACGCCAAGGCCTATTACACCGAGCTTTACGCGAAGATGGACGCCCTGAAGATGGACCGGAAGTTCACCGCCCGTTTCGTCAACGAAGGCTTCTCCGGCGGCGAAAAGAAGCGCTGCGAAATCCTCCAGCTCATGATGCTTAAGCCAAAGTACGCCGTGCTCGATGAAACCGACTCCGGCCTCGATATCGACGCCCTCCGCATCGTCTCCGAAGGCGTCAATGCGATGCGCGGACCAGCTACCGGCTTCCTCGTCATCACCCACTACCAGCGCCTCCTCGAGTACATCGTCCCCGACCGCGTCCACATCATGTGGGACGGACGGATCGTACACAGCGGCGGCAAGGAACTCGCCCTCGAACTCGAAGCCAAGGGCTATGATTGGGTAAAAACCGAACTCGCTTCCGCCTAACGCAAATGGCCGACATCGAAGAATCTCAAGCACAACGCGAAGCGGTCGAAATTGATCGCTCCAAAGGGGATTTTAAATTCGAGGAGAACTATGCCTTCGACGCCGGCATTGGTCTCACTGCCTCGACCATCGACTACATCGTCAAGGTGAAGGGCGAAGAGGAATGGATTCGCGAGTTCCGCCAGAAAGCCCTCAAAGTTTTTGAGAGCCTACCCATGCCCACCCACTGGGCGACGGAAGACCTCAGTAACATCAAGTTCGAGGACATCCGCTATTACCTGTCCAAGGGCCAGAAAGCCGTGCGCACCTGGGAAGAAGTCCCCGACGACGTGAAGCAGACCTTCGAACGCCTCGGCATCCCCGAATCTGAACGCAAGTTCCTCGCCGGCGTCGAAGCGCAATTTGACTCCGAAGCGGTCTACTCTCGCATGAAGGAAGAGCTCGAGAAACTCGGCGTCATCTTCTGCGGACCAACCGAGGGCCTGCGCGACCACCCGGAGATTTTCCGTAAATACTTCGGCAAGGTCATCCCGATGGGCGACAACAAGTTCTCCGCCCTCAACTCCGCGGTCTTCTCGGGAGGCTCCTTTATCTACATCCCCAAGGGCGTGAAGGTGAACCAGCCCCTGCAGGCCTATTTCCGCATTAATGCTGAGAACTTCGGTCAATTTGAACGCACGCTGATCATCGCCGACGAGGGCGCGGAAGTCACCTACATGGAAGGCTGTACGGCTCCGAAGTTCGAGACCGCCACCCTGCACTCTGCCGTCGTCGAACTCGTCGCCCTCAAGGGTGCGAAGATCCAATACATCACCGTCCAGAACTGGTCCGCCAACGTCTTCAATCTCGTTACTAAGCGCGGCATGGCCGAAGAGGACGCCGAAGTGCGCTGGATCGATTGCAATATCGGGTCACGCCTCACCATGAAGTACCCCGGCGTAATTCTGCGCGGAAAGCGCGCGCGCGGCGAAGTCCTCTCCATCGCGTTGGCAAATGACGGGCAGCATCAAGACACCGGCGCGAAGATGATTCACGCCGCCGATGACACCACTTCTAACATCATCGCGAAGTCGATCTCCGTCGGCAAGGGTCGCTCGACCTATCGCGGCCTGGTCCACATCCCGAAGACCCTTAAAAACTGCCGCAATAACACCGAGTGTGACGCCCTGCTCATCAATGAGCATAGCCGCACCGATACCTACCCAGCGATCTCCGTGCGCGGCCAGAAAAACTCCGTTCAGCACGAAGCCAGCGTTTCCAAGGTCTCGGCGGAGCAAATCTTCTACATGATGCAGCGCGGCCTGAACGAAGGCGAAGCGATGTCGCTCGCGGTGAATGGCTTCGTCAACGACCTCGTGAAGGAATTCCCGATGGAATACTCCGTCGAACTGAAGCGCCTCATTGAACTGCAGATGGAAGGGTCCGTCGGATGAATGCCGTCGCCCCCGCTGGCACCGGCGTCCTCGACGCCGCCCTGCAATCCGCTGAAACCGCGCGTTACCGCGCCCACGACTGGTTCGCCGTGCTCCGTCAACAGGGCTGGCACTCCTTCCAGTCGTTACCGATGCCGAAGCTCTCACACGAGAAGTGGCGCTTCTCCGACACGCGCACGCTTTCGCTCGCCGACTACGCACCTGCTCCCGAGCCGACTGAAGCTTGGGCCGAGTTGCTCATCGCCCGCTCGCAACTCATCTCTGACGCCGCCGGACTGATTGTTCATATCGACGGGCATTGCGTCCTAAAACCGTCGCTCTCGCCGGAACTCGCCGCCCAAGGCGTAATCTTTGAATCCTTGGAAGATGCCATCAAGCATCACCCCGCCCTACTTAAGGAGCACTTACTTAAGCACCCCGTCGGACTCGGCGGAGATAAGTTCGCGGCCCTGCATCGCGCTTGGCTGCGCTCGGGGTACGTCCTGCACGTCCCCAAGGGCGTCGAAGTAAAGCAGCCCTTCGTCTCCGTCACCTGGACCTTAACCGACGGTGTCGCGGTCTTCCCGCACGCACTCATTATTTCAGGCGAGCAGACTCAGGCGGCCGTGCACGATTTCCACTTCTCGGCTAAGCCCGACCAACGAGCCTTAGCGATTTCGGTCGCCGACATCCATGCGGGTAAGGGCTCACAGGTCCACCGCCTGGCCGTGCAAGCTTGGGGTTCCGCCACGCAGTCCTTCCAAATCGATAACACCTGCGGCGGGCGCGACTCCTTGATCAGTTCCGTGAACGCCGCGGTCGGCTCACGTCGGGCGCGCCTTGAAAATGCCGTACGCGTTGAAGGGGAAGGCGCCGATGTCCGCCTTTACGGCATCAGCGTTGCTTCTGGTGAACAGGAATTCGATCAACGCACCCTGCAAATTCACGCTGCCGGTCATGCCAAGTCCGATTTGCTCTTTAAGAACGTCCTGCTCGGCAAAGCGCGCACGATCTTCTCGGGTCTCATCAAGGTCGAGCCGGATGCCCAGCATACGGATGCCTTCCAGACGAATCGGAATCTCCTCCTCTCGCCAGACGCCGAAGCGGACTCCCTGCCTGGACTCGAGATTGAGGCCAACGACGTAAAGTGCTCGCACGGCGCGACGACTGGCCAAATTGATCCGGCGGAACTGTTCTACCTGCAGGCCCGCGGCATCCCCCTGGCCACCGCGCAGGAACTGCTCGCCCAAGGCTTCCTCGAAGAAGTCCTCGCGAAGGTTGGCCACGAAGAAGCGGTCGCCATCGTCCGCGAGATGCTCCGTCAAAAATTCCACCAAGCCTGAATATGAGCGACGACACCACCGGCCAGCGCCACACGCCTAGCCCGCACGACCGCACGCTCACACGTGATGTCCAAGCCACCGTCATCCCGGCGGGCGATCCCGCCGTCCTGCCTGCCGGCACCAAGGTGACCATCACGCACCGACTCGGCGGCAACTTCACCGTCGTCTGCGACAACGGCATGTTCCGCATCAAAGGCAGCGACGCTGATAGCCTCGGAGAGCAGCCCCCGTCAGACTCCACCGAAAACGAAGGCAAGACCGACGCCTATGGATCTGTCGGCACGGCCGAGCATCCTGGCCACTCTGGCAAACCTTCCGATGAAGCCGTCTGGGAAAGCCTGAAGAAGGTTTTCGACCCCGAGATTCCGGTGAACATCGTCGACCTCGGACTCGTCTATTCGCTCAAGGTCGAGCCCCTAGAAAATTCCGCTGACCGGCATAGCGTGATCGTCGCCATGACGCTCACTGCGCCGGGTTGCGGCATGGGGCCCGTGATCGCTGAAGACGCCCGGAACCGAGTGCTCGGCGTGCCAGGTATCAATCAAGCCCGCGTCGACATCGTCTGGGACCCGCCTTGGACCCAGACCATGATTTCTGAAGACGGGAAGATGCAGCTCGGGTTGATCTGACTAGGTCTCGAGCCAAGCAAGCCTCCCACGACGTCCGCCAATCGGCGGACGTTCTGTTTCGATGCCTTTCCTGCCTTCCCCTCCCCCACCCCCACCCCTACCCCTATCCCTCAATCTGCTCCCCGCTTGCCCTTCGGCTACTTTTCCTAACCCTGCGGGAACCCCCACCATTCCCCAAGGTCACCCCATCTTATGAATATGTCCCGCCCCCTCTCCGTATTCCTGGCCGCCTGCACCCTGGCGTCCGCCCCCTTCGCCCGTGCGGCCGAAGCCCCGGAAGACGTTCGCTTCAAGGTCGACAAACTCCTCGGCAATCTGCCGCAGCCGATGCACCTCGAAATTGCTCCGGACGGTCGCATCTGGCTCAACGAGTACACCGGTGCCCTCAAGATTTACGATCCGAAGACCCGTCGCGTGACCTTGGTCGCGTCGATGGAGGTCTTTAAGTCGCAGGAGAATGGCTTCCTCGCCTTCGCCCTCGATCCTAAGTTCGCCAAGAACGGCTGGATCTACATCCTCTACTCTCCAATCGGATTCGAAGGTCAGTACCTCTCGCGCTTCGACGTAAAGGACGACCAGCTGGTAGCCGGGAGCGAGAAGCTGATTCTGAAATATGAAGAACAGCGCCTGCAGTGCTGTCACCACGGAGGCACGGTCAAGTTTGGCCCGGATGGCTGCCTTTATTTCACGGCGGGCGACAACACTAGCCCCTTTGGCGAGAGCGAAGGCTACGGCCCGCTCGATCAACGTATCGGCAAGGAGCCTTGGGATGGCCAGCGCACGTCGGCCAATACCAATACGCTGGTCGGCAAGGTTAGCCGCATTCGCATCAACGACGATGCCACCTATAGCATCCCGGAGGGTAACCTCTTTAAGCCCGGCACGCCCAAGACTCGTCCGGAAATCTTCGCCATGGGCACCCGTAACCCGTGGCGCATGAATATCGACCAGAAGACGGGCTACATCTACTGGGGCGAAGTCGGCCCGGATGCCCGCAATGACGGCCCCCGCGGATCGCGCGGCTACGACGAGATCAACCAGGCCAAGAAAGCCGGCAATTACGGCTATCCTCTCTTCGTGGGAAATAATTCGCCTTACGCCGCCTACGATTACGAGACCAAGAAGGCTGGACCGATGTTCGACCCGCTCCACCCGCGCAACAACAGCCGCAACAACACCGGGCTCGTTGATCTTCCTCCAGCCGTTCCAGCCTTCATCTACTGGCCCTATGCCGTCTCGGACAAATGGCCTGAGCTCGGCGAAGGCGGCCGCACCGCTTGTGCCGGTCCGGTGTTCTACTGGCAGGAGTCTTTCGAGAAGACCAATGGCTTCCCGAAGCACTTCGATCGCTCCCTCCTCTTCTGGGATTGGCAGCGCCCGTTTATCAAATGGGCCCGCCTCGACCAGAATTCCGACCTCGTCGGGCTGGAGGCTTTCACCAACGGCGCCATCGTCCTCGGCAACACCGAAGATCAGTTGAAGAAGCAGAAGGCCCTTATCGACGCTGGCGGCTATGTCATCAAGCGCCCGGTCGACGCGACCTTCGGTCCGGATGGTTGCCTCTACATGCTCGATTACGGCGAAACCTGGGGAGCGAACGCCGATGCAGCTTTGCTCAAAATCTCCTACATTCGTGGTAACCTGCCGCCCATCGCCAAGGCAAGCGCCTCGGCCACTTCAGGCGTAGCGCCTTTGAAGACCGTGCTCTCGGGGAAAGGGTCGCGTGATCCGGATGGCGGCAAACTCAGCTACTCTTGGAAACTCCTGCCTTCTGGCAGAGCCCTCGGTACGGGCGAAGAACTCGCGGTCTCCCTCGAACAAGCTGGCAACTTCTCCGTCGAGCTCACCGTCAGCGACGGCCAAGGCGGCGAATCTTCCTTCGCCGTACCCATCGTGGTCGGCAACACTGCTCCCGTCGTGGAATTCACTTCGCCGCAGAACGGTGATTTCTTCAAGCCCGGCGCGAAGATTAGCTACGCGGTGGCCATCTCTGATAAGGAAGATGGTTCATCCAAGGGCAAGGAAGCCGACTTCGGCATCCGCACCGTGGTGACTTCCGCATTCTTACCCGCCGACGGCAAAGGTGCGGCGGTCGATGCTGGCCTCGCCCTGATGCGTCAGAGCGACTGCTTTAACTGTCACGCGATGGAAACCCCGCTCGTGGGCCCAGCACTCGTGGCCATCGCCGATAAGTACCGCAAACAGGCTGGCGCGGATGAACTCCTGAACAAGAAAGTCCGACTCGGTGGCAGTGGCGTCTGGGGAGTGATTCCGATGCTCGCTCACCCGCAGCACACCGAGGATGAAGTCGCGATCATGCTCCACTGGCTCCTCTCCCTGGAGAAAGGCAAAGGCGGGCCGACGCTTTCCCGCGGACTCACGGGCGAAGTCACCGCACCCAAGGATGGCAAACCTGGCAACCTGATCATCGAAGCGCTCTACACCGACCTCGGTGCCGCCCCAGCGAACTTCCTGACGGGTAAGGCTACGGTCTCCCTGCGCTTCCCGCGCATTGAAGCCAAATCCGGCGACGTCACTGGCGCCACCAAGAATGGTAAGCACGTAGGCTCGACGACTCACGGAGCGACGATCCGCTTTGCGGACCTGAACCTTGGCTCGACGAAGAGCATTAATGTCCGTGCCTCCGCGGGCGCCGTCAAAGGTAGCAAAATCGAAGTCCGCCTCGATTCACCCACCGGCCCGATTGTCGCGACGGTGGATATTAAGTTCACGGGAGCGTGGAATAAGTTCGAAGACAATAAGGCGCCCGTGACGGCCGCACCTGGACGCCACAATGTCTTCTTGGTCTTAGTCAATCCCGGCAAGGGCGGGCTGATGGATATCGACTGGGTGGAGTTCGGCCAATAATCCCTGCAAATCGTTTTGCTTCCTCCAAGGGGAAGGGCCACAGTGCCCTTCCCCTTTTTATTTCCGTACTCGTGTCTGATCCCGAAGATAAACCGCTCGACCCATTCGACCCTGAAGTCATCGCCCGCTCCAACCGTGCGATCCTGGTCGGCCTCCAACGCTCCGAAGATACGGAAGCCGAAGCCCAAGCACTCCTCGACGAGCTCCATGAGCTTGTCAGCAATGTCGGGGTGGAAATCCGCGGCTCCGTCCTCGCCAAAATCCGCGAAGTAAGCCCGCGGCATCTGGTCGGCTCCGGCAAGATGGAGGAAATCGCCCAACTGGCCCGCGACCACGAGTGTGGCCTGATTATCTTCGACGACGAACTCACCCCCGCCCAGCAGCGCAACTGGGAACGCGACGCCAAACTCCGGGCCATCGACCGTCAGGAGATCATCCTGGATATCTTTATCACCCGGGCGAAGACCCGGGAAGCCGTGCTGCAAGTCGAGCTAGCGCAGTTACAACAGATGTTGCCGCGCCTAAAGCGCTTGTGGTCCCACTTGGATCGCCAGCGCGGCGGAGGTACGATGCAACGCGATGCAGGCGAGACGCAGCTGGAGATGGATCAGCGCAAGATTCGCGACAAGATCGCCAAGGTCCGGCGCGACCTCACGGAAGTTGTCGCCCAACGCGCCACTCAGCGGAAACAGCGCAAGCGCATCCCGCTGCCGACCTTCTCCATCGTCGGCTACACTAATGCCGGCAAATCTTCGTTGCTCAATAAACTCACCGGCTCTGGCGTGCTCGCAGCCGATAAACTCTTCGCGACGCTCGACCCGACCACCCGTCGCCTCGCCTTGCCCTCCGGACGAGCCCTTCTCCTGACCGATACCGTCGGCTTCGTCCGGCGCCTACCGCACCGACTCGTCGAGGCCTTCAAAGCCACACTTGAAGAAGCCGTCCAGGCAGACTTCCTGATTCACGTCATCGACCTAGGGTCACCCGAACGCGAAAAGCATGCCGAGACGACCCTGCAGGTTCTGACTGAAATTGGGGCCGGCGACCGACCGATTATCACCGTCCTAAATAAGGCCGACCTCTGCGACGAAGTCCAACGTGCCGAGGCCATGGCCGCCCACCCGGACGCCAAGCTCATCAGCACCCGGACGGGCGAAGGCCTGGCGGCTTTACTAGAAAGACTCGAGGAATGCGCCTCCAGCCGAGATGAGCAGATGACCCTGCTCATCCCCCATGACCAGTATGCCATGCTCTCCAGGCTCCACGCCGGGGCCACGATTCTAAGTTCCAAGGCCTTAGCCGAGGGCACCCGGGTTGAGGCCTTTATCCCAGTCCGCCTCCAGGAGGCCTGCCGGGCCTGGGCCATCAAGGAATAGGCATTTTTTTCTCCCCAAAGGTGGAACTTTCGGCATACCTTGGGGTTTCCCTAATACCTCCACACACCATGCGTACCCTCGCTCTCCTCACCCTCCTCACTGCTTCCTCGGCCTTCGCCGCGGTTGACCACGAGAAAGCCTTTAAGGCCGACATCGCCCCGATCCTCGAAAAGAGCTGCATCGGTTGCCACGGCAAGGACAAGACCAAGAAGCCGAAGGGTGGCTTCGACGCGACCTCCCTCGAGGCCATCGTCAAGGGCGGCAAGGAAGCTGGCGCCGGCATCACCTGGGGCGACATCTCCAAGAGCTCCCTCTACAAGAGCTGCGAACTTGGCATCAGCAATCCGGATGACGATGCTGCCATGCCCCCCAAGAAGAAGAAGGACCGCGTTGCCCTCACCAAGGAGCAGCTCGCTAAGCTCAAGTCCTTCATCGAAGCCAAGTAATCCGGAAGGATTGCTAACCAAAAGCCCGCGGCAACCCGCGGGTTTTTTTGTGTCTAACCTGAACGACCCTGACCCGGTCGCTTGCGTTTGACCCCGCCACGACCCCACCCCATAAACAAAGAACCCCTTTCAAGCCCCATGTCGCCCCTTCATCGCATCGAAGAACGCCTGCACGCCCTAACCTTCCGTCAGGCCGCCGGCTTAGTCGTCGGCGCCAACCTCTTCTTAGTCGCGCTGGCACTCGCCCTGCCAGCAGACGGCGAGATGCGCGGACCGGCGCTACTGTCGGTCCTCGGCAACTTCCATATCCTCGCCCTGCACATTCCGGCCGCAGTCCTGCTGGTGGTTCCATTGTTCGAATTCTTCGAGCGGCATGAGCATGCCACGGTGACCGTCCGTCGCCTATCCGTGTTCTCAGCTGCAGGCACGTGGGTCGCCGTCCTCTGCGGCATCGTGCACGCCCACTATAACGGCTTCGCGGGCGACGCCGTTCAGTTGCACCTTTGGGGTGGTATCGCGGCTTCCGCCTTCGCCGGCATTGCCAGTCTTCTGCTCGCCAAGGAGTTCCGAGTGCGACTCGCCGCCCAGGTCGTAGCTATCGGCGTGATGGGCTTCGCGGCCCACATCGGCGGCGAACTCGTCCACGAGGAAGGATTCCCTTTCAAACCCAACAAGATCGCCGCCCCTAAAAAGATCGAGGCCCCTCGCGTGGTCACCACTAGCCAGAAGCGCGACGACTACACGCAAGTCGTCCGCCCAATTCTGGAAGCCCATTGCGTCTCCTGCCACGGCGCCAAGAAGGTGAAAGGGAAACTGCGCATGGATTCGCTCGAAGCCCTCAAGAAGGGCGGCACCGACGGACCCGCCTTCACCGCTGGAGATCTGAAGAAGAGCGGCATGTTCACCCGCATTACCCTCGATGCGAAGGACGACGACTTCATGCCGCCCAAGGAAGAGAAGCCTCTTACCAAGGAACAGACGCAGGCCATCGGCTTCTGGATTGAGGGTAAGCCGATTCCGGACGACATCGCCAAGGCAGCGCTCGAAGCGACGAAGGCCGCCAAGAAATAAACCTATGCGCCTGCTTCCCGTTTTCCTAGCAACACTCGCGGTGGCCGCACCGGTTGCCCCCAAGAAGCCGGAGCCGCAGAAACCGCTGACGCCCGCCCAGAAGGCAGATTACGCCAAGGTGGTTCAGCCGATCTTCGACGCCCACTGCGTCTCCTGCCACGGCCCCAAAAAGGAAAAGGGCAAACTGCGCCTGGATACCCTCGAAGCCACGCTCAAAGGCGGTAAGAACCCGACCTTTGTGATGGGCAAGGCCGACAGCAGCATGCTCCTGTCGCGCGTCTTCTTAGAGCATACCGCTGGCGACGCCATGCCGCCCAAAGCGGAAAAAGCCCTCACGGAAAAGCAAAAGGAGGCCCTTTATGCCTTCGTTGAAGGCCAGCCCATCCCGGATGAACTCGCTAAACCCGCGATGGCAGACACCAAAACCGCTCTGGCCGCAGCCAAAACTGCCGCCGCCGAGCCCAAGGCCGCCCCTAAGGCCAAGAAGTAAGTTTTCTTTTGCCCACCGTCCGCCTCCCCCCATTTATCCCTAACACCATGCTACCCCGTTCCCTCCTCGCGCTGGCGCTCCTCGCCGGCCTGATTTCCCCGCTTGCCGCTGCCGAGCAGAAGCCGATCCGCGTCCTCATCGTCGCCGGCGGTTGCTGCCACGACTACGCTAACCAGAAGGAAATTCTGAAGAAAGGCCTCGAAGCCCGCCTCAACGTAACCGTTGAAGTGGCCTATGACGAAACCAAGTCCGTCAAGCCCGTCTTCGAAATCTACAAGAATCCGGATTGGGCCAAGAACTACGACGTCGTTGTCCATGACGAATGCGCCGCGGGCATCACCGATGCTGCCTACGTTGCTAACATCGTCAACGCCCACCGCAACGGACTCCCGGCCGTAAACCTTCACTGCGCCATGCACAGCTACCGCTGGGGCAACTTCGGCCAGCCAGTCAAAGTCGGCGCCGATAACGCCAGCTGGTATGAAATGCTCGGCCTCCAGTCCACCGGCCACGGCCCGCAGCAGCCTATCAGCATCGCTTTCAGCGATAAAGATAACGCGATCGTGAAGGGCTTCGCCAATTGGACGACCGTCAACGAAGAGCTCTACAACAACATCCAGATTCTTACTGGCCACCCGCTCGCCTCCGGCACCCAGAACATTCCGGAAAAGAAGGACAAGGCTGGTAAAGTTACCCCGGCCAAGGACGTCACCTCGGTGGTCGTCTGGACCAATGAATTCGGCCCGAAGAAGACCCGCATCTTTAGCACCACGCTCGGCCACAATAACGCCACCGTGGAAGACGCCCGCTACCTCGATCTCGTGACGCGCGGCCTGCTCTGGTCCGTCAACAAGCTCGGCGAAGACGGCAAGGCCACCGCTGGTTACGCCAAGTAAGCAGTAAGTCAGGCCTCCAAGCAAAAGCCCCGGTTCGCCGGGGCTTTTTTGTGCCTTCACGGCCGCCGCATGGTGGCTGCAGGTAGGGGCACGGCTACGACGTGCCCTAAGCCTTCCCAAGCGGGCGTGACGTAGTCCCGCCCCTACCCTACGTCCGCCATTCGGCGGACGCTCACTTCAGCGGACAACCCGCCAGCAGTTCGCCCGGGGCGTCCTTCCAGATGAGTTTCACGGACGGCACGCCGCCGAGTTTGGCAACGGTGGCGGAGATTTCGGAAAGCGAGTCAGCATTGTATCCGGGGTACGCCTTGGCGATCTTGCCGCCTGGCGCGATGACCGTGACGTAGACACTGCGCTTGGCGCCATAAGCATCGATGACGGCGAAGTCCGGGTCAGCAATGACTGGGAAGCCCGGCTTGACCGTCGCTGCCCACTCCTTGGCTCCCGCGGCATCCGCATTGATCACCCCAACGACGGTGCAAGCATCACCATAGGCGGCCTGGAGCTGGGTCAGGTAAGGCGCCGCATCTCGTGAGCACGGGCATTCCTTTTCAATGAAGAACAAGACGACCGGCTTCGTTTTCGCGAGAGCGGCGAGGACGAGAGGCTTGCCATTGACACCGGTGCGAGTGAAGCCAGCGGCGGGCTGAGTTGCCTGCGCCGCCGTGGCCACGATCTCTGCGGCAGGTAACGGGTGCTTCGTCTGGGCACGGAAGTTAATCAGGCCCTTGGCGTCCTTCTTCACGGCCGCGGGATTCTTCGACACGATGAACTGCCCCATCATGCCACCGTCCTCATGGTTCGACATGTGGCAATGGAACATAAACGGGTCGGTATCGCTGGCGTAATCATCAAACTTGGCGACAAACGTGACGGCCGCACCCCTGGGCAGATAAAAGGTGTCCTTCCAGCCTTTTTCATATTCGGCAACTTCCCGATCAGTCCGCGAAAGCACGCGGAACTGGACATCGTGCAAGTGGAAGGAATGTCCGAAGATGTTATTGTTTCGAACAGTCCAGACCTCGGTCGAGCCGAGCTTCACGACCATGTTCGTGGTGTGCATGTCGAACGGCTTCCCATCGAAAGCGAAGTGCGGGCGACCGTCAGTCACGCTAATCGTCCGCGTGTTCGTGGCCTCCTTCTCACGTGCGAACACGTTATGCGTCAGGATTGCGGGCACCTTCGTGATGGCCTGCCCCGTCGGAGCGGCAACATTGATCCGCAGTAGGCGATAGTCGTAATTATTAAGGTAACTGCCATTGGCGCCGCCCGTGTCGGCCTCGCCGCCGGGGAAGCCGAAGTCCTGATTAGAATTATAAGCCATCAGCTCGACCGTCCCGCCGACCTTGTCCGCACCCAGATCGACGAGGATTTCTGTTCGTTCACCGACCATCAGCGTGAGGCGTTTGAGCGGCACAGGCTGATCAACCAATCCACCGTCGGTAGCGATCTGATAAAAGACGCGATTGTCACTGAACCCCAGGACGTAGCCGCGCTCGATTTCCGCATTGAGAATACGCAGGCGAACCAGCTGGCGGGGGAGCTTCGTCTGGGCGTCGAGCGTACCATTGGTCAGTTGGTAATCGCCGTATTTATCATCATCCCCCGCATAGGTGAATTGATTGTCTTTAAAGCGCCGGCTCGTGAGCACGATCGGCAGGTCGTCGACGCCGTAGGTACGAGGTAACGCCAGCTTCGCTTCGTTCGGATCGCGAACGATAATCAAGCCGCCCGCCCCCATCGCGAGCTGCTTCTGGGTGAATTCGTGCATGTGCGGGTGATACCAATAGGTGCCCGCATTATTCTTCACCACGAAGGATGGCGACCAGGTCTGGCCGGCGGCAACAATTTGATGCGGCCCACCGTCGGTGGCCGCTGGCAGATGCAGCCCGTGCCAATGCACCGTCGTGGATTCCTTCAACCCGTTCTTCACGTTCATCGTCACCGTCTCACCCTGATTGAGGATCAACGTCGGGCCCCAGAAGTTTTGTTGATTATAGCCGTAGGTATTGGTCGAGCCCTCGAGGAATTTCTTGGTACTCTGACCAAGTGTGAGATTGAACGTCTTACCTTCGAGCACGGGCGGAATCCAAAGTTCCTGTAGCGGACGATTATTCACGGGACGTGCCTTGCCGCCACCGCCGGGCCCCTTGCCCTTGCCTTTGCCGCCAGGGCGATCGTCCGGCCGGGGTGGTCGATCGCCGCCTAGACCCTCGCCATCGCGTCGCGGTGGACGTTCGCCGTCTGGACGGGGCGGGCGATCGTCAGGCTGATCGACCCTCGGTGCTCCTTGGGCCAAGAGGCCTAGGGCAATGAGCGCCGTAGCGGCTAGCAGTAAGACTGAACGTGTCCAGGACATGGGGACAGTATAACAGATAAGGTCTTAAGGCCGCATTAAGAGGTGAAGCTGCCCCACACCCTCGAATCACCCTTCCCAACCCTCGCCCAGCCCCTTAAACCTAGCCTACCCCACTCCTATGCGCCCCCTCGCTTTCCTACTTTTGCTCGGCGCCTCCCACCTCGCCGCCGAATCCCTCCCCATCTCCCTACCCTTGTGGAATGGCGATGCCCCGGAGGGCGACGGAAAGTTCTCCGATTCATCGAAGGCCAAACTCACCTTGCACCGCGCTGAGTTCCCGAACGGGGCCGCCGTGGTGATCTGCCCGGGTGGCGGCTACGGCGGTTTAGTAACCGGGGGAGAAGGCCACGGCATCGCAGCTTGGCTCAACAAGCAGGGCATCACCGGCATCGTCCTTGAATATCGCCTACCCAAGGGTCGACCTTACGTCCCGCTGCTCGACGCCCAACAAGCCATCCGCACGGTGCGCGCGAACGCCGAGAAATGGAAAATCAACCCGAAGAAAGTCGGCATCATCGGCTTCTCTGCCGGCGGGCACCTGGCTTCGACCGCCACCGTGCACTTCGACACCGTCGAGACCCGCGCCCCCAATGCCGTCACTGGCCAGAGCAGCCGACCCGACTTCTCGATTCTCATCTACCCCGTCATCAGCATGGAAGAAGGCGTCCACCGTGGCTCTAAAAAGAATCTCATGGGTGAGAACCCTGCGGCGGGGCTCACGGATTATTTCTCATCTCAAAAGCAGGTGAAGGACAACACCCCGCCGGCGTTCCTCGCCCATGCGCTCGATGACAAAGTCGTACCGATTGAAAACAGCCGCATGTTCTATGAGGCTGAGAAAGCCCACAAACTGCCGGCCCGCCTGCTCGAACTCCCCAATGGCGGTCACGGTCTCAACGGCTACAAGGGCCCTTCCTGGGACAAGTGGCAGGCCGAATCCCTCGTCTGGCTCAAGGAAATCAAGATCCTGGAGTGAACGTTGATTACGGACTTCAAATCACCTAGGAAATCCTCCATTAATCCCCTCTCCCCATGAAATCCCTGCTCTTCGCCCTGCTCGCCACTAGCACCCTCTTCGCCGGTGAAAAGGTCACCCTCACCCTGGCCGACTTCACCGATGGCAATGGCGGCGCCCCGGGTGCCGGCTGGAAGACCGAAGAAGGCGGCGTCATCCACCTCTCCCCTCAAAAGGGCACAGGCTTCCTCATCTCCAAGAAGGAGTACTCGAGCTTCGAGATGGAGTGGGATTGGAAGCTAGCCGAAGCCGGCAACAACGGCATCAAGTATTGGGTCACCAATATCAAGGACGCCAAGGGGCGCGGCGAATGGCTCGGTATCGAATATCAGATGATCGACGACAACAAGCACCCGGATGGTCTCCGCGGCGGCAGCCACAACACCGGCTCGATCTACGACCTCGTTGACTCCGCTAAGGACAAAATCCTCAAGCCCATCGGCGAATGGAACCACAGCCGCGTCCTGATTAAGGACGGGAAGATTGAACACTTTCTCAACGGTAAGCTCTGCTCGTCCGTCGACACGAAAAGCGACGACTGGAAGGCCGATGTCGCTAAGAGCAAATTCAAGAGCAAGAAGGACTTCGGCCCCGGCCACGGCAAGATGATGCTCACCGAGCATAACGATCCCTGTTGGTTCAAGAACCTCACCGTCACCGAACTCTGAGTTAAGTTCGCCGAGGGAGCGAAGGGCGCCGCGAGGGCGCCCTTTTTGTGCCCGCTTACTCGCCGAGCTTAATGCGCAGTCCGTCGTAACAGAGACCGACCTTCGGGTGCTGCTGCTGTAACTGAGCGGTATAAGTCTCGTAGTTAATCTGATAAGTCATGTGCGTGATGAGCGCCCGCTGGGCCTTTAATTCATGCGCCGCTTGGCATGCTTCATCGATTGTCATGTGCGTCGGGTGGGGCGTCGGCCGGAGGCCGTCGAGAATCGCCAGGTCGGCGCCTTCGCCTAACTCCAACGAACGCTCGGTCATACCCTTGCAGTCGGTGTAATACGCAAACTTCATACCCGTCGAAGGCTCCTCGAAGACGAGACCGAGCGTGGATTCGTGGCCGTGCGGCAGGAGCGTCGAATAGACGATACCGCCGCCGGGGAGCACCATCTTCGGCGGCATCAGATTGAGGTCTAAGGAAACGTAACCCGAGGCCTGCGGCTTACCCACGGCGTAAGGGAAGATAGCCTTGATACGCTGCAGCCCGATCTCCGTCGAATACACCGGGATGGCCGCGCCACCCTTATTTGTGCAGAACTGGCGGAGATCGTCCATGCCGAGGACGTGGTCAGCGTGGCCGTGCGTGAGGATGAACGTGTCGACCTCGCGGACATCGTACTTGAGGCACTGCGTCCGGAATTCGGGCGCGGCATCGACCTGCACATGATGGCCCTCGATGACCACGTGTACGCTCGTCCGGGCGCGCCAGTTGCGCGGATCCTTAAGATTGAGACCGGGATTGTCATGGGCGGGCAACGGACAGCCCTGCGAGGTGCCGCAACCCATGATGAGGATTTCCATGCGGCCCAACGTGGACGGACCGGAGGAAAAGACAAGCGGTCAACCCAGCAACGTCTTCATCAGGCGGGCCCGGTGCGGACCGTTGACGGTGTCGTGTAAGGTATGTCGGTCGAGCACAGCGTAAAATTCCCGGAGCGCCTGACCAACGATACCCTTCAGCTGACAACTCCCGTTGATCGGGCAGGTATTGGTCGCTGGGTCGAAGCATTCGAGGATCGCGGGTTGCTCCTCCGTTTCACGGACTAAGCGGCCGATGCGGATTTCTTGGGGTGTCCGGGCTAGCGTGATACCGCCATTCCGACCACGCCGGGTCTCAAGGTACCCCAACTGAGCCAGACGCTGTACCACTTTGGCCAGGTGATGCCGGGAAATCCCGTAGGCCTTCGTCACTTCATCTAGCTGGAAAGACTCCCCCTTGAGCGCCCCATACATGAGCACCCGAAGGGAGTAATCACTGAAAAGGCTCAGCTTCATCAGGCCGCCCCAGCCTGCCCCCTCCGAAAGCCGAGTCAAGGGCCCCATTAGACCCTTGCCTTAAACAAGTATTTAGAATACTTGTTTATGTCTACCCATCCCATGCGTTCTCCCTCCCTCCTCCTCGCCCTCTTCGCGGTGCTGTTCCTGACCGGCTGCGGCCAGAAAGCCTCCGTCACGTATGTCTACGAAGACGTCACTTACTCCTTCGCGGATGAGCCTGCTCGCGCCCAGTTCCAAGCCGAACGTGAAAAGAGTCTCTATCACCGACTGGGTGGCAAGGCGGCCGTCGAGGCAGCGGTGGATAAATTCTACGTCAAGGTCTTGGCCGATAAGCGTATCAATCACTTCTTCGAAGACGTTAATATGACGACCCAGCACCGTAAACAGAAAGCCTTCCTCTCCGCCGCTTTCGGCAGCCCAGTCGTCTGGAAGGGTAAGGACATGCGTCGTGCCCATGAAGATCTCAAACTGACGGAGGCCCACTTCAACGCGGTCGCCGAAGACCTGCAGAAGACGCTCGAGGAAATGAAAGTGCCGCAGCCTCTCATCGGCGAAGTAATGACCATCGCGGCCAGCACCAAAGACGCCGTCCTTAACCGTAAGCCAGCGGGCAAGTAAGCGAGCCAGCACCGGGAAAGCCGCGATGCCCTTGGGTTCGCGGCTTTTTTGTGCCTTCAAGCCCTTCCCACCCCTACCCATGGCCCGAATGGCCGTTCCTCACTCTTGCCACCCGCCGTCCCGTCCGTTCTCCTTCCCCTCCCGTGTTCGCCAACCTCACCGACAAACTCACCAAGGCCCTCCGCGACCTCCGAGGGCTTTCCAAGCTCTCCGAGGAAAATATCGCCCCGGCGCTGACCGAGGTGCGCTCGGCGCTGATGTCCGCCGACGTCAATTTCAAGGTCGCCAAGGACTTCACCGAACGTGTCAAAGTCGCCTGCCTCGGCCAGGCCGTCATCGAATCCGTCAATCCGGGCCAGATGGCCGTCAAGATCGTGTCCGACGAGCTCACGAAGCTCCTCGGCGAAGGCGAACGTCCAATCGACCCTCGCCGCCCACTGCGCGTGTTGCTCGTCGGCCTCCAGGGTTCCGGCAAGACCACCAGTGCCGCCAAGCTCGCCAAGCACCTCGTGAAGAAGGAAGGCATCCGCAAGCCCTCCCTCGTCGCGGCCGACTTACGCCGCCCTGCGGCCATTGACCAGCTCGAGACCCTCGCCAAGAACGAAGGCTTCGACTTTCGCGCCGACCGCTCCGCGGCCGACGTCGCCACGATGGTGGGCCGTCTCGTCAAAGAAGCTGAAGCCGCCGCCGCGGACCTTGTCATCGTCGACACCGCCGGCCGCCTGCAGATCGACGGCGACCTGATGGAGGAAGTCCGCCGCGTGCGTGAAGCTTTCCAGCCCCACGAGGTCTTCCTCGTCGCCGACGCCGCCCTCGGTCAACAGGCCGTCGACGTGGCCGCCAAATTCCACGAATCCACACCCCTCACCGGTATCATCCTGACCAAGCTCGACGGCGACGCCCGCGGCGGCGCCGCGCTATCGATGAAGTCTGTCACGGGCGTCCCGATCCGCTACATGGGCACGGGCGAGAAGTCCTCGGACTTCGAAACGTTCCACCCGGATCGCATGGCCCAGCGCATCCTAGGCATGGGCGACGTCGTCTCCCTCGTCGAGAAAGCCCAGGAAGTCGTCGACCACAAGGAAGCCGAACGTCTGGCCGAGAAGATGAAGAAGGCCGACTTCGACCTCGAAGACTTCCTCTCGCAGATGCAGCAGATGAAGAAGATGGGCCCGCTCGGAGACATCATGAAGATGATGCCCGGCATGGGTAACGTCCAAGTCGGCGCCAAGGAGGAGAAACAACTTTCCAAAACCGAAGCCATCGTGCTCTCGATGACCAAGAAGGAGCGTCGCAACCCCGACGTCCTCAACGGCTCGCGCCGCCAGAGAATCGCGAAGGGCTCGGGTACGCAGGTCAGCGACGTCAATGCCTTGATCAAACAGTTCTCCCAGATGCGTGAGATGATGCGGATGATGAAGGGCGGCAAGGGCAAGGAACTCATGCGTCGCATGGGCCAGATGGGCGGCGGCCGCGGCGGCATGCCCGGTGGTGGCTTCCCCGGTGGCGGTTTCCCCGGCATGCGCTAATCGTCATGTCCAAGATGATTCCCTTCGACCCCGCCCTCCTCTCCCGTCCAGGCTGGATCTTCGACTGCGACGGCACCCTCGCGGCCTCCATGTGGATCCACCACCGCAGCTGGACCCACATCGTGGGCAAGCAGATCGGCCGTCCGTTCGACTTCCCTTGGCCCCTCTTCTGCTCGATGGGCGGCATGTCCGCCGTCGACACCTGCAAGCGCCTCAAGGCTGACTACGGCTTCGACCTGAACGTCGAGCAGCTGCTTGCCGATGGACATGAGTTCCTCGAGGAGCACCTCGCCAAGGACGTCACCGCTCGCGAAGAAGTCGTCGCCGTCGTGCACCACGTCCGCGGTCTCGGCCACAAGACCGCCGTCGCTTCGGCCGGCCGCCGCGACCACGTGTTTACCACGCTCAAGCGGATCGATATCACGCACCTCTTCGACGCCGTCATCACCGCCGAAGACGCCGTGCGCTCCAAGCCGCACCCTGATCTTTTCCTCGCCGCGGCGGACCGCCTCGGCCTGAAGCCCGCCGACTGCGTCGTCATCGAAGATAGCCCGCGCGGAAAGGAAGCCGCCGACGCCGCCGGGATGCCCTGCATTTTAGTCGAGCCGGCATAAGAAGCAGGGGGCACGTGGGCCTGCTTGATTAGGCCGCCGCATGGTGGCCTGAGGTAGGGGCACGGCTACGACGCGCCCGGGCGTGGCGTAGCCCCGCCCCTACCCATGCGTCCACCATTCGGCGGACGAGGCACAAAAAAGGACGGAACTGAGGCCGTCCTTTTGTTTAGTGCCCCCTGGCTGAACTTACTTCTTCAGCTTGGCGCAGAATCGGGCGAGACGCTCGAGACCCTGGGCGATGACCTGGTCGGAGGTCGCGTAGCTGAGGCGGATGTAGCCTTCGGAGCCGAACGCGGAACCCGGAACGACGGCCATGAGTTCTTCTTCCAGCAGGCGATCGGCGAACTGGGTAGAGGTCAGGCCGAATGACTTAATGTTCGGGAAGAGATAGAACGCGCCTTGCGAGCGGTAGCAGGTCAGGCCGGGGATGGCGTTGAGGCCAGCGAGGAGGTTGAGGCGGCGCTTGTCGAAGACGGCACCCATCTCGGCGAGGGAGGCCTTAGCCTTGTCAGGGTGCTGGTGCACGGCGAGGGCGCCGAACTGCGCGAAGGTGGTGGCGTTGGATGAGATCTGGCTCTGGAGGTCGGCCACAGCAGCGACGAGGGACTTGTCGGAGGCGACGAGGGTGCCGAGGCGCCAGCCGGTCATGGAGTAACTCTTGGCGTAGCCGGAGACGGTGATGGTCAGGCGGGCGGCTTCAGGCGAGAAGGTCGCCGGGCTGCAGGTGGTCTGGCCGTCATAGACGAGGTTCTCGTAGATCTCGTCGGACATGATCCAGACGTTGGCTTTTACGCAGATGGCCACGAGGGCTTCGAGCTCGGCGCGGGAATAGACGGCGCCGGTCGGGTTGGACGGGCTATTGATGATAACCATGCGCGTCTTCGGGGTGAGCGCGGCGGTCAGCTGGGCCGGAGTGATTTTGAAACCAGTGACGTCTTCGGCGTTCACGACGACAGGCTTGCCGCCGGCGAGTTTCACCATCTCAGGGTAACTCACCCAATACGGGGCCGGGATGATCACTTCGTCGCCAGAGCTGATCGTGGCGAGGATCGCGAGGTAGCAGGACATCTTACCGCCTGGGGAGACGACGACGTTGGCGTCGGCGATGCCAGTGAAGCCGCGACGGGTGTAGTCCTCGGCAATGGCCTTGCGGAGAGCGGGGATACCGGGCGTGGGCGCATACTTCGTCTGACCGTCGGCTAGGGCCTTGGCACAGGCATCCTTGACGAACTGCGGGGTGTCGAAGTCGGGCTCGCCGACGCCGAAACCGACGACGTCCTTGCCGGCGGCCTTGAGGGCCTTCGCCTTAGCATCGACGGCGAGGGTCGGTGAAGGGGCGACGTTGCGGGCCCAGGAGGAGAGAGCGGGATTCGACATAGCGGAGAGCCCCACGCAAAGGACTCTCAGCGGATTGGCAAGACTGAGTGAATACGAGGGTCGGAGGGCACGAGGACCAGAGGGCCAGAGAGACCTAAAGTTACGGGTGGCAGGTGGCAGCCTCAGATGGCGGGTGGCGGGCAATTAATCCTGCAACCAGCCACCCCAGGCCGCCACCTGCCACCTGAAGCGAATTCCCTGCTCGCCTCAGATGTCGATGGCGTCGTCCTTGGCCTTCTGGGCATTGGCCTTGGCTTCATTGGCCCGGCGTAGCGGCTTCAGCTGGTCGATGCCGACCGCGGAAGAAATCATCCAGGAGGTAATGGATATCGTCAGGGTCGCCATGGCCCAGTTTTTCAGATGCAGATCATTAACCAGGCTGGCCGTCAGGGCGAGGATAGCGCCATTGGTCACAAACAGCACCAGGTAGGCGCCCAGACCAAGGGTAAGGATGAGAATCGGAATCGAAACGATCATGAAGATCGCCAGGAGAAACGGGCGCAGGAAGGAATTAAAGAGCCCGAGCACGACGGCGACGGCGGCCAAGGTGGCGGGGTCAACGTAATGAAGGAACCCGAAATACTTAGCCAAGAACACCCCCAACGCGAGAGAGGTCCATTCGAGGATTAAAACTCCGAGACGACGTGCGACTTCCATGCCGTCATCATACCACGGAAAAGCCCCCCGACAAGGGGGGACTTTCCCGACGGCAGTTAGCGGGCGTGGCGGATGTCTTCGCCCGAAAGCAGGAAGATGACCTGCTCGGCGATATTCTTGGAGTGATCACCGATACGCTCCAGGGCCTTGGAGATGAAGATTAGCTCGACGTGCGAGGCGGACACCTTGGTAGCGTCGCCCGACTTACCAAAGAGCTCCTCGTAGTTCTTGCGATTGAGGGCATCGATCTCGGCGTCACGGGCAATCACGAGGCGGGCCTTGGCGATATCGCCTTCAATGAAGCTATCGATTGCCAGCCGCAGGACTTCGCAGGCGATAATGCCTTCCGTGGGCACGTGCAGGAAGTTTTTCAGGGGCCCGCGTTCAGAAATCACCATCGCGCGCTTAGCGATGACTGAAGCTTCGTCGGCAATACGCTCAAGGTCATGACCGATATCCCGGGCGGCCAGCAGCAAGCGGACATCGCTGCCCATCGGGCCGAAGAGCGTCAGGTAGCGCATGATTTCACGGTCGACGCGCTTCTCAAGCTCGTCGACGCGATCATCCATACCGCGCACCTGCAAGGCCAGGGAGTCGTCGCCGTTCTCGACGGCACGGAGTACGAGGCGGGTCATATCGAGCGAGCGCTCCCCCATCAGGATCAGGTCGTCCCGGAGTTGGCGGAGTTCGTCGTGGAAGAAACGTTGCATGGTAGTATTTGTTAAAGAATCAACCGAAGCGGCCCGAGATGTAGGCCTCGGTCTGGGCCTGCGACGGGTTCATGAAGATCTTCTCGGTGGTATCGTATTCGATTTGCTTGCCGAGATAGAAAAAGGCTGTGCGGTCCGACACGCGGGCGGCCTGTTGCATCGAGTGCGTGACGATGACGATGGTGAATTGGTCCTTCAGCTCGTGGATGAGCTCCTCGATCTTACCCGTGGCGATGGGGTCAAGGGCCGAGCAAGGCTCGTCCATCAACAGAATCTCGGGGCGATTGGCGATGGCACGAGCGATACAGAGACGCTGCATCTGACCACCAGACAGGCCCAAGGCACTATCATTAAGACGGTCTTTCACCTCGTCCCAGAGGGCGGCCTTACGGAGCGAGGTCTCACAAGCCTCTTCGAGCACGGCGCGGTCACGCACGCCCACCACGCGGAGGGCGTAAACGACATTCTCGAAGATGGATTTCGGAAATGGGTTGGACTTCTGGAAGACCATGCCGACGCGGCGGCGCAAGGAGATAACCTCCAGGCCTGGGTCATAGATCGAACGCCCATTAATGGTAATCTCGCCCTCGTGGCGGACGCCATCGACGAGATCATTCATGCGATTAAGATTACGCAGCAACGTGGATTTACCGCAGCCGGAAGGTCCGATGAAAGCGACCACCTGGCGTTCCGGGATGTCGAGGGAGATCGCGTCGAGGGCCTTCTTCTGGCCATACCAGAAGCCGTAATCGCGGATGCTAATGTAGTCCTTGCGACCTTCGCGTTCAGTGGCAGGGCGGACCTTGATGCGAGAGGATGAAGGAGGGTTCATGAGTTGGGGCATGAGTGGGTTGGTGATTAGAAGGATGCACCTTTAAAGCGGGCGCGGAGGCGATTGCGGATCCAGATCGCGCCAATATTAAGGCAGACGACCAGGCAAATGAGCAGGAGCGTGGTGGCGAAGACCATCGGGCGAGCCGCGTCCGAGTCGGGAGACTGGAATCCGAGGTCATAAACGTGGAAGCCGAGGTGCATGAACTTGCGATCCATGTGCAAGAAAGGGGCAGCACCATCGAGCGGCAGCGTCGGAGCGAGTTTCACCACGCCCACGAGCATCAGCGGAGCAACCTCCCCTGCCCCACGGGCCATGGCGAGGATGACGCCCGTTAGGATGCCCGGAGCCGAGGCGGGCAGGAGGATATCGCGAATCGTCTGCCACTTAGAAGCACCGGTGGCCAAGGAGGCCTCTCGCATACCACGGGGGACGGCGGCCAAGGCCTCTTCGGTCGCGACAATGACCACCGGTAGCGTCATCAAAGCGAGCGTCAGCGAGCACCAGAGGAGGCCGCCCGTGCCGAAGACCGGTGTGTTGTTATTATACTTTAGCTGATCGGCGAAAAAGAAGCGGTCAATCGAGCCACCGAGCACATAGACAAAGAAGCCGAGCCCAAAGACGCCGAAGACGATTGAAGGCACCCCCGCGAGGTTGTTGACGCTGATACGCACGATGCGAAGAACGGAACCCTGTTGGGCGTACTCGCGGAGGTAGATCGCCGTGATGACGCCAAAGGGGGTAACCATCAAGCTCATGAAGACCGTCATCACGAGTGTACCGAAAATTGCGGGCATCAGACCACCCTCGGTATTGGCCTCGCGAGGTTCATCGAAAACGAACTCTCCGAGCCGCGAGATAAAGAGCTTAATGCGCCCCCAGGTGTCGAGTCGGTTAGGAAACCAAGCACGGATGACTTGGGTGAGCGGGACAACGACTTCACGGCCCGAGGCATCCCGCGAGACCAACGACGCGACCGCACCACGGTCCACCACGGCCTTCGCTTCGGCCTGCAAGGACGCAAAGCGCTCCTCCAGTCCAGCAATCTGACGGCGAAGGGCGGCAACCTCAGCCGCCAGCTTCAAGTCTTCCGCCCGGCGCAGAGCGACGCGGGCCTTATCCATCTCGCTGTTTACGTCGCCAATGCGGTGCCGAGTGATTTCGACGAGCTTCTCCCGGATGTTCGTGGCTGCGGCGACTTCGACCTGAAAAGCATCCTCAAAGGCTAGGTCCGTGACCGGAATCAATTTGCCGTCGGACTTACGGAGGGACTGCGGACGGACGAAGGCTGGTCCATTCTCGACGCGTTCAAGCCCGAGGATGTCAGCCGGGAAAGATTCAGATTTAATCTTAGCCTCATCGACCCAGACGTAGGAGTTGCCGTTCAGTTCGCGCAAGCCGACCTGATATTGAAGTTCATAGCGTGGTTCGCTAGCCAGCGAACCTGCGCGGACGCGCCGCTGGGCCAATTGACCAATAATCGTGCGACCATCGTCCACCGTGGCGACGGGCACCTGCGGCGCCCAGAAAACCGTGACGCCATTGAGGACGACCAACGACAGCAGGCCGATGACCATCCCTAGGCCGATGATCAAACCTAGGCCGCTGAACCAGACCCAGGCTTCGCCGCGAGGCGTACTGCTATCGGAAGATGAGGCCATGTTCAGACGACTTTATAGCGCTCACGCAGGCGCTGGCGGAGGACTTCCGCCAGAGTGTTAATGACGAACGTGAGCAGGAAAAGACAACAGGCCCCGAGGAAGAGCGCCCGATAATGCGTATGGCCCGAAGCGGCCTCTGGAAGCTCCACCGCAATATTCGCGGACAGCGTCCGCATACCGCTAAAAGGATTGGACTCCATCACTGCGGTATTCCCCGTGGCCATCACGACGATCATCGTCTCACCAATCGCGCGGCCAAAGCCAATCATGACACCCGAGACGATACCCGAGATGGCGGTCGGAACCACCACACTCCAAACCGTCTGCCAGCGGCTGGCTCCAAGAGCTAGCGAGCCGGAGACGAGCGAGTTGGGAACGTTGGACAGCGCGTCTTCGGCAATGGTGAAGACAATCGGGATAACCGCGAAGCCCATCACGAAGCCAACCACCAGAGAGTTACGCGAGTCGTAGGTTGCTCCGGTCGTCTGGCGCCACCATTCACGAAAATCAGCGATGGGCAGGCCACTCGAGGCATCCTTCACCGTGAAGAAGGCGGCCTCAACGGCCGGGCCTGATTTCCAAGCGACCAAAGCACAGATAGCGAGGAACGGCAACAGCCAGAGGAACTCCATACCTGGCTTGACCTGACGACGAATAGGCTGAGGAAGCACCGACCAGAGGAAGCCGGCGGCAAGTGCGGCGGGGGCGAGAATGCCGACGGCACAGAAGATGGAGATCAAACGCGGATCGACCAACGGGGCCAGCCAGAGCCCGGCGAGGAAGCCCAGCACGACGGAAGGCAGCGAGGCCATGATTTCCATCACCGGTTTCACGACCTGGCGATATTCCGGGCGCAAGAACTGCGAAACGTAGATAGCGGCGGTGAGAGCGATGGGCAGAGCGAAGAGCAGTGCGTAGAACGTACCCTTCACCGTGCCATAGAAAAGTGGCACTAGCGAATACTTCGCCTCGAACTCATCGGAGCCAGCGCTCGATTGCCAGGTATAAGCGGGGCCGGTGGCACCTTCATACCAAATCTTGCCGAAGAACGCACCCCAGGAGGATTCGGGGTGATGGTCGACGATCGACCAGCGGTGAAGCTTGCCGTCCGCCGAGAGCGCGGTGAAACGATCATAGTTGGCAGCGAAAGCCAGTTGGCGAATCGCCCCGCTCGGGGCATCACCTTCCCAACGGAGGGAACCTGTCGTCATATTGCGGAGCTGAAGTTTGCCACCAGCGACAGCGAGGTAGCATTTATTACCTTCGGCGGCATAGACGCCTTCACCGGGACCTGCGAGCGCCTCGCCATCATGGATCTTACCCCAGCGACGCAGGCTCTTGCCGTCGGGCTGAAGTTGCGGATACATTGACCAAACCTGCTGCTCGCCCGTGCGACCCACGAAGACCACCGAGACGTTGCCGAAGATCATGCCCGCCGAGGTGACCCCAGCATCGGTCGATTCCTTAAACGGAGTAAACGACTGGAGGAACGAGAAGGTCGTGCCATCATCGGCATAGGTGCGCACTTCACCGAATTTACTGACGACAATGAGCGATTCTGCCGTGGAAGGAAGAAGCACCTTATCGACCGAAGCCGCATCGGCGGCGACCACGAAGGGGGCGCTGACGGTGACCTTCGCTTTGCCGCCCAGGCCTTTACGTTCCGTCAGGCGGATCGCGGTGAGCAGGGGGTTGCCGACTTCATCCTGACGCACGAGCATCAGCCGTGACTGCGTACCCTTGGCGTTCCAGATATCCACGCAAGGCAGGCCAGGCTTGCCGACCTGCAGCGGCTCTAAAGCTGTCACCATCGGCTCAATCGTACGCTTACCAGCGGAGTCAAAGCTCGAGCGGTAGATGATCCGCAGTTCCTGAACTGAGCCATCGGATAGACCCAGAAAGACCAAGCCTGATCGGGGATAGCTCCGGACGGTGGATACGCGGCGATTTGCCAGCGAAGGCGACCACTCAAGTACTTTCGAACCATCCTTGGCCCGCTGGAAAATCACCCTGCCATCGGCAAGAACGACATAGGGTAAATCGCCGTATTCATCCTCACCGAAGGCAACTGCGCTGGCCGGGACGGACAAAGCGGTGCCGCTCGCGACCGTGGCTCCCGTAAACAGGGGGAAGACTTGGAAGATCAGGAAGGCCAACATCCCGAAGACCGCCAACACCACGCCCACGCCGCCGAAGCGAATGAGACGGCCCATCCACCGGTCGGCAGCGAGGGTCATGGGGCTTACCGTAAAACGCGACTCCGGCGCAGGCGCCTCAGAGGGGTTTTTGTCGGAAGTTTCCATTGGGTGACGGTTAGGTGTCGTTGATTCTAATAAAGGGTAAGGCGGGGAGACCCCGCCTTAGGAGGACCCGAGACCGTATCGTCGCTCTTTGAAGACCGACCCCGCAGGGCGTGGTGGCGACGATACGATTTCGAGACCAAACTTATTCGGCGCTGTAGAACTTGAGCGCGAGGCGACCTTCGGCGGCGACGTCGGCAGGCAGCGGGTAGTAGCCGTCCTTGATCGTGATTTCCTGGCCAGACTTCGAGAGCACGAAGGTGATGAACTCGCTCGTCAGCTTATCCATTTCTTTGGAAGGAGCCTTGTTCACATAGACATACAGGTAGCGGGCGAGCGGATAGGTTCCGCTGAGCGCGTTGGCGTAATTAGGCTCAATGAGAGCCGAGTCATCAGCGACAGAGAGGGCGAGGGCGCGGACACCAGAGGTCTTGTAGCCGATGCCGGAGTAGCCAATCGCACCGAGGTCGGAAGCGACCCCTTGGACGACCGAGGAAGAACCTGGCTGCTCCTTAACGCTGCTCTTGTAGTCACCATTCTTAAGGGCGTTGTCCTTAAAGAAGCCGTAGGTACCAGAAGCCGAGTTACGGCCGAAGGCAGAGATAGTCTTACCCGCGAAAGCACCGGTCAGCTTGGCATCACCCCAGGTGTTGATGTCTTGACCGCCGCGCTTACGGGTCGAGGAGAAGATTGCGTCAACCTGAGCAAGGGAGAGACCCTTAATCGGGTTGTCCTTGTGAACGAAGACGGCGAGGGCATCGATGGCCACCGGAATCTTAGTCGGCTTGTGACCGAACTTAGCAGCGAAGCCAGCGACTTCGGAAGTCTTCATCTCGCGGCTCATCGGGCCCACCTGAGCGGCACCGGAGATCAGGGCAACTGGAGCAGTACCCGATCCCTTACCTTCAACCTGGATGTTCACGTTAGGGTACTTGGCCTTGAAGCCTTCGCTCCAGAAAGTCATCAGGTTGTTAAGTGTGTCGGAACCGACGGAGTTCAAGTTCCCAGAGACACCAGAAGCCACAGTGTAGTCGGGAAGTTTGGCGTCGACCGTGACGACCTCGCCAGCAGCGGGGGCGGCGGACTGAGCGGAAGCGATCGTCGCCGTGAGGGCGAGAAGCGCGAGGGACTTGAGTGAGGTGTGCATGTGATGGGAATACGCAGGCATCATCCCATACAATTGTTACAGTCCCGTGTCGGGATGGTGTTTCTTCGGCAATAGCCCCTCCCCTCCCCCGCCTTAAACGGCCTATTTTTTGAGATATTCGCGAATAAGCTCACCCGAACGACTCTCCGCTTCCGCTAAAGGTAGACCGCCGGCCACGCCCGGACGCTTGTGGCCAGTCTGCCTGAGCCAGGCATCGCGGAGCATCACCGAATTTTGCTTGAGGAGCTTAAATTTTTCTCCGGCAGCAAAAGGTGTATCGAGTTTCCAATTCATCAGCGGCGCCAACCCTTCCCAGGCGGCCTGCGCCATGAACTGATGTCCTTGCTCGCCGGGATGCAAATTATCCTTGGCGTAAATGAACTTTGGGTCAGCCCGCTTGGCGGCGATGACGGCCTGATGAAGCTTGGCATGAATATCGATGATCATCCAGCCGGCCGCACGCTGCTCGACCAACCAAGCGCCGTAGCTCTCCATCACGCCGTCGTAATTAATTTCATCCTTAGCCCGATTATCCGGCGCGTAAAGGGGTGGCGTGAGCAACACGAGCTTCGCCCCGGCCTTGGCACAGGCTAGGCGAAAACGAATTATGCCATCCTGATAGGCCAGTTTGCGCGTGGAGTTGAGCGGCAAATAGATGCCGTCATTGATGCCATAACAGGCGATGACGATTGTCGGCTTGAATTGATCTAAGACGCGCCCGAGACGCTCATGCACGTCCGGCCGCGGGAACCCCCCGCCCGCATGCCCAGGCTCAGAGAGGCCCGAAGCGGTTTCACTCGATAACCCCATGTTCACAATCGTCGCATGCTCCATGCCCTTCTGCGCACGGATGGCGGATTCGACATAAACCGTCCAAGTGCCCCCATAGGTAATACTGTCGCCTAGAAAAAGGATGCGGGGCTCCATCCGGTCGGCGGAAAGGCGGGCGGCGAAGAGCGCAAAGACACAGAGTAAAACCCGAGACATCCCTGCAGGCTTACAGGTCAGCCCCATGGGTAAAAGCGGATTGTACGAAACTTATTAACGGCCAGCTGAACACTTCCGCCTTCTCCCCGGAAGCGGACAGGCTATCGTCAAACCCTCTGAGCCAGCCCATTCACATCAAGGGAGCCCGCACCCACAATCTGAAGAACGTGGAACTGACCATCCCGCGTTATCAGTTGACCGTGATCACCGGGGTCAGCGGGTCAGGTAAATCATCGCTGGCTTTCGACACGTTGCACGCGGAAGGCAGCCGCCAATACCTCGAATCCCTTTCCGCTAAGGCGCGAGGAATGCTGGATTCAGCCCCCCGTCCCGATGTCGACTTCATCCGCGGGCTCTCCCCCGTCATCGCCATCGCCCAGCGCACCGGCGGCAACACCAACCCGCGCTCGACCGTCGCCACCCTCACCGAAATCGCGGACCACGCCCGCCCCCTGTGGATTCTGGCCGGGGAACGTCGCTGCCTCAAAGACGGCCACCCCGTCCGACAGCGCTCGCTCGATGACAACCTCAAAGCCCTCGAGGCAATTCCGGCCGGCACGCGCCTGATGGTCGTGGCGCCCATCTCCAGGGACAAGCCCTCGATCCTGCTGGAAGCGGCGGCTGACCTCGGACGCCGCGGCTTCTCTCGCCTGCGCGTCGATGGGACGGTCGCCACCATGGAGGAAGCCGAAGGCTTGCTCACGGGACGCGAGGCAAAGCAACTCGATGTCGTCGTCGACCGAATCGTCGCCGGCCCCGACCAACGCAGCCGCCTGGCCGACTCCTTGGAACTCGCCTTCCGCGAAGGCCGCCATCGGGCACTCGTGCTGGCTGAGGTGAACGGAAAATGGGAGGAACACCCGCTCTCACTCCATCTCTCGTGCGAACATTGCGGAGAAAGCTATGAGCCCGTCAGCCCGCGGGCCCTTTCCCACAATCACCCAGACGGTGCCTGCCCCGACTGCGGCGGACTCGGGCGCCAGATGCGATTCCAAGAGAGTCTCTCCATTCGCGATGAAGCCCTCTCGCTCCACGACGGCGTGGTGAAGCCTTGGAAGTGCGCGACGCGTAAGACCCTAATTCGCCGCAACGCGATTACCCGGGCACTTGCGGAACAAGTACCTTTCGACCTCAAAACGCCTTGGAGTGATTTACCAAAGGCGGTGCGCGATCTCCTGCTCCACGGCGACCCGAAGCGAAAATTCCTACTACCACCGCCCAAGGGACGCAAACTAGTTGAAACGGTCTGGACCGGCATGTTTGCCGAACTCGCGCACGCGTACCGCACCACCACAGGTGAATCGCTACGTCAGCGCCTGCTCCAATTTCAGTCCGGTTCCGTCTGCTCAGGTTGCCACGGACAACGCCTCTCGCCCGCGGCACTTTCCATCAGCCTAGGCGGCAAGAACATGGCAGAGTTCCTCGCCCTACCCATCCCAGCCGCTCTGACCTTCGCCAAACAACTTGCGACCCATCCGCGCGTGATGCCAGCAGAGGAAGCCCGGCGCGGACTCGAACAACGCCTCACATTCCTCGATGACGCCGGCTTGAGTTATCTCACCCTTAATCGCGAATGTAGTTCACTCTCCGGCGGCGAAGCTCAACGCGTACGGCTCGCCACGCAGCTCGGCCTCGGGTTGGTGGGCGTCACGTACGTGCTTGATGAACCCAGTATCGGGCTGCACCCGAGCGACCACGGCCGTCTTATTCGTTCCATCCAGGGCCTGCGCGACCTCGGCAATACCGTGGTCGTCGTAGAACATGACCGCGACATGATGCTCGCGGCGGACCATCTCGTCGAGATGGGCCCAGGGGCGGGAGTCGACGGCGGTCGCATCATCTTCGAAGGAACCGCCAAGGCCTGTGCCGCGGACCAGCACTCCCGGACCGGGGCATACCTCGCAGGCCGGGCCACGCTCGCAGGCATCATTCCGCGAAAAGCGGCGAGCAAGACCCTGCTCACCGTTAAGAACGCTACCGAACACAACCTTCAAGGAGTCACCGCCTCGTTCCCCGTCGGCAACCTCACCGTCGTCTGCGGCGTTTCTGGCTCCGGCAAAAGTACGCTCGCGATTGATATTCTCTCCGCAGCGGCCGCACGAAAAATCAACGGGGCCAAGGTTGTGCCCGGTCGGCACGGCGGCATTGAAGGGCTTGAGAAAATCGTCGCCTTTACCGCGGTTGACCAAGAGCCCATTGGCCGCACCCCACGGTCGAACCCCGCCACGTTCACGGGCATCATGGATTTACTGCGCGACCTATGGTCGTCGCTACCCCTGGCGAAGGCTCGCGGGTACGGGCCGGGCCGCTTCAGCTTCAATGTGCGCGGAGGACGCTGCGAAACCTGTGCCGGCGAAGGTTCCGTGGCCTTGGATATGCAGTTCCTGGGTGAAACGTTTGTCGATTGCCCCAGCTGCGCCGGCCGACGCTTCAATCGCGAGACACTCGAAGTACGCTTCAAAGGCCTGAGCATTTCCGATGCGCTCGGCCTCTCGGTCAGCGAAGCCGCCGAGGTTTTTAAAGCGCAGCCGCGATTGGCGGAAAAATTCCGTACGCTCGGCGAGGTTGGCCTCGGTTACATCAAGCTCGGACAGGCCGCGAACACCCTCTCCGGCGGCGAAGCCCAGCGCTTGAAACTCGCTTCGGAACTCGCGCGCCGCGATCACTCCGGCCGCCTATACGTACTGGATGAACCTACGACGGGACTGCATTGGGATGACATCGCCAAACTGCTGGCGCTACTCGGACGTCTCCGCGACGCCGGCGCCACACTCATCGTGATCGAACACCATACCGACGTAATTATGGCCGCCGATTGGGTGATGGAACTCGGACCCGAGGGAGGCGCCAAGGGTGGCCAACTCGTCTATGCGGGCCTGCCTGAAGGGCTGCTCAAGCAGAAGGACTCGCCGACGGGAAGAGCGCTGGCGGACAGCGCTCAACATTCTTAGTTCTTCGTTCCTCGTTCTTGGTTAAAACCTCATCCGACATCCTAGATCTGCGCTGAGATGAGTGCAGCCACCGCATTAAGGTCCGTAATCTCCTCGGCGGTAAAATCGTAAGGCTGCATTTTACCAATCCCGAGCACGCCGATGACCTTCCCATCGGTTCCGAGCACCGGAACCGCGAGAGCGCCTTGGACATTCGTCTTACGCGCATCCGGCTTGGCGATACCGCCGAGATCTTCCTGTAGATTACAGAGCTGGACGGCTTCCTTGCGTGAGGCCGCACAGCCGGCGATGCCTTTACCGAAAGGAATATTATCAATCTTAGGCAACAGCATCGCCTGGACCTGCGGCGGGATGCCGGCGTGCGCGATTAAGGTGAGCAGCCCCGTCTGCAGATCGGTTCGGTGTATTGTCCCCGTAACGCATTCGAAATTATCGAGCGTGCGAGCAAGGACGGCGTTCCAGTCAGGAGTGCCGACGAGCAGTGCAGAAAGTCCAGCGGTGCGATGAGACATGATGGTAAAATTAGACAGCCCCGCGGGCCATGCGTTCCTTGAGCCAGACCAGGCCAGAGGCTTCATCCCCGAAAACCCCGTCCAACTGGGCTTCGAAGGCTTCTTCGAGCACAGACGAAAACCAACCGGCAGGCTTATGCCCCTGGGCGATAAGATGGCGACCGAGGATAATCCGTTTGGGCGCCGAATCAGCGACCTTCAAGGCCTGGGCCCGCTCCGCCAGCCAGACCCCCTGAGGGGAAACTTCGCCTGGCCAGAGCGGCGGGCGTCCCTTCCGATCAGCGATATCGACGCGGATGAGTCGATCGATGCGCACCACCTTGGCGGCGAGTCGGCGGACGGCCGCATCGCCGGCCTTGGCTCGGAAAAGTTCGTGCGGTTGGGCATGCCAGCGGACCAAAGGCAGCACCGCCTCGAGCAGTTTCGTCTCCCGGGTGATCTGCCCGAGGAATTTTTCGGCGAGCGGTACGCTAGCTTCCTCATGTCCGTAAGAATGGATCCGGCCGTCATGCGGTTCGACCTTCGTATGCGTGGCCTTACCGAAATCGTGCAGCAAGACGGCGAAGCCCACGATGAGGTCTTCATCGCGATCGCCGACGCGCTCGCGGGCGTAAGCATCGAGACAGTGCAGGGTGTGATTCCAAACATCCCCCTCGGGATGCCACTCGGGGTCCTGAGGCACGCCGATGACGGCATGCAGTCCAGGGTAAAACTTCGTCCACCCGCAATTCTTCAGGAAGGCCAAGCCCATCGATGGCTTGCGCCCGCGAAGCACCAGCTTCGTCCATTCTTCCATTAAACGCTCCGGAGGTAAATCGTCCTGCGACAGCGAGGCACAGAGCGCGACGGTCTCAGGGGCGACTGAAAATTCAAAGCGGGCGGCAAACTGCATCGCACGCAGGACACGAAGCGGATCCTCGGAGAACTTTGCCGAGACATGACGCAGCACGCCCGCCTGGAGGTCGGCCACGCCGCCCCACGGGTCGATGATTTCGCCAGTCACCGGATCCCACATGATCGCGTTGAGCGTGAAGTCGCGACGCTCCGCGGCGTCTTTCGGCGTCATGGTCGGATCGGCCTGCACATCAAAATCCGTGTGCTTGGCACCCGTGCGGTTCTCGCGGCGGGGCACGGAAACATCGACCGGGAAGTCCTTGAGCTTCGTCACGCCGAAGGCGGCACCGACCGTGATGATACCAAATTCCTTGCGTAGGGCGGCCTCGATGGCACGCGTGCCGAGGCCATAGACCTCGATATCCACATCGACGACACTCGCCCCTAGAAGCGCATCACGGACACAGCCGCCGACCATATAGGGATGCCCGCCGGCAGACCGTAACAATTCGACAACGCGGCGGACGGGCGCGCGGTCACCATCGAGGGGAATCAAATCTGGCTTCAGGACAGGCACGACCAAGAGATACCTCGGGCGACGGACCGAGGCGAGTGGGTTTTACGGACTCAAAGATTGGTCGAGAAACCTTCCTTGAGCAGCCAGGCCTTGGCAGTCTCGCGACGATCGCCTTGCAACACGATTTCGCGCCCCTCGAGAGCCCCACCCGTGCCGAGGGCTCGCTTCATTTCCTTGAGCAGTGCCTCGCGCATGCGTGCCTCTTGGGACTCAATCCAGAGCCCCTTCAGGATGGTCACCTCTTTACCCCCGCGTCCGGCACGTTCGTACTGGAGAATGATTTTGCCGAGTTTGGGCTTAGCGTTGGCAATAGGCACCACCGGCTTCGGCGGGGGGCCAGGAGGCAAGGCCCCGCCGTCCAACTTATCGAAAGGATTACCGCTCATGCGCCGCGCCCGCAGGTCCCCGCACCTGGTTTGCCGCCCTGGAGAAAGACCAAGGCCTTTTCATAGGAGCGACGGCGGAGATAGTGATCGAGGTCGCCAGGCAGACCCGAGTCGGCCGTCGCCACCTCCGCATCCAACGACCGGATGCAGTCCAAAAGACCCTGCTGGCTGAGGCCGGGCTGAGCCAAGCTTTGGAGGGCCTCCAGGATACGTTGTTCGCGGACAGGGTCCATTTGCCCGCAGATTGCGGGTCAAACAGGCCCGGGGCAAGCCTGCGGGGTGGTTTTCATAGTGGACAAAAGGCGGGGGGCTTCCCTATACCAACCCTTCCTCTGGATGGATAGCTCAGTTGGTTAGAGCGTCTGCTTTACACGCAGAATGTCGTGGGTTCGAGTCCCTCTCCGTCCACCCCTTCCAAATAATTCTCAAGTCGCCATGACGCCCCCCAAGAAGAAGCACACGCTCTCCGCCCTCGTCGAAAACAAATTCGGCGTCCTGGCACGTGTCGCCGGCATGCTCTCCGGGCGCGGCTTCAACATTGAGACCCTCAACGTCGGGCCGACCCACGATCCGTCGTATTCGCGGATCACTGCGACCGTCGTCGCCGATGACGCCGCCCTCGACCGCTGCGTCAAGGCCCTCGATAAACTGATCAACGTCATCACCGTCAATGACTTCTCCCGCGAGGAAGTCGACCACGTCGCCCGCGAGCTCATCCTCGTGAAGGTGAAGTCCGACAAGAAGACCCGCACCGAGATTCTCGAGATTGCTGGCCTCTTCCGGGCCAAGGTTGTCGACGTTTCGCACGATTCCCTGCTCATCGAGTTCACGGGCAACGTGACGAAGATCTCTGCCTTCCTCGATCTCATCGAGCACTTCGGTATCATTGAAACCGCCCGCACCGGCGCCGTCGCCCTGACGCGCGGCCGCAAGAAGGCCTCCGCCGAATAATCCCTCCCCCTTTTCCACCAAACACCAATGCCTGCCAAAGTGTACACCGATAAGGACGCCGATCTCGGCTTCCTGAAGAACAAGACCCTCGCCGTTCTCGGCTTCGGTTCCCAGGGACATTCCCACGCGATGAACCTCCGCGACAGCGGATTGAACGTCATCGTGGGCCTGTACAAGGGTTCCAAGTCCGCCGCCGCCGCGAAGAAAAAGGGTTTCAAGGTCTATGAGACCGCCGAAGCCGTTCGCCGCGCCGACGTCATGCTCGTGGGCATCCCCGACATGAAGCAGGCTTCCGTCTGGGAAAAGGACATCGCTCCTAACCTCGGCAAGGGTGGCAAGACCGTCCTCTTCATCCACGGCCTCTCGATTCACTACAAGCTGATCAAGCCTGCCAAGAACGTCGACATCGCCATGGTCGCCCCCAAGGGCCCCGGCCACGTCGTCCGTGCTCAGTACGTCGAAGGCAAGGGCGTCCCTGCCCTCATCGCCATCCAGCAGGACATCTCTGGTAAGGCCACCAAGACCGCCCTCGCTTGGGCCAAGGGCATCGGCTCGACCCGTGCTGGCGTCATCAAGACCTCCTTCAAGGAAGAAGCTGAGACCGACCTCTTCGGCGAACAGGCTGTCCTTTGCGGCGGTGCCTCCGAACTCGTTAAGGTGGGTTACGAAACCCTCGTCGAAGCTGGCTACCAGCCCGAGATGGCCTACTTCGAGTGTCTCCATGAACTGAAGCTCATCGTCGACCTCATGGTCGAGTCCGGCATCTCCGGCATGCGCTTCTCGATCTCCGAGACCGCCAAGTACGGAGACATCACCCGTGGCCCTCGCGTGATCAACAGCTCATCCCGCAAGGCGATGCGCGAAATCCTCAAGGAAATCCAATCCGGCAAGTTCACCGCCCAGTGGGTCAAGGAATACAAGGGTGGCCTCAAGAACTACAATAAGCTGCTCAAGAAGGGCGAGAACCACCCGATCGAAAAGACCGGCCAGCGTCTCCGTGCCCTCATGCCTTGGGTCCAGAAGCGCAACATCCGCGGTGCGCAGGCTGAGTACACGACCAAGTAAGCGGGCGGGCGACCGAAACGAAAGGGCCGATGTACGTCGGCCCTTTTTTGTGCCCCGAAATCAGGCCTGCCGACGACAGCTGTCACATTCAAGGGGTTGCCAATCGGGGGTAAAAGGTTTGGCTGTCCCCACCCCCATGAGAGAGCCCACATCCCCCACCCCGGTCGACATCCATTCGGATGCGTTCTTGGCGCGCATGATGCGCGACCAGTTGAAACTCTCCATCGCCTGCGCGCTGTGCTTCGTCGTGGCGCTCGTCGCGCTGCCGCTGCTGAACTACTTCCAGCCCGCGTTCATGGCCCAGCGCGTCTTCGGCTTCACGCTCACGTGGCTGATCCTCGGCGTGCTCTTCTTCCCTTTCGTCTGGATCATTTCCTACGTCTTCATCAAGCGCTCCATCGCGCTCGAGAACGCCGAAGCCCAAGCCGCCCAGGACGGCCAGACCAAGTAACATGAACACCATCCTTCTCGCCGCAGAAGCCGCCAAGGGCATCGACCCTTGGATTGCGATCTGCTCGCTCGCTACCGTGGCCATCACCGTCGGCATGGGTTTCTGGACCGCCGGAAAATCCAAGAGCGCGGGCGACTTCTTCGTGGCAGGCCGTTCGGTCTCCGTCGGCTGGAACGCCTCTGCCATCTCGGGGGAATACCTCTCCGCTGCGTCCTTCATGGGCGTGGCAGGTATGGTCATGGCTACCGGCTACGACGCACTCTGGTATCCGGTCTGCTATGCCTGCGGCTACCTGTTCCTGCTGCTCTTCATCGCCGGCCCACTGCGCCGCTTCGGTGCCTACACCATCCCGGATTTCGCGGAAGGCCGTTATGATTCGCCGATGTTCCGTAAAATCGCGGTCTGCTTCGTGCTCTTCATCGGTTTCTTCTACACCATGCCGCAGATGAAGGGTGCTGGCACAACGCTGGCTTACATCTTCCCCGGCCTGCCCTATTGGGCCGGCGTGGTCGTCGTCGGCGCCGTCATCACGCTCAACGTGTCGCTTGGTGGTATGAAGGGTATCACGCTCGTCCAAGCCTTCCAATATTGGCTGAAGGTTTTCGCTATCACCGTGCCGATCTTTGTCTTGGCCTCGCTTGTCGGCCATTACCAACAGCACCTCGCGGCCAATAAGACTAGCCAGGAAACGGTGGCCGCCGCGCCGGCGGGCATCGAGCGCAAGGCCCTGCCGGCCAAGGCGCCCAAGGATGAGGCCTGGATCGCCCCGTTCGGCAAGCTCACCACCAAGGCCCTCGATGCATCTATCGTCGCCGCCAAGACGCCTGAGGCGAAAGCGGAACTTGAGGCGAATAAGAAGCCCTACTCGCTCCTTTACACCTATTCGCTGATCATCGCACTCGTCTGTGGCACCGCCGGTCTACCGCACATCCTTGTCCGCTTCTATACCAACCCAGACGGCGTCGCCGCCAAACGCACCACGATGTGGGTGATGATTCTGATTGGTGTCTTCTACGTCTTCCCGCCCGTCTATGGAGTCATCGGACGCTCACTGACACCAGAGCTCTACGATGCCGTCGGCGCCAAGGGCACCGACAAAGTCGTGCTCGAGCTGCCCACACTACTTGCTGGTCGAGACCATCCGCTCCTTGGCTCCATTCTCTCGGGCATCACCTGTGCAGGCGCCTTCGCCGCGTTTATGTCCACCTTCTCCGGACTGCTCGTCTCGATGTCCAGTGCCCTCGCGCACGACATCTACGGACGCATGTTGAAGCCCGGGGCCTCGCCGGAACAACGCCTGAAGGCATTCAAGTGGTCGGCGCTCATCGTTGGCCTCGTAGCCGTCGGCCTCGGATCGCAGGTCGAAGCGCTGGAAATCAACTTCATGGTCGGCCAGGCTTTCGCCATCGCGGCGGCCAGCTACTTCCCCTTGCTCTTCATGAGCGTCTGGTGGCGCGGCATGACCATGCGTGGTGCGGCCACGGGCATGCTCGTCGGCGGGCTCAGCGCCCTGGCATCCATCACCTTGACTTCGATTTCTGACGTCGCCGTCGCCAAGGCGAAGAAGATCGCCGATGCCGCGGAACTTTCGGCTTACTGGGCCGATCACCCGCTCGCTAAGACCATCGCGGATTATTGGGTCGCCCACCCGCTCGCCCGCATCCTTTGCGAACAGCCCGCCATCTGGGCCGTGCCGCTCTCGATCATCTTGATGATTGTGGTTTCAAAAGCCACCGAGGCCACCGTACCGGCGGATGTACGCATGAAAATGCTCGTCCTCCATGCCCCAGAAGCCCTGGGCCTGAAACAGGAATACATCAAGGAGCACGAAGGTCTCGGCGGCCACTGAGCACGGTTTCCGGGCGGATTATTCCCGTCCCGGGAAACTTGAATCTTGGAAGTCGGCCCGGGGGCGTCTTTGCTTTGGGCGTGCCAACTGAACTGAGTGAAGACGACTCCCGCGCCTACGGCGTGGTTCAGGCGTTCTCGCTCTTTTTGGCAGCGGGTACGCTTTACGCCGCCTACCTGATGACGCGCCAAGCGGCACCCGTCTTTCTGGGGCAGGTCACGGACCCTTATGACCGAGTGGTATGGGTCGGCGTGGGCGTCGGCATCCCGACCGCCCTCTGTGGAGCCGCCATCGCCATAATGGCCGCCCAGCATCGCCGCTGGGACTTCCTTCGCATCGCCGCCACCACCCTGCTCATCGGCAACCTCGGCATTCCCCTGACCTGGGGTGTGCTTTGGCTAATGCGCAACGGCTACCTCCCTCTCTGATATGTCCGGCCCCATCGTCATTGTCACGCGCGGCAGCCCGTTAGCCCTCCAACAGGCCCACGATGCTGCGGCCCGGCTTAGCCAAGCGCTCCATCGTCCGACTGAAGTCCGCATCCTCACCACGACGGGTGACCGTCAGGCGAGCTGGTCGCTCGAGAAACAAGGTGGCAAAGGGCTCTTCACCGCTGAACTCGAACAGGCCCTCCTCCGCGGTGAAGCGGATGTGGCCATCCACAGTTCGAAAGATCTTCCCACGGAGATGCCGGCTGGCCTGGCCATCGCAGTCTGTCTGCCCCGCCAGGATGCCCGCGATGTGCTCGTGCGGCGCATCGATGTCACCCACCCGAAACTCATCGCCACCGGCAGCCCGCGCCGCCGCACCCAAGGTGCGATCACTTTCCCGGAAGCACAGTGGACCGAGCTCCGCGGCAATGTGGATACGCGTCTCAAGAAACTCGCCAACGGAGATGCGGACGCCTCGTACCTCGCCGCGTCGGGCCTCAATCGCCTCGGCATTAAGACTTGGCCGGGCCTCAGCCTCGAGCCAGTCGCCCTATCCCAAATGGTGCCAGCGGCCGGCCAAGGGGCCGTCGCAATTCAATCGCGCACCGCCGATATCAGCCAATACCTCGCGGCCGGCTGCGCTGCCACGACTTACTCCGTCACCGTCGAACGACTGTTCCTAGCCAAACTCGGCGAAGGCTGCCACACGGCATTTGCCTGCCACCATGCCGCTGGTCGCGTGCACCTCTTCCGCGCCGATTTCGGTCGCCGTGATTTCGATTTCCCGGTCTCCGACCTCGCCGCCGCCGATGCGCTTGCCGATTCGATTCTCCGCCAGATCCTGCCCCGCTGAACATGAGTAAACTTCCCCTGCGCGACCGCCACATCGTCCTCACCCGCCCAGAAGGTCGCGGAGCTGATTGGAAAAACGCCCTGAGCGAGGCGGGCGCCGCCGTCTCCGAATTGCCCTTGCTCGAAATCAAATTCGAGCCGGATGACACGGTGCTGAGCGAAGTGCTCGACGCCATGGGTGAGTACGACTGGGTCGTCTTTACCAGCCCCAATGGTGTGCGCGGATTCTTTGACCGCTTCTTCGAACGCTTCTCGGATATCCGTTCGGTCGGTGGCGTCCGCTTCGCTTGCGTCGGGCCCGCAACGGAAAAAGCCCTGCGACAATACCACTTAGATTCCGACCTCACCGCCACCCAGAATGATGCGCTCACCCTGGGCCGCGAGCTGATGGCGAAGCACGACATCGAGAATCAGAAAATCCTGCTCGTCACTGGCAACCTGAACTCACCTGAACTTTCGCGTCTCCTCATGGAAGGGGCCATGGCCATCGTGGACTTACTTAAAGTCTACGCCACCGAAGAGAAGTCCGTCGCCGAATCGCCAGAAGCCGCTGAATTCCGTCGTCGCGGAGCCGATGTCATCGTCTTTGCCAGCCCTTCGGCCGTGGAATCTTTCCTCCACCAGGCAGCCGCCTTGCGCCCCGATGCAGGAGCCCGCCAGCCCAAGGCCGTAGCCATTGGCGACACGACCGCTGATGCGTTGCGCAAGGCTGGCATTCCGCTTGCCGGGACGGCCGCCGCGCCGACCGCCACCGCCATTCGTAATGCGGTGATTGACGCCCTCTCATGATCGGCCGGGCGCACATCAAGGTCTGCGGCATCACCCGCGCCGCGGATGCGACTTTCGCCCTCGCCTACGGTGCTGATTATCTCGGGGTGAATTGCTGGAGTGGGTCACCACGTTTCGTTGCGACGGCAGAACGAGCACAGTTACTCCGCGAAATCCCGGCCGACAAAAGAGTCGCCGTAGCCGTTAATCCGACCGCGGACGAAGCCGCGGCGTTGCTCGCCGAAGGCTTTGCCATTGTGCAGGCGCACTTTGATCCGGCTAAAAAAGAGTGTGACCCGGTGGCGCTTTCCACCCGTCTCGGCAAGGCACACCTCTGGCTGGCCCCTAAACTGCCGGACGGCGCGGAATGGCCAGCCGAACTCATCCCCTTGGCGGCCGGTTTTGTCCATGACGCCCACGCCAAAGATGCCTTTGGCGGTACCGGTAAAAAATCCGACTGGAATCGCTTCCAAAAACTCCTGCGAGCCCACCCCGCATCCACCTGGATCTTAGCCGGAGGACTCGGCGTAGAGAATATCGGAGAGGCCGCCCAGTCTGGAGCGGGCTATTTCGACCTCAATAGCGGCATAGAACTGGCGCCTGGGCTTAAATCTGTCGAAAAACTGGCTGGCGTGGCGGAGGTACTGCTTAAAAATACCCAATCGTAAGGTCGGCACCCCTTTCCACGGACTTGGCACGAGGGGTGCATAAGTGGTCTTGCTCAACCGAACGCCTAACCCAACCTAAACACACCACCATGAAGCTCGTCGTCGCCATCATCAAACCCTTCAAACTTGAAGAAGTTAAGGACGCCCTCGCCGAAATCGGCATCGAGGGTATGACCGTAACTGAAGTCAAGGGCTTCGGCCGCCAGAAGGGCCACACGGAGATCTACCGCGGTTCCGAATACACCGTCGATTTCCTCCCCAAGGTGAAGATCGAGGCCGCCGTCGCTGACGAGCAGGTCGAGAAGGCTATCGCCACGATTTCCAAGGCCGCCCAAACGGGCAAGATCGGCGACGGTAAGATCTTCGTCCTCGGCCTCACCGACGTCATCCGCATTCGCACCGGCGAACGCGGCCCTGCCGCCATCTAAGTCACCCTGTTCGGAGCAAGCAGAAGGGCGTCCCTCGGGACGCCCTTTTTCGTTGGCCTATTTCGTGGCGGCCTTGGCGGCCTCACGCTTAGCAATCATGCCAGGCGAATTCCACTTAATGACGTGGTAGGTCGCCTGCCCTTCGCCCGCATTGCGAATCGCGTGCTCGATATTGGCAGCCTGAAAAATCACGGAGCCCGGGCCGAGCTTCACCCAGTCGCCCGCCACCAAGGCCTCCACCGTACCCTCTTTGACAATGAGCAGCTCTTCATCGGCATGCTGATGGGGTGCGTGCGGAGCCTGGCCCTTGTTCAAGGTGGTCACATGCATCTCCAACTCATCGAGCGTGGCCGTCGGGGCGCGGCAAACGGCACGGGATTCCCCGACCTTGGTCTGCTTCACGACAAGTTTCTGCCAATCAAAGGCCACCGAACCCATGATGGACTTGGGAGTGGCCACCGTAGCGGCGACTGGACCTTGGCCAATGAAGCCCGTCAGGCCTAGGCAGACGGAAGCAGTCAGGACAGCGACGGCGAGGTCGCGACGATTGGGGGTAATCATGCGGACTTTCTAGGAAATCGGCCGAGGGGAGTAAAGAGCCCATCCAGACGCCTTGCCCTCCGGGCTGACCTAATCGTAATCTGCCCCATGCCTCGCCCCCTGTTCCGCTGGACGGCCGCCCTGCTCGCCCTGATGGCTAGCTTAGCGGGCTGTAGCGACGGCAAGACCACGGCCGAGAAGAAAGCCGCCGAGGGCTACCTGATTATCAATAATATGGCCGAGCCCTCGGGACTCGACCCGCAGACCGTCACCGGCCTCAGCGAAAGCCACATCATCGGCGCCCTCTTTGAGGGGTTAGTGAATTACGACCCCAAGGACCTGCACCCCATCCCGGGTGTGGCCGAGAGTTGGTCGATGTCCAAAGACGGCAAGACCTGGACCTTCCGCCTACGCACTTCCGCCCGCTGGTCGAACGGCGATCCGGTGACGTCGGCGGACTTCCTCTTCAGTTACGAGCGCATGCTCTCGCCAAGTTTCGGCGCCGAATATGCGTCGATGCTGCACGGCATTCGCCGCGCCAAGGATTTCAACTCAGGAAAGATTAGGAACTTCAAAGATGTCGGCGTAAGAACCCCCGACGCGCGCACGCTCGTCATTGAGCTCGAGAACCCCATCCCTTATTTCCTCCAACTCCTCTGCCATCAGAGCTGGATGCCGGTACATCCCGGCACGATCCTGAAGCACGGCAAGATGGACTCCCTTAACACGCTCTGGACTCGCCCAGGAGCGATGGTGAGCAATGGCGCCTTCACCCTCGAGACATGGGAAGTCGCCCGGCGGGTCGTCGTCCGCAAAACCCCCACGTATTGGAATGCCCAGGAAGTCTCCCTCAATGCGGTGGAGTTCCGCGCCATTTCCGACTTGTTCGCCGAAGAACGAGCCTTCCGGGGCGGCGAACTCCATATCACCGGAGCCGTCCCGCCTTACAAGGTTGCCAAACTACGCGCCGAAAAAGCCCCGCAACTACGACTCGATCCGTTCTTCTCCACCGCTTTTGTGTGGGTCAACTGCAACATCAAGGGCGACAAGCCTACTGATGTCGCTGCCCGCAAGGCACTCAGCGACCCGCGTGTCCGCCAGGCGCTCGGGATGGCGATCGACCGCAATCTCATTGCCGAGAAAGTGCTCCGAGCCGGCGAGACGCCAGCCTTGAGCTTCACCCCCCCAGGGGCGGGCGGCTTCCAATCCCAAGCCCGCTGGAGCCAGAATTTCGACGAAGCCCGCCGGCTACTTGCTGAGGCTGGCTACCCCAAGGGCAAGGGCCTGCCGAAATTCGACTACCTGTACAATACTTCGGAAGGTGCGCAGATGGTGGCCCAAACCTATCAGGAGATGTGGCGCCGCGAACTCGGCGTGGAGGTCGAGCTCCGCAACCTTGAATGGAAAGTCTACCTCTCCGCGATGCACAAAGGCGAATTCCACCTCTGCCGCGGCGCCTGGGTTGGCGATTACAATGACCCGAACACCTTCCTCGAGATGCTCATCAGCGGTAACGAATTGAACATCTCGCACTGGAGCGACGCCGAGTATGATCGCTTGCTGGACTTAGCCGCCAAGGAGACGGATCAGACCAAACGCTTCGGCTATTTCGAACAAGCCGAAGCCCGCCTCATCAGCCAAGCCCCCGTCCTGCCGGTCGTCTTCAATAAGAATAAATTCCTGATCCGCCCCGAGGTGCAAGGCTGGTACCCCACCCTGCTGGACCAGCACCCGTTCACCGCCGTGAAGCTCGTCCCCGCGAAAGGGGATTGAAGCAGGCCTCCACGTGCTTACACTGACCCCACAAACATCTTAAATATGCGTCTCCTCGCCCTCTCCCTCCTGGCTTGCATCGCCTCCATCCACGGCCTGGCCCAGGCCGATCCACTCGGTGCGCGCGGCGCCGATGACAAGGCCTTCGCCAAACTCAAGGGCATCACCTTCTTCTACATCGACGTCACCTCGACCGAAAATCGCCCGGAAGACGCCGACCTACGGAGCGATATCCGCGAAACCATCGAGCTCATGATGCTCAAGGCAGGCATCACGCCCAAGTCCATCGACGGCGTCAACCCGGACACCGCCACGCCTCTGCTCAATATCGATATCCGACTCGACCGTGGCCTCGGTCGTTACAACTCGGACGTCATCATCTCCGTCCGCGATAACGCGACCATCACACGCAATAAGGAAGCTGTCTTGGCTCAATCTTACGCCCAATCCAAGCGGGCCATGGGCACCTCGGACAGCACGCTCTCCCGCGAGATCAAAGCCCGGAGCCGCGAGCTGCTCGCCGAGCTGATTGAAGGCATGAAGCGAATCAAGTAAGCGGACCGCATGAATCTGCTCCGAAAGATGCGGGGCGACGGCGCCGAGTTGCCACCCCGCTCACCTTGGGCGGCGATTCTGGCCACGGCCTTGGTGGCCACGTTGATCGTAGCGGCGTTCGCGCTACTCACGCAAAGGCTGGATATCATCCTGCTCTTGGGGACCTTTGCCGCCAGTTCGCTGATTGTCTTCGCCTACCCCGACTCGCCTTTCGCCCAACCGCGCAACGTCATCGTAGGGCATCTCATCGGTGTGCTGGCTGGGCTGGTTTTAATTAAATGCTGCGGGACCATCTGGTGGTCCCAGGCCCTGGCCGTCGGAGTGACCATTGGCACGATGAAGATCACGCGTACGGTGCACCCGCCCGCGTGCTCTAATCCGCTCATCATTTTCTCCCTCAAAAGCAGCCCAGGCTGGTCCTTCCTCCTCTTCCCCACCCTCACTGGGGCTATCGTCATCGTCCTGATCGCGCTCGTTTATCATAACTTGCGCCGAGAGGCCCGCTGGCCCAAATATTGGTATTGAACTTATGTCCTCCGTCGAAGCCCGCCTCTCTGAACTCGGCCTCACCCTGCCGACCCCTCCTGCCGCCGCGGGTGCCTACGTCCCCGCCGTCCGGACGGGCAACCTGCTCTACCTCGCGGGCACCTTGCCGATGAAAGATGGCAAGGTGGCTTCGCTCGGCAAAGTTGGCCGCGACGTCGACCTCGCGCAGGCCGCCGAGGCGGCCAAACTTTGCACGCTCAACGCACTCGCCAATGCGAAGGCCGCCCTGGGCTCGCTCGACCGCGTGGTGCGCGTGGTAATGGTCAACGGCTTCGTCAACGGCATCGACGGCTTTAGTGATAGTCCCAAAGTCCTGAATGGTGCCTCGGAGTTCCTGTTGCAGGTCTTCGGCGAAGCCGGCAAACACGCCCGCGCCGCCGTCTCCGTCAACGGACTCCCACTAGGCGTCTCCGTCGAAGTCCAGATGGTCCTCGAGATTCGCGACTAACCGGATTCAGCCGTCGGATAGCTTAACCTTGGCGAAGTCGATTTTGAGCGACTTACCTGAAGGCGGCTTACCGCAATTACCGATCTGAGCGCAGGCGCGCTGGACCAATTCAGCCATGTGCGCGTCCTTGGGACGCGTGACCCATCCGGCAAAAGAAACCCCGCCGGACACGTCGATGGCCAACGTCACCCCGCAGCTTCCGGGCGTAGCGATGAGACCGCCATCCGCCTCGACGATTTCCCGCCACGCCGAACGGAAACGTGCCAGCACTTCTCCTAGGTACGCCTGCATTTCGGAGGTAGAACCCCCTTCGCCACCATTATCGCCGGTGCCAAAATCACGCCCCTGACGGACGGCCACGCCCCCAATACTGCCAGCCTTACCGGAGCCGGCCTTGCCGCCTTTGTTGGCACTTAGGAAATCGTTCAGGGAGGTCTTACCGGGCGCGGCACTCGCCCCGGCTTTAGGATTCGCCTTACTCATCGTCTTCGCGGCGGCGGAGTTTGCCGCGGCCTGCTCAGCCTTCTCGGCCTTCTCGCGTTCGCGCTCAATTTTTTCGAAATCGAGTTTCTTGATGTGCACCAGAGGCACGCTGGTCTTGGAGCCCGCCTCATGCCCTTTGGCGACACCTGGTGCCTTATCGATCTGACCAGGTCGCTTGCCCGGGGCACCTAATTCGACAGTTAAAAACGGGTCATGGGCCTCAACCGAAGGGCCCGTCTGGCGGGAAGCATACCAGGAGAAGCCCACGATGGCGCAAACAATGCCGGCGTGCACCGCAAGTGAACCGAGGAAACCTTTGCCTTCGCCTGCCATGATTTCAGCGGATCTCCGTGTCGAGGCCGACTTTGGTCAGCCCCTTTGCTTTCGCCGTGGACATCACGTCAATCACTTTCTGGTAAGTCAAAGTAGAGTCGGCCCGGATACGCACCACCGGCTGATCGGCTTCCGGGAGATTCGCGATGGTGGCAAACTCGCCCTCGAGCTGAGCCAACGTCACGGCGCGGTTGCCCAGGGTATAGGTTCCGTCTCGGGCGATACTGACGAAGCGATATTGCACCTTGGTGTCGGGGCTCTTCCCCGCCCCCTTCTCCGCTCGGGGAAGATTCACGGCCGTCGTCTGCTCGAGCACCGGCGTGGCGATCATAAAAATAATCAGCAACACGAAGCAGAGATCGAGCATCGGCGTGACGTTCAACTCACTAATCACGTGCAGCCGATTAGGCCTGGAAAAAGAACGGGCCATGGTGTCTTACTGGGCGTCTTCCCAACCGGGTAAGGAAACCGGCGGAAGCACGGCGGCCTCCGCGGGTGCCGCAGTCACCAGCGGCGCAATCGTAGCGGCGGGAGCGGATGCGGCGCGCAAGAGGCGCTCGCGTTCCTGCGCGGCTTCGAAGTTACGGCGAGCCTCGCCTTCGAGTTCGAGCTCCACGCGGTCGGCCAGCGAGCTCGCATAGTTTTCGAGCTCGGTCGTCATGATCTTTACCTGCGTGAGAAGATAATTGTAGCCGAAGGTGGCGGGAATCGCAACCAACAGTCCGAGCGTCGTGGTGACCAGTGCGCCGCAGACCCCCGGGGCGAGCTGCGCGATGCTGGCTTTCTCAGTCAACGCACCGAAAGTCACCATCACACCCCAGACCGTGCCGAGCAGTCCGAGAAACGGACCACCGGAAACCAGCGAGCTGAGAATGACCATCTTCTCTTCATACTTCACCATCGTGCGCGCAATGCCACGCTGGATGGCATTCTCGACGTGTCCCATGCAGAGCGTGACGTCGGATGGCTTTACCATGCGACCCTTATGGCGCTGCACGGCGGAGACGGCTTCTGCCACAAGGAATTCATACGGGCCGAGATTCGATCCGCGCGGAAAGTTGAGGGCGACCACCGACGGCTCATCGCGCAGTCGACGTTCGAAAGCATGGTTGCGACGGCGCAGTTCATTGACGTCGGTCCACTTCTGAATCATCGCACCCCAACCGATGAAAGAACAGATGAGCAACACACCGGCGACGGCGAGACCGGCGGTGTCCATCTGCTTGAAGTACCAAAGCGCACCCTTTTCGGTGTCGGCCAGTATCAGCATGAGAACAGGAGAAAGCATCGGTTTCCTAGGCAATCCGCCTGCGGGTCGGCTTCAACCTGAAAAGGTTCTCGGTCGCACTTGAATCCCGGACGGTTCGCGTGCATGTTCAGAGGAATGATTCTCCGCCCGGCATCATGCCAAGGCTGCACTCAGGCCGCCAAGGTCTTCCTTACCCTCGTCTCGGGAGGCAAGGCGGAGACCTACGCCTGCTGCGAAGGATGCCCCACATTGGAAGCCGGCCCCAATGAAGGGTGCTTCCTGCCCTCCCTCGCCTTGGGGCTTAAATTATCTATTCCAGTCCCCCTCGGCCGGGGCAAATGCCCGACGTGCGGCTTCCGTTGGGCCGATTTTGAGCGGGTCCACCGCATGGGATGCCCCGCGTGCTACGAAGCCCATGCCCAGCAGGCCATGGCTACCATCGCCCGTATCCAGCCCGGACTGGCCCACCAGGGCCGCCGCCCCTTTGACGCCGAGGCTGACTGCGTCGTTCGCCTGACCAAGGCCAAGGCCGCCCTCAAGGCTGCCCTCAAGGAAGAAGACTACGAAGCGGCCGCTGTCTTGCGCGACCAGATCGCCGACCTTGAAACTGGGCGGCTAGAAGGCCAGAAGTAAGGCGGATGAAGCCCGTCGCCCTCTTGACCAACGATGACGGCATCAATGCCGCCTTCCTCCATGCGCTCGTGGCCGCCTGCGTGGCCGAAGGCTTCGACGTCGTCGTCGCCGCCCCCTCGGGCGAACGCAGCTGGATCGGTCGAGCCTTCAGCCGCCACCGCGAAGTCACCCTCGCCGAATACCCCGGCCTTGGCACCCAGGCCTGGTCCATCGACGGCACCCCTTCGGACTGCGTCAACATCGCCCTCGGTCACCTGCTACCTGCCAAGCCCGACGTGGTCATCTCCGGGCTCAACATCGGCTTTAACGCCACGATGCCGCTTTGCTTGAGCTCAGGCACCCTAGCGGGCGCCACCGAAGGTACGGCCTGGGGTCTGCCATCCGTGGCTTGTTCAATGGACCTCGACCAATCGATTTTTGAACGCGTCCACCGGACCTCTGCCGTCTGCCCGCCTGAGTTACAACCGCACCTAGAGGCCGCCTGCCGGCACGCCGCCCGCTTCGCCAAGGGGCTTGTCGGCCAAGCCGTTCAGGGGCTGCAAGTCCACAGCCTCAACTATCCGTCCACCATCATAGAGGGCACCGCCATGGAACGGTCCGTGCCGGCACTCGTCCGGCATGGCTCCCTATTCCGACGCTCCGCGACTGGCTTTAATTTCGCTTGGAACGACGGGGTGAACTTCAGTACCGACCAACAAACAGACCTCGCCGTTTTAGAGCGAGGCCTGATCAGTCATACCGTCTTCGACTTCAGCCGCACCGCATCGCCCTGAGGCGCTCAGTGGGCGTGGCCGTCTTCGTCTTCACCGCGTCCTTCGCCCGAGAGCATGACCGGCAGGAGCAAGACGAGCCCAGCATAGAAAACTGGCGCCCAAGCCCTACGGAGGTCGTGGGCAGCTAGGAAAGGATAGAAGGCCACATATGCTGCGAGGAGCACGCAACCGAGGTGGTTGCTGAAAAGCCAGAGTCCTAGCAGATGGGCATCGTTCGCGCGGCGCTGGACATAGACACCCAAGAAGCCTGCGAAGAACAAAGCGGAAAGAATCAGCAGGAAGACCGCAAACGGAGCCCAGCCGGAGACCGCATGGTGGTGAATCTCTTCACCTTGCTTCTTTACCTCTTCCTCGGCGGTTTTCTCGGCCTGCTCGATAGCGAGTTTGGCATCAAAAGCCTTACCCTTGGCGGCCGTCTTGGCCTTGGCCAGGGCCTTCTCGATCAGACCGGCCTTCACTTCGGTTTCCTTTTGGTGGGCCTCCGACTCCGGGAGCGTATGGCTCATGTATCTATACGAGGCCGCCGACAATCCGTAGAAGATAGCGGCCAAAATAACTGCATTAATAGCCAGGCCGAGGCGGCCGAGGGGCTTGGTAAGGTCCAGCGAGAAGCTCATGGTGCGAAGTCGCAACCTAGGACAGCCCACCTTTCCTTCAATTCCAAACTTGGAAACCCGCCCCCTCCCCGCCTGATTACAAGCCGACATGGCCCAATCCCTCCCAGAAACCGTACTGTTCGACCTCGATGGCACGCTCGTCGATAACTTCGAGGCCATCCACCGCTGCTATGACGATGTGATGAGCATGATGGGGCTACCCAGCGTCACCTTGGAGCAGATTCGCCGGGCAGTCGGCGGCTCAGTCAACGTCACGGTCGTCAAACTCGCCGGGGAAGCCAACGCCCCCACCGCCACCCGACTCTTTCGCGAGCACTTCCCTTCCGTGATGTACCATGGCCTCCGCGTCTACCCGGGGTGCAAAGAGATTCTCGTCAACCTGCGCGCCCAAGGCGTCAAGGTCGCCGTCTACACGAACAAGGATGACGCCAACTCAAAGAAGCTCCTAGAGTACCTCGAACTCGATGGCCTGCTCGACGGCATCTATGGCACGAACGTCCACCCCTGGCGCAAGCCCCAGCTGGAGTTCACCCACTTCGTCCTATCCTCGATGAAGGCCGACCCGGCGCGTACGGTCATGGTCGGCGATTCGCCGTTCGACATCGCCACTGCCCGCAACGGCAAACTCTCCGCCATCCATTGTGTGACCACCGGCAGCCATACCGCCGAGGAGCTGGCACCGTACGCGCCCGACACCGTCCACGCGGGTCTTGCCGAACTGGCCCGCGACGCCTTCCGGTTGGGCTGATTTTGTTTTCGCCCCGGCCGAGGCGGGGTGATTGGCTCACCGCATGTCGCCGCCCCGGGAACAACCGCGCGGACCCGAAACCACTCTTTCGGGCGTGGTCGAGCGCATCCTGTGGCTCGACGAGGAAACCCATTTCACCATCGCGGAGCTCGCCCCCGAAGCGGGCGACAAAGTCATCATCCTCGGCAACATGACCGGCTTGCAGTGCGGAGAGACCGTCGATGTCAGCGGCCACTGGGAACAACACCACGCCCACGGCCCGCAATTACGCGTCCGCACTTTCAGTTCGCGCCTGCCCTCCTCGGTGCACGGCATCCGCAAATACCTAGGGAGCGGGCTCATTAAAGGTATCGGCAAAACCTACGCTGATAAAATTGTCGCTAAGTTCGGCGTCCGCACCTTCGACATCATCTCCAACCAATCGGGCCGCCTACGCGAAGTCGAAGGCATCGGCCCGGGGCGGGCGAAGTCCATCAAGGCTGCGTGGGAAGACCAGAAAGCTCTCCGCGAGGTGATGGTCTTTCTACAGACCTACGGGGTCACCAACGCCCTCTGCGTGCGCATCGTCAAGGCCTACGGTCAAGATGCCAAGAAAGTGCTCACCACCGAACCCTACCGCGTTTGCCGTGAAGTGGAAGGCGTTGGCTTCAAGACCGCCGATAAGATTGCCCGCAACCTCGGCTTACCCACGGCTGGACCGCAGCGCGTCGACGCAGGCATTCTGCACACCCTGGAAGAACTCGAAGGCGAAGGGCATAGCGCCTTCCCAGACGAAGGCGTCCTGGAGAAAGCCACCGAGCTACTCGAGGTGGATCGAGCCATCGTCCAAGACCGCCTGCGCCGCCTGCAGGACGAGAATGCCCTCGGGGTGCTCGATACACGCGGCGTGCGCCTGCTACAACTTCGTCCGCAAGAGAATGCGGAAAAATCTATCGCGGCCTCCATCCGGCGGCTCATCGCCACGCCTTCAGGCTTACCCGCCATCGTCGCTGATAAAGCCGTGGAATGGGCGCAATCCCGGGCAGGTTTCGCTTTCTCCGAAGCCCAATCCGCCGGCGTGCTCATGGCGTTACAAAACAAGGTCTCCGTCCTAACCGGTGGCCCGGGCACCGGCAAAACGACTATCCTCAAGGCACTCTGCGATATCCTTTCGGCTAAACGAACCCGCATGGCACTGGGTGCCCCGACGGGTCGCGCGGCGAAGCGCATGACGGAGGCGACGCGCGTGCCGGCCTCGACGATTCACCGTCTATTGAAATTTGATCCTGCCGCCGGCGGTTTCACCGCCAATGCCGAGAACCCCTTGGCGGTGGATTTCGTAATCATCGATGAATCGAGCATGCTCGATACTAAGTTGGCAGCCGCCCTGCTGCGGGCCGTCCCCGGCACCGCCCACCTACTCCTCGTTGGCGATGTCAATCAGCTCCCGTCCGTCGGTGCCGGCAATGTCCTCGGCGACCTCATCGAGTCAGGTGCGGCGGCCGTCACGCGTCTCGATACGGTGTTTCGCCAAGGCGCCCGCAGCGGCATCGTCACCGTCGCCCATGGCATTCTTCACGCCGACACCAGTCCGCCGACCCCGGTTGAGGATCCGACTAAACTAGATTTCACCCAAGACATCCATTTCGTCCGCGTCGACGACCCGGAAGCCTGCGTGGCAATGGTCACCAAACTCTGCTGTGACATCCTGCCGAAGGCGCTACGCTTCGATCCGCTGCGCGACATCCAGGTGCTCGCCCCGATGCATAAAGGGACCGGCGGCATCCAAGCCTTTAATCAAGCGCTCCAAGTTCGCCTCCGCGGGCCCGACGCGCGGCCCGGACGCATTCAGACTGGCGACAAGGTTATCCAGACGCGCAACAACTACGATAAACTCGTGTTCAACGGCGACTTCGGCGTGGTGCTCGGCCAGAATGAAGAAGGCACCCTGCTCATTGATTTCGACGGCACCCGGATCGAGCTGGAACGCGGTGAACAAGGCGATTTACACCTCGCCTACGCTGTCAGCATTCACAAATCCCAGGGCTCGGAATTTCCTGCGGTCGTGGTCCCCCTGCTCCGTCAGCACAGCATCATGCTTGCACGCAACCTTGTCTATACCGCCGTAACACGTGGCCGCAAACAAGTCATCCTCGTCGGCGACCCGACTGCCTACGCGATGGCCGTGCGCAACGCTTCGGATTCACGTCGCATCACCGGCCTGCTCCCGCGCTTACGGACCGAAGCCTGATCAGAGTCGCACGCGCATCGTCCCGCGCGTGACGCCGAGCTGATTGAGGACCTTGAGGTCGTTCCAAAGGACCGTCGCATCGAGGTCGCCCTTGAGTAGCGCTTGATATTTTTCAAGGGTACGCGTCACGGTACTCGCATCCTCGTCGACGAATTCCACCCGGAACCGTCGGACCCCCAAGGAGAGGAGCTGAGTGACGTATTCCGCCCCGGTCTGGGCGCGTGAATTGAAGAGCGTGTTACGACAACCCGCATCGGCCTTGAGAATATGCTCAGCCCCAACCCGGTCGCGGAGCTTGACGCGATGCTTCTCACAGGGCCGACCACAATCCCGGTAATCCTTACCCTTCGAGAGGAAGGCGCAGAATACGCAGTGCTCCATATGGAACATCGGCATGTGCTGGTGAATGGTCACCTCGAACCACTCTGGCGGCGCCGAACCGAAGAGCGCCGCGATCTGATCGGAGTTAAGATCGTAGGAGGCCGTGAGCCCTTCCAAGCGCTGGTGCTGCATCAGCCACTCAGCCGTGAGACCATTGGCGACATTGAGGGAGAAATCCCCGCGGAGGCGCTGGCCAGCGAAGGCCCGGAAGTCCTCATGATTGCGCACCAGATAACCATCGGCCTGACAGGAAAGAACGATTTCACTGATGCGTTCCTCGCCCTGCTTATGAATACGTGGGCCCATCGCCCAGAACTCGAGTTTGCGGCCCGTCTGCTGTTCGAATTCGCGGACGCGAGCCACGGCAGCGCGGAATTTCTTCGGGTCTTCGAATTCGGCGTAAATCACGCGGGCGCCCCAGGCGAGCGCCGGCTCGAGCTGTTCGGGTTCACGGATTACCGTGATAATCTCGGGGGCGCAATCGCGGCCAGAAGGCGCGGTGGCCACGACCTTGGTCGATGCTTCATCATAAGGCAGTAAAGCCCAGCCCGGCGGCATGCTACGCAGTTCGGTGAGTCGATCGGAGAGTTCTCGTCGGAGGCGATTCAGCTCGCTCATCGGCACAATCAAGGGCCCGTCGAAATCCGCCGTGAGGTCGCCGATTTCATAACCGGTGTCACCGAGACGGCCAAGTTGCTCGCGCAGCAACTGTACTTCCAAAGGACGCTTCTCAGCGAGGGCACAGGGCATCGTGGAATCGGCGGCCACGACATGCCCTTCGCCGTCATTGAATTCGACCCGGAGCGGCTGAGCCTGACGACCGATGACCCGGACATTAACCGCACGGCGATAGTTGGGCTTCTCCCGATCCCAGGAATCATGCAGCCGCTTGTCCAGCTCTTGATCCTTCGTCTTCCAAAGAATCGCCCCGGGCGCGACCAGCGACCAATCGACATCTTCGCGGCCAAAGCGCACGAAAGTTAGCCCCGCCCGGGCAGGCTCGAGTCCGTGGACAAAGCCACCCTGCTCGCGTTCGGCTGGCTTGCCTTGGTCAAAGACCACGCCATCGCCCGGCTTGAGCGGCCCTTCGAGGCGCATCGTCACCCCATTCGTGCCGACATCGATGACCTTGCCCAGAAAAGCTCCACGCTTCTTACCGAAGCGGGCGTGCACAAGCTGCTGGTTATCAATCCCGCGAAGCCAACCCGGATGGAGGCCACGGGAGAAAGTCATCTGCATCGCATAGTCCTCTTCCTGACGGACCTTACAGGCGGCGGCGTCGGCATCGGCACCCTTGGTCAAAGCCTCCCAGGCAACATCCACGGAACGGCGATAGGCCTTGGTGATGGCGGCCACATATTCAGGCGACTTCAGTCGCCCTTCGATCTTGAGCGAACGGATTCCCGCCCGGATTAGGTCGGGCACAACCTCGATGCCGGCGAGATCCTGTGGCGAGAGCAGGTAGGCGCGGTCACCCAGATTCTGAACCACGCCATCCACCACGAGTTCATAGGGCAGACGACAAGCCTGCGCGCATTCGCCGCGATTCGCCGAGCGACCCCCTAAGGATTCACTCGTTAAACACTGACCCGAATAAGCAACGCAGAGAGCGCCGTGCACAAAAACTTCCAGGTCAAGGGGCGCGCCCTTCGTCGCCTGCTCAGCCTGCAGCTTCTGCATCTCGGGTAGGGAAACTTCGCGCCCCAACACCGCCAGGGAGGCGCCAAGGTCACGGGCGTAATCAACGCCGGCGGCGCTCGTCACCGTCATCTGCGTGGAGGCGTGGATCGGGAAGTCTGGGGAGATCCGGCGAATGAGGCGGCAGATACCCGGATCCTGGACAATCGCAGCATCGACGCCAGCTGCCACAATCGAGCGGAGGGTGCGGGCCGCCTCGGCGAGTTCATCTGGGAAAATGAGCGTGTTGAAGGTCACGTACCCCTTTACGCCACGGGCGTGGAGGTAGGCCATGAGTTTGGGTAAATCGGCCTCCTCGAAGTTCGTGGCCCGCACCCGGGCATTGAAACGGCCCACCCCAAAGAAGATTGCATCGGCCCCGTTCTCCACGGCCGCCCGGGCGCAATCCCACTCCCCCGCAGGGGCGAGCACCTCGGGTTTACGCAGAGTCGGATGAAGGGCGGTGGCTGACACGACGATAGCAAGGCACAGACGCCCCTTCCCTGCAAAGAACAATCAGTCTGGGCGACCCAGGTGGCCGCTTCCAGGATTGCCCCGAGGGGCCGGCCGACCCATGCTGGAAACCTATGGCTGATAAGCTCGAAGAAATCTTCCGCATGCAACAAGCGCTCAACCAGCGCATCGGCGTGGAAACCGCCGGTATGTCCGAAGAGGAAAAGATTAAATGGGTCCTCAACTACCTCCGCGCTATGCAGCAGGAGATGGCCGAGTTGACGGATTCCGTACCCTGGAAGTGGTGGGCCAAGTACCAGAAGTTCGACGAGCAAAACGCCCGCGTCGAGGTCATCGACCTCTTCCACTTCCTCATCTCCATCGCCCAAGTGCTGGGGATGTCCTCCGAAGACGTCTATCAGGCCTACCTCAAAAAGAACGCCGTGAACCACCAGCGCCAGGATTCAGGCTACGTGAAGAAAGACGAAAACGACTCCCGCCATATCTAAACCGCCATGCGTCGCCCTTCCCGCCGTTCTGGCTTCACCCTCGTCGAGCTTCTGACGGTGATCGCCGTCATCATGATTCTCTCGATGGCCACCTTCAGTATGTTCCGGGCCGCTTCTAACTCCAATCGCAAAGCCCGCAGCAAGGGCGACATCCAGGCCATCGCCATGGCGTGCGAGAACTACAAGAAGAACTACGGCGATTACCCCTGCCGCGCCTTCACGGGCACTGAGGACACTTACCGCAAAGACCTTTTTGACCAGCTGGCTGGCCGGCGCCTCATCAAGTCTTTCGCCCTCGTCAGCGGCACCGCCATCGAATTGGTCGCCTACGATGACTCCCGCCTGCCGGGAAGTAGCCGCAAGATGAAAAGCTTCGTATCCTTTGGCGAAATCAAGACCAACGACGACAGCAACTTCGGCAAAGAAGACTGGAAAGGTGGCTCACCCGCCACCTTTGAGTTCCGCGATGCGTGGGGAAACCCCTATGACTATCGCTACCGCGTCCTGAACGCCCCAGGCCTGCCCACGCAGAACACGGCCACCGGCGCCTACATTGTGCCTTTCGCCGACTGGAAATCACCGAACTTCCTCGTCGTCTCCTGCGGGGCCAATTTCGTGGATAAAGGTGATGGCATCATGCCCGACCCGAACGAGTACTGGGATGACATCACCCTAACTGGCGGCGCGAAAATGATTAAGAACGGCCTGATCCCGAACACTTACTTTGACGACCTTTCCGCCACCGGGCCCTTCCGCGCCGATAACGTCGTCAATTGGCAGAATTAAGCCCCGCGCATCTCGCGCGGCTTAATCAGGCGGGCGAGCCCCGCGCAGATGAGCCAGGCTAGGGTGGCCGTCGCCAGCGTGTGCGAAAGGAAATGTTCGCCGCGGGCCACTTGGTACAGCCCCATGCCGAAGCCAAAGACCAACCCTAAGCCCAAACCCCAGTATCGGCGGGCGACCGGGAGATACCAATAGAGACACAGCAAGGCAAAGCCCCCGCTCGCATGGCCCGCGGGAAATGCATGGCTGGGGTAGCCAGCGGGCTTGGCCTGAAATAGCAGCAGATGCTCCCACCCCCCGCCGTACATCTTCAGGTCGAGGGGCGTGGCCATATGGGTGATGGCACGCAGCTGGGTGCAAACGACCGATACCAACGCGAGGCAGGCCAACGCATACCAAGGCTGACGACTGTCAACGCCGAGGCGCAGGCAATTACCTGCCACGATCAATGAAGCTACCGCGTAAAGGATGATCACGAGTTTCGGGCCGTCATACGCCAGGATACGTCCCAGGGGATGGTCATGCGGAATCAACCAGGTGTGGCCGTCCCAAAACAAAGACTGAAACCAAAGATCTACCCGCTCCCCGCCCGTACCGGGAAAGCCAAAAAAGCATACCACGGCGGCGACCGCGGCCATCGGCCAGAAGAGCGAGGGCTCCTTAGCGGACTGGATTGGCGAGGCCGCCATGATTGAAGAGCTCATCGGCTCCTTGATAGTGGAGAATCGCCTCATCGGTCGCGGCGGCATCAGGGGTAACCAACGGGGTCAACGCTCCCGTTGCGAGGTCGGCGCGATATTGGGCCGCCTGGCGCACCGGCTTAAGGACGGTCAGCAGGCCATCCTCATGCAGCACGGCGACCTTCTGATAGTTACTGATGAAGGCACGCGGACGATAGCCCGGGCGAAGCACATCGGCGCCGATGAAGCGGGACAGGTAGGAGACGTTAAGTAGGCCAAGGACGGTCGGGGCTGTATCGATCTGGCTCATCATCGGATTGACCACGCGGGCCGGAATATTCCCGGGCGACCAGATGAATAGCGGGATCTCATACTTGCGGATTTCCAGCTCACGCTTGCCAGCCACCGAAGCACAGTGATCGGCGACAATCACGAAGACCGTATCTTTAAACCAAGGCTTCGTCTGGGCCTCTTTCAGAAAAGCCCCGATGGCAAAATCGGTGTAGGCCACGCCGCCATCACGACCGATGAGCTTATCATCGATGCGACCGGATGGCCAAGTATACGGACGATGATTCGAAGTGGTCATCACGAAGTGATGAAAGGGCTTACCCGCGGTGAAGGATTTATCCGCAGCCTCGAGCGACCAACGGAACGCATCTTCGTCGCAGGCCCCCCAGGCGTTGCCAAAAGTCGGCTTCTTCCCGTCCTGCTCCTGACGGGGCAAATCGATTAGCTTATAGCCGTTGGCTCCGAAGAAATAGTTCATGTTATCGAAGAAGCCATCCCCGCCGTAAATGAAAGCCGTGTCGTAGCCTTGTGCCTTCAGCACGGAGCCAAGGGTGGTCAAGTTCTCACAACCCGCTCGCCGAAGGACCGACTGACCAGGAATCGGAGGAATCGAAAGCGTCAATCCTTCCATGCCGCGCACCGTCCGGGTGCCACTCGCGTAGCAGTGACGGAACCAGAGGGATTCGTGGGCGATGCGATCAAGATTAGGCGAGAGATTCTTGCCCTTATATTCAGGTGCGCCGTAACAGCCCAAGAACTCGGCACTGAGACTCTCGACTGTGATTTGAATGACGTTGAATCGGCGGGGTGGCACCGGGGCGGCGATTCGCCGGGTGATGTCATTCTGATCGGTCGTCACCGCCTCGCCACCCTGAGCCAGCAAGACTTTGCGCAGCTGGGCCACCGCATCCGGGCGCGAAGGGTAGAATCTTTTCCACTCGAGCTGATTTGCCCAGAAGGCCGCCAGGAAGGCATACTCCCCATTCTTCGCTAACTCGGTATCGTAACTATTAATCCAGCCAGGTTGCGGGTCACCCATGTGCCGAAGGCCCGCCACGATGCGCTCATCCGCACCAGCGTGTGCCTGATCCGCCAGCCTCAGGTCCCGCTGACCCAAAAAGAACGCATAAGTGAGAGCCGCCACTAGCGGGGCAAAGAAACATGCCGATGATCGCCAGTGAGGCGAGACATCAGCCACTGCGCCCTCCTCCCAGCGGTGCACCAAACCCAAGCGCCGCCAGAGCAAGAAGAGCCCCCCCGCCAGCGCGAGCACGATAGTCATGATCAACGGGAGGTTGTAGGACTCCTTGATATTCTTCACGACCTCTTGGGTGTAGACCAAGTAGTCGACCGCGATGAAGTTGAAGCGGACGCCAAACTCCTCCCAGAAGAGGATCTCGGCTATTTTCCAAAATGAGAAAAGGAAGGCGCCGAAGATCCAAGCAGGCACCAACGCCCATCGGCGCCAGAATGGAGTGGAAACCGGGATTCCGTTTCCAATTTTTACCACCCGACCCAAAGCCGGGAAAAGCTCGAAGAGGAAAGCCAAGCTTAGTCCAAAAAGGGCCAAGACAAGGTAAACAGTGACTCCCAATTTACATAAGATGGAGACCAGGACGGGGCCCAAAACAAAGCACCATGATCTATAGGTTATGCCGCCAAGCAAAGTTATGCCTGCAATCGGCAAGGTGAGAAACCAAGCCATCAGCAGATCGAAGCAAAACCCGACAACCAAAGCACCTAAAGTGGAAACTCCCCAAGACACCCCCGCAGCCGATGCGACCAGCAGCCCCAGGCGAAGCAAGGAACCCAGAATCACGTAACTTGTGGCGAGCAGCAACGTGCCTCCCTGCCGCGAACCCAGGATCCTTGAAAACAGATTCTTCACGGAGGCCATTACCCGAAAAAGCCCGCCGGAGGGCGAGTTAATTTATCCCCGGAACAAGGCCTTGGAATTCACTTCGTCGGCACCTCATCGACACCGGAGCCACCCCAAGGATGGCAGCGGCAGATCCGCCGAAAGCCCAGCCAGCCACCGCGGAGCAAACCAAACCGCGTCAAGGCGGTGGCCGCGTAGCACGAACAGGTAGGATGGAAACGACAGCCCGTCCCGGGAATCGCATGCAGGGGGCGTGAAAGGAATCGTTGGTAGAAATGAATCAGCCAAAGCGCTGGGCGGGCAAACCAGGATGGCCGCGGCTCACTCATGCCTGGGCGGCGGCCGCCACCACCTTGGCGGCGGATAGGGCGAACACCTTGCGCAATTCGGCCAGTGAACGGCGCAGCATGCCGGAGCGAATAACTAATACGACCTCCCAACCCGCCGGGAACGCCGTGGCGTCCGTGCGGAAAAGCTCCCGGGCCAGACGCTTGGCCCGATTACGATCGACGGCCAAAGGGAGCGATTTCTTGGCAGCGATAACCGCAAACCGCGAGGGACCCTTCGCCTCGCTCGGGCGGAAATTCAAAAGAAAAGGCCCGCAATCAAGTCGCGAGCCTTCTTGGCGGAGGCGGTTGAAATCGGCCGAGGCGCGAATTCGACGCTCCCGCGGGAGACGCATGGGAATTAGGAGTTTCCGAGGCGCTTACGACCAACGCTACGGCGATTGGCCAGCACCTTGCGGCCGCCGGGGGTCTTGGAACGGGCGCGGAAACCGCACTTGCGGGCGCGGCTGATCTTGGACGGACGGTAGGTGGGATGCATGGCTTTAAAGGGGACAGCCAAGAGAGCCCCGCCGAGGGTGTCAAGCCCCACGCTTCCCGGCTTGGCAGGACCCGTTAACGCAGGGAGAATAAGGAATGAGCCCCGAAAAAGGCAAACTTAGGCCCACCCCCGCCCGGGCCTACCAAAACCAGGAGTTCATGCTCAGCCCTCAGGCCCGCACCCTTCGGGTGATGTCCGAGATGATGGAGCCCCACTTACGCTTCAAGAAATACGGTGTTCGCAACACGGTCGTGATGTTTGGATCAGCCCGGACCCTGCCGCCAGACGTCGCCCGCAAGCAACTCGAGGAAGCCAAAGTCTTGGCGAAAGCCGGGCAGTGCGACGACTCCGAGTGCGCCCTGCGCCTGCGGGTGGCCGAAATCAATTTGCGCAGCTCCGCCTACTACGAAGCCTGCCGAGCCCTATCCTTTGAGATGACGAAGTGGTCGCTCTCCCTCCCTGAATGGCAACGGTTCCTGGTCTGCTCCGGCGGTGGCCCGGGCATCATGGAAGCGGCGAACCTCGGCGCCCACCAAGCAGGCGGACGCTCTATCGGCCTCGGCATCGCCCTGCCCTTCGAGCAAGAACACAACCCGTACATCACCCCCGAGCTCGATCTCGAGTTTCACTACTTCTTCGTCCGCAAATATTGGTTCCTCTACCTCGCCAAGGCTCTCGTCGCCTTCCCGGGTGGCTTCGGCACGTTCGATGAACTCTTCGAGATGCTCACACTCATCCAGACCGGCAAGACCAAGAAGCACTTCCCGGTGTTACTGTTCGGCTCCGCCTTCTGGAAGAACGCCGTCAACTTCGAGACTTTCCACGAGTGGGGCATGGTCTCGCCCGCCGATCGCGATCTGTATATCCACGTCGACTCGGTGGAGGAAGCCCGCGATCACCTGATTAATATCATTACCGAACGGTACCTGAAACCCGACGGCGAGACGAATGACTGAAGCCATCGGGATTGCCTGGACTACCCTGCCCTCCCGGGAGGAAGCCGATCGCCTCGCCGCTGCTTCCGTGGCGGCCGGCTTGGCTGCATGCGCTCAAGTCGATGGGCCAATCCGCTCGCATTACACCTGGGAAGGCAAGGTCGAGAGTGAAGAGGAATTCCGCGTGACCTTCAAGTTCTCCGCCCGCAAGACGCAGGACCTGGAAGCATGGGTACACGCCCATCATCCCTACGACCTGCCGCAATGGCTGGCCATCGAGGCAGACCATGCCTCGCCCGCCTACCGAGCTTGGATTCTCGGCGTCCGCTAAATCCTCATGGACCTCACCGCCGCCAAAGCCCTACTCTACTGCGCCCTCGGGCTGTTCGTACTGATTGCTTGGTTCCGGGAGCGCCGGCGCCGGCGGATTAATAAAACCGCCGAAGGCTTCTGGCCGGGCACGACCTACGCACCGGCCGCTGCGTACTACGCCGCCGCGGCCGGCGCGATCCTGATCACCATCGCCGAAGCCGCCGTCGAGAAACGTGCCGGCCTGACCGATCAACAAAGCGTGCTGCCCGCGATTTTCATTTTTCAACTCATCGGTGCCTCTATCGTGGAAGAGGTCTTGTTCCGCGGCTTCGTCGCACCGGGCGAACTATTCGGCCGCAAACTACTCGCCTTGATTATCGTCGGCTCACTCGTCTTCACCTTGATTCATAACTTTCACCTCAGCCAGCCCGAGGGTCGCGTTAACGCCCTCTTCGCTTTCATCACGTCGCTCTGGATTTACGTGACCCGCTTCAATCCCCTGAACCCTGACCGCTCATTGCTGCCCAGTTTTATGGCTCATACCGTGCGTAATCTGGCAGTCTTTGGAATTAAATGGGCCCAAGGCTTCGTAAGCTGGTAGATTTAGAAGAAGGGTAATCCAAATCCGTTGCAACCGCGGGCCAGCCTTGCTGTCTTGTTCTCACCCCCGTGAGAGACACCGTCCCCCTTGCTGACTCTGGCGATCGCCGCGACTTCCTCAAACTCGGGGTACTGGCGGGCTTAGGCTTGGGTCTCGGGGGAGTCCCTTCCGCCACCGCGAAACCCGACCCCGCCCAACTCAAACACCTTCGCGCCGCCGAGATGGGCACGATGCGTCCGCGCCCCGCTGGGAATAAGCCGGTCTGGGACCTCACGACCAAGCCGACGGAAAAAGTCCGCGTGGCGGTGATCGGCCTGAACCGCGGGTCGGCCCACGTCAACTCCGTCGCCGCCCTGCCTTTCGCCGAAGTCGTCGCCGTCTGCGATATCATCGATGAACGCGCCAAGGCTCAGGCCGAATCGGTCTTCAAAAAGACGGGCAAACGACCGGCCATCTACAGCGGCGATGAAAACATCTGGGAGAAGATGGTCACCCGTGATGATATCGACGTGGTGCATATCGCCACCCCTTGGGAATGGCACACGCCGATGGCGATTAAGTGCATGTCGCTCGGTAAGCACGCCTTCACTGAAGTGAACTGCGGGTTGACGATTGATGAATGCTGGCAACTCGTCGATGCGTCTGAGAAATACCAACGGCATTGCCCCATCCTGGAGAACGCCTGCTACGGCGAAGAGGAGCTCTTCGTCCTCAACCTCTCTCGCCAAGGTTTCTTCGGCGACCTGAAGCACGGAGAGTGCGGCTACATCCACGACCAACGCTCCTCTGGTAGCGGCCCTAAAGGCTATACGTTCATGGACAAGCAGCGGGAATGGCGCCGCAACTACGCGACCCTCCTGCAAGGCAACGTCTACCCCACGCACGGACTCGGCACCATTGCCCAGTATATGGGCATTGGCCGAGGGGACGCTTTTAAGTTCGCGGTCTCGGTCTCCTCGCCAGAGTTCGGACTCAGCCAGTTGCGGGAACGCGTCAAACCCGACCGCGACCGTTCGCAGGACCAGAAGTTCGTCTGCGGCGACGTGAACACTTCGATCATCAAGACGGAACTCGGACGCACCATCGTCATCCAGCACGACAACACGAGCCCACGCCCCTACACCCGCGGCAATATGCTCAGCGGATCGCTCGCCACGTTCGCCGGCTACCCCAACCGCCTGGCAATCGACGCGGACAACTCGCACCCCCTCCTCGATCCGAAGGAAAAGCGGAATAGCCATCACTGGACCTATGAAGGCGAAGCGCTCAAGAAATTCATGGAGGCGAATCAGCACCCGCTCGCACGCAAGGTCGGCGAGTTCGCGAAGAAAGTCGGCGGTCATGGTGGCATGGACTCACTGATGAACTACCGCTTCCTTGACTGTATCCGCCAGGGCATCACGCCTGACCTCACCGTCTACGATGCGGCTTCGTGGTCCGCCCTGCTGGATATCTCTGATCGCTCCGTCCGCGAAGACAGCGTCCCCGTGGCCTTCCCAGACTTCACCCGCGGTGGCTGGAAAGCCCTCAAACCCCTTTCCCTCGTCTCTTAATACCTACCCACCTCACCCACCCCACCCTAACCCATGAACACCCCTGATAACGCCAATCGTCGCGACTTCCTTAAGCTCGGTGCCCTCGCAGGGCTCGGACTCAGCCTGAACGCCATTCCCTCGGCCGAAGCCAAGCCTGACCCGCGCGACCTCAAACTCCTTGGTGCCCATGACATCTCGGTCACGCGCCCGCGCCCGGCCGGCAATAAGCCCGTCTGGAATCTGACCACCAAGCCTACCGAGAAAGTCCGCGTTGCCGTGATCGGCCTCAATCGTGGTCGCTCCCACGTGAACTCAGCCGCCAACATCCCGTTCGCGGAAGTCGTCGCTGTCTGCGACATCGTCGAAGGACGCGCCAAGAGCGCCGCCGCCAACGTCAAGAAAGTCACCGGCAAGGAACCGGCCATCTACTTTGGCGACGAGAATGCCTGGGAAAAGATGCTGGAGCGCGACGACATCGATGTCGTGTTCGTCGCCACCCCTTGGGAATGGCACGTGCCCATGGCCCTTAAAGCCATGGAGAAGGGCAAGCACGCCTTCATCGAAGTCTCCCCCGCCGTCACCGTCGACCAGTGCTGGCAGCTCGTGGACATGTCTGAGAAAACCCAGCGCCACTGCTCGATCATTGAGAACTGCTGCTATGGTGACGAAGAACTCTTTGTGCTGAACCTCGCTCGCCAGGGCTTCTTTGGCGACCTGAAGCACGCGGAATGTGCCTATATCCATAACCTCGGTGGCGGCGTCCTTTGGAGCCTCGGTAGCGAAGGCGATTGGCGTCGAGACTACCACCGCTTCATGGATGGCAATCTCTACCCCACGCACGGCCTCGGCCCGGTGGCCCAGTACATGAACATCGGCCGCGGCGACGCCTTCAAGTTCGTGGTGTCCGTCTCGTCCCCGGAATTCAACCTCACCCAGTATCGCGATAAGCACCAGCCCAACAAAGGCCAACACAAGGACGAGAAGTTCGTCTGTGGCGACATGAACACCTCGATTATCAAGACGCAGCTCGGCCGGACGATTATGATCCAGCACGACGTCGTCAGCCCCCGTCCATACACGCGCATCAACGCGCTCTGCGGCACGCAGGCCACGTTCTTCGGCTACCCCGGTCGCCTCGCCGTCGATGCCGACAATAAGCACCCGATTCTCGACCCGAAGGAAAAGCGCAACAGCCACGAGTGGACCTACGAGAAGGAGAAACTCGCCAAATTCATGAAGGCCAACCAGCACCCGCTGATCACGAAGATTGGTGAGTTGGGTAAGAAGGTCGGCGGCCACGGCGGCATGGACTTCGTGATGGCCTATCGCATGCTGGATTGCGTGCGCCAGGGCATCACCCCGGACATGACCGTCTACGATGCGGCCGACTGGTCGAGCATCCTCGAGATCTCCGCCCGCTCCGTGAAGGAAGGCAGCATGCCCATCCAGTGCCCTGACTTCACGCGCGGCGACTGGAAGACCATCCCGCCCCTCGGCATCGTCTCGTAAGCGACAATCCAGTCCACCCACCAGACCCGGCCACTCGGCCGGGTCTTTTGTTTGCGGGTTGCCTGACGTTCCGCGGAGACAAAGACTGCGCGCATGGGCTCGCCTGCCGCACTTGCGACTTGGATCGCCGGTCTCACCACCTACTCGGGCGAGGAGACTGAGCGTGCCGCATGTGCCTTCGCCGCCCTACTGCCGCCCGACACCCTCTTGGCGCTCTCTGGCGACCTTGGCGCGGGTAAGACGACCTTCGTGCGAGGGTTGGTCAGCGGACTGGGCATCAAGGGAGATATCACGAGTCCCTCCTTCTCGCTGCTCAACGTCTACGAAGGCACCCGCCAGGTGTTCCATGTCGATGCCTATCGCCTGACGCGCCCCGAGGGCTTTGATGATCTGCTAATCTGGGATCTGGCGAAATCACCTTGGAACGTGGTCGTGGAATGGCCCGAGAAAGTCGCGGCGCGCCTCCCCTCAGGATACTGGCAAATGAAAACCGCCATCCAGGCGGATGGCGGTCATCGGTTTCAACTGACCCTCGCGGGCTAGCTTACTTGTCGAAGCGCTTGCGCTCGTTTTCCGTGAGGTGACGTTTGCGCATGCGGATGAAGTTGGGGGTGATTTCGACCATCTCGTCCGACTCAATGTACTCGAGGCAGGCCTCCAGCGACATCTGGCGCATCGGCTTGATCTTGGCCGCGTCGTCGGAACCGGAAGCACGCACGTTCGAAAGCTTCTTGTTGATGACGAGGTTGATCTCGAGGTCGTTATCTTTGCAATGCTCGCCGACAATTTGACCCATGTAGATTTCGTCGGTCGGCTTCACGAAGAAGTCACCACGGTCGTAGAGTCGGTCAAGGGAGTAGGCCGTGACGGCGCCTCCTTCTCCACCGATCATCACACCGGCGGCGCGGTGAGGGGCTTCGCCGCGGACCGGCTCGTAACCAAGGAGATTGTGGTACATGACAGCTTCGCCACGCGTGGTGGTGAGCATCAGGGTACGCAGACCAAAGAGGGCGCGGGAAGGAACCTTGAATTCCATATGGATCCAGCCGCTGGTGCCGGCCTTGGCATCCATCGAGCGGAGTTCGCCGCGGCGACCCAGCACGAGGGACATCACGTCGCTCTGCGAGGCTTCCGGGCAATCGACAGCCAGGGTTTCGACGGGCTCGCACTCGACGCCGTCGATCTGCTTCATGATCACGGTGGGCTTACCCACGGAGAGTTCGTAGCCTTCGCGGCGCATCGTCTCAATCAGGACGCCGAGGTGCATCAAGCCGCGACCCGAGACCTTCCAAGAGTCATCACCGGCGACGCGGTCGACCCGGAGAGCCACGTTCTTTTCGAGTTCCTTGATGAGGCGCTCGCCGACCTGACGGCCGGTGACGAACTTACCATCGCGACCAGCGAACGGAGAATCATTGACGCGGAAGGCCATGGTCACGGTGGGCTCGTCGACACTGACGGGCGGCATGGGACGGGGGTCCTCCTGGTCGGTGATGGTCGCACCGATCTCAACGTGGTCGAGGCCGATGACGGCGCAGATGTCGCCGGCAGAGACTTCCTGAGCCTTAACGCGGCCGAGGGCTTCAAAGACTTCGACTTCGAGGACGCGCTGCTTGAACTGTTCACCATTACGGGTGACCATCATGACAGGCATGCCGGGGGCGATCTTACCCGCGGTGACGCGACCGACGGCGATACGACCAACGTAGTCGGAGTAAAGCATGGCCGTCACCATGATCTGAAGCGGGTTAGCGAGAGCCTCGGCGCGGGACTTGAAGCCGGCAGCGGCGCCACGGGACGAACCCTCGGCGTAGGGCTCAGGGATCTTGTCGACGATGGTGTAGAAGAGGTCCATCAGGTCCTTCGGGCGCTGGCCTTCCACGGTCTTGGCGCGATCGAGGGTGCCCCAGCCTTCGCGGCCGGAAGCGTAGATGATCGGGAAGTCGAGGGCGGACTCCGGAGCGTCGAGGGCGACGAGCAAGTCAAAGACTTCGTCGACGACGGCGTCAGGGCGAGCCGAGGCCTTGTCGATTTTGTTAATGACGACGATGGGCTTGAGGCCGAGGGCGAGAGCCTTCGAAAGCACGAAGCGGGTCTGAGGCATCGGACCTTCAAAAGAGTCGACGACGAGCAGACAGCCGTCGGCCATATTGAGCACGCGTTCGACTTCGCCGCCGAAGTCGGCGTGTCCCGGGGTGTCGATCAGGTTGATCTTATATTCCTTCTGATCGCGAGGGTCGGTCCACTTGATCGCGCAGTTCTTGGCGGTGATGGTGATGCCGCGTTCACGCTCGAGGTCACCCGAGTCCATGATCAGGCCGTGCTGGCCGCCAGCGAGCTTGTCGAGGTCCTCGGCCCGGAACATGCCGGACTGGTAAAGGAGACGGTCGGTCAGGGTCGTTTTGCCATGGTCAACGTGAGCAATGACTGCGATGTTGCGGAGATTCATCTGTAAAGGCCTTACGCATAGGAAAATCACCCCTTGTGCAAGGGGAATAAGGCGTCCCCGCCCACTTATTGAGGGTTTTAAGCCACCGGGCTGGGATAGGAGGCCTTAGGCCAGCCCATCCCGCACCAGCAGCGCCTCGGGATCGAGGTCCCTGCCCATGAAATCCCGGAAGAGTTTCTCGGCCGGCTCGGAATTACCCTTGGCGAGCACTTTAGTCCGTAACTCCCGCCCTACCAGGGGGTTCAGGACCCCCTCCTTCAGGAAACGGGTGAAAGCGTCGGCCTCGAGGGCCTCGGCCCATTTATAAGAATAATAGCCCGCAGCGTACCCGGTGGCCTCGGAAAAGAGGTGGTTGAAGCGGCGAGCCATGGCAGGCCCCCGACGGGTCGTCCGGGACTGCCACTCCGCGAAGTCCTCGTTCCAATGGGAGTCTAGGTCGCGGCCCTTTAATTCCTCCGCGCGGATGTGCAGATCCAGGTCGAGCTTCGAAAACGCCAACTGTCGCATGCAGGTCGAGGCGGACCGGAAATTCGAAGAGGCGTCGAGTTTGGCAAGGAGATCCGAGGGGAGCGGTGAGCCCGTCTCGTGATGTCGGGCGAAGAGCGCCAGCGACTCCTCCTCCCAACACCAGTTTTCAAGAATCTGGGAGGGCAGCTCGACGAAGTCCCAGGCGACACGGACGCCGGAGAGAGACTCAACTTCGACCTCGCTAAGGAGATGGTGCAGCAGGTGGCCGAACTCGTGGAAGACCGTGGTGACCTCGTCATGCGTCAGCAACGCAGGCTTACCCGCAACCGGGGGTGTGAAATTACCGCACATCAGGCCTAAGTGCGGGGCGAACGAGCCATCCGGGCGCGGGCCGCCAGTGCGGAAGAAATTCATCCACGCCCCACCCCGCTTGGATTCACGCGGGAACCAGTCGGTATAAAAAGAGCCCAGTAAGCGAGTACCGTCACGCACTTCATAGAAACGTACCTCCGGGTGCCAGACGTTAACCGGTGCACCTTCGACCCGCGGATCCGCGGCGCGCGCCAGCATTTTCGTACCGGAAGTTTGATCAATAAAGACCGTATCACGGGCCACCACCTGAATGCCAAACAGGCCGCCAAACAGCGTGAACATGCCGGCAATGACGCCATCCACCTGGAACCACGGACGGAGGGCTTCATCGTCAAAGCCATGCAGCTCTCGGCGCATTTTCTCAGAGAAATAACCAAACTCCCAAGGATGCAGTGAGCGCAACTTATCGCCCACCTTCGCCTCGCGATACTGCTCTAACTCGACCCCTTCGGCCTGAAACTTCGGGCGGATGCGTTGGCCAATATCTTCGATGAATTTCAGCGCAGTCTCGCCGGTACGGGCCATCCGGCGAGCGGTGGTGAAATCTGCAAAGTGCTGCTTGCCCAGCAGGCGAGCCTTCTCGTGACGTAAAGCGAGGATCTCGCCGACGAGTGCGGTATTATCCCAGGCATCCTTTAAGCCGACTTGGCCGAGACCTTCCCAGCACTGCCGGCGCAAATCCTCATCATCAGCATACTGCAGCACCGGGAAGACCGAGGGCGACTGCAGCGTGAAACGCCAAGCCTCCGGGCGGCTCTTGCTGGTCGCGGATTGCTTGGCGGCGGCAAGGGCGCTCGCCGGCAGACCAGCGAGGCGCTTTTCGTCATCAATAAAGAGTTCCCATGCGTTGGTGGAATCGAGAACGTTCTCGGAATACTTCTGGGTCTTTTCCGCGAGTGCCGCATTCAGCGCCGCGAGGCGCTCCTTGCCGGCAGCAGGAAGGTCCGCCCCATTCTCTTCGAAGTCAGCCATCGTCTCGACGAGGAAGCGACGGCGCACGCCCGTGAGGGCCTGAGCCTCGGCCGTGGCGGCATAGGCCTTGAACACGGCCCAGAGTTCCGGATCCAGCGTCAACGAAGTGTAGAACGCCGTTACCTCGGGCATCATCGCATTATACGCCTTGCGCAGCTCAGGGGAGTTAAGCACCGAGTCGAGATGGGAGACCAGCCCCCACGCGCGGGAAAGTTCCTTCGTCGTCGCTTCGAAGCCCAGCAGCACCTTCACATAGGTCAGGTCGGCCCCCTTCGTTAGTTTAAAGGTATCGACCGCGGCGCGGGCACGACGCAAGGCCTCACGGATATCGGGCTCGACGGCTGCCGCCTTCAGGCTGCTCCAGTCGAAAAGAAACTCGTCGGCGAGGAAAGGGTGCACGGCTCTACCGTGCTCCAAAGAGACCATGATTTCAAGGCTACCCTCTCAAAACCACGCCCGTGCTTACCGTTGGCTTGCGAAAATGAGCCAAGGGACACACTTTACGGCATGAGCAAGCTGGAGGCCATTCCTGTCACTTCGATTGAGGTCGTGCCCACCAAGGCCGGGGCCGTCGCGGTCTTCCTCGTGACACCGCTCAAGACCATGGTGATTCAGGTCGATCCCGCCGTCGGCGAGGCCCTCCAAGGCGCCCTGGCCGGCAAGGTCCCTGACCGGCCCCAATCCCATGACCTCATGCTCCACTTGCTGCTCGGCCTCGATGCCGTGGTCGTGCATGTCGTGATTGTCGACGTCAAGGAAGGCGTCTTCTTCGCCCGCGTGCTGCTCGGCCAAGAAGGCCCCGTGGCCCGCAAAATTGCTGAAGTTGATGCCCGCCCCAGCGACGCCCTCGTCCTCGCCGTCAAAGCCAAGCGTCCAGTGTTCATCGCCAAGCCCGTACTGGATGCGTGCGACGACATGGCGGATACGCTCGCGCGCCTGCGCAAGCAGGCGTGAGCGGATCCCTGCCAGTCCCCTCGGTAATTGGCACGTGCCCCTCGGTGCTCGCACCGATGCAGGACGTCACCACGACTGGGTTCATGCGCGTCATCGGCCGCCGCGGGGCGCCCGATTGGTTTGTAACCGAATATTTCCGAGTGCACGAAACCTCGACGCTCGAGAAACATATCGTCGACTCGGTCGTCAACCATGGCACTGGCCGGCCGGTCTTCGCGCAGCTCATCGGCGAGGACACCCCGCACATGCTGCGCACCATCCGCGAGCTGGGTAAACTGCCGGTCGCTGGCATCGACCTCAACATGGGTTGCCCCGCCCCGAAGGTCTACCGTAAGAATGTCGGAGGCGGACTCCTCCGCGATCCGGCCAAGATCGATGAGCTTATTGGGGCCATGCGTCAGGAGATCCCTGGCCTCTTCACCGTCAAGATGCGCATCGGCTTCGACAGCCAAGAGCGCTTTGACGAGATTCTCGCTATCATCGCCAAGCATCAAGTGGACCTCCTTACCGTGCATGGCCGCACGGTCAAAGGACTCTACTGGTCTGAAGTGGACTACGCCGCCATCGCCAAGGCCGTGGCGTCCGTCCCCTGCCCCGTCATCGCCAATGGCGACGTCACTTCGGCCGCTAAAGCCCAACGGCTCATCAGCGAGACTAAGGCCCACGGCATGATGATGGGACGCCATGCCATCCGTAATCCGTGGATCTTCCGCCAGTGGCGCGAAGTCCAGCAGGGCCAGACATCGTTCGCGCCCACGCTGGCCGATGTGCGGACCTATATCCAAGAGCTCGCGGAGGAATGCTGCGATGCCGCCAAGGCCACAGATAAGCAGGCGGGCCGGCTGAAGAAGTTCCTCAACTTCATCGGCCTCGCGGTGGATGCCGAAGGCAAGTTCCTCCATGACATGCGCCGGACTGAGAACCTCCCGGATCTCTTGAAGTGCTGCGACGCCCACCTACTCGGAGCCCGCGCCGACGAGATTTATCCAGATGAGCCACACCGCGGACTCATCGCCCGGCCCACGCGCGAGACCCAGCAAGGCTGCGCGCTCTAAGCCTCAACCCTCGCGCACACCGGCACGGAGGCGACGGTCGCGGGCGAGCACGAAGAGCAGCGGACCGCCGATGACCAACAGGGACCAGAGCCCCAATACCAGCGCCCAGAACGTTCCGAGTCCGCAGAAGCAGGACTGCTTGCGGCGGAGCACGAAATACCAAGGGAGACAGAGGGCCATTCCCACCGCGGAGCCCGCGATGTTCTTGCCCACGAAGCGTTCCACCGCATCGGCCTGACCGCGCGAGCGGTGCAGCAGGATTGGCGTCCAGATCAGCCACGACGCCACCCAGACGGCAAGGGCTCCAATAATGTAAGGCGAAGAGTCAAAACCCTTCGGGTCGGCCTGCGCCGAAAGAAAATCGACCGAAGCGAGCAGCGGAATTGCGATAAAAAGTCCGCCTAGGAAGGCGGCAGCGATGACGCGAGGGCCGAGCGGAGACTTCTCCCCGAGGACGGACGAGACCGGCAAAGGCAGCAGCAAAAGACAGGACTGCAGGAGAGCGAATCCCCAGAGCAGCAGAATCCAGAACCAATCCTTGCCCGAGGCTTTGAAGACACCGACCCCGAGCAAATCTTTCAGGGTCAACGTGCCCGGATCCCAACCCACTAAGGCCACGACCACCATCATGATAAAATTAAACGCGAAGGCCAGCAGCACGGAGAGGGCCAGGATACGAACAAGGACGGGGGACATGGCGGGGTAAGGGAAACCTATCCTATCCACCTAATTAGACAAGGAAAAGCCTCGGACGGCGGCCGCACCTTGACTCCCGCCGATTGCCGCTAAACTTAACGGCATGATTAATCTCACCGAAGCCGCTGCCCAGCAAATCCGGGTGCTGCATCAGGCTCAGGCCAATCCTGAGTCCGTGCTTCGCGTGCTCGTCGAGACCGGTGGCTGCTCCGGCTTCGAGTACGGAATGTCTTTTGATGTCCGGAAGGCTGATGATTTGGAATTCGAGAGTCAGGGGCTCAAACTCCTCATCGATCCGACGAGTCACGCCTACCTTGACGGCTCGACGGTCCACTTCGATGATGGCCTCCACGGCAAGGGCTTCGAAGTCCGCAACCCCAATGCCACCAGCACTTGCGGCTGCGGCAAATCTTTCAGTTAAGACCATGAACAAACACCCCTGGATCATCGCCACCGGCGCCCTCATCATCGCCGCCCTCACCTACTCCCTTTACGCCGTCGCCGAAAAAACTCCGGCCACGCCCCCCGCTTCCGCCACTGAAACCAAGACCATGAAAGAAACCGAACCCAAAGCCAAAGGCCCTCAGGTGCTCATCACGCCCGACGATGGTAAGGGCGGCCTCGGCAAGCCGGTGCTCGTCGATAAAATTATCAAGACGGACGCCCAGTGGGCCGCCCAGCTCACGCCTGAGCAGTACCACGTGACGCGTGCCAAGGGCACGGAACGCCCCTTCTGCGGCACCCTGCTCGATAACCATAAGAATGGCACGTATCACTGCGTGTGCTGCGATCTCCCGCTCTTTTCTTCTGCTGCCAAGTTCAACTCAGGCACCGGCTGGCCGAGCTTCTTTAAGCCCGTCTCCAAGGAGAACGTCGCCACCCATGAGGACAACGCCTACGGCATGAAGCGCACGGAAATCCTTTGCGCCCGCTGCGACTGCCACCTTGGACACGTCTTCGAAGACGGCCCCGCCCCCACGGGCCTCCGCTTTTGCCTGAACTCCGAGTCGCTTAAGTTCAAGGAACTCAAAGCGGCGAAGTAAACGCTCAGGCCATCTCGAGGCCGCGCATGGTGCTCTTTGATAAGGCGAATTCGCCGACCTCGATGCCCATACGCTGCAGCATCGTGACGTAGAGATTGCTCAACGGATAGTTATTAAGCTTATCGAAAGCTAAGTGCTGACCGTGGCGGTAGCCGCCGCCTGCGATCATGGCGGGCAGATTGACGTTCGAGTGCGAATTCGCACTGCCCATCGGCGTACCATAAAGGACCTGGGTACGATCGAGCAGCGACTGCCCTTCCTCCTTGGTGCCTTCGAGGGCCGTCAGGAAATCATTGAGCGCACCGAACTGGGCCTCTTCCTTGGCCCGTAGTTCCGCGACGGCCTCTGGCCGGTTGCCGTGGTGCGTGATATTATGAATCACCGTGGTGTCGATGAAGAGTGATATGATCCGGGTGGAGTCGGTCTCGATGGCCAGCTTCATCACGTCGAACATCAGGCGGGTCTTGGCGACGAACTCTTTCGTGTCATCGATGTCATTCGGAGCGGTGGCACGCACGACCGGCTTGGGGCGATATTCCCATTCCTCGGAACTATGGAGACGCTTCTCAAGTTCGCGCACGGTGGTGTAATACTCATCCATGCGCTGTTGATCATTCTTGGAAAGAGTCCGGTTAAGACGCTGGGACTGGTCTCCTACGAAATCCAGCATACTGCGACCTTGGCGCAACGCCTCTACATTGGCCGCCACCTCACTGGCCTTGCCCTGCATAAAGAGCTTCTGGAAGAGCCGGCGGGGGCTCTTTTCAGCCGGGATGGGGGCACCGCTGCGGGTATAGCTCAGTGTCGGCGAGCCATCGCTGACCATAGCGAGCGGCAACGAAGGATAGCGCGTGGCGGAACCGATGTGCTCAGCGGCCAGCTGGTCTAAGGAGACCCAGTTACGGAAGCCGCCCCGATCAGGGTGCGGGGTGCCGGTCAGGAAGCATTTCTCGGCTGCGTGGCCACCCGTCACGCCAGGCAGGCTCACGCCAGAGAAAACCGTCATGCGATTGCGATGCGTCTCCAGTTTTTGGAGATAGGCCGGGAGGGCGAAATCGCGTCCCGCCTTCTCGGGGAAGAAGAACTGTGGCATGATGCCCATGTTCGTCTGAATACAAACCATGCGACGGGGAATCTTGGCCTGAGCTGACTCCTTCGCGAAAGCGGGCATCATCGCGTCCAGCAACGGCAAGGCGATGCCGGCCCCGGCGGCCCGGAGGAAGGTGCGGCGGGAAAGTGAACGGTGGAGGCCGAGTTGGATTTTATTCATAAAGGGGTTTTGTTTTCAGGGGTGCTCGAGCCCACGCACCTTCTTAAGGGCGGCATCCAAAGTTTTCTGGTCGGTCTTAGCAGGATCAATCCGCGCGCTGATAGCGCCATCCTTCCCGACGGTGGCGCTCTCGACACCTTCGAGCTTGGCGATACCGTTATAAACGGCGTAACGACAGCCGCGGCAGTCGAGGATATGCGGTCGGAGCTGAATCAAGGTCGTTTTTTCCGACGGGATGCCTGCCAGAGGCTTGAGGGCGAACGTCCGGGTCGAGGCGGCGCCGAGCAGGGAATCCAGCCGCTGCACGAGCTGCTCTTCCGAGGGCGGCTTCTTCGCGTTATAGTTTGTCATGACCAGCGCGGGGTCCAGCCGCCAGACCGCGACCGTCGAAGCGTAATCCACCCGCACTAACTCGACCCCGGGGAGGGTCGGGACGATTTCCTTTAAATCCTCCACGCGGGATGGTTCAAAAAGCCCGACAACCCGGCGAGATATCTCCACCGATGGAGCGGCAGGCAGATCGGCCGTCAGGCCAGCGACGAAGAGCGAAGCGAAGACGAGGGATGAAATAAAAGTGCGCATCGTTCAGCGGGTCTGGAAAAGCGGGCTGCGGATCAGTTCATGAATAAGCGTGCGCATACCGCCGCCCTGCGCTTCCGTGCGGGCCACGATTTCGGCCAAGGCGGTACGATCCCCGAAAGACAATGCGTGACCCGTGGAGTAAACCGTCAATTGCTCGGCGAGATTACGCAGCAACAGTTGGCGCTCGTTGGCCAGAATATCCTTAAGCTGCAGAATATCGGCAAACTTGCGACCGTCGGGCAGTTCGCCGCTGGCGTCCACTTTAGGTCCCAACTTGAAGTCGATTTTGATCCGCGGATCGATGCTGCCCCGCGGGGGCACGTCACCCTCGCCAATACTCCGATAGCGGCCGCGCTGACCGCCGATGACATCGAAGGATTCAAGGGCGAAGCCAGCGGGATCGATCTTCGTATGACAGGAGGCGCACGCGGGATCGGCACGATGTTTGGCCAGCTGTTCCCGGATCGTGGTCGTACCCTGGACATCTGGTTCGACGGCGGGGACATTGGCGGGCGGTGGCTCAGGCGGGCGACCCAGCAGCCGCGCCATCACGAAAGAGCCACGCACCACGGGAGAGGTCGTGGTCCCATTGGCGGTGACCTTCAGGAGGGCGGCCTGGGTGAGAAAGCCTCCGCGCACACAACCCGCGGGGAGCGTGACCTTGCGGATTTCCGGGCCACTGACGCCCGTGATACCATAATGCACGGCGAGCCTTTCGTTGAGCATCGCGAAATCCGAACGCACGAGGAAACTAGCGTCGAGATTACGTTCCAGCAGTTCGCGGAAATAGGCGCGCGTTTCCGAGACCATTGAATCCTGCAGGTAAGGATTAAATTCCGGGTAGAGCTTCTTGTCAGGGTCGTTCACGCCGATGGAGCGCAGCTTCAGCCATTGACCGAGAAAATCTTCCACAAAGCGATCGGACTTCGGATCACTGAGCATGCGCTCGATTTGTTGGTCGAGCACCTTGGGGTCGCGGATCTGACCAGAGGTAATCAGGCCGGCCAGTAACTCGTCCGGTTGCGAATTCCAAAGGAAGTAGGAGAGCCGCGAGGCCAAGGCATAGTCATCTAGCTTTCCAGGGGCCTCAACGTGGTAAAGGAAGTCCGGAGAGCACAGTGCGGCGCGATAGACCCACCGCATGGCGGTCTCAAAACAATCGCCAGCCTTCACGCGTAGATCAAACTGGGCCAGGTATTGGGCGCGCGTTTCCGCCGTCACTGGACGGCGGAAAGCCTTGGGTAGGAAGTCGGCCAGGAGTTTATCCGCATCCGCCATGGGATGAGCACTGGTGACGGACCAGACACCCTTCTCGGTCTCGGGCCGATTGCGACAACCGATAATGTCCTGCCGAAGCGGCACGCGCACCGGGGGGCGTTGAGCCGCCTTGGGGTCAGGCTTGATTTCCGAGATAGGCAGCGAACCGAAAAGCAGCTGGTGGCTACGCGGTGGCCACACGTCATTGAACGGGCCTTCGATATCAACCCAATCACTGACGACGCAAGGCCCCGTGTAGCCCATGATGCGACCCTTCGGGCCGTAGTTACCGATACGATAAAGCCTGATCGGAGCGAGTGACGCTGGATTGAAGCCGATGGTCTCCTTTTCGTTAAACCAAACATTCATCTCGTGGACCTTAGATTCGAGCGAGGGAGCGGCGAAATAGCCGAGCACGTAGCTCGGGTGCTGCCCGCCGCGGCCATTCTCATTGAACTGCACGACCGAAAGTCGGGCCGCTTCCACACCCCGCGCTGGACGGACTTCGCCCTTATCCCAAGTGAGGCTCCAGAAAGAAGCCCGGATACGGTAACGACCCGGATACAATGAGGCGAAATGGCGGAAGTAAGGATTCCATGAATCATCCTCATGGCGGAAGACCCCTACGCTGCTCATGCGATCAAAAATGCCAATCTGCTCGTGGGCGCCTTGGTCGACGTGGGCGTATTCTCCTGCCGGCGGGAAGACCGGATCCGGTTTCTTGTCGCGGAACAACATGGCGTCTCCCTGCATCAGCATGATGTCTGGCTCGTAGTTACGGGCCAAGGAAAGCCGCACTAATGAGGTGGCGGGAGCGACCGGGCGCGTCGCGATAGCCATATTCAGGACGGTATCGGCGGCATCGATATAGCGGGCTAAATTGACATGGGAGATATCCAGCGCGTCGCTGTTATTATCGAAGCCATGGGCGGAGCCATCGGCCGGGAGGCCAGCCCGCACGGCGATGCCCGGCAGAGCAAAAAGATCTCGGACGGTATTCTCGTACTCGGAACGCGTCATCCGGTGCAAAGTCGTCCGACCCCCACCGACCTGCTTGGTCGCCTCGGCTTGCAGGAGGGCCCGGGATAAAACTGCCTTCACCGCGGCGACGTCCGCCACCGGTGGGCGGGCCTTCTTCTTGGGCGGCATCTCGCCGGATTCAATCCGGTCGTGAATCTTTACCCAGCGGCTAAAATTCTCGGCCTCCGTGAGCTGGTCACGTAACGCGGTGAGGTCCAAATTTCCCTTCTTCGTTTCCGCGTCGTGGCACCCCGTGCAGTGGGCCTCTAGAAATGGCTGGATTGCTGGCTTGATCGACTCGGCGCCTGCCGCGGTAAGCGCCACAGAGGACAGCAAACCCAGGCAGGCATTGAGGAAAAAGAATCGGCGAAGCGAGGGCATGAGGAACGGCAATGTCCATCGTCCTGAACAGACGGGGAACGGCAGTGGGGTAGTCAGGCCAATTTGCCCTTACGCCAGCAGTTGCCAAACCAATATGACCTACCCGCCAGCTCAGCGCCGAGCCCGCTTTGACGCTTTAGCCCTAACGACCGTCGCTTTCTTTTTCTTCAGCGGGGCGGGCTTTTTCTTGGCTACCACTTTGGCGGGGGACTTCTTCTTCGCGACGGGCTTGGATTTCTTCGGGAGAGGCTTCTGGGCGGCGACTTTCTTCGCTGGGGCGGGCTTAGCTTTCGCCTTCACGACGACCTTCTTCGCAACGGGCTTCTTCGCGGCAGGCTTTTTCACGGCAGGCTTTTTCACGACCTTAGCCTTCGCTGGCTTACCCTTCGCAGGCTTCGCGGCAACGACCTTGGCCGGATGTACCTTGGCGAGACGCTTAGCCACCGCTGGCTCAACGTAAGGGGCCGGGGCCTTCGGACGCTGATCGACCGGACCTTTGACGGCGGCCCAAAGTTTATCGCGGAATTCCTGGATGCCGGCCTGGGAGTAACAAGAAATCGGGATGACGATATCCTTCACGCGTTCCTGGAACAGCTTCAGTTTCGCCGCGGCTTCGGGGAGGTCCATCTTGTTGGCCACGATGATGCGCGGCTTCGCGGCGAGAATCGGCGAGTAGAGGCGAAGTTCGCGCTCAAGGATGCGGTGGTCGTCCCACGGATTACGGTTCTCGCTGCCGGCCATATCGATGATGAAAACCAGCAACGAACAGCGTTCGACGTGGCGAAGGAACTGGTGACCGAGGCCCCGGTTTTCGTGGGCTCCTTCGATGAGACCAGGAATGTCCGCCATGACGATGCGGTCGAAACGGTCTTCGTAATCAATCACGCCCACATTGACGTGCAAGGTCGTGAACGGATACGGCGCCATCTTCGGACGGGCGGCCGTGAGGAGATTCGTAAGCGTCGACTTGCCGGCGTTCGGGTAGCCCACGAGGCCGATGTCGGCGATGGTCTTCAGCACGATGCGGAAGGTGCCTTCTTCGCCGGGGTAACCCGGGGTCGTGCGGCGCGGAGCCTGATTCACCGAGCTCTTGAAATTCATGTTGCCCATGCCGCCTTTGCCACCGGCGAGAAGGATGACGCGTTCACCGTGCTCGGTGAGTTCAGCCACGAGACGGTTGGAGCCCTCTTCGAGCACCTGCGTGCCCGGAGGCACTGGCAGAATCAAATCGCCACCATCAGGCCCAGCGCACTGGCGACCCATCCCTGGGGCACCATTACGAGCGCGGCGGTGAGGCTGCCAGCGGTAGTGCTGCAGGTCGCCTTCGTTACGATCGCAGACCAGGACGACGTCGCCACCCTTGCCGCCGTTACCTCCGTCGGGGCCGCCCTTTGGGATAAATTTCTCGCGGCGGAAGCTGACGCAGCCGTGGCCGCCGTCTCCGGACTTCAATACAACCTTGGCTTCGTCGATAAACATTTGCCCCTTAAGTAGGCCTCCCCTGCCCCGAGGGCGAGGAGGAAAGGCGACGGTTTAGCGCTCCAGCCCGCGCGAACGACGCAACCAGCGCTCAATCGGCGAGAAGAAGATGAGATCCGCCAGAAGCCCAACCAGCATCACGACCGCCATCACACCCATCACCAGGTCCATGCGGTGCAAGTCGCGACCAGCGTTCAACAAGGCCCCCAGGCCGAAGCCATCGATGATTGCCACGAAGATTTCCGCCGCCATCAGCGAGCGCCAAGCGAAGGCCCAGCCCTGCTTCAGACCGCTAATGATGCCAGGTAAAGCGGCCGGGAAGATCACGTGCGTCCAGAGATGCCAGCCGCGGGAGCCCATCGTCTGGGCGGCACGAAGATAGAGTGGCTGAACGTTGAGCACCGACTCCTGAACCGCAATGACGACGGCCCAGACTGTACCCATGACGACGACGAAAACCACGGCTGCTTCAGTCGGGTCGAAGGCGATGATTGCCACCGGGACCCAACAAACCGAGGGAAGTGTCTGCAGGCCGAGCGAAAGAATACCGATCGTATCGCGGGCGAGGCTGGAGCGGGCGCAGAGAGCACCAATGGGGATGCCGATGGCGGCACCGATGGCGAAGCCAAGCATCAGACGGCGCATCGTGACCCAGGTAGCGGAGGCCAACGAACCGTCGCAGAGCGCCGACCAGAACCAGGCACCGATTTGCGTGGGCGCAGGAACGAAAAAGTCCTCGACGCGACCGGAACGTACGTACCACTCCCAGAAGCCAAGGACGAGCAGGCCGATTACGATCGGCACAAGGGCACGGGGGGATTTCATACGAGGCCCTCCTTGGGTTCAGCGAGGTGGGCCGAAAGGGCCGTGGTGATATCCGCGGCCAAGGTGGCAAGGGCCGGATCGTTGATCCGGCGAGGACGAGGCAGGTCAATGTTGAAAACCTGTCGGATGCGTCCGGGGTTGGGCGAAAGGAGCACCACGCGGTCGCCGAGGCAGACCGCCTCACGGATGTTATGCGTGACCAGCACGATGGTCTTCTTGCGCTGCGTGAAAATCTTCTGGATATCGCCGTAAAGCTGATCGCGCGTCAGTGCGTCGAGGGCGGAGAACGGTTCATCCATGAGTAAGACGCGCGGATTAGGAGCCAGCGAGCGGGCGAGAGCGACGCGCTGACGCATCCCGCCGGAAAGTTCATGCGGGCGGGCCTTCTCCTTGTCACCGAGCCCAACGAGATCGAGATAGTAGCGGGCGGCCTCGGTGCGCTCGGCGTCAGTCAGGCCAGGCTTTAATCGCAAACCGAACAACACGTTTTCCAAAGCATCGAGCCAAGGGAAAAGCGCATCTTGCTGGAACATTACCAGCCGATCACGTCCGGGTTCGACCACATCGGCTCCGTCCAGTTTAATGGAGCCATCATCTACCTGCTCCAAGCCCGCCAGCAGACTAAGCAACGTAGATTTGCCGCAGCCCGAAGGTCCGACGAGCACGAGAAACTCACCTTCCTTTACCTGCAGGCTAATGTCCTCCACGGCTGTGACGAGACCGGCGCGTCCGTTGAAACGCTTGGTCACATGTCGCAGCGTGAGCTGGGAATTGGATTCACTGGACGGGTTAGCCGGCATGGAGGCGAAGGATTAGCGGGAACGGGTAAAAGAATGGCAAGGAGTGTTACTTGCGGACAGGCGGAAGGTCATCGACCAAGGCTTGTAGTAATGGCTCTACCGGGGCTTCACCCGCCAGCAGGCCACAGGCTCGTGAGTCGGACTGGGCCTTGGCGAAGGCAACGCTCAGGCGGCGGAGGCGTGGGGCGGGCTCTTCGGGCTGGTCCCAGCGGATACGGCGTAGCGCCGGAGTGATGAGTTCGGCCTTCGGGGCGGCGGAGTGGGATTCGGCACCGAGGCCTTCCCGTGAAAGTCGCTCGAGCAAGGCTGGGTCGGCAGACAAGCGGTCGCGCAGCAGGTAATGCGAGCGAACAAACGCCTTCACCGCTCCACCCTTGGCATCGAGAGCCTTCTGCGAGGCAGCCAGCACGGTGATGATCGAGTCGCGGTTCTCGACGAGTACCTGGCCGCCGAAATCATTCACCAAGCGGGTCACCCAAGGCTCGACCGTCCAGGCTGCGTCGACATTACCCCGCTTGAAGAGAACGGTGAGCTCAGCATTGTGCGCCGGAATTACATGGGCATCGCCGCCGGCGATGGAGATATTGAGGCCGCCAGAACGCAGCCAGACGCGGGCATCGACGTCCTGCGTGTTACCCAGTTGCGGAGTGGCGATGCGACGGCCGCGAAAATCTTCCGGCGTCCGCAGAGTCGATCCCTGGTGGACTACTAAGGCGTTGCCGCCGGAAGCGACCGGAGCCAGGACGCGAATCGAACGTCCTTTACTGCGAACGTGAGCATTGATCAATGGCGCGGCCCCCACATAACTCACATCAATCGCTCCGGCCAACAAGGCCTCCATCGCGGAGGGGCCAGCATTAAAAGAACGCCATTCGATTTTCACGCCGACCGGAAGATTCGGCTGATGAAAATCCTGCCCTTCCCTCTCAAGCTGTCGTGCCGCGAGCGCAGGCGCGTGCGTGAGATTAGGAAAGAAACCCACGCGCAAAACGACAGGCTCTTCGACTGCGACCAAGGAGGACGCGGCGAGAAGAGCGAGAATAAGGGATCGCATGGCGGGGATAATGGGCAGAGACGGACGGCACAGTTATTTATGACTACATTAGTTAAGTTATAATGATTAGAAGTCGAGCCGATTAAACACCGCATTTATAATTACCTAAACAACTATAATTAAATAACTTATATCATAAAACCCCGGCAACGAACCACAAACTAGCCCCGACGACCATGGCCGTGGCGACCCAACCAAGGATGCTAATCCAGCGTGGGGCGACGAACGCGCCCATGAACTGGGCATCGCCGGTCATGCGCACGAGCGGCCAGCAGGCGAAGCCAAGCTGCAGGCTAAGGATAACCTGACTCCAGATGAGCAATGTCTCCACCCTACCCTCCCCGGCCAGGCCGATGACAAGCAGGGCAGGCGCGAGCGCGGCGAGGCGCGTGGCCACGCGGATAATCCAGCCAGCCGTCTTGATCTTCAGAAATCCTTCCAAGACGATCTGTCCAGCCATGGTGCCGGTAATGGTGGCGTTCTGGCCGGAGGCGAGCAGCGCAACAGCGAAGAGTGTGCCGGCGAAAGTCGCCCCCAGCACGCCGTCCAGCAGCCGATGGGCCTCGCGGATATCTGTCACAGCTTCGGGCCGGCCGTGAAAAGCGGCGGCGCTGAGTACCAGCAGGCCTGCGTTGACGAAGAACGCTAGGCTGAGCGCGAGTGTCGAATCCCAAGTAGCGAAGCGCATGGCCTCGCGCCGTGATTTTTCATCAGCGCCAAAATCGCGCGAACCGACGATCGACGAATGCAGATAAAGGTTATGCGGCATGACCGTGGCGCCAATGATACCCAAGGCCACGAAAAGCATACCCGGACGTGTCAGCACAGCGGTGGTCGGCACGAAGCCTTTCACGAGCTCGGCGATCACCGGCTTAGCCAGCAGCAGCTCGATACCTATACAGGCCGCAATGGTGAGCACCAGCACCGCAACAAGCGCTTCCAGCCAGCGGTAACCCAAGCGCGTCAGTGCGAGCAGCAGCAATACATCCAAGGCGGTGATGGTCGCCCCGAAAAAGAGGGGTATACCGAAGAGAATTTGCAGGGCGATGGCCGAACCCAGCAGCTCAGCAAGATCCATCGCGACGATACCGATCTGGGCGGAAACCCAGAGGAACTTCGAGACGCCTGGAGAATAACGCTCCCGGCAGGCTTGAGCGAGGTCGAGGCCGGTGGCGACGTTGAGGCGAACGCAAAGGTGCTGAAAGAGAATGGCCATCAGGTTCGACAGCAGAATCACCCAGAGCAGCGCGTAGCCGAACTGCGAGCCACCCGCAAGGTCGGTGGCCCAGTTGCCGGGATCCATGTAGCCGACCGAGACGAGAAAGCCTGGGCCCACAAATGCGAGGAAACGACGGAAAGCACCGAGGCGAGAGGCCTCGCGGGCTTGGGTCGGTTCGCCTGTTCGCATCAGGGTTAAGCGTTTAGGCTGAGGCTCAAAGTGTCAATCCGCCTAACCTTTTTCACCTTTGCACCGCCTGCCCACCCGCTAAGGTTCGCCTATGCCCCGCCGCTTCCTCGGTCTCCTCACCGCGCTCCTCCTCGGCCTCGCTCCACTCCACAGCGAAGAGACTCCGCCCAACATCGTCATCCTCCTCGCCGACGACCTTGGCATCAACGACCTCGGCTGCTACGGCCGCAAGGATCAGCACACCCCCCATCTTGATAAACTCGCCGCGGAAGGAGTGCGTTTCAGTTCAGCCTATGCCGCCGCCTCCGTCTGCTCGGCCTCTCGCGCAGCGCTGCTCACCGGCCAAAGCCCGGCCCGACTTAATATCACCACCTTCCTACCAGGACGGCCGGATCGTGCCTCCCATCGCTTACTTTCACCGACCATCAACCAACACCTGCCGGCAGGCGTCCAGACCATCGCTGAACTCCTGAAGGCCAAAGGCTATGTCACCGGCGCCATCGGTAAATGGCACCTCGGCGGTAAAGGCCACCAGCCGACCGATCACGGCTTCGACGAGTATTTCGCCGGCAAGGCGAACCCCGGCGCGGAATCGCCCTTGGGTGGCAAAGGCGAACTGGGGCACGCCGACCAAGCGGTGAAGTTCATCGAGCGCAACAAAGCCAAACCTTTCTTCCTCTACCTCGCCTTCGACAACCCACACATCCCGCTGGCCGCACCGGCCAAAGGCATCGAAGCCAACGCCAAGGCCTTTCACCCAACCTACGCCGCACTAGTCGAGTCCCTGGACATGGCCTGCGGGCGTGTCCTCCAGAAACTCGAAGAGGCCGGCCTAACCAAGAACACCGTGGTCATCTTCGCTTCTGACAACGGGGGCGTACACGTCTCGGAGCTCAAAGAAAGCCCGCCCACCTTCAATGCCCCCAGTCGCGCGGGCAAAGGCTATCTTTACGAAGGAGGCATCCGCGTCCCGCTCATCATTCGTTACCCCGGCCGCCTAGCCGTGAAGGAAATCGCCGAGCCAGCCGTGCTCGGCGACCTCTGCCCCACCCTTTGCGCTTTCGCGAAAATCCCCGCCCCGAAGGTGCAGGATTTCCAAGACCTATCCGGGACAATGTTCAATAGCCTGCCTACAGCGGCGGCCCCGCGCGCCCTAACCTGGCATCAACCGCATTACATGAATCAAGGCAGCCAACCCGGGGGCATCATCCGCGAAGGCGACTGGAAGCTCATCGAGTTCTACGAAACTGGCCGCATGGAACTATTCAACCTAGCCAAAGATCCGAGCGAAACCACGGACGTAGCCGCCGCCGAGCCGAACCGAATTGCGGCGATGCGCGGTAAACTCGAAGCCTGGCGCCGGAGCGTCGGTGCCAAGCCGATGACCGCCAATCCGCAGTTTAGCCGCTCCCTTTGGGAGGAATGCTTCGTCAAACTCGACCCGACTCACATCAAGGCCACCGCGAGCTCCGAAGCCATGCGCCCGCAACTAGCTGCTTGGCGCAAGGCCATGGACGACGCCCGCACTGAGGGTGCGAACTGCCTCATTCATCTCGAAGCCCGCGACGCTCAAGTGCAGGCCAAAAAGATGCACTACGAAGATCCACCCCAGAAAGATACGCTCGGATTCTGGGTCAACGTCGAGGACACCGCCTCATGGAAATTTCAAGCTCCCCTGGCTGGGAAATATCGCGTCACCGTGCTACAGGGTTGCGGCAAAGGCAACGGCGGCTCGACCGTCGCGGTCGAAGCCGGCGCAAGCAAGTGCGAGTTCACCGTCGAGGAAACCGGCCACTTCCAGCGCTTCGTGCCGCGCGAGATCGGGCAGATTGAACTCGCCGCCGGCGACAACACTTTGACGATTCGCCCGCTCAATAAGGCCAAGGCCGCGGTCATGGACTTGCGCCGCGTCATCCTCGAACGCATCGATCAGCGCGGCCCCATGCGCAGTGCCGAAGTGAAGGAATTCAAAGCCCGGCCGTTCAGCCTAAGTGACTTCCTGCCGTATCCGGAAACGGAATAAGTCGTCAGAGGGTCGCCAACAAAGCGCGTAATTCCGCTTCGGGCTCTTCGTGCCCCTGCGCTACCGCGAGGGCCAGTGCATCAGTGAAAGTTTCCCGGGCGGCCGACTTCTCACCCACGGCGAGCAGGCTCTTCCCTAACAGAATGCGCGGCATCATCCAGTCGGCCTTGGAAGCGGCGGCGAGGCGCAGGTGCTCGATTGCCCCGGCGGCATCGCCTTCGACCGATAAAGCCTGGCCAAGCGAAAAACGGAACAACGGGTTCGCGGGATCACCCGCCACGAGGCGTTGAAAGACTTCGGAGCGTGCCATGGCTCAACGCTTGGCTTTTACCGGCTTACCCGAAGCCGATTGACGGAAGATCAGCAAAGATAGCCCGGGCAAGCGGACCTCAATGGAATAGGGCCTTCCCTGACAGGGAATGGCTTCAGCCTGGACGCCGCCCAGATTCCCTAGGCCTTTACCAGCGTAATGTTTGGAGTCGGTGTTCACGGCCTCCTCCCACTTGCCAAGTGAAGGCACACCCAGACGATAAGTGCGTTCCACGGGGGTGAAATTACCAGCAACCACCCAAGCGCAATCACGGCCACGACGCTCAAAAGCCAGGACACTCTGGGCGCCATCATCCGCCACCAGCCAGTTGAAGCTTTCCGGACGAGTCTCGTTTTCCGCGAGGGCGGCGTCCCCGACATAGAGCGCATTCAGATCGGCGACCAAGTGCTGGAGACCTGCGTGCCGGGGGTATTCCAGCAAGTGCCAGTCCAGCGAGCTTTCGAATTTCCATTCGGCAAACTGGCCGAACTCGCAGCCCATGAATAAAGTTTTCTTACCAGGCCAAGCCCACTGCAAGGCCAGTAGGCAGCGAAGATTGGCGGCCTTGGAGTCGTCATCGCCCGCCCCCATCTTATTGATCAGCGAGCCTTTTCCGTGGACGACCTCATCGTGGGAGAAGGCCTGCATGAACGCTTCCGACCAATGGTAGAGCATCCCAAACGTTAATTTTCCGTGGGCATATTTCCGGAACAACGGGTCACTCCGGAAGTAATCAAGGGTGTCATGCATCCAACCCATGTTCCATTTGAAGTCGAAGCCCAGCCCACCATCGGCCACGGGCTTCGTTACCCCCGGGAAGGAAGTGGATTCCTCGGCGATCACGACCACGCCGGGCTGGTAGAGATGGATGAGCGAGTTGACGTGCCGCAGGAATTCAATCGCCTCGATATTCTCGCGGCCACCATGGCGATTCGGAATCCATTCGCCTGCCTTACGGGAATAATCGAGGTAGAGCATCGAGGCCACCGCATCGACCCGCAGGCCATCAACGTGGAAGCGCTCGAGCCAGGATAGGGCCGAGGAGGTCAGGAAGCCGCGGACCTCATGCCGTCCGTAATTAAAGATCAGCGTACCCCAATCCTGATGCTCGCCGAGCCGCGGGTCCGCGTGCTCGTAGAGATGCGTGCCGTCGAAACGGGCCAGCGCAAAAAAATCGCGCGGGAAGTGCGCCGGCACCCAGTCTACGATCACGCCGACGCCCGCTCGGTGGAGCGTGTCGACCATCGTCATGAAATCTAAAGGAGAGCCAAAGCGGTGAGTCGGGGCGAAGAAACCGGTCACTTGATAGCCCCATGAGCCATCAAAAGGGTGCTCCGATGGTGGCATCAGCTCGACATGCGTGAAGCCCATCTGGTTGCAATAGGCCGCCAACTGGACGCCCAGTTCACGGTAATTCAGGACGCGGCCGCCCTCTTCTGGGACCCGTCGCCAAGAGGCCAGATGCACCTCGTAGACCGACATCGGGAGCGCCCTCGCCGCCGACTTCCGCCGGTGTTCCAGCCATTCCGCATCATGCCAGACGAAACCCGCTAGGTCGCAGACAATCGCGGCATGATGGGGCGAGGGCTCGAAATGCAGGCCGTAGGGATCCGTCTTCAGGAAAGGCGTAACGTCGTGGGCCCCGACGATTTCATATTTATAACGCGCCCCGACTCCAAGGCCGGGCAGAAACAGCTCCCAGATGCCCGAGGCTCCGAGCATCCGCATCGGATGGGCGCGGCCGTTCCAGAGATTATGATCACCGACGACCGAAACCCGCCGAGCCGAGGGCGCCCAAACGAGAAACGACACCCCGGCAACGCCGTCGATGGTACGGACATGCGAGCCGAATTTATGGTGGGAGCCATGGTCATCGCCCTTGCCGATCAGAAAGAGGTCGGATTCTGAGACTGTTGGAAGGAAGCGATAGGGATCCTCGACCTCGCGGACAGCACCATCCGCATAGGCCACCTTGAAGGAATAGCGGAAATCAGGTGCACCCAGCAGTTCTAATTCAAAGACCCCGCTGGCATGTAGCTGGACCATCGGTAGACCCTGTCGAGCCTTGGCCTTCCAAAGCTCGCAGCTGACGGCCCCCGGAAAAAGCGCCCGGGCGACGCAGCCTTCCCTGGCCATCCCATGAAGGCCCAAGAAACGGTGCGGGGAGGTCTCAGTGGCGTCCACCAGGGAGGTCAGCTCTGCTGGACTGAGGCGCATGGTTGAACACTCCACTCCCCGGGGAAAATCGGCAAGCGCTCTTTGCCCGAAAATACTTGAGAGAAACCCTAGAGCGACAACTCTGGGAAGGATGCCCGGCCGCCGTTTCTGGATTCTCGCTGCAAGCCTCGGGCTAGCTCTCACTTGCGTGGCGGCCGACCCGGCTCCGTCGGCCCCCAAGCCTGCCTTTAGCTTGCCCAACATCGAAGCCGATACCTTCGCCCCCGAAGAGGGCGGCAAGGTTATCGTGGCCTTGAATGCGCGACTCCAAATCAAGGATAGCAGCATCAACGCCAAACGCATCCGCTTCGATACCCGTACCGGTATCATCAGCGCTGAAGGGAACGTCGTCTACGCGACTCGCTCCCTCCGCATCTTGGGCGAGAAAGTTACCGTCAACCCTCAGGCCGAAACCATCGACGCCTATGATGTCCGCTTCGGCCGAAGCCCCATTTACTTCACCGCCGAAGAACTGCACATCGTCAAAGGGGACAAGACGATGCGCGGCGTCCGCATGTGGAATAGCGAACCCGACCCGCTGGGGATGGATCTCAAAATTCGGGAAGCAAACTATTCCGAAAAACAAGATTGGCTGAGCCTGCACGGCGTCACCCCCAACTTAGCGGGAGTCCCATTCTTCCACCTGCCGTACTACGGACAAGAAGGCTACCAAAGCATTCCGTACGACCTCTACCTTAACACGGGGAGCGAGGACCACCAGGGGCGCTTCATTCGCTCGAGTTTCCTGATGCGCACCACGCCGACGCTCTGGGTCGGGGGCTTACTGGATTACTATAGCAAATCTGGCGTGCTCATCGGACCCTCCGTCCGTTTCGACAGCTGGAAGAAAACTGGCGAAGACTTTCAATGGAAAGGGCGCCTCCAGGCAGGCTACATCAATGACCGCGGCGAACTCGCGACCGATGACTATGGTCGGACCCCGGGACGCAACCGCGGTTTCGCCCTTGGCGAAATCAATGGCCGAGCAAACAATGGACTGGAAATCGCTGGGTCGATTTTTGCTGAGAGCGACCCTGGCTTCATCCGCGACTTCCGGCCCAACCTGATCAACCAATCAGGCATCCCCCAGGCCAACATCGAGGCTTCCCTGCCGTATGCGGGCGGCTACCTCTCAGCCAGTCTCACCGCCAAGGCGGATAACTTCCAAGACACGGTTCAGAAACTCCCTGAGCTCCGCTTTGACCTGCCGCAAAACCCCCTTGGGCTCGATGGATGGCAGCAGCGTAGCTTTATCAGCTTGGGCTATTTCTCCGAACGACCCTCCGCCTCACTACCCCTGGCCGCTTTCCAATCCGCGACGCTGGCCAGTGACGCTTGGTCCACCGCCCGCCTGGATGCCTACTACGGCCTCAGCCGTCCAATCGTCCTCACCGATTGGCTAACCTTCAAGCCTGTCGCTGGCGTCCGGACCACGGGCTGGTCTTCCGGTATCAACGGCACGGGGACCGCCTCAAAAGTCATCGGGCAGGCCGGCTTCGACCTCGAAGGCCTCGCGACCGGCTCCTGGAATCTTGTCGCTGACAAGTGGAGCATCGACGGGATGCGCCACACCATCCGGCCAATCTTGCAATATCGTGTGATGCCTGGCGCTGACCGCATGATCGGCTCGGTGCCGATGACGGAACGTTCCGTCTCCAGCACCGTACTCGAAGAAGTCGATCTCGCCGATCGCCTCGATGCTGCCTCCACCACCGACACTCAAGTCGCCCGCTTCGGCATTCGTAACACGCTTGAAACCCGCGACGCCAAGTACGGCACCCGCGAACTCCTCCGGGCGGATCTCTTTACGGACTGGCGCAAGGGCGCGACGGCGGCGGAAACTGGCCGGAGCGATTTCAATGTCGCCCTTCAGCTGACGCCAGCGCCTTGGGTCACACTCGGCTCAAGCATCCGCCTACCCAACGGCGGCGGTGCCCCGCTCGAATCGATTCAATCCCTTGGCTTTAATTCCGGTGATTTCTGGAAGACCTCCTTCAACTGGGTTGAGCTCCGCGATGTCACCATCGCCCGCCAATTTATCTGGACCGGCAATGTTCGCCTGAATTCGATTTTCTCACTGGTCGCCGGACTAAATTACGACGCCCTCGCCAAGCAGGCATCCTATGAGACCATTGGGCTCGTCCAACGCATCGGCAACTCCTGGGAGCTTGAATACGGCATCGACCAACGGCTCGACCCCCTCAACGGCGGCCATAACTCATTGGGCTTCCACCTGCGGGCCACTTTGTTCAAGTTCTGAGCCGTGACGGACTCCCCCCAAGACACGCCTAGCGTCCCCGAGGACGGCATTCTGCCGCCTTCCGACCTGCCCATCCATCTCGACGTCTTTGAAGGGCCCCTAGACCTGCTCCTCTTTCTAATCCGCAAGAACGAGATCGATATCTACGATATCCCCATCGAGAAGGTCACGTTGCAGTATCTCCAAATCCTCCGCACCCAGGAGAAAGATAACCTAGAACTGGCGGGTGATTTCTTCGTGATGGCGGCGACGCTCATGTACATCAAGAGCCGCATGCTCCTCCCCGTGGAAAGCCGCCCGGAAGAGGAAGTCGCCGCCTCGGAAGAAGGACAGGACCCACGCTGGGCCTTAGTCCAGCAACTCATCCAATATAAGCGCGTCAAGGAAACCGCCGCCATTATCCGCGGCTTGGTGGATGACCGCCAAGGCCTGCTCAGCCGTTACGTCCTGCAGCCGCAAGGCGAAGATGCCGTCATCCGCCCAGTTGCCCCGGCCGATCGCATCGAGCTCTGGAATGTCTTCAATCTGGTGTTACGCCGACTGGCCGAACGCATCCAGCCGGGGAATATCAGTTCCGAAACCGTCACCGTCTCCGACCGCATGGAGTCGATTCTCACCCGCCTAGAAGCCGAGAGCACCTTTGCCTTCACCAGCTTGCTACCCGAGCACCCGACCATCGGCTACCTTGTCGCGACCTTCCTGGCCTGCCTTGAACTCGCGCGTCTGGGTAAGCTCAAATTAGAGCAAGACGCAGCCTTTGCGGAGATCAACTGCTCGAAGGCTGACCCAGTTGCCGCACCTCATGCCGGCGAAGCCAGTGAAGGCCGCTCCGAGTTCGATGCGCCGACTGAAGAAGCCAACTAAGCCGAAGGCTTGAAAAACAGGCCATTTGGCCCAGCATTGAATCATGGCCAAGGCCAATCGCCCCAACAACCACCTCCTGGGAATCGGACTCGACGCTCAGGACGAACATAAGCGCATCACGCGTGGTGAAGGCTTCAACCTGGTCGGCGGCTCCGAGACGACCCACGATCGCATGACGGAAATCGTCATCAAGACCACCGAAGATCTCAGCCGCAAGGGGCGGACGTTGAGCGATGCCCACCCAGAGGAAGTCGCCGAACTCCTCCGGAAGCACGAGGGTAAGTGACGTCCAAAAAGGGGCACAGACGGATTGACTCACCTCTTTCGCAGGATTTGTATACTTCTCCCCCATGAGTAACGAGCTGCCCCCTCCTCCACCCCCTCCTTCCGACGGTGAGAACGCTGCACCTCAGGCCCCTAAGCTGAAACTCGCAAAGCCCGCTGGCTTCGTGCCGCCGCCTCCGCCCGCCCCTTCGGCTTCGACCCCGGTACCCCCGCCCGTCGCAGCCGCCATGCCGAGCCCCGCACCTGCACCTGCGGCCGCACTGCCTCGTCAAATCGCCCCCATCAATAAGAATGTCGGAACAGGTGCCGTCGCGTTTGACCTTATCGCCCTTGCGGCTTCAGTTGTCGGTGCGCTCCTGATTTTCTTGGAGTTTAAATCCAAAGGCTAAGCATCTTTCATGGCATCCGATCTCATCACCAATCTCGATAACGCTAGTTTTGACGCGACGATCAGCTCGTCGACCGTCCCCGTCTTAGTGGACTTCTGGGCCACTTGGTGCGGCCCTTGTAAGCAGATCGGCCCGGTGCTTGATCAGCTTGCAGTCGAAATGAACGGCCTCGTAAAAATCACCAAGGTCGACGTGGACACCAATCAGGCCCTGGCCCAAAAGCTTGGCGTTAACTCCATCCCGGCCCTTTTCCTATTCAAGAACGGCGTCGTGGTGGACAAGATGGTCGGTGCACGCCCCAAGGGCGATATCGCCGCCTTCATCCGCAAGCATTCGGACGCCCCGGCCTAAGCCCTGCGTTCAAACGGCAACAAAAAGGCCCGGGATTACTCCCGGGCCTTTTTATATACCTACCAATGGCGCTGCGGCCTATTTGGCTTCGAGCGGGTTTTCCTTAAGCAATTCCGCGGCCGTGTAAGGCGACTTCCGATCCGCGAGGGCTTTGCGCACTTCCGCTACCTTCGTGTCCATAATTGGCTCAGCCGTATTACCCCAAGCCTGACGGACATAAGTGGCAATGTTGGCGATTTGGGCGTTCGATAAGCCCGCCCCCACGTTGGGCATGACGCCGTTATACTTAGCGCCCTTGACCTCAATCTCCCCGCCGAGACCAGCGAGGATGGCCTTGATCATACGCTCCCCATTGCCACCCACCCAGGGCGAACCAGCCAGAGGAGGAAACGCACCAGGCAAGCCGAGCCCCGTGGCCTGGTGGCAGACGGCGCAGTTAGTGATGAACAGTTTTTCGCCCTTGGCCGCATCCGGCTCGAAGACGGCTGGACCACCCGAGGTCGCCAGCTTGGGGGCATCGAGGTCGAAGGCCCCAGCCGAGAACTGTCCGGAATTTCGGGTGAGATAGAGACCAGCCCAGAAACCAAAACCGCAGAACAGGAAAACAATGAAGATCGGCGTCAGCGAGAAACCCTGAACAGGCTCCTCTTTGTCGCGGGCCAGCTGCGAGTGAATCTCCACCAAACGACCGTCGGAAAGGCCGTCGGAGCCGGTGCCAGACGGACCCCGGCGGTTACGGTTATTATCGGGATAACGATTAGAGTCGTTCATGGGTTCACTTCTTTAATTTTGCTTCCGGGGAGGAGTAATCCTGCCGAAGGGAGAGGAGATAAGCAGCCAAGGCATCGGCACGCTCGGGGGCAAAGTCACCCTTGGCGTCAGCTTCATAGAGGAACGCAAATGCGTTGCCATGATGGATGGCGGCATGGACCGCGGCGAGAGACTTGGTGATTGTGGCAGCTTTCTCTGGCTCGGTCTGGGCACCCTTAGGAGCAGGAGCGACCCGGGCACCATAGTTAGCGAGGTCCGGTCCAATGCGACGATCGCCTAGAAGGACATGAGACTGCAAGACGTAGTCGCGGGCGACCGAAGGGCGATCGCCATAACCGCGAGCGATATCACTACCCTGCCCGCTCGGACGAACCTGCTGGGTGTGGCAAGCGATACAGCCGAGAGAAACGTAGACATCACGACCTTGGACCGCGAGTCCCGGGACGGTTGCAGGATAGAGCGCGCCGCCTTCTTCCTCGGGGGCAGGGGCAAGATCGCCAAGCTGCACCTGCGAGCTAAGGAGCAGAGCTCCGAAGGGCAGCGCGACGGTCAGAAAGACGCCGGCAATGAGAAGTTTTGGGTTCGTCATGGGGGTGCCGATTAGTCGTGGCGGCCTTCAGCAGCCGGGGCGGAGGATTTGAGGATCATGCCGAAAGCATTGAGCGCGAAGGCCACGTGGCCGACGAGCAAGAGAATGGCGAAGAGCAAGCTGGCGGAAGCGAGTCCCGCGGAAGCCGTCAGCACCTGGGCATAGGACACGGCGGGGTCGGCAAGTTGCTTACCAGACTGCCAGCCCACCGCCAAGGAAGCGGAGATGGAACCGAGTGCACCAATTGCGGTGGCCCAGAAGTGCAGGTGGACGAGTTTGGCCGAAGGCCAGAGTGAGCCAGTCAGTCGAGGCAGAATGAAGTAAGCCGCCCCGAAGATGACCATCGAAGCAAAGGCGTAAGTCAGGAGTTGTTCCTGACCTGCGCTGAAGGAGGTAAAACGCACCACGGCGTTGAAGCCACGGAACGAGAAAATGGCGTTCAGCACGCCATAGAGGGTGAAGGCCACTGCGCCGAAGGAGATGAAACGGAGCGTGGTGCTATTCCAAGCAAGCGACCAACCGCTTTGGGTGGACAGGGTCCCGTGGAAATTAATGGCCGTGATGATGACGGACACCAGGAACATGGCGGAACCGACTACGCCCACCGACTGCACCCAGACAGGAATCGGGCTACCGAGCAAACTGGCCGTCCCCGTCCATCCAGCGAACAGGAAGAAGGTCCAGAAGGCTACGGAAGCAAGGTAGTAGCCCGTGATATTTCGCCCCAGCACTTTCGGCAGGAAATAGTAAACCGCAGCCAGCGCGGAACCCCCGAGCCAGAGCAAGAGGAGGTTCTGGATAAACCAGCTATGGGCAATCGCTTGAACCACGCCCGAAGCCGGATTCCAGAGCACCAGCAACTGAGCCAGGAGATAGGCCAACGGGAAGACAAACGAAGCGCCGACCACAAACCACTGCGAGGCGAAGGAGTGACCCGTGGGGCGTTGCGCGTAAGCCACAATCGGCCAAAACGCCGAGAGGAGGAAGGCTACGGCGAGCACCGGGCCGACCGTGCGGGGCATTTCCAGGAGGCTGAAGCCGTTTAGGTCGCCGGCGAAAATGCTCAATGCGCCGTAAGTCAGCGCCACATTCCAAATAATCGCGCCCAAGCTGACGAGCCAAGCATTACGCAGTTCGAAACGACCAAGCTGGGAAGTCAGCCAGAGATTGATCGCGAAGAAGGCGTTGAACGCCCACCCGTAGATGAAGAGATTATGCTGAGCAGCGGAAACATGGCCGTAGGTAAAAACCTCCCCACTTACCCCACGTAGCAGCTGGGCCGAAACCAGACCAAGGACTGAAGCAACGAGCAGCCAGATTACCGCGGAGACGAAAAAGAGGAGGAAGGGCCCGCGGAGCTGAGCCTCGACGCGAGAGAGGCGCGAGTCACCGGGGGAAGGACGGCCCTGGGGGCGGCCGGAACGATTATCCTGAGTCATCGGTTTAAAAAAGTATGGGATTATTTGAGTCCGAGTTCAGCGGTATTCCACATCGCGGTGCGCGCGGCGTTGGCGGCACGCACGGCCTTCACTTGGTCGACGGTGACAGGGTTCCCCTTGTTGCCGAAACTCTGGCGAACGTAGGTGAGGACGTCGGCGATATCCTGGTCACTCACGCCGGCAACGGGAGGCATCATGCTGTTAAAGGTCATGCCTCCGACGGTGATCGGCCCCATGAGGCCATTCGTGATAAACTTAATGGGCAGCTCGGGGTTACCGACGACAATCGGGGTCTCTGAGATCGAAGGGAACACGGGCGGCAGGCCCTTCCCCGTTGGCTGGTGACAAGCGATACAGGTGCGAGCGTAGACCGCGGCACCGCGCTTCATCTGCTCGGCGTCGGCGACGACGAACGGACCAGCCACGTAAGCGGCAGCCACGGCGGGAGCAGCCGGAGCACCGCCAGCTTGGATCTTGGCGATGACCTGGGGGTCTTTAACAATCAGAGCTTGAGCATCCTTAAGGGGAATGCGGTAAGTGCCATCCGCGTTGCGGCTGGGTTCAGTCAGGAGAGCGAGTTCCTTCTTATTGGTTTCAGCCCGCAGATTCTGCTGGGCCTTGCGGCGGTCGGTCAGGGCATCCGGAGCGCGGCGGACGAGGGTGTAAGCGTAGCCGGTCGCAATCAGGGCAGCGGCGGCGAGGGAGATAGCGCCGAGCCAGGATGCGATCTGGCTGGGAATCAGCGGGCGGCGCCCGGAAGAGGGTTGATCACTCATGGTAGTTGATGGACTCGAGGATGCGGGGGTCATGCACCGGGATGGTCTCGTTCTTAGAGGCACCACGGAGGAAGATGGCGATGACCACGGCGCCGAAGCCGATGATCGCGAGTAAATCAAGGAAGAGCGACGAAGTCAGGAAAGGCGCCACGGTGAACCCTTCGGGGAATTTAGTGAGGTCAGCCTGCGTCAACTGGCGCGGCACGGCGTTGAACCAGAGGTCAGCCAAGGCGCCGGCAACAATGATCCATGCCACCGTCAGCAGACGGCCCGGAACGATCTTAGTGCGATACGGAAGCAAGGACAGGAACGGCAGGAAGAAGAAGCCGAAGATCATGTACATCGACACGCCCCACCACTCGCTCTTGAGGCCGGTCACAGCATCAATTTCACGGATGTTATACCAGAAGGTTTCTTCCGGGATATTCGCCGTATAGATTAGGAAGTACTGGGAGAAACTGATGTAGGCCCAGAAGACCGTGAACGCCAGCATCAGGCAGCCAAGCACATGGCGGTGCGCTTGATTGAGCAATCCGTCGAGCCAGCCACCATTGGAAAGTTTGTAGGTCAGGATGACCGTGACCGCCAACGCAAGGCGGATGGAGAGAGCGAAGAACCACACCCCGTACATGGTGGAGAACCAGTGATACGACAGGGCCATCAAGCAGTCGAAGGCGAGCATGGTCAGCGTAATCGCGCTGAGGGGGATGCCGACCGCCGAGACCGCGTGTAGGCGATGGGTATGCCCAGCGGTGCGGTCCGTGTCCTGGGCAAAGGACCAGCGACGCAGGAGAATCGCGAGGACGCCGAAGATCACCGCATAGAGGGCGATGCGGGCGAGGAAGAAATTCTCATTCAAGAACCAGCTCTTGGCCTGCAGGATGGGGTCAGCCCCAACCGTGTGCCCGCTGGGGAGCACGTGGCCGGCGTTCGTCCACTCCCAGAGCAGGTGACGAGAAGCCGGTATAAAGGCCAACGGGGCAATCCCGATGACAATCAGGATCGGCAACGCGATGAGCATGTGCTCCCAGTTGCGACGGATGAGGGGAGCCCAGCCGGCATCAAAGACGCGGGTGATCATGGTCAACATCAGCATACCGATGAGGATCGAAATCCAGAACATCGCGCCGACGAGCACGGACAGGCCTTGGCGATAATCATCGTGGCTAACGCCGTTAAAAGCGAAGCACCAGACGACAGCGAGGGCGACGACGCCAGCGACCAGGAATTTCTTCCAGTGATCGGTCAGGGCGTGCGGCATGGAGGAGTCTCTCATGTTTGAATTACTTGATTTGGGCCTTCAAGGCGGTGGGGACGAGATCAGCGGGGCAGTTCTGGGAGAGCTGCAACGCACGCACATAGGCGGCGACCGCCCAGCGTTCTTCCGGGGACAGCTTATCGCCGTAGCCCATCATGGTGTTCTTGCCGTTGGTGATGACGTCGAAAATCTGCCCGTTCGGGTACGCCCGGATGAGCGGGGTGTGGAGGTTGGCAATCGTCACAATGGCGACATCCCCTTCGAGGGCATTGCGCACCTTCATGATGCCGTTGCCATCACCGGCCGACCCGTGGCACACCGCACAATAAATCTGGAACTTTTTTTCGCCCAGCTCGAGGGTCTTGGCGTCGATGTTGAAACGCTCGAGTTCACCACCGGCGAGGACGGTCAGCGACTTCGCCGGGAAGCCAACAAGGAAGGCGCCCTTGGCGTCCTTACCCGTCACGAAGGAAGGGTTAAGGGACTCGGCACGGCGGAAGTCCGCCGCGAAGACCTTAGCTGGCTCGAGGGCGTTGCCCCGAGCGACCGTTCCATCCACGGGAGGGCGGGCGTCCCGTCCATCCTTGAAGAACTTGTTCTCACCTTGGGCTTTATACTTCGACTGGTAGTCCATGTCGTCGAAGACATAGACGGGGGTGTCCTTGGACTTCTTACCTTGGAATCCGAGGAAGCTGATCATGGCAATGACAGCCACGGCGAGGAATGAGAGATAGCGGCTCATGGTTGCGGATTAGTCGCGGATGACGGTGATTTCCTGGCCACCGAGGGACAGGAGGAAGTTGCGCGACTCATCGAGATGGAATTGCGGGTCCCGCGCCTCAAGCACGATCATGAACGTGTCATCGGAGACCCGGCTGAACTGCGGGAGGTCGAATAACGGGTGATGGTGATGCGGCAGACGATTGAAGATGAACTGGCCGAAGAACGTGCCGAAGGCGGCGAACAGAATCGTGCATTCGTAAATCACCGGGAACGGGAAAATGACGCTCCAGTAAGGCTTCCCGCCGACAATCAGGGGGTAGTCATACGAATTCATATACCAGGTGAGCAGACAACCGGTGATGAAGCCGGTGATGCCGCCTAATAAGGTCAGGCGCGGGACGGGCGAGCGCGGTAGGCCCATGGCCTGATCCATCCCGTGAATCGGGAAAGGGGTGTGGACGTCCCAGTTCTTCCAGCCCGCATCGCGGACTTGCTCCGCGGCGTGGAACACGTCGGAGACCTGGCGGAAAGTGCAGGCTACGCCGTGGATGCGTTCGTTGCGTTCGTTCATGGTCGGATCAGCGGCGGGGATCAATGGGCGTGAGGGTCGGCCTGCGGCGTCACCATCTTCACCTCAGCCATAGGCAGCAGAGGCAAGAAGCGGACGAACAGGAGGAAGAGGACAGAGAAGAAGCCGAAGGTGCCGAAGAACGTGAAGATATCCACGATCGTGGGGCTGTAGTAACCCCAGCTGGACGGCAGGTAGTCATTGGCGAGCGAGGTGATGGTAATCACGAAGCGTTCAAACCACATGCCGACGTTGACGAAGAGACAGATAATCCAGACCAAGGAGTGATTCTCGCGCACCTTCTTGAACCAGAAGAGCTGCGGGGTAATGACGTTACAGGACACCATGATCCAGTACGCCCAGGAGTATTGGCCGAAGGCGCGATTCACGAAGGCGAACTTCTCGAACGAATTACCCGAGTAAGCCGCGATGAAGAATTCCGTGGCGTAAGCGTAGCCGACCATCGTGCCCGTGGCCAAGATGATCTTACACATGTTGTCGATGTGGTACTGATTGATGACGTCATGCAGGCGATAAATCGCCCGCAGCGGGAGCATCAGGGTCAACACCATCGCGAAGCCGGAGAAAATAGCCCCAGCGACGAAGTACGGCGGGAAGATGGTGGTGTGCCAGCCAGGGACGTTCGACACGGCGAAGTCAAACGAGACGATGGTGTGCACCGAGAGCACGAGAGGAGTGGAAAGGCCCGCGAGCAACAGGTAGGCCATTTCGAAGTTAGACCACTGGCGGTTGCCGCCACGCCAGCCCATCGCGAGCAAGCTATAGAAGGCCTTGCGCCACCAGGTCGTGGCACGGTCGCGAATCGTACCGAGATCCGGAATCATGCCCATGTACCAGAACAGCGTGGAGACCGTGAAGTAAGTCGAGACGGCGAAAACGTCCCACTCGAGCGGGGAGCGGAACTGCGGCCAGATGCCGTTCTGATTCGGGATCGGGAAGAGCCACCAAGCGAACCAAACGCGGCCGACGTGGAACAGCGGGAAGAGACCGGCGCAACAGACCGCGAAGATGGTCATGGCTTCAGCGGCCCGATTGATCGAGGTGCGCCACTTCTGACGCAGCAGGCAAAGAATCGCTGAAATCAGGGTGCCGGCGTGGCCGATGCCGACCCAGAACACGAAGTTAACAATCGCCCAACCCCAACCCACGGGCGAACGCAGACCCCAAGCACCGGTACCCGTCGAGACCAGGTAGCCGAGGCCGACGAAGGTGAACGAGGCGATGAAAAGGGCGGCGGCGAACGTCACCTTCCACCACAGCGGGGTGGGCTCTTCGACGATGGCGCAAACCTTGTCGGTGATCCAGTGGAAGCCGCGGTTGTTAAGAATAAGCGGCGAGCGCGGGAGCTCGGCTGGTCGAACCCTGTCGAGGATTGCGGGGCGCTCCGGGGAGCTGTCGTGGGCGTTAGCCATGGGACGATAATTCGGTTAAGGTTTATTTGGCGTGCTTCTCAGCACCGTGAGATTCACCACCATGGGCAGCGGCGCCATGCGACGCACCGTGAGGGGCGGCGGAATGGCCTTCGCGTCCGGCCATCTCCTTGCGGGAGAGCGGCATGAGGATTGCTCCGGGCATGCGCAGGTTGAGATTACGCAACTTGGCCTGGTAGGTCGTGCGCGGGCGGGTGTTAAGGTAAGTCAGCGCACCGTAGGTACGCTTCGAAGCCTTCGCGAGGGAGACGCGCGACTTGGTATCGGTGATATCGCCGAACTCAATCGCTTCGGCGGGACAGGCCTGCTGACAAGCAACCTTGAGCTCGCCATCCTTGACATTGATCTCCTTGGAATCGCGGGCGCGGACCTTGGCGTGAATTTTGGCCTCCTGGATGCGCTGGACGCAATAGGTGCACTTTTCCATGACGCCGCGCATCCGCACGGAAACATCCGGGTTCTTCTGCATCTGCGGGAGATCGGCTGGATCCTTCGCCAACTTGGCAGGTCCGAGTGGGCCTTCGTAGTAGTGGCCGGCCTCGCGCTTATTGTAGTCGAGGAAGTTGAAGCGGCGGACCTTATACGGACAATTGTTGGCGCAATAGCGGGTGCCAATGCAACGGTTGTACGCCATGGTATTAAGACCCTGGTCGTCGTGCACGGTGGCGTTGGCGGGACAGACGGTCTCGCAAGGAGCCGTTTCGCAATGCTGACAAGCGACACCCATGAAGGTGACCTGCGGGTCTTCGGGAATCGCCTTGCCGGCCTGATCGCGTCCGTCGAAGAAGTAGCGGTCGAGGCGAATCCACTGCATGTTGCGTCCCTTGAGGACCTGATCGCGACCGACGACCGGGATATTATTTTCGGACTGGCAGGCGACGGCACAAGCGTTGCAGCCCGTGCAGGTATTAAGGTCGATCGACATGCCCCACTGCTGCAGCGGGAGAAATTCGGATTCGTGACCTTTCCAGACGGCGACATTCGGAGCGGCCGCGTGGTTCGGGTGCTCGTAAGCGGAATTTCCCCGCGGGGTGGTAATGGCCTTGTTGGCCGGAGTCATGACGCCATCCTTGCCGTAGACGGCAGGGGCGTGACCATCGATCCCGAGTTTGGCGAAGTCCTCGTTGTCCTTCATGTTCTGGACACTACCTTCGCGGACGATGTCGCGACCTTCCATCGACCAGTGATCCTGCATGTTGCAAACGGCAACGCGCGGCAGATCGGTGAGTTCGAGCTTCGCCCCCGAGCGATAGGCAGGCGAAGTGGAGGTGACGAAAGGATAGACGTTGAAACCGTTGCCCGTGACGCGACCAGCGAGGCGCTCATCGACGCGCGTGGCGACGCGACCAGCGACCTTGCGACCGAAGCCAAGCTGCAGACCCACGGTGTAATCCGCGAGCCCCGGCATAATGAAGACCGGCCCCTGGATGGAGGTGCCGTCGATTGTAAGTTTCGCGATGCGGCACATCAGGCGACCATCCACCAACTGGTTGATGTTACGGTTGAGGGCGCCGATTTTATTGATGAGTAATTCACCCGGCTCGATGTCGAGTTTGGCGGCGTACTTCGGGCTGACGAGAATGACGTTTTCCCAAGCGGTCTTCGACATGGGATCCGGAGCCTCAGCGAGCCAACCGTTGTTAGCGTAGGCACCGTCGCCCGAGTGAGTGCTCGGGACGATGCGAAGCTCGAGAGCGTCGAAAGAGAGCGCCGGAGCGGCCACTGACTTAATCTGTTCGACGCCGATGGCAGGCTTCGCCGCAGCAAAACCAGATTGCGTCAGGACGCCTTCGGCGAGCCAAGCGGCGAAGGCTTCATCGGAGGCGTCCTTGGCAAGCGAGTTGAAGGTGTCGCGGACGAGGCCGTGCGCATCCTTCTTCGAGCCAACAAAAGCGGCGAGCACATCGAGTTCGGTGAGCGTATCGAACAGCGGCGCGATCATCGGCTGGACGGGCACGTAAGTGCCGTCGACCGTGCGACCATCGGACCAGCTCTCGAGATAGTGTGAAGAAGCGAGGAACGTGCCACCCGCAGCCTTCACGGCAGCCGAGGAAGTCTCATCGAAGGAGGCGCCGTGGTAACCAAGACGGACGACGGTCTTGGCGGCCTTGAGGGCGGCTCCGAAGTTGGCGTCGGCCGGGGCGTCATAGGAGGGATTACCACCGAGGATGACAAGGGTGTCGGCCGGCTTGGCATGGAGGGCCGCAATCGTCAGCGACGAAGGAGCCGGGGCGGCGACATAGCGAACCGCTGCACCGAGGGCTTGATTGGCGAGGAAGACCGCACGATGGGCATCGGCAGTGAGATGGTCGCCAGCGACCATGAGCGCGGCACCCTTGGCCTGGACGAGGTCGGCGATACATTCGGTCACCCACTTGGCGTCGACGTCGATACCGGAGACCTTGCCCTTAAGGGAGGATGCGGCGGCGCTGCCCGTCTGCTTAAGGACTTCAGCGGCGAAGAGAATGGCGAGGCCGGAGATGTGCGAGGATGAGGCGCGCAGGCGGTGATCAGCGGCGGCGCCAGTGAGCGTGAAGTTGGATTCGACGACGTAGAGGCGCGTCATCTGCTCAGCCTCCGTGGCACTGTCTGCCCGGCGGGCCTTGGAATAGGAGCGAGTATCCTCGACGGTCGTGTCGCCGAGACCGAGGAAGTCGTGATCCAGACTTAGCACCCGGCGAGCCTTGGCGTAATCAGGGAGGGCACGGGCACCGAGGGTGCGCTCGGCGTTATTCTGAGCGACAGGCGTATATTCAATCCAGCGGGCATTTTTATAAATCGCCTTCAGTTCAGCAACGAGACGCGCACGCGTCGGGGAAGTCGAAGGGCGAGCCAGGAAAGCTAGACCCGCACCAGCATTAGCCTTCGCGGAAGCGGCGAGACCATCAAGCAGTTCACGAACTTTAGCGACCGATAGCGTGGTGCCATTAGCACCTTCGGAGGTCTTAGCGCGATCAGGGTCATACATGTCGAGCACGCTAGCCTGGGCGTACTTCGAGGAGGCACCGCCGTTGGCCTGGTGGCTCGGGTTTCCTTCGATCTTGGTCGGGCGGTGTTGATGCGTCTCGACGAGAATCGGTTGGTTGGCGAATTCGCCCGGGAAAGAGGAAGCGTAGAAAGTCGCGACACCCGGAATCGTATTCTCGGGCTGCTTCGAGTAAGGCAGCGTGTGATTGCGGGGCTCGCGGCAGCCGGCGAGGCCGAGGCCAGCCAAGCCGAAGGAAGCGCCCATCAGCATCAGGAACTCACGGCGCTCGACCGTGGTAATAGCGGAGGCCCCATCGACGAACTCGCGTTCGGCACGGGTGCGGAACTCGGGAGACTTATTGCGCTCTTCGAGGCTGCGCCAATAGACGGTGTCGCCGGGCTGAGCCGCGGGATGTTCAAAGACTTTCTTGCTCATCGATTAAAAAGTTTGGGATTAGCGGTGGCAGCCCGAGCAGCTCTGGGGCGGATTGACCTTCCAGTTGTGGACGAACTTCGTGCCGTCCGCGGTCTGCGCAGCGGGCGAAGCGGCCTTGTAGGCGAGATCTGTGATCTTATCCAAAGGCCGGAGGGCCTGTTCAGGATTACGGTGACAATCCAAACAGAAAGACATATTGAGCGACTTCTGTTGGCCGACGACGGCCTGCTGGTCGATGCGACCATGGCACTCGACGCAGCTCACGCCGCGGTTCACGTGGACGGAGTGATTGAAGTAAACGTAGTCAGGCACCTTGTGCACTTTGACCCAGCGAATCGCGTCGCCGGTGAGGAAACTATTCTTGACGAGAGCCAGCGCCGGGCTGTCGGGCTTAACCTGGCTGTGACAGTTCCAGCAGGTATTGGTCGTGGGCACGTTGGAGTGACCAGACTTCTCGACGAAATTATGGCAGTAGCGGCAATCCAGACCCAGGGCGGAATCCGGGCCCGCATGGAAAGAGTGATCGAAGGCCACCGGCTGATCCGGCGTGTATCCGACGTTCAGATACTTGTTGGTCGCATACTCGTTGACCGCTGCCGTGACGACGACGCCCGTGATCAACAGGCAGACGATAATCTGGAAGGGGGCGGCGTTAACGCTTCGGGAGAAGAAGTTCCCACGGGGAGCCGGGCGGTTGAGATATTCGAGGAGCTTGCGCATCGCGTTCAGACGAAGGGATTGACGGTTTTTTGACCGAAGAAGCACGAAAGGCAGACCCCCTTCGCAATCCAAAATTAAGGGGTTTTAGTCGCTTTTCAGGGGTTGGCTGTGAGCCTAGCGGCTATAATCATGTGAATCAGATGAGGGTAACTAATTTAAACATATCATAATCAACATGTTATATTATTTAGAATCGTTCTAATTCATTAAAGACCGAGAAAGGCCCTCCTTGGAGCTTTCCGAACTATTAGACCCGCAACGAGAAAGCCCTAGTTGGGCTTATCTCACTGCGGGTCTAAGGGGCGGGACGGTAATTAACGGGTCAGAGACTTCGCGGCACTCGTCACAAGCTCAACGAAGCTCTTGGCCTCAAGCGAGGCGCCACCAATCAGACCACCGTCGATATCCTGCTCAGCGAGCAAGGCGTCCGCATTGTCCGGCTTCATTGATCCCCCGTAGAGAATGCGGATACGGCCCGCCGCCTCGGCACCAAATTGCGAGACCAGCAGGGAGCGGATGAAGGCATGGACTTCCTGGGCCATGGCCGGGGTCGCTGTCTTACCCGTACCAATCGCCCAGACTGGCTCATAGGCGATAATCACCTGATCAGACTTGCCCGCAGGCACGCCGGCGAGACCCAGTTCGACCTGACGGCGGACGACTTCCTTGGTCGTGCCAGCTTCACGCTCAGCGAGCAGCTCACCGACGCAAAGAATCGGCTTCAGGGAAGCGGCCAGCGCGGCGTTCACCTTGCGATTAATGAAGGCATCATCCTCACCGAAGATGCTGCGGCGCTCACTGTGGCCGAGGATCACATGGGTGACATGCAGGTCGCGAAGCATGGCGGCGGAGACTTCGCCCGTGAAGGCGCCGTTCGGCTTATCATGCATGTTCTGAGCACCGACGGCGAGGTGCGTGCCTTCGGCCACGGCACTTACCGCGGAGAGCGCGGTGAAGGGCGGGCAGAGGACGATCTGCACGGCGGATTCCGTACCGACGGCGGCGACGAGGGCCTTGACGAGGTCAGTGCCTTCGGTGGCCGTCTTGTTCATCTTCCAATTACCGGCGATGAGGGGAGTGCGTTTGGACATAGGAATTAAAGGGTTTTGAGTGAGGTGGCCATTAGGCCGAAAGAGCGGCGACGCCGGGAAGGATCTTGCCTTCGAGGTATTCAAGGGAAGCGCCCCCACCGGTCGAACAATGCGTGACCTTGGTATCGACGCCGAACTTCTTGGCGGCCGTCGCGGTGTCACCACCGCCGACAATCGTGATCGCACCGCGCTCCGTAGCCTTGGCCACTGCGGCCGCCATGGCCTTGGAGCCGACGGCGAACTTCTCGAATTCAAAGACACCGCAGGGACCGTTCCAAATCACCGTGCCGGCGCGGCCGATGGCATCTTCGTAAAGTTTGATGGAGTCGGGACCACAATCCATACCCTCCCAGCCGGCAGGGATCCCCGACTTCATCGTGGCAGGCTGGGTGTTGGAATCAGGGGAGAATTTATCGCCACAGAGAAAGTCGACCGGGAGGGTCACCTTCACGCCGCGGGCCTTGGCCTTATCGAGGAGCTCCTGGACAATCTTGGCGCCTTCGGCGTCGTACAGGGAATTGCCGATTTCCATGCCATCACAAACCTTACGGAAGGTATAGGCCATGCCGCCGCCGATGATGATTTCATCCGCCTTCTCGATGAGGTTGCGGATAAGAGGAATCTTATCAGCGATCTTCGCACCGCCCAAGATGGCGAGCAGCGGGCGCTTGGGATTATTGAGGACGATATCGAAAGCCTTTAATTCGGCTTCGAGCAGGAAACCAGCGGCCTTGCGGGGCAGATTCACGCCGACCATCGACGAGTGTGCGCGGTGCGCAGTGCCAAAGGCGTCGTTGACGTAAGCGTCACCCAGACGTGAGAGCGAGGCCCTGAATTCAGCCACTTTAGCCGGGTCAGCCTTTTGGCTGGTCCCGTCTTCGAGCTTAACTTTACCTTCTTCTTCGATGTGGAAGCGGAGGTTTTCGAGGAGCAGAATCTCGCCCGGCTGCAGGGCCTTGGCGGCCGCTTCAGCTTCTGGGCCAACGCAAGCAGCGACAAACTTCACCGGCTTACCGAGGAGCTTTTCGAGTTCAGCGGCCACCGGGCGCAGGGAGAACTTCTCGACGACCTTACCATCCGGGCGACCCAGGTGGGACATCAGCACCAAAGAAGCGCCGCCATCGAGCAGGAACTTGATCGTCGGCAGGGCTGCCGCGATGCGCTGGGTGTTCGTGATGACGCCGGTCTTCTTGTCCTGGGGGACGTTGAAGTCGACACGGACGAGGACGCGCTGGCCTTTGACGGAGCCGAGTTCGCGGAGGGTAGGAGCAGGCATGGTGGGAAAGTGAGCAGAGAAAGGCGTAAGGCCTAGCGTGGGAAGAACAAACCGCCCGAGCCGTCGCAAACCCTCGTATCCGCCCTCCCCCGCCCCGCGGAAAGCCCAAAACAAGACAGGCGGCCCGGATGGGCCGCCTGTCGCGGTAGGAATCTGCCAGCGCTTAGAGCTTGGCGGTAACCTTACCCAGGAGCTCGACGACGCGGTTGGAGTAGCCCCACTCGTTGTCGTACCAGCTGATGAGTTTGAAGAAGTTCTTATTGAGTTCGATCGAGGAGCCAGCGTCGAAGATCGACGAGCTCTTGTCGTGGATGAAGTCGGAAGAGACCACTTCTTCGTCGGTGTAGGCCAGAATGCCCTTCATGTAGGTCTCGGACGCCTTCTTGAGGGCGGCCTTGATCTCGGCGAGGGAGGTTTCCTTGACGGTCTTGACGGTGAGATCGACGACCGAGACGGTCGGGGTCGGCACGCGGAAGGCCATGCCCGTCAGCTTACCCTTCACTTCAGGGAGCACGAGAGCGACCGCGCGAGCAGCGCCGGTAGCCGAAGGGATAATATTGATCGCCGCAGAACGGCCGCCCTTCCAATCCTTCTTCGAAGGACCGTCGACCGTCTTCTGGGTAGCGGTATAGGCGTGAACGGTGGTCATGAGGCCTTCGGCGACGCCGAAACCTTCCTTCAACAGCACGTGGACGAGCGGCGCGAGGCAGTTCGTGGTGCAGGAGGCATTTGAGATGATGTGGTGATTAGCCGCATCGTACTTGTCGTCATTAACCCCAATAACGACGGTGATATCCTCATCCTTGGCCGGAGCGGAGATGATGACCTTCTTGGCGCCAGCTTCGAGGTGACCCTTGGCCTTGGCGGCTTCGGTGAAGAGACCGGTAGACTCGATGACGACCTGGACGCCGAGGGCCTTCCAAGGGAGTTCGGCCGGGGTGCGGGCGGAAACCACAAGGATTTCCTTACCGTTCACGACGAGAACGTCGTCCTCGAGCTTATCCGGAGAGGACTTCTTGGAAGAGACGGTGCCATTGAAGCGGCCCTGCGTGGAGTCATACTTCAGCAGGTAGGCGAGGTTGTCCGCCGGGACGATATCGCCGACAGCGACGACGTCAAAGGTCGTGCCGAGGTGACCCTGTTCGACGAGGGCGCGGAAGACGAGACGGCCGATGCGGCCGAATCCGTTGATAGCTACTTTGGTGGCCATGGTATGGTGTGTAGAAGAGTGGGATTTCCCGAGAGCGGGAAAGGGATGAAAAAGGGAGCCCCGCCCCGCATTGGCAAGCGAGAATGCGATTTAGGCCCCCGCCGACCAAACTCCGCAGCCATAGGGAGGCAGAATGACCCGATCATCGGCCAGGCTGGGGACAGGCCCAGGCGCATGCGGGCAGGACGGGAAAGGCGAAAGGACCACAGGCACCCAGGCCCCGGTCCGAGGCATAACCAGCTCCACCGGGGCGTCATGAGGGTTGCAGGCCAGCATAATCCGGGCGGAACCGAGCAGGCCATCCGCGTTCAAGACCGCGACGAAAGCCTCACCCTCCTGCTGGTGGGTCACTTCCATCCAGCCAGCGGACACCGCCTGACGCGGCCGTAAAGGTGCCCCGGCCGTTGAGAGGCGGAAGCCAATGAGGCGCGCCACGAATTCATGGTCGCCGCGGAATCGCTCCAGCCGAATAGGGTCAAGGCGATTGAGATCACCTCGGCGCCAGGTATTCCCGACGCCACGCTTGGTCATGAGGAAATCCTGCCCAGCACAGAGCATCGGTACGCCCGCCGAGCACAGCAGGATCAAGTGCATCATCCGCGTCCGCAGGATATCCGTCGCCGAAGGGTCGAGTGCATCGCAATTGGCCCGCTCGGTGATGCGATCCAGCCAAGCCATGTCATCATGCGATTGAGCGTAACGCAGACGTGCCGAAGGGCGGATGGCGCAGGCGGCAACATGGTGGAGGAGGTCCGCGGCTTTGGCGTGACCACGCACATAGGAGGGCAGAAATTCACGGAAGGCATCATCCCAGCTCGTCCACGTGGAGTCATCGAGGTCGCGGGCGATGTGACCACGGAAACTCCACGGCTCGGCGATAAGAATCTTGTGCGGACTGCGCAAACGGAAGTCCGCCTCGATTTCGCGCAGCAACGGCGTACCGAGCAGCTCGGCTAGGTCCAGGCGCACACCATCAACCCCGAGGGTTTCGGTCCAGTGGCGCAAGGCAGCCAACACAAGTCGCTTGAACATCGGCGCCTCGGCGCGGACATCGTTACCGCAACCGCTCCAATTCGTCAGTGCCCCCTGCGGATCAACGCGATAATAATAAGACGCATCGACGGCCCCGAGCCCGTTGGGCGAACCAAAGTGGTTTAGCACCACGTCCATGATGACCGCGAGTCCGCACTCGTGGCACGCTCGCACTAGTTCGCGGAACTCCTCGATGGCGACAGCGCCGGGAGCGGAAGCGTAAGCGTTGGCGACGCCGAAGGCGCTGACGGGCATGTAGCCCCAATGATATTCCTCGGTGGCGGCGTGTTCAAATTCGGCGCAAGGGAGCAACTCCAACGCATTCACGCCGAGCGAGCATAGATAATTTCCGTGCGAACGGATGTAGCGGGTCAGCTCACGGTAACCGCCCGTAGCGGCATTATCACCCGATAAACCTAGTAAATCACGCAGGTGGCCTTCCAGAATCACCAAGTCCTCGACCGCCGGTGGTACATAATTGTCGGTGAAAGGCCGCAAGGTCTCCGCTCCGATAATAACCCCGGCAACCTGCGCGGGCCCTACGACCGCACGGGCCCAAGGGTCCACCATCTGCATCTCGCTGAAGCGATCATCCATCTCGGAATCTTTCCCCAGCAAGGTGACCCAATAATGGCAGCCGCTGAGATTCTCCGGAACGGCGGCCGACCAAGCGCCCTGCCCCTCGGGCTTGAGCGTGAGCAGGTGTTCGGCTCCGCCCTCCGCCCGCCGCCAACTCATTTCAACGGCGCGGGCGCGCGGCGCAAAGATGCGAAACAAAGTCGATTGGTCGCTCGTAATCGCCCCGAAATTACCTGGAGGCTCCAAGACATCGAGTGGATCGGAAGCCAGGATATCAGCGAGTTCGAGTAGACCGGGCGACTCGTAGATAACGCGGACGGGACGGGCTTCCGGATCAGCCTCCTCCGCCTGAAAGCGGAACACGTGTCGATCCGTCCGCAAGCGTGACACGACCAAGTTACGATGATACCCGGCATCGCGACGGACATTGTCCGCATCATGCGGGGGCTCTACCCAGCGGCCCCCGTCACGCAAAAACTTGAACTCCGCGTCCACTTCGCCGCGCAGGACCTCGGCGAGCGGTACGCTCAGCTCAAAGCCTTCAGCCCCGTCAACACAGACCGGGCGCAGCAGCCAGCGATCCATATCGAGCGCCCGACCCCAGTCATTGAAGGCCCCGACGACAGACACGGTGCCGTTAGCGACATCCGGGCAGAGGACTTTCCAGAAAAAGAAATGCACCTGGCCGGCCTCGATCCAGTGGCCGGAACGAAGCGACCAAGCCCGGACATCGGCGGGCTCCAACGCAACCATCCGCGCAGGCGGGTTCAGGGAGAGCGGTGGCAAGCCCGGCCCAACCCAATCCTCGGCGAGCACGACGAGTCCGGAGACCTTGGTCTCCCACCGTGCGCTGGCCAAGTCTCGCGTCATTCCCCGCAATGAGGATGTCGGAAAAACATTTGGCGAGCAAAAGCGGGCTTCCCTCCGTGCCATCGCTTCACCACGATGCCGGCGTGGAAATAAGCGTACTAGTGAGCGACTGGGAAGGTCACCGCCTCCTGGATTCCGGCGACGGGTTCAAACTCGAGGAGATCGGCGGCGTCCGCATGATCCGCAGCGAGCCCAAAGCCTGGTGGAGCAAGTCCCTGCCCGCCGCCGAGTGGGCCCGCGCCGTCGCCGAGCACGAGGAAGGCGGCCGCGAGGGTCGGTGGAAACTCAAAGGCAACTGCCCCAAGGAGTGGGAAACCCAACTCGGCAAGATTCGCTTCCAGTTGCGGTTCATGGATAACTCCAAGCAGTTCGGCGTCTTCGCTGAACAATCCCCACATTGGAAATGGGTGGCCGCCCGGCAACAGAAGAGCGAGCCCCGCCCCCGCCTACTCAACCTTTTCGGCTATACGGGTGCCGCTTCACTGGTGGCCGCCCAAGCCGGCTGGCACGTTACGCATGTCGACGCCTCCAAGCCCGCCGTCGCCTGGGGCCGCCGCAACCAAGAGCTTTCCGGTATGGCCCAGGAGCCCATCCGCTGGATTATTGAAGATGCGATGACCTTCGTGAAGCGCGAGGTGAAGCGTGGCAACAAGTACGAGGCCATCATGCTCGACCCACCCGCCTTCGGTCGCGGACCCACCGGTGAATTCTGGAAAGTCGAACGGGATCTCGCACCCTTGCTCCGCGCCTGCCGCGAGCTCCTTTCCGAGCAAGCGCAGTTCATCCTCCTCACCGTCTACACGATCGACGCCTCTTCTATCCTCTGCCATAACCTGCTCGAGGAGAACACTCGCGGGCTGGGTGGTAAGATTGATATCGGTGAACTGGCCCTGAAACAGGAAGGTGCTGGCCGCTTACTCCCGCTTTCTCTGTGGGGCCGCTGGACCGCCCAAGCCAAGGCATAAGCCCTGGCATTAGGCCGCATTAGGCTGGGGGACGGTTTAAATAGTTTCCAACCCGGGGCTGATGCCCTCTAAATGGAAGGCGTGAGCCTAGTCCCTGACCAAGCTACCTTCCGCCAACTGGCACAGAAGAACGACCTTATCCCGGTGTGTCTCGACCTGATGGCCGACCTCGAGACACCCGTCTCGGTCTATGCCCGGCTTCGCGCCCTCGGCTCCCCATTCCTTTTCGAATCAGTCACCGGCGGCGATAAGCTCGGCCGCTACAGCTTCTGCGGAGCGGCTCCGGCGATGACGCTCACCGCCTGGGAAGATCGCACCGAAATCACCCGACGCGATGGCTCGAAGGAAACCATCCCGACTCCGGCTGACCCGCTTACCCTGGTTAAGAAAGAACTCTCGGGCCTACGTGTCGCCAAGGTGCCTGGCCTCCCCCCTTTCGTCGGCGGCATGGTCGGCATGGTCAGTTACGAATATATCCACCGCGTGGAGCCCACCGTCCCGAAGCCCGCGAAAGATCCGGCTGGCACACCCATCCTTCACTTCATGCTCGTTGATCGCGTTGTCGCCTTCGACAACGCTCGCCAGACCCTTCGCCTCATCGTCAACGCTCGCGTGAAATCGCCGGCCGAAGCGGACGCCGCCTGGGATGCCGCCCGGCAAGAACTGGAAGCCCTCCGCGCCGTCGTGACCGGACCTCGAACCGCCGTAGCCGCCGAACTTCCGGCGATCGCCGAATTCGCCACGGGTACGGCCAATGTCAATCAGGCCGACTTCGAAGCGGCCATTCACAAGACGCAGGAATACATCCGCGCGGGCGATTGCGTGCAAGTCGTACTCTCTCGCCGCACGGACGTAGCCTTCAAGGGCGACCCGCTCGACCTCTACCGCGTACTCCGGCATGTAAACCCGTCTCCCTACATGTTCGTGATGGAAACCGGACGGGGCTTTGACGTCGTGGGAGCCTCCCCAGAAGTCAACGTCCGGCTAACAGGCCGGCATTGTGAAATCCGCCCGATTGCGGGGACCCGCCCACGCGGGGCTGATGAAGCCGCCGATCGCCGACTGGAAATCGAACTACTCGCGGACCCCAAAGAAGGCTCCGAGCACCTGATGCTCGTGGATCTCGCCCGTAATGACCTCGGTCGCGTCTGTGTCCCCGGTACGGTCAAGGTGCCTGATTACGCCATCGTCGAGCGCTACTCACATGTGATGCACATCGTCTCGCAGGTCGAAGGCGATCTCGCGGCAGACAAGGATGCGTTTGACCTCTTCCGGGCGACTTTCCCCGCCGGCACTCTTTCTGGTGCGCCTAAAGTGCGCGCCATGCAGGTCATCTCGGAACTCGAAGGGGAACGACGCGGCGTCTACGGCGGCGCGGTCGGTTACTTCGGTTTCGATGGAGGACACGATTCCTGTATCGTGATCCGCACCGCCTCGCTGCGTAACGGCGTCGCCAGTATCCAAGCAGGTGCCGGTATCGTGGCTGATTCAGTGCCCACTTCTGAGTTCGAGGAAACCATCAACAAGTCTAAGAGCGTGCTCCGAGCGCTGGGACTTGCTGCCGGCCTACGCTCCTAGCCGCCTTCCCGTGCCCAAGTCGAAGCCACAGAAGAGCGCCAAAGCAAAGGCGGTAGAGGCATCGGCCCTTGAAAACCCATTAGTCAAGCCGCCGCTCTCGGTGCTACCCGCCGAGTCGGATCCCGTGGAGCCAGGCTTACCTTGGGAAAAACTCTCCGCGGACGAACGCTCGCCGATTCGCTATTACCTCGATCAAATCGGCAAGACGCCACTCCTCACCTTAGAAGAAGAAACCGCCCTCGCTCGCCGGGTGCTCAAGGGCGATGAGGCCGCGCGACTGAAGATGATTCAGTCGAATCTCCGCCTGGTCGTGCGCATCGCCAAGGACTATGATGATTTCGGCCTCTCGTTGATGGATCTCATCAGCGAGGGAAACTTCGGTCTCATCAAGGCCGTGGAACGCTTCGACCCGGATAAAGGCGGGAAGCTCAGCACCTATGCGGCATGGTGGATCAAGCAGGCCATGAAGCGCGCCCTCGCCTCCAACGGTAAAACTATCCGCCTCCCGGTACACATGGTCGATCGCATCGCCCAGATGCGCCGCACCGTTAATCGTCTGACGACGGAATTAGGCCGCGAGCCCCATAACGACGAGATCGCTCAGGCGATGGAAATCCCCTTGTCGAAGGTGGTGCACATGAAGTCGGTGGCCAATCGCGCCGCCTCGCTTGACCAACCCGTGGGCGAGGAAGGCGACGCCACCTTGGGCGACTTGGTTAAAGACGAATCCGCCCGCACGCCCTTCGAGACCCTCCGCGGCAAATCCGACAACGACGAGATTGGCGAAATGCTATCAGCCCTCGAGCCTCGTGAAGCGGAAGTGCTGACCTTGCGATTCGGCCTCAACGGCGAAAGCCCACTGACGCTCGAGGAAGTCGGCGAGATGTTCAAACTTACCCGCGAACGCGTCCGCCAACTCCAGCAATCGGCGCTTATGCAGCTGCGCCGCATCATGACCGAACGCCAGAAGCTCCTGACCCCGGAAGATGTCCGTAAGAACAAGATGGCCGAAGCCCGCACCGAGGTACTCAGCGAATTCTTCCGCTCCAAGGGAATCCAGTCGGACAAAAGCCTTCGGCCCCGCGAAGGCCTCTGAAGCTGCTGCTTATTATTAGACCCGCCCTGCTTAAGTTCAGTCGACCCCGGCGGTGATTTTAACCATCAGCCTTCCTTTCGAGGAATGGCAGGCCCTGTGCTTACAAATGAGCATGATCCTGACTGACTATAAGGGGGCCAACCTCTTCGACGAGCTGGTCGACTCCACGGGAAAGATCCGCCCCTATTATCGCAATGTCGCGGATAAACTTTCTGGCCTAGGGAATGAGGAGTTAACCCTGAAGCTGCGGAGCCTCGAACTCCTCTTCCTGAAGCAAGGCATCACCTTCACCGTCTACGGCGACGACCAGGGTACCGAACGCGTCTTCCCCTTCGACCCCTTTCCCCGGGTCATTCCTGCGACGGAGTGGGAGCACATCGAAGCGGGCCTCGTCCAGCGCATCACGGCCTTGAATCTCTTCCTGTACGACGTCTACCACGAGCAACGTATCATTAAAGACGGCATCATCCCGCCCGAGGTGGTCTTCGGGGCTTCGCATTACCGTCCGGAGTTTGTCGGGGTCTCCGTACCCAAGGACGCGTACATCCATGTTTGCGGTACCGACCTGATCCGTGACCAAGACGGACGTTATCTCGTCCTGGAAGACAACGGGCGCTGCCCTTCTGGCGTATCCTACGTCCTGGAAAATCGTGCGGCCATGAAACGTGTTTTCCCGCAGCTTTTCGGGGCGAGTGGCGTGCGCCCAATCGACACTTATCCGGCCGATCTGCTGGCGACCCTGCGCCACGTTGCACCACGCGAGAACCCGAACCCGAACGTGGTCTTACTCACTCCCGGGGTACACAACAGCGCCTACTTCGAGCATTCCTTCCTCGCCCGGCAGATGAGTATCGAAATCGTTGAAGGTCGCGACCTCATCGCGCTCGACGGCTTTGTTTATATGCGCACCACGCGTGGACTCCGCCAGGTCGACGTCATCTATCGCCGGATTGATGATGATTTCCTAGACCCGCAGGTCTTCCGTAAAGATTCTTGCCTCGGCGTCCCCGGGCTCGTCGACGCCGTCCGCCGCGGCAACGTGGCACTGGCCAACGCGATTGGGACTGGCGTGGCGGACGACAAGGTCACTTATGCCTACGTGCCGGATATGATCCGCTACTACCTCTGCCAGGAGCCCATCCTCGACCAAGTGCCCACGTACCTTGCGTGGCGCGATTGTGATAAAAAATACATTTTGGAGAACCTACCCAAGCTCGTCGTCAAGGCGGCGAATGAGAGCGGCGGTTACGGCATGCTCATCGGACCAGCGGCCACGGCGGCCCAGATTGAGGAATTCCGCCAGAAGGTGACCGCCCACCCACGCAATTACATCGCCCAGCCGGTCGTAAATTTCTCGCAACACCCCACCCTCATTGACGGCACGCTGGAAGGTCGCCACGTGGATCTTCGCCCCTTCGTCCTCTGGGGCGACTCGGTCAAAGTCCTGCCAGGTGGCCTCACCCGCGTCGCCCTCAAGCGCGGCTCACTTGTCGTGAACTCTTCCCAGGGTGGCGGCAGCAAAGACACCTGGGTCCTCGCCGCCTAAGCCCCTACGGCCATGATGCTTTCCCGAGTCGCCGACCACCAATATTGGATGGCCCGTCAGATGGAACGGACGGAGAACCTCGCCCGCCTCGTACGCATCTCCGAGGAGATGTTGCTCGACGATGAAACGCTCGGGCGGGGCACGGCCCATGAATATTGGAACCCCGTGCTCGCCGCTACGGCCATGGAAGGCTCCTTCCGCTCTCTCTATCCTGACCCCAAGCAGGGCGACGTCGCCCGCTTCCTGACGCTCGACCTCCGGAATCCTGATTCGATACTCTCCTGCATTCGCCAAGCCCGCGAAAATGCCCGCTCCGTGCGCGATAAAATCTCCGACGAGATGTGGGCGGAAATCAACGCCTTGAACATGTTCGTGACCTCGAGTGAGGGCCTGGAACTACTCGAGCGGTTTCCGCAGGCCTATTACGAGAAAATCATTTCCTCCTCGATGCTCTTCGATGGCATCACCGCCGCCACCCTCACCCGTGACGAAGGCTGGAACTTCCTCCAGCTTGGACGCCTGCTGGAACGAGCAGACATGACCAGCCGCTTCCTTGATATCCGCTCCCAGACTCCGCTGGTCGCCGGCGAATCAGCCCTAGAATCCCTGCAGTGGGGCGCCGTCCTGCGAGCCTGCAGCGCCCACGCCGGCTATCGCCGAGTCCACGGCGGCGAAATCAGCATCGAAGGGGTCGTGGATCTACTCCTCTTCTCAAATGAGTTTCCTCGCTCCGTCCGGCACTGTATCCGCCGAGCGGACGAGGTCCTGCATGACATCTCCGGCACGCCCACCGGCCGATATTCGAATACATGCGAAAAAATCACCGGCGCCCTCCTCGCTAAACTGAGTTTCGCCGGTCCGCCCGAAGTCATGGCCCGTGGCTTACACGCCTACATCGATGAACTCCAGGTACAGCTAAACTCCGCTGGTCAGGCCGTCTTCGAGAGCTACGTACTGCTACCGGGCGAGATCGACCGCCATTTCCCGCGCGGCACCCGCCCGGATTCCCTTTCGGACTGGCATCGCGAGCAGCAGCAACAACAGCAGCAATAAGGCCGCACTGCCGATATGAAGTTACGCATTCTGCACCGGACCGAATACCGCTACGCACTGCCCGTCAGGAATAACACGAATGAATTACGGGTGACCCCGCTCACCACCCATCGCCAGAAACTCGGTCTCCATGTCGTGCGCGTGGTTCCCGCCGTCCGAATGCGGCGCTACCCGGACCTCTATCGCAACAGCGTGCACCTCTTTGAAGTCGAGGAGCCCCACAAAGACCTTGTCATTGATGTCTCCAGCATGGTCGAGACCTTCGCGACACCCATCGCGGCCATCCCCACCGACATTTCGCTTTCACGGCTTCGCAACGAAGAGATCATTGAGACTTTCCAGAACTTCCTGCAACCCGACGGCCCCATCCGGATCACCCCCGAGATCTGGCGGGCGGCCGTGGATGTGGAAAAGGATCGGGGCGACGTCTTCTCCGTGATCTTAGGGCTGATGGAGCTCATCCATACAACCTGTCGCTACGTCCCGGGGGCCACGCATATCGGCACCACCACCGAGGAATTCTTCGCCCAACCTCAAGGCGTCTGCCAGGACTACGCTCACCTGCTGCTCGCCCTCTGCCGCTCGATCGGCATCCCTGCACGTTATGTCTGCGGCTATGTCTATGATGCCAAGCGTGGCGACGTGATCGGTAGCCATGCCTCCCACGCCTGGTGTGAGATTTGGATTCCCGACTACGGCTGGCTTGGCGTCGATCCCACGAACAAGAAGGTCATCCACGAAGCTTATGTGGCCTCGGCCGTGGGTCGCGATTACCGCGATGCGACTCCGGTGAGCGGAAGCTACTGGGGTGGGGGTGACCGCGAGATGCGCGTCACCGTTCATGTCGAAGCAAAGTAAGGGTGACCTCTTTCTAGCATCGCCCACTGGGCGGACCGCCGTAAGGTGCACGTCGTTACGCGGCCCGCTTATTCATGAATCTCACCCTTCCCGCCCAGGCCCCCACCAACCCTTTCGGTTCGTTTGCCTGTGCCTGGAGACTGACCCGCCAGATTCACGACGCCCGCGGGTGGCAAGCCATCGCCACTAAGTGCACCGGGCGCGCCTTCTCCGCGATGGTGGGCCATCAGGCCTTCGCCGCTTGGGTCGAGTTCCTGCTCCAGCCTGAAAACCGTCCGTTCGTTGACGCCAACCCCCTCCTCTTACACCGCACCCTGCTCGGCTACCTTTCTACGCGGTGGAATGGTGACCGCAAATTGCGGGTGCTGCAGGACTCATACCGCTTTGCCAAGTCCCACCCTGGCCCGCTCCTGCAAAGCCTGCTCCAGCCGAATGAAGTGACCTTTGCGGAAGTGCCCCTAGGCGATGAAACGGGCAATATTCGCTTTGCCCTCACGAATTCTGCCCGCTTCCGCCGCGAAGGCGAATGGACCCTGCGCGTCTATTGCGATAAAATAGGCGGTGAACTTTGCTCGATCGCCTTCTCGGTAGAGGAAGTAAAGGGGCAATGGGTAGCCTACGCTGGGGCAATTCAGGGTGGTAGCGGTGCCAATGAAGAAACCATCAAGGCCTCCGCCAAGGCCATGCACGGCGTCCGCGCCAAGGCTATGGCCATCTTTGCCCTCCAAGAGGTCGTCAGTGCCCTCGGCATCACCCGCCTCCTGGGAGCCGGTAATTCGATTCAGATGAGCAACGGGAAGCATATGATCCATGTACCCTGGAATAAGATTTCCTTTAATTATGACGGCATGTGGGCGGAGGCGGATGGCACGCCGGCCGAGGAAGGCTGGTTCGAACTTCCGCTGCGCGAGGTCCGTCGCACCCGCGAAGAGATTAAAGCCAACAAGCGCCCGCTCTACGCCCGGCGCTATGCGCTTTTCGACCTCCTGCAGGCCGCCGTGGCCGAAGGCCTGAAAACGGCCTAGTCGGACAACAAAAAGGGCCCCGTTGCCGGGGCCCTTCGTTCAGCCTCTAATCCGAAGATTAGAAGTTATAGCGAACCGCCATCGTGTAATAATGCTGGCCGGAGACGATGACCTCATCGGTCTGCACCAATCCGAGCGCAACCTGATAGTGGGCATCAAGATTGTAAGCTAATTCGCACTTTACAGTGTTGGCGCCCGCTCCACCGACAACTCCATGGGAGTTAGAATAACCGAGCGAAGCTTCGAGGTTCTTGTTTAATTCAGGAAGGCGACGACGGAGCGTAATACCATAGCGGGTATCGCGAGCCTGTCCATAACCGGCACCGCTAGAAGCTAAGAGCACCACGTCGGTCGCGAAGGCGACATTCCGGAAGACATAACCGAGACCGAGAATCGTGTAATACTGGTCATCGGAAGCCGATGCATAGAAATTAGAAGATCCCAGCATGGAAGCGACGGAAAGCGTATTCACATTATTGTATCCAGTTGGCGTGCTATGGCGCTCAGAGATTTCGAAACCGATTCGGTTGTACGAAAGAGGGTCGATTTGGGATGCAGCCGGAGCAGCAACCTGGGCGGAGGCGGCAGCGGCGAGGGTGGATAGGGTGAGGATCGGGAGGATGTGCTTCATATGCATGGGTGGTTTTAGGCTCCGTTGCCTTGAAAACAACCCTTAATGGCAAAAATGCCACACATCCGCCATATTCGTCACCTGTCTAATAACCTGGATAAACAAAAAGGGCCCCGTTGCCGGGGCCCTTTGTCATCAGCCTCTAATCCGAAGATTAGAAGTTGTAGTGGAGAACGATCGAGGTCTCGGACGAAGCGCCAGAGGCCTTGCTGTACTCAACGCCGAGCTGGTACTGCTTGGTCAGGTTATAAGCCAGACCGATGCTGTAACCATTGACGCCGGCTTCGCGGCTGTAACCGACAGAACCTTCGATGTTGGAACCGAGGTCTTTGCGGATGCCGAGACCGTAGGACTCGTTAGAGCCAACGGACAGGGTGGCGTCAGCGCCGAAGGCAACGTTCTTGAAAACGTAGCCGAGGGACACGGAGTCAGCACCGTTCGCAGCGCCTGCGTTCTTGCTGTCGATGGTCGTCGAGGCGCTAACGAGGAAGTTCGAGCCACCGATCAGGGCCGAAGCCGAGAGGGAGTAGCCCTTGCTGTCCGTGTCATAGCCGAGGCCAACGCGGTTGTAGGAGAGACCGGACGAAGCAGCAGCGCTCTGGGCAGAGGCAGCGGCAGCGAGGGTCGTGATGGTGAGGATCGGGAGGATATGCTTCATAGCGGTGCCAGTATTGCGACAGGCTCGGTTCGAAATCAAGCACCTTTTGCATTATTTTAATCCGACCCCTCAAACCGGTTAGTTTATCCACCTTAATTCACATCCCCCTGTGAATAAAGCTGGGGATTATTGATAGTCAGGGCTCTTACAAAACGGGATCACCCCCGGTGGGCTGAGCTAAATAGCCTACTTGGAGTGAGTACGGGTGACCTCCCACCCACCCAAACCCCTAAAAAGCCCTAAAATGAGCCATTAAATGCCTTTTGGCCAAAAAACCCTGTGTTTTATAATAAAACCGGCCTCCGCTCTCCTCTAGAAGGGGGATATCTGCCCGGCACCTCGCCCCCACCCCACCTGGACAACAAAAAACCCGCTTGGCGAACCAGGCGGGTTTGGGAGCGGCCTCGGGGGCGGCTTACTTGCGGCGGAACTTCGAGTTGAACTTCTCGACGCGGCCAGCGGAGTCCACGAAGCGCTTCTCGCCGGTGTAGGCGGGGTGCGAATCCATGGTGACTTCACGGCGGACGACGAAGAACTCGACGCCATCGATCAACTTAGTCTCTTTGGACTTCATGGTCGAACGGGCGGGGAACTCGCGGTTCGTGGAGACATCCACGAAGACGACGTTGTTATATTCAGGATGGCCTTCCTTCTTCATAAAATAAGGTGTTTGCTAAGGGTTAGCCCTGACGCGCCTTGTAGCGGGGGTGCGTCTTGTTGATCACGTAGATACGGCCCTTGCGGCGAACTACTTGGCAATTCGGGTGACGCTTCTTCAGCGACTTGAGGGAGGAGGAGACTTTCATGGTCGGGAGAGCCGTTTTAGCAACGGCAGGTCGGCCAACAAAGGTAACCCTTGGTCGACTGTCAACGGGATTTCCAAGGCTGGACGCAGTTCTCTGCATTGCCTATGTTTCTGCCCATGGAAACGCGCATCCGCCCCGCCACCCAGGCCGACATCCGGGCGATTAACGCTATCTATAACCACTATGTGGGCGGAAGTACCTGCACGTGGCACCTCACCGAGGAAACCGACGAAGGCCGGGCAGCTTGGCTCAAGGCCCGCGGGCCAGCCCACCCTGCCATTGTGATCGAATCCGCAGGGCAAGTGCTCGGCTGGGGCTCGCTTTCGACCTACAATAGCCGCCAAGGCTGGTCGGGCACGGTCGAGGACTCGGTTTTCATCCACCATGCCCATCACGGCCAAGGCCTCGGCAAGAAGGTCCTCCAGGAACTCCTGCGCCTCGCGGACGCCCTCGGCCACCATTCAGTAGTCGCCCGCATCTCCGGCGAACAAGCCGCCAGCCGCCAACTTCACGCCACACTCGGCTTCGAAGAAAGCGGCATTCTGCGCGGCGTCGGACGCAAATTCGGCCAGAAACTCGATTGCGTCTACATGCTGCGCTCGCGGCCCCAGCCCTAACCTTGACAGAGAGGGAGCGAACCCTTTGCTCACCTATCCGCTTTAATGCTCAGGTGGTGGAATGGCAGACACGCTGGATTCAGGTTCCAGTGCCCCTAAAGCGTAAGGGTTCAAGTCCCTTCCTGAGCACCAAAAGCAAGACACGACCCCGGTAACCCCGGGGTCGTCCGTTGGCCGACCGCCGGCAGGCGTATCCACTTAACACATACACACCCACTGGGCACCCCGGCCTTAGCCCTCGGCCCACCCCCAACCCTCGCCTTTAGAGCCTTTCCCTCACGAGAACGAATATTGTGCTCGGGCCGGCCGCGGCTTAACCTTTAAGCCCCTCCGATGGCGGACCTCTCGACATTACCCGACCTACTGCCCTGGCCTTTCTTGGTCTGTAGCCGTAAGGGCGAAGTCCTGTACGCGAACTCCCTCGTTGAACGCGCCACTGGTCGCAAAGTCGCCCCGGGCCTCGCGATCGACCAAATTTTCCTCGAACTGGAAAACGGCCTACCCGTCTCTACCCTACTCCACTCGGCCGCCCGCTGGTCCGCCTGGAGCGGCATGCTGGAGCTGCGCAATAACCGCCAAGGGGAACCCATCCGCGCCTTTAAGATCATCCTTCAGCCAGACACCCGACTAGACCGCCAAGTCTGGGTGATCTTTGCTGACGACCCTCAGGTCAACGGCGCCCCGCTCCTCACGCCGCGCTCCGGCATGAGCCTCGCCCGGACGCTCATCGAGAACTCGCCGGACTTCATTATCTTCCGCGACATCCAAGGGCGCATCCTCCACACGAGCCGCAGCCTCGATGAATTCCTGGCCATGCCCTACCGCGGCTTCGTCGCGGATTTGACGCTCACCGACATCCTTTCCGGACGGACCGCCGAGCAGTTCAAACAATTCGACGAGGAAGTCATCCGCACCGGCCAGCGTGTCCGTCATGCGGTCATGCATTTTGAAACGTTGGACGGACGCTCCCGCTTAGTCCGCGTGGTCCATGAGCGCATCAAGGGCGGCGGCGGCCTGCCAAACGGCTTGCTCACCTTCGCGGTCAATATCACCGAATCCGTCGACGAACATAACCGCCTACGCATCGCACTAGAAAAGGCCGAAGAAGTCGCCGCCGCCAAGTGGCAGTTCGTCGCCAACGTCACACACGAGATCCGCAACCCGATCAACGCCATCCAAGGCCTCTGCGAGACGAACCTCGAAGCCCCCAGCAGCCCTTTCCCGGACGTCCTCAAGAAAATCCAGAACTGCGCCGCGGAACTGGAGGATACGGTGCGCGACGTGCTCGACTTCTCGCGCCTCGACCGCGGCAACGTGAGTATCGAAAGCATCCCATTCAATCCGGTACGCGCCCTCGAAGAAGTCACCGCCCAGTTCCAACACCAAGCCAGCCGTAAAGGGGTCGAACTCGCCGCCCTGTGCCGGGCCGACTCCCCGCAATCCGTGCTGGGCGATCCGATGAAGTTTCGGCGCATCCTCGCCAATCTCGTCGGGAACGCCGTCAAGTTTACGGAGAACGGCCACGTCCATGCCCATCTGGAATTCGAGGAACGTAACGGGCGACTGCGCGCCCAACTCACCATCGAGGATACAGGTATCGGCATTCCCTCCGATCGCATCGAAAGCATCTTTGAGCCGTTCACGCAGGCGGATGCCACGACCACCCGCCGTTTTGGTGGCACTGGTCTCGGCCTGACCATCGTCCGGAGTCTCACGCAGGCGATGGATGGCTACATGAAGGTGATCAGCGAAGTCGGCAAAGGCAGCTCCTTCATCGCCACGGTGATGGTCGAGCCCAACCCGGCATTCGTACCCCCGCCGCAGCCCGAAGTTTCATCGCAACGCATCCTCCTGGTCGCTGGCGATGCCGCCATTCGCACGTGGCTCAACCAATGCCTGACCTCCTGGGGTGCCACCTGTCAGGAATGCGATTCGTATGAATCCGCGGAAGCCGTCTGGGCTGCCTCCGCATCGACCTCGCACCCCTTCACCCGTGCGGTCATCGACCTGCCAGAAGATGTTAGCCCACGCCTTCCCGCCATCCCGCGCGAACAAATCATCCTCGTCACCTCATCGGAGCTGGAATTCCGCAGCCAAGCCCAACTCTTCCGCCCCGTCACCCTGACCGCCCTCTGGGCACGCTTTAGCACCGAAAACCCTGCCGATGGCGACCCCTCGATGGCCGCCAATCGTCGGCCAGCCCAGCGATGCCTGCGCATCCTGCTCGCCGAGGATAATGAAGTGAACCGGGAAGTCGCGAGCGCCCGCCTCCGCCGGGCCGGCCATGATGTCAGCGCCACGGTCGATGGGTCCGCCGCCCTCGAGCTCTGGCGCGCCAAGGAATTCGATATCGGCATTCTCGACATCCAGATGCCCATTATTGATGGCCTAGGCGTCGCCACCGCCATTCGAGCCGAGGAAAAGTCCAGTGGCCGGCGCCGGACGGCCTTACTTGCCCTGACCGCCATGACCCAGGAACTTGACCGAGCTCGCTGCGAGGCGGCCGGTTTCGATGCTTATCTAGCCAAACCCGTCCGAGGCGCGGAATTACTCCAAAAACTCGAACTTCTGGCCGCCAATCAGGAGGTCGCCCAAGACGCCGTCCGGGAGGACGAGTTTGCCACCCAACTGGCCTCAGCCGAAGCCGAGGAAGCCGAAGACCTCCGCTGCGCTGCCCGGGCCTTCCTTCGGCACTCGGAACAGTTTATCCAGCGACTGGGCGCGATGCAGTTAGACGCCTCCGCCGAAAACCTCAGCCGGGAAGCCCATGGCGTCAAAGGTATGCTCTCCCTCATGGGGTGTGCTAGCCTAGCCAAGTTAGCTAATACGATCGAGCGGCAACCCGCAGACCCAGGTTCCAAAGCCCGGACGGCGGAGCTCATCGACGGCTTGCGGAAACTCCGCGAGACCCTACGCTCACGGACAGATCTGAGCCCCGATGGCCAAGCCGAAAATCAAACCCGAGATCAAGACTGAGACCCTGGTCTCAGCAGCGCCGAAGTGGAACGTGGTCGTACTCAACGATCCGATTAATTATCAGGGTTATGTCGTCGTCGCTTTCATGAGCGTACTCCGCATTAACTCCGCCGAAGCCAAGAAGCTCATGCGCGCCGTCCATGTCGACGGGCGTGCCACCGTCTGGACCGGCGATCGCGAACGCGCCGAGATGCTCGCCCTTGAACTGCAGCAGTGGCACCTCAACGCCCTCCTCGAAAAAGATGCCTGAACTCCGCCTCAGTATGACCGCGGAAGCCCGCACGGTGCTCACGGACCTTCTGCGCCTCATCGCACCCGCGGCCGCGCGCGTGGCGGTCAATCGAGCCAACATTCCTGATACCGACGTGGAGGTCGCCGGATTCTGGACCGAAACCCTTTCCGCCCAAGCCTCCGAGGAGGCCCGCTTGCTTGCGGCCGCCTTCACGAACGCGAAGGGCGACCCCGCGGTCGTCATCCTCAAGAACGACGCCCAAGCCCACGCTTTCCTCCGCGCGCTCTCGGCGGTACGCCTCGCCCTGCGCGACCTCGTCTTTGCGGATATCACCGATGCCCAGCTCGAAAGTAATGACGAGTTGGACGACGACTCGCTTCCCACCGAAAAACGCCACGCGTTGGCCTGCTACGCCTGCTTTGGACTGCTGCAGCAATCGCTGATCACGCAACTCTGCCCGGAAGCGTTCGATTGAGCGAGAAATCGATTGAAGCCCCCGCCCCACTGGCCAACAAACGGGACGTGCTCAGCGGCTTACTCAGTTTCCTTTCCACGCTCCGCTCTTTCGGTCGCCAGGTAATCGCCCTGCCCCGCCCCCGGCTCTTCCCCATCGGCGGAGTCATCCGAACGATGGATAGTAAATCGTTCAAGGCCGATACCGTCGCTGGGCTCAACGTCGCCCTGCTCGCCTTCCCAATGTCGATGGCCTTTGCCATGAAGGCCGGCCTGCCCATCTGGTGCGGACTCGTCGGGTGCGGCGTCGCCGCCGCAGTGGCCCCGCTCTTTAGCGGATCCGCCAATCTTTCGGCCGGACCGACCAACGCCTCCGCCGCGCTGCTGTTGGGGTCCTTCGCGACCCTGGGAGCCATTACCCCGGAGCTGCGCGCCTCCGCCCTACCGACGCTGGTGCTTATGGCGGGATTCTTCCTGCTGCTCACCTCATGGCTGCGTCTGAGCGGCTTCGCCGACTTCGTCCCGCGCACAGTCATCTCTGCTTACATCGCCGCGGCCGCCCTGCGCGTCATCGCCCTGCAACTCCCCACCGTCGTTCGCATGGGCGAGGACTACGTGGCGAGTAGCTTGCCTGAGGTGCTCTGGGATATCGTAAAGATGGGGAAAGCACTCATCACAAATCCTGACCTCGGCCTGGCCATCATCACCGCCATCACGTATTTCCTCCTCCGCCCAAAATACGGAGCAGGCAAAGCGATTCTCGGCTCCGTCGTCCTTGCGACCTTCGGGGCAATCCTCGCCCAGAACGTCGCCGCCAACCAAGGCGGCCGGGGAGATTTGGTGCGCTATGTCGGCGACGCCGCCAAAGCCGCCTCCGCCTTACACCTGCCGGACTTCTCCGCCAAGACGCTCTCAACGCTCTTCTCCCCGGCGCTAGCCCTCGCGGTGCTCGTTGTGATCGAAGGCACTGCCAATGCCCGTGCCTCGGCTCTCAAGACCGGACGCCCGTCCGATCTCCATCAGGAAGTCTTTGGCCTCGGCATGGCGAATGTCGCCTGCGCCTTCACCGGCGGGATGGCCGCCTCCGGCTCCATCAGTCGCTCCGCGCTTAATGTCGCCAGCGGTGCGCGCACCGCACTGGCTTCCGTGCTCTGCGGTGCCTTCATCCTCGCAGCACTTTTTATCGCCCGGCCAGTCGTCGCCCTCGTCCCGCTCTCGACCCTCGCGATACTCGTCATCCTAGCGGAAATCGAGTTGGCGAACTTCTCGGCGATTAAACTTATCCTGAAATCCAGCGCCCAGGATCGTACGGTCTTCCTCGCCACCTTTGCCACGGCCCTCCTCGCACCGCTCGATGTGGCGATCTTCTTCGGCACTGCCGTCGCCGTGGCCTTCTACCTTCGGCAGACCTCGCAACCTGAAGTGGTGGAATACGATTTCTCCGAGACGGGCGAATTGCGTGAGCGCCCCAAAGGTCAGGCTTCCACCGGCATCTCAATTCTGCACGTGGAGGGCAGTTTGCACTTCGGCGCCACCCAAGCCTTCCACGAACACCTCCGCCGCGCCTCGGCCGACCCGAATCTCAAGGTGCTCGTGCTGAAGTTCCGTGAAGCCCACCACTTGGATGCGAATGGGGTCCTTCTTCTGCGTGATCTCGCCGACACCCTGAAATCGGATGGCCGACACCTGATCCTTTGCGAAGCCAAGCCCTCCACGATGACAATCATCGTCAATGCCGGCCTCGATCAAGCCGTGGGCCTCGAAAATGTCATCCCCTGGGATGAGACGAACCCCACCGCAGCCCTCGCCAAAGCCGTGCGCCGCGCCCGGGAACTCGCCGGCGGCGGTGAGGCCGTCCTGCGCATCGTCACCGCCCCGCACCCCGACCTCCCCCCGCCGGCATCCGCCTCGGGTGAAGATTGGCAGATTTAGTCATCCCCCGCCGTTTTTCGGGCAAGCCACGCCAGGGGCCGCCGCTTTTACGGCGGTTTCTGAATTATGGCTTGAAGCCCGCCCTCCGACTCCCCCTTTTGGGTTAGTCTGTTCGAAAAAACGCCACCCCCTTCCCAAGCACCATGAGCCACTACAGCGAAATCCAAAAGCACCTCGGCACCGAAGCCGAAAACCTCCTCGGGTTCAATAACCCGAAGATCAAGAAGGAGCAGATCCACTCCCCTCGCGCGGACTGGGTCGATCACGCCTTCTCGGCCTCGGACCGCAACAACCGCGTCCTGGCCAACCTCCAGCGCCTCTATGGCTCCGGCCGCCTCGCCAACACGGGCTACGTCTCGATCCTCCCGGTCGACCAGGGTATCGAACACTCCGCCGGCGCCTCCTTCGCCAAGAACCCGATCTACTTCGACGGTGAGAACATCGTGAAACTCGCCATCGAAGGCGGTTGCAACGCGGTCTGCTCCACCTTCGGCGTCCTCAGCAGCGTCTCCCGCCGCTACGCGCACAAGATTCCGTTCATGGTGAAGATCAACCACAACCAGTTACTCACCTACCCCAACGTCGGTGACCAGGTGATGTACGGCACCCTGAAGCAGGCCGCCGACATGGGCTGTGCCGCCGTCGGTGCGACCATCTACTTCGGCTCCGCCGAGACCAACCGCCAGATCATCGAAGTCTCCCACGCCTTCCAGCAGGCCCACGAGCTCGGCATGGCCACCGTCCTCTGGTGCTACACCCGCAACAACGCCTTCAAGACGAAGGAGAAGGATTTCCACGTGTCCGCCGACCTTACCGGCCAGGCCAACCACCTCGGCGTCACGATCTGCGCTGACATCATCAAGCAGAAGCTTCCGGAAAATAACGGCGGCTACCTCGCCATCCAGGCCACCGAGTCCTCGTACGGTAAGATCGACAAGCGCATGTATACCGACCTCGCCTCCGACCATCCGATCGACCTCACCCGCTACCAGGTCGCCAATTGCTACATGGGCCGCATCGGCCTGATCAACTCCGGCGGCCCCTCGGGCAACAACGACTTCGCCGAAGCCGTCAAGACCGCCGTCATTAACAAGCGCGCCGGTGGCCAGGGACTCATCTCGGGTCGTAAGGCCTTCCAGCGTCCAATCGAAGAAGGCGCGAAGCTCCTGCACACGATTCAGGACGTCTACCTCACGAAGGAAGTCACGATCGCCTAAGGCGACCGTCATCTCCCGACCAAAGCCCCGGCAACCGCCGGGGCTTTTTGTTGGGAGACGACGCGACGTCGTCACCCAACCAGCGGTTAGCGGCCAGCGGTTGGCGGTTAGATAAAGGCAAAGCGGCAAAGGGGAACCGGAGACCGGATGATTAGCTGGGGCTCATAATATCCGCAGCATCCTTCCCGGTCTCCGGTCCCCCTTTGCTTTGCCGCGTTTACTATCCGCTAACCGCCAACCGCTATCCGCCGAAACCTACGACCATGAGCCAGCCCGGCCCTCTCGCGAAGACCGGGCTGGCTCATGGTCGTTTACTTACTTCGTCGGCGTGAGATCGGCTTCCGTCAGCACTGGCTTACCGACTTCACCCCGCAGGGCCTTGACCTGCTCTGGCTTCACGGCCGGAGCGGAGTTGCCGAAACTATTGCGGACGTAGGTCAGGACGGCGGCGATCTGCTCATCGGTCTGCTGGGCCTGAGCGGGCATCGGTACCGGCGTGGTGTAAGCCTTGCCCGAGACATTAATCGGACCCTGCAGCCCGCGCAGCTGAATGCGAATCAGGTTCTCGACCGGGCCATTGACCCAGTTCGATTTGGCCAGGGGCGGCGCAATGACGGTGCCTTCGGCGTTCGGCCCGTGGCAGGCCATGCACAACATAAAGCCCTGTTTGCCAGCGGCCATGACGGCTGGGTCCACGCCCGCGGCGGCGGCGACCGGCTTGATGGTCGAAATATCCAACGGCTTAGCCTCAATCGGCTTGCTGGCCTTGGGTGCCTTTTCGAGGGTGGCCAACCAAGCGACGAGGTCGCGCACTTCGTTCAGGGTGAGCACGGCATCAAGTGCAGGCATACCAGAAACAGGTGCGGTCATCGACTTGATATCCTTGCGCGCCACTCGCCAGCGATTCCCCGCGACATCGATATCGACGGCATCCGGAGCATCTTTGATGAGCGCCCCCACCAGAGTGCCGCCATTCACGAGGTCGATATTCACCGTGCCATAACCGGCAACGACGACTGCCGAGGAGCTCACGATGGATTCAAGCAAGTAGCGACGGTCACCGCGCTTGGCGACGCCCGCGAGATTCGGACCGGCTTCACCGCCGGCGGCATGGGAATCATCCGAAGCGCGGTGACAACGGAGACACTGGCCAGCAGGCAAGGCCTGGAACAGCGCGAAGCCATTTTTGGCATTACCGCCCTCCATGGCTGGCATCCATTTGGCGAGTTTGTCGTCGCCGCCCGCCAGTGATTTCTGGACGGCAACGAGCGCGGTCTTCACTCCTGGCTCGGAACGGACAGCGGCCGCTTCAAGTAATTCAATGGCCGCTGGCGAGATGCCCTTCGCTTTCTCCAAGGCCTGCAGGCTCTCCATGAAGACAGCTTCGACGCCGGGGGCCTGTAATTTAGTCAGGGCTTTCCAAGCACCCTGGCGGCGCGCAGCGGATCCCGCGGCCGTTGATTTGGAGAGCTCAATGAGTCCTTGGGCCGGATTCAGATGCGCCAGCGCACCGATCGCGACCATGGCCACTTCATCCTGCTTATCCTTGGAGTAGCGATCGGCGATTACCGTCAGGTCGGTCGGTTTACGCTCTAACCAGAGTTCGAGTGCCTTGGCGCGGGCGGAGCCACTGAGCTTCGGGTTAGCGACCAGGCTGGCGAGCAACTCATTCGAAAGTGACGCGACCTCGAGTCGATATTGCTCAACCAATTCCAAGGCGGCGCGGAGGGTTTCGGAATCGCCCTTCAAGAGGGCCGGCAAGGCGGCACTCAGGCTAGGGCTGAGTTCTTTCACGTCGCGCGGAAGGAGCGGCGACCAATGGGCCGTGGACTGGTCGACCGGGTAAGGGTTGGTCCACTGTGCGAGCAGGCGTAAGGCCTCGGCCCGGGCCTCGGCCGGCAGTTTCTCGTTGGTAGCGATGGCCACCACACGCGCGGCATTTTTCTCGCCGCCTAAACGGAAAGCACTGTGCGTCAGGCGGCGCAGCATGAAGGTCGTCCACTGACGTGAACCGAGATCATCGATCAGCGCCGCAACGGCTGGGCGGCCAGGCTCAAGCCCGAGATCGTGCACCGCCCGGATGGCCTCATCGGCGATCACGGTGGACTTATCGTTCACGAAGCGAGCGGCGGAAGGATCCAGACGACGGCGCAGGGTGATGACGGCGGCGAGGCGCACAGAAGCGTTATCATCCTTGGCGACCGCGTCGAAGGCTTCGGCGGACTTGCAAAGATGATCGATGGCGAAGGAACCGGCGTGGCGGAGGATCGGATCGGCATCGGCGTTCTCTTTTAACATCGTGAGGACTTCCGGCAGATACTTATCGGCTCCGAGGCGAGCGGCCGCAATGGCAGCAAAGGAACGCACCCGCAACGAGGGGTCGAGGATGAGCTTACCGAGCGGCAGGTCATTGCCCTTCAACGGGGCTTCTTCCAACACCCTAATCGCCTGGGCGCGCACCTCGGCGTCGGCGTGAGATAACAAAGGCACGAGGCGCTGCGCGGCAGCCACGCGGTCAGCCAGAGGGGCAACCGGGGTATGCTGACCACTAAAGGCTTCGCCCGGGGCGATGGCGGCACCACGGCGGGCCAAGATACCCAGACCCCAAACCCCGTGCAGTCGCTCGAGGGCATGCTCGGATTTCGTGGCAGCCTCGAAACGATCGGCCGCATCAGGGCGGCGGGTCAGCTCAATCTGAGCACGGAGACGAACGCGCTGGTCCGCATGGGAGAGCAGTTTGGCCAGCTCGGCCGAGGACTGCTTCGTAAAGCCTCCTTTGATGAGGTCGGCCACGGTAGCGGCTGCCTCTGGCTTCATCATCTTCTGCGCTTCGAGTGTGATGATGCGGCCGGCGTCATGGGATTCCCAACCGGTAATAAAATCGGAAACCACGAGTCGACCCTTCCAGTCATACTCGATGTCGGTCGCAGCCACGCCCCAGAGGAGCTGGTGCGACTCGGTCATCTTCATCCCGGCGCCGGCTGGCTCCATCTTAAAGGACCAGATGCCCGAGCCACCTGCGGAACCGCGGTAATCACAGATATGGAAATGCTGGGCCTCGGCTTCGACGAAGCCAGCCCCCGGGTGATACGTCAGGCCGGAAGGGCCGGAAGTGATGTAGGCTGAAGGCGGGATGATGAAGGCTGGCTGAACGGGATTTTGAAGCTCCCACACCTTCTCGGTCATCCAGCGAGAGAGCGGTCGCTGCTCGAGGCCAATTTCGCGGTGGAACGTATGCATCGCCTGATGCTCCATTTCCCAACCCGAGTCCGCCCCTTCGACGACGTAGACCACGCGGGCGGCATCCCCTTGGTCGGAATTATTATCCACCGAGAAGCCGTTACCAAAATCGTCGAAGGCGATCTCCTTGGGATTACGTAAGCCGAAATGCACGACTTCGAAGTTCGTGCCGTCGGGTTCAAAACGGAAAACGGCCCCGCGGTTATGCGAGTCGTATTTCTTCCCTTCTTTCGTTGTGAAGTTGAAACCGCGGTCACCGATGGTACCCCAGACGCGACCGTCCGGTCCGATGGCGAAGCCATTCATGTCGTGACCCGAAAGCGAGACGCGCACCCCAAAGCCGTCCTCGATGACTTTACGCTGGGCTTCGGTGCCATCCTTCTTGGCGTCCTGCAACATCCAGAGTTTCGGGATACAGGCGAAGTAGACATTATCATCCCAAGTCATTACGCCCGCGGCGGTGCCATCGAGGACGTGGTTGAATTTCTCAGCGAAGACCTTCGATTGGGTGAAAGTGCCGTCGGCCTTCTCTCCGCTGAGATAGCGGATGACCTCGGATTTGGCCGTCATAAATTCGAGAGACTTCTTGGCCTTCCATTTCTCATGCATGGCCAGGCGATCGGCCGTCGTCTTGGCCGCGAGGTCATCGTGATACCAGAAGAGGTTATTGCGGTCGTCTTCCACCCCATAGCGGAAGCGGTGCGTCTCGGCGACATAGAGGCTACCGTCATTACCGAAAGAAATCGCGGTCGGCGAATAAACGCCCGTGGCGGCATGTTCGCCAGTGACCTTGAAAGTAGCCCCGGGAATGAGCGCAGCTGTACCCTCGCCGGCCACCCGCACAAGGTTGTTAGCGGCCTTCGGCTTTGGACGTCCGCCCTTGGGGAAATTCGGCTTTGCGTCCGAGGAGAAAACAAAATGGTCGGCAGCGATGAGGCCCCACGCCCCGACCTCGTTATCGATGATGCGGATGACGCCCGTCTTGCCCTTGAATTCGGAGATGTCCCAGACGGTTTCACGCAACGTCAAATCATTCGCCCCGGTCGCTTCGCGCACAATTTTCCCGTCAATCAAAAGTTGCACCGCGGTCTTGCCGGGGTGATTGCCGCCCGCGACAAGGAAGCCAAGAAAAGCGTGCGTGAGTTTAAGCTGCGGGGAGGTCAGCGTGCCAGTGGCGGCGTCGCCGCGATGGCCAGAACAGACCAAGGCGTTGCCACCGTAGTTACGAAACTCGCCGCCGACGCCGTCAACCTTGCCGGTAACGGGGGCGAGGCCGAAACCCGTGCCCGTCGTCTGCCAGCTATCAAAGCCGTCACCTTCGAAGGCTTGGATGATCTTGGTCTCCGCCTGCAAGGCGGAGGCAGCAAGGCAAAGGGTGAACGATGCGAACAGGGATGACTTCATGGCGAAACGAGGGGTACAGCCCAGAAAAGGGGATGTTCCCGGGAGGTCGAGCGTGGCTTCCGAAATCTTTCAGTTACGGCCGAATGCCGTGCAAGACTTGGAACTTAGCACCGAAATGAGCCGGGTGCGTCAGGGCACGCAGTCGCCCCGTGGCCTCAGGGTCGCCCGACATGGCAATCCGTTCCATCTCCGTGGCGGCGAATTTAACGAAAAAGGCCTCCTGCCGGTCGAGCCTTACATTCTGGAACCCCGCCGCGATGAGCACGGGCTCAAGCCGATCCCAGAGGACATGGCACGTGAGATCCTGTGAACCTAGATTTTCGAGCATCATCCCATTGAGCTGATGGTTACGATAGGCTCGGGCCGTTCCCGCCGGCGACGATTCCAGGCACTGCGCAATGGTCTTACCATAATCGAGTAAGATGACCGCTCCAGACCAGCTCGCCGTCAGCAGCTTGGTCAGCAGCGCTTCCGCCGCCAGCGGCGCATCAATGATCCAACCGTCTTCGGCGACGGGCAACGATCGCGCGAAGCCCGCGGCGAGAGGCGTGGAATAGTCGCTCAGCGGCTCGACGGTCAGTGCGGAGCCGTCGACCCTGACGCCGAGTTCACGCCAGACGCCACCTTGGAACAAGAATCGGTGGAACGGCTGGGCGTCGAGGAGTTCGTTAGCCACGAACACGCTGTGGGCCGGAAAATCCGGCGTGGCTCCGAATCGGAACGTGCGGAGTTCGACGAACTCCGAAGCGACACCGGCATAATGCGTCTGACCCGGCTCGGCGCCGACCTCCACGAGTGCATGCGTCTGGGTGTTGCCAACAAGCGAGCGAGCGGCGCCGGCAATCAACTGGCCGAACATCGGGCCGAGGGCCGCGGCGGTGGTAAAATCCGCACCCTCCCCCTTGCCTACCCTGACACGGTCAGACGCATAATAACCAAGGCCAGGCGAATATAAGGCCACTGCCACCAAACGCTCGAATGACACCATGCCACCCGACGCCTCCAGGCGAAGTAAGGCGACAATGGCGTCATGACGGGCGGCGGGCTCCACGAACTTTACCGTTATGCGGTCTTTTCCCCTCCGCCAGACGAATCGGGGTTGAGCCGTCGTCCGAATTGACCTGACTGCAGGCGAATGATCCTAGCGATCGAGAGTTCGTGCGATGAATCGGCCCTGGCGCTTTTCGACCCGGCCCGCGGACTTGTGCGCGAACTCATCAGCTCGCAGGCGGCGGAACATGAGAAATACGGCGGGGTCGTGCCTGAACTCGCTAGCCGGATGCACCTCTCCGCCCTGCCCCTCCTGCTGGCGGACTTTCGCGACGAGTTGCCGCAAGTCACCCAACTCGCCGTCACCCGCGGGCCTGGTCTACTCCCCTGTCTCTCCATGGGAGTCACGATGGCTCGCTCCCTTTCACTCGCCCTGAAACTGCCACTCGTCGGTGTGAATCACCTGCGCGCGCACGTGCATTCGCCCTTCATCGCCGTCCATGCCCAGCATCCAACCGGCTTTGCCGTGGCCCGCGCCGCACTCCTCCCCCACCTCGGCATCGTCATCTCGGGGGGTAATTCCCTCTTGGTGAAACTCGACGAAGACCTCCGCATCACCGTGATCGCGCGAACGGTCGACGATGCCGCGGGCGAAGCCTTTGACAAAGGCGCTAAATTGCTCGGCCTGCCCTACCCCGGCGGTGCACTGATTGAGCAGCACGCCCAGCGGGGCGACGTAAAGAAGTACCCCTTCCCGCGCGGCATCCCCGAGAAAGCCGATCTCCGCATGAGCTTCTCGGGCCTGAAAACCGCCCTACGCTACCAGCTCGAAAAGATGTCCGACGCCGAACTCGCGGTAGCCCTGCCCGACCTCTGCGCGAGTTACCAGGAAGCCATCATCAGCCAGCTCGCCGCCAAGACGGCCGCGGCGCTGGACTTATCGACTTATAAATCCGTGGGGCTTTCCGGCGGCGTCGCCAACAACCGAACCTTACGCGCACGCTTGACCGCGGTCGCCCAACAACGCGGCCTGCCCATGCTCATCGCGGAACCGAAGCACTGCGGCGACAATGCGGGCATGATTGCCTTCGCGGCGTGGGCGGAGGCCGGATTGCCGACCAGCGCGGCGGCCGTGCCCGCCGCCAGCCTGACCATCGACCAAGTCTAGGCGGACTGCTTCACCAGCTCGCTAAATGCCCGGAATTGCGGATGGGTCGCATCGCCGAGCATCGCGTAGAAAATGGTCTCAACGGGAAGCACGTGCGCTCCAGCGGCCTTTAAGGCCGTCAGGCAGGTACAGACGTCTTCGGCACGGCGCCCGGTCACCGCATCGTCTAAAATCGTGACGCCCATACCCTCGCGGAGGGCATCCATGGCGGTCTGGTAGACGCAGACCGGGACTTCCAAGCCGCAGATCAAAAGCTGACTGACTTGCATCTTCCCCAAAGCCTCGACCAGCCCGGGAGCACCGAAAGCCGAGAAGGCCGTCTTACCGAATACCGCCCGCCCTTCGCCAGCGGCCTGGAGCAAAACGGGGTGCGTCGGGCCGAGTTTAGCAGGGACCTGCTCAGTGAAGAGCACGGGCACCCCGAGCAGCTGGGCGGCCGACACGGCCAGGCGGCAACGGCGGAGGCAATCTTCCCCCGCGGGCATTATTTTCAAGAAAGTCGGCTGGAGGTCGACGACGAGCAACGCGACGCCAGCAGCGGGGGCTTCAGACATGCCCCGCAGACTGTGTCCACTGACCAATAAGTCAGCCGCAAACCATGAGGGAATGGGGTTGCCCGCCCCGCCCCCTCCGACTTCTCTTCATGCCCATGGACTGGCAGGTTAAACCTATCGCACGCATCTGCGCTGCATCCGGCAAGGATCTCCGTGTCGGCGACATCGTGACGTGCGTCGTCTACAAGCCGCTCGGCGGCAACATTGAGCGCTGTGACGTCCTCAAGGAACACGCCGCCACCTTTAAGCCCGACGGCATCCTGCTCGGCCGCTGGACCCGGGAAGTCAAAGAACGCGGCGAAGAAGAACAGGCGCAACGCGCCCAACTGCTTGCTTCGCGGGAAGAATTCTTCCTCTCCCTCTACGACGAGAATGATGACCCCTCGGGCGACAAGGGCGTGCTGAAGCACATCCTGGCGATGTTGCTCGAACGCAAACGCATCATCAAAGCCGCCGGCCCGGCCGAGAACGGCCTGATCACCTACGTCCACGCATCGAGCAAGCAGACCTATCAGGTGCCGGCCCTCGACCTACAGCCCTCTCATATCCTCCAGGTCGGAGCGACGCTCGACCTACTGGTCGGATAATTACCATGACCTCTTCCCGCCTCCTCGCCGCCCTCGCCACCCTCCTACTGGTCGGCTGCAATACGCCAGACATCCCCTCCGAACTCGCTGCGGTTTATGTCGAGGCACCTAATTCGGCGACCAATTCATCGCGTCAGGAACTTAAGCTTCCCGTCAGCGGTATCGTCATCCCGGTACTCGTCCGCCCACTCGTCCTAGCTGAAGAAATCCTGAGTACGACCCCCATCACCAGCGGCGAATCGGACCTGCGCCAGGAATTCCTGCTCGTCCAGCTCGACCGGCGCTCCGCGACCGACGTGATGAATTACACCAAGGAGGCCATCGGCCGCCACTTCATCTTGGTGATCAATGACTCGGCCGTCGGCATTATGCCCATCGATGCCGTCATCACCGACGGTAACCTGATTTTCCACGTAGAGAAGAAAGGCATGTCCAACACCGAAGCGGTCATGGATATCAGCAAGCGGCTCAACATCTCCGCACTTAAGTTGCGCAAGATCATGGAAGCGGAAAAGTCTCGGTGAGCCCGCGCCTCCCTTCAGTTCTGCTCATCGTCGCCCTGCTTGGCACCGTTTCGGCGGCGGCCATCGAGGTCGTCTGGCCCACCTCCATGGACCGGGCATCCATCCGCCTGCCGGAAGACTACCTGCAGGCCACCATCTCTGAGAATCCTTTTTCAGGCTCCTTCGGGATGGTGCGGGAAGAAGGCCAACGCTTCCATGAGGGCGTCGATATCCGGCCGACTACACGCAACGCCGCCGGCGAACCGCTCGATTTAGTTTTCTCGGCGATGGACGGACAAGTCGCCTACGTGAACAACGCCACCAATGGCCCCTACGGCAAATACGTGGTCCTGACCCACCCCAAAGCGGAGCTGCTGGTCTATACGCTCTACGCCCATCTCGCCAAGATCGACCCCGCGGTGAAAGTCGGTGAAGCCATGACGCGAGGCAAGGCCATCGGCCTCATGGGGCGCACTTCTGCCGGGGCCGCCGCCATCACGCCGGACCGAGCGCACCTCCATTTCGAAGTCGGCCTCATCCTTTCCACGAGCTTCGGGTCGTGGTACTCCGTCCAACCCGAAAATCGGAAATCACCAAATCTACACGGCCTTTGGAACGGCCAGAACCTCATGGGCATGGACCCCATGCCGGTGCTCATTCGCACGCGCGCCAACCTGCTAGACGCTGTTCGTAGCCAGACTGCCGTCGTCTCCGTGACCATGCGGACCGCCACCGCACCTGATTTCGTGAAACGTTATCCCATGCTCGTCAGCGGCGATAGCGAACATGCCGCTGGTTGGCGCGTGGACTTCTCCTGGCAGGGTATGCCGATTCGTTGGACCGCACTGGAGGCGGGTCATGCACTCCTCCCGAGCACCCGCTGGCAACTTTACGCCATCGACAACAGTGTCCGCAAATTACTCACCAGCCGAAAAATGATTACGCCGGATGCGAAGCGAGCCGGCGAACTGCTCACGCAGAACGTCGAAATCCTTCTGGCCGGGGTACGCTGAGTTAGTTCAGCCCGGGGTTTTCCGGGGAGTCCGCTTCGACGCGCAAATCCGGCCGATGAAGTTCCAACAGCTTCTTCCAGAGCTCAACCCCTTCATACTCATTGGTGGTGGCCGAGAAGGGGCAGACGACCCAGGCGTTCATCCGTAATTCATTCTCAAGTTGGCCCGGAGACCAACCCGCATAGCCGATGAAAGCGAAGAGCTTGAAGCGCGCATCTTTGGCCAACTCCATCGCCTCCTCTTGCCCCATCCCATAACGAATCTCCGCCTGCCCGGTTGCGGTAAAGTTCCAGCCGCCGAACGCGAGTCGATCCAGCGCCACAGGGCCACCCTGAAACAGCGGAATGTCAGCAAGGGAGGTTTCCGAGAAATCCGGCTGCATCTGACCGAGCACCCGACCGAAAGGCCGGTTAAGCACCACCCCAATCGTGCCTTCGGCGACCGAATGGGCGTGTAAGAGGATTACCGTCTCGCGGAAATTATCGTCCTGCAACTGCGGGTGCGACACCAGCAATTGCCCCGCGAGCGATGGCGGAGGGCCAGCCATCAGGTAGTCAGTCGGGTCACCTTGAGCCCGGCCTGCGCGAAGAGTTCAGCTACCAGCGGATCGTTCTTATAGTCGTGCCGGTAGCGCACCTCGGTGATGCCAGCGGCCGCGAGGATCTTCGCGCAATTCACGCATGGGAAGTGGGTGACATAACAGATTGTACCCTGAAGGGAGACGCCGCGCTTGGCCGCATCGGCGACGGCATTCTGCTCGGCGTGCACCGTGGCAAGTTCGTGACCATCGCGCATGTGTGAGTCATGCGGCGCACCGGGCAGGAAACCATTATAACCAGCGGCAACGAGTCGGTTCGGGTGCTTACCGGTCGAGACGATGATGCAGCCGACGTGCAGGCGCTCGCAGCTGGAACGCGAACTGACCAGCACGGCGGTGGCCATGAAGTATTCATCCCACGTCGGACGAGCACCCCCGTTGACGAGGGCTTCGAGCTGTTCGGCGAGTGACTGTGGCTGACTCATCGCATCCACAGGCTGCCAGCCGGCACCCACCCGAGGCAAGTGGCAGTTACGCACAGGATCGTCGCTAGGAGCATCAGTCCGGCCGCCCGGCCCAGAAATGGCAAGAAATCGGCCGGCTGGGCGGCCTTGCGAAAGGCGAGGTGCTGCCAGATAGCCAAGGGCATCAAGGCCATGGGAGCCCAGCCGAAGACGTGTCCGAGGCAAGCTAGGCCGAGAAGGGAGTTACAGCCATGCAGGTTGCGCGCGAAGCCGCGGCCGAAACGGACGACGGTGGTGCGCTTGCCGACGGCAAGGTCGGTCTCGTAGTCGCGTGCGTTGTTCGCGACGAGGATGTTATCGGCGAGCAAGCCGAGCCCGAGGCCGGCGAGGAGAGCGGGCGCCCAAGGCATCGGCGGAGGATTGCAGCCACAGTCGCCTGGACTTGGCATGCAAACCGCCCAAGCGCTTAGGACGGTTGCCTGCACGCCAAAACAGCCGACGACGAAGACGTCGCCCAGTCCGCGATAAGCCAAGGGGAACGGACCAAGGGTATAGGCGAGCGCGCACGCAATCGCGAGCAGGCCCGCCAGCAGCAACCATGGCGAGAGCAAGGCGACGGGGGCACCAAGGATCAAAGCGAACGCACACGCGATCCAGATGCCGCGGCGCATGGAGGCGGGCGTGATATCGCCGGCGGAGACGGCGCGGCGCGGGCCGATGCGAGCGATCGTGTCCGCACCGCGGAGCGAATCACCGAGGTCGTTGGCGAAATTACAGGCGACCTGCACGCAGAGCGCGAAGCCGAGGCAGCTTAGGAGGATAACTAAGAAAAACGGCTCAGCCCAGAGACCAAGGGCACCCGCATAGGCGGAGACGACCGCACCGCCGAGCACGATGGGCGCGACGGCCGCCACCAAGGTCTTAGGGCGGCAGGCGTGGATCCATGCACGGAAGTTCGTCATGCGCCCTCGAAGTTGGCAGACGCGGAACGAACGGAAACAAAAAAGCCCCGCGAGGCAGGGCTTTTCGATTCTGCTGAGCAGAATTAGTTCTGAGTGACGAGGGCAGCCGCCGGGGTCGTACCCTGAGGCACGCCCGAGGAATCCTTCCAGCTGGCGGAAGTGGTGCCATCAGCCTTGGTGAAGAAGTTCGTGCCCGTGGTCAGGGTGTCAGAGCACCAAGAGACGTGGCCGTCACCGTAGAGGATATGGCCGCCTTCCGTACCCCAAACGGAATCCGTCGCCGTAGC